>NZ_JBHXNJ010000024.1:45439-104621 GCF_042719655.1 Nocardia sp. NPDC058518
GTCTGATGATCACCCCACCCAGCTCGCTCTCCCCCCCACCGCCCACCCCCAGCACCCGGAGCACCCCGCGCCGCCAACCGCGCCCGAGTCCCCCCCCCCCCCCGGGGGCGCGGGCTCGGGGGGTGCGGCGGGGCGCGGTCAGTCCTGTTGTTTGTGAACCACATCGACCAGTTCGTCGGGAGCGAACTCGACGACGCGGCGGACGCGCGAGTTGGCTACCGGGGCGAGGTCGACGATGATCGGGCCCGTCGGGGCATATTGGGCTATCGCGGTGATGCGGTCTTGGAGGTGGCCCCCGTCGGGGACGGGGACGCGGATGATGTCACCGACCGCCAGGGCTTCGGCGCGGAGTCGGCCGCCGGTGGCAGTCAAGTCGAGGGTGCCACAGCGGGTGTGGCCGACGGTGGCGCCGAGGCCGCGTTCGGCGATGGTCCACCAGACGGGTGCGTCGGGTTCTTCGGGTCCGATGCGCCTGTGCCAGGACAGGATTCGGTCGCGTTCGGCTTCGGCGTCGGCGCGGGTTTCGTGCAGGGACAGCTGACGGCGGACTGGGGCGTTGCGGGGACGGGTGGTGCCCGCGGCGCCGTCGACGACCAGGATCCAGCGCGCGCCGACGGCTTCGTCGCGGCGGGCGGTGACTCGTTTGGCCAGAGCCAAGCCCGGGGTGGCGCCGAGGCGGTCGGCGGCTTCCTCGATGCTCTCGACCAACCCCAGTGCGCGCAGCAGTTCGGCGACCGACAGTTCCGAGGTGGCCAGTTCCTGGGCGAGCGCGGGCATGGGGGTGCGTCTGCGCCAGCCGATGCGCGCGCAGTGCTCATGGCGGGTGAACCACAGGCCGCTGCGGGAGCGGCGGTGGTGGTCGATCACCACCGCCCACCAGTCCCATTCCGGCTCGGCGACAAGGCGTGTGCGGATCCAGCGTTCCCGTTCGGCGGTCGGTACCCGTTCCTCCGGTGGCACGAAATTGCGCAGTGCGGTGCGCACCGCCGATTCGGTGCGCCCCACCGTGATCGCCGTGCGGGCGAGATCGGCGCCCGCGCGCAGATCGTCGGCCAGTATTCGGTATTCCGATTCCCGCCAGGTGGTTCCGTGCTGGCGTGGCGGCCGCAGATCGCCGCTGTTCTCGTCACTCATCTCGTGTGCCCCCGTTCTCGCACCGCCCGGCCACACTCGCGTCCGGGCTGGTTGTGTGACACTTCGACGATACCGAGGGGGTATGACAGAAAACGGCTCTCTGCCAGCGGCTTTCCAGCAAACGGGGCTATCCGGTGTGCACGGCCTCGCGGCGGCCGAAGGCGTAATAGCCCGCGCACACCAGTGCCGCCCAGACCGCGCCGACGACCAGTGCGGTGCGTCCACCATCGGTCCACAGCAACAGAACCACGACCAAGCCGAGGAAACCCAGTGCGGCCCAGGTGGTTATGGGCGCACCGGGCAGCCGGTAGTCGCTACCGGGCAGTTCGCCCGCTCGGACCTTGGCGCGATACTTGATGTGGCACAACAGAATCACGCTCCACACGACGATGATGCCGACGGTGCTCACCGAGGTGATGTAGGCGAAGGCCTTGTCGGGCGAGATCAGGTTCACCAGCACGCCGATCACCATCGCGCCCGCCGAGGCGCAGATCCCGGTGAACGGCACCGATTGTTTGCTCAGGGTCGCGAATTTCGCGGGCGCTTCGTCGCGCAGAGCCAGGCTGCGCAACATCCGGCCGGTGGAGTAGATGCCGGAGTTGCACGACGACAGTGCCGCGGTGAGCAGCACGAAGTTGATGATGCCCGCGGCGGCGGGGATGCCGATCTGCTCGAACACCTCGACGAACGGGCTGCGGCCCGCGTGGAAGCTGCGCCAGCTCGCCACCGACATGATCACCACGAGCGCGCCGACGTAGAACAGCCCGATACGGAAGGGCAGGGTGTTGATCGCCTTGCGCAGGGTGGTCTTCGGGTCGCGGGCCTCCCCCGCCGTCACACCGACCAGTTCCACACCGACATAGGCGAATACGACGATCTGCAAGACCAGCAGGGTCTGGCCGAAGCCGTGCGGGAACATCCCACCGTCGGCCCACAGATTGGTCACCGTCGGATCGGCGGCATGGCCGAAACCGAAAACCAGTACGCCGATGCCGATCAGGATCATCGCGAGGATGGCGGTGACCTTGATCGCCGAGAACCAGAATTCGCCCTCGCCGAAGAACCGCACGGAGATCAGGTTCGCGGCGAACAGCACCGCGAGCACCACCAGCGCCGTCACCCACTGCGGGATGTCGAACCAGTACTGCACGTAGTGACCGGCCACGGTGATCTCGGCCATGCAGGTGGACACCCACACCGCCCAGTACGACCAGCCGGTCGCGAACCCGGCGAAACGACCGAGGAATTCGTGGGCGTACTCGGCGAAACTGCCCGAGACGGGGCGGTAGGTCAGCAGCTCGCCCAGCGCGCGCATGATGACGAAGATCGCCAGACCGGCGGCGAGGTAGGCCAGGATCAGCGACGGACCCGCCTGCTCGATCGCCGCACCGGAGCCGTAGAACAGGCCGGTGCCGATCGCACCGCCGATGGCGATCATCTGGATGGTGCGCGGGTTCAGGCCGCGCTCGTATCCCTCCGATCCGGCCGTCTGGGCGGGCGCCTCGGCGGCTTCCGTGGATAGGCCGGAGCCGTCAGCTGACATCGAACAGTCCTTCCGTCGCGTCGATCAGTCGTGCACGCTACCGCCCGGCTACCGTGGCCGGTGTCACCACCACCGGTGCGCGGAAATACCGGCGGCTCGGCGCGGGTTGGCTTCGATAGGGGTTGATACACATTCGAGGAGGCTCATGAGCGCCGTCACGCTGTCGGTTCTGGATCTGGCACCGGTGCAGTCCGATGCGACGGCGGGTGCGGCGTTGCACGCGACGACGCGGTTCGCCCAGCACGCCGAGGAACAGGGCTTTCGCCGATTCTGGGTGGCCGAGCATCACAACATGCCCGGCATCGCGAGTGCGGCGCCCGCGGTGGTGCTGGCGCATCTGGCCGCTTCCACCACACGGATCAGGGTCGGTTCGGGCGGGGTGATGTTGCCCAATCATCCGCCGCTGGTGGTCGCCGAACAGTTCGGCACGCTCGAGTCACTGCATCCCGGACGGATCGATCTCGGGATCGGCCGTGCGCCCGGCACCGATCCGGTGACCGCGCGCGCACTGCGCCGCAGTGCCGAAGGACTCGGCGGTGACGCGTTTCCCCAGGAGCTCACCGCGCTGATCGGGTTCTTCCGCGGCGCCGATCCGAACGGGATCGTGGCAAGCCCAGGACTCGGCGCGGAACCGGAGGTATGGCTGCTCGGTTCCAGTGGTTACAGCGCCCAGGTCGCCGCGGTGCTCGGTCTGCCGTTCGCGTTCGCCCACCACATCGCGCCGGACAACACCGTCGCCGCGCTGACGCTCTACCGCGACAATTTCCGGCCCTCGCAGACCCTGAGCGAGCCGTACACGATCGTGGCCGCCTCCGTGATCTGCGCCGATACCGACGCGGAGGCCGACCGCCTCGCCGCGCCGCGCGATCTCGCCTTCGCCAACTTGCGCTCGGGTCGTCCGCAGGCACTGGCCACGCCGGAGCAGGCCGCCGGCTTCCCCGGAAACGACGCCGAACGCCACTTCGCCGCCCAGCGCAGGGCCGGGCAGTTGCAGGGCTCGCCGGAGACGGTGCGTGCCCAGGCGGCGCACTTGCTCGACGCCACCTCCCCCGACGAGCTCATGCTCAACACCCTCGTCTACGACCTCGACGCCCGCATCCGCTCACTCGACCTGACGAAGAAGGCGATCGACGGCTGAGGGGTCCCGCCCGCTCAGCGCAGCCGGAATCCCCTGGCGGCCAAGGACTCCCGCAGACGGTGACGGCCGTTGAGGGAGGCCGCCGAGGCCAAGCGGGCCAGGGTGCGCTCGGTCCACGAGAACGGCAGACCCTGATCGGTGTAGATCTCGCCGATCCGCTGTTCGTACTCGGCGACCGGCTCGCGCTGGGCGGCCAGCTCGTAGGTCTCGTGGTGCAGCACCGCCGCCTGCGGTAGGCGCGGCTTGACCCTGGTGCCTTCCGCCGGGTCCGGGTGGCCGACAACCAGGCCGAAGACCGCGAAGACGTGATCGGGCAGATTCAGCTCGGCCGCCACCGCTTCCGGATCATTGCGCAACGCGCCGATGTAGACCGTGCCCAAGCCGAGAGATTCAGCGGCCACCACCGCGTTCTGCGCGGCGAGCGCGGCGTCGACGAAGCCCACGTAGCTGGATTCGAGGTAGTCGGCGCCCTCCAGCGGGGCGCCGTGATCGTCGGCGAGCTGACGCAGCCGGGCGAAGTCGGCCGTCCACACCAGCAGCACCGGCGCCTGCTCGATATGTGCCTGGCCACCCGCAATCGCGGCCAGCCTGGCCCGGCGCGCCGGATCACGCACCTCGATAACGCTCCACACCTGCAGGTTCGACGAGGTCGCCGCGGATTGCGCGGCCGACACCAACAGCCGAATCGTCTCCGGCGACACGGCGTCCGGAAGATAGCGGCGCACCGACTTGTGCGCGTGCAGTACCTCGAGCACCGGATTCCACTGGGCGGGAATCTCGGTGGCCTGGTCCGCGTAACGCTGCTGGACGGGGTGGGCGGGGCTCGGTGCGGTCTGCGTCATAGGAGACATCGTCGGACACCGCGCGGTCGGCGTCTGCGGTAACCCTCACCGTGAACCGAACGGCGGTCCCGATTCGACCGGTCGATACAGTGGATACGGGGAGCTCACCGACTGGTGGGACAAGAGAGTGCGTCATGGGCAAGGTGTTCGATCGGATCGACGACAAGCTGCGGGCATTCATCACCGAACAGCCGATGTTCTTCATCGGCACCGCGCCGTCGGTCGGCGGCCACGTCAACGTCTCTCCCAAGGGCTATCGCGACACCTTCGCCGTGATCGACGACCACACCGTCGCCTACCTCGATCTGTTCGGCAGCGGTTCGGAAACGATCGCCCACCTGCGCGACAACGGCCGGATCACCGTGATGTTCTGCTCGTTCACCCGCACCACCCGCATCCTCCGGCTCTTCGGCACCGGCCGGGTCGTCCGCCCCGACTCCGACGAATTCGACACGCTGCGTGAGCATTTCGGCACCGGACACCCGGGTATCCGTGCGGTGGTGACGATCTCGGTGGAACGCATCGCCGACTCGTGTGGCTGGTCGGTGCCCAAACTCGACCTCGTCGAGGAGCGCTTCATCCTCGACGAGGCCCACACCCGCCGCACCGATGCCGATTTCGCCCGTCGCATCGCCGGTGACAACGCCACCAGCATCGACGGGTTGCCCGCGCTGGAGCCGGACCATCCGGTGCCGTCCAGCGTTCGCCGCTGAGGTCAGGTCGCCGGTACCGAGGTCACCGCGATCGCGGGTTCGGACAGACTGCCCAGGTAGAGGGTGCCGTTGTGTTCGGCCACCGCGGTGACCAGGGCGTAGTCGGCGCCGTCGCGCTGCAGGTCGTGCACGATGGTGCCGTCGAAATCGAGCGCGAGCACCCAGACCGATCGGACGGGCGCGGGCGTCAGCCGATCCGGCAGCGCGTCGACGATTCGCCGCACGATGCCGGGGAGCGGGAAGAGCTTGTCCAGCAACGGGTTACGCGGCGAGACGATGCCGACCCAGACCAGTCCGTCGCTGCCGATCAGCATATTGTCCGGTGAGCCGGGCAGGTTCTCGGCGATGTAGTCCGTGGTACCGGCGCGCGGACCCGTCATCCAGTATCGCGTGATCCGGTAGGCGCCGGTCTCGGCGACCAGCACATTGGATCGGTCCGGGGCGAGCACCAGGCCGTTGGCGAACTGGAGACCGTCGACGAGCACCTCCAGGCGGCCGTCCGGATCGCGGCGTACCAGCTGTCCGCTGCCGGAATGTTCCAGAATGTCGGTCATCCACTCTTCGAACGGCCACCGCCGCGACGAGATCGTGAAGTAGATCGTGCCGTCGTCGTCGCGAATCACATTGCTGGGGAACGCGATCGGGACACCGTCGAGCTCACCGACGACGACTTCCAGGTCGGCGCCCGCCTCGGCCAGGCGAAGGATGCCTCGACCGGCGACGCAGATCAGCAGTGAGCCGTCCGCATCGGCGTGCATGCCCAGTGGCCGACCTCCGGCGTCCGCGATCCGCTCGACCGCGCCACCCGCCGGATCGACCCGCCAGATCGCGCCGTCGTCGGTCCCGGTGACAAGGTGGCCGTCGGGCAGCACCACGACGTCCTCCGGACCACTTCCCGGCAGCGGCAGCAGTCGGGTCGGCGGCATCGGCGGATCGCTGTGGGTCTGGCGCGCACGAGCGGTGGGGCGCGGCGGAGTCCAGCGGTGAGGGCGCATCTGCATTGCCCATTGCTATCACGACGAGCGTCGCCACGGGGCCGATGCGGGAACGGCCGCGACCAGGAGCCTGCGCCACGAGCCCACCGACGGCTAAAGTGCGGCGGTGAACACCGGATCCGCCAGCTCGCTGCTCGACCGTCTCCTCGCACCCCAGCCCGCGCCCGCCTGGTGGCTGGTGCTCGCCACCGCCGCGGTGGCGCTGATCCTGGTCGGGTATCGACCGCTGTGGCGGCTGACCAGAGCCGCGGTGACAGTGGCACACGAGGGCGGCCACGCGGTGGTCGCGCTGCTCACCGGACGCAGGCTGCACGCGATCACCCTGCACACCGATACATCGGGGCTGACGGTATCGAGCGGCAAACCGAGTGGGCCCGGCATGATTCTCACCGCGGCGGCCGGGTATCCGGCCCCCGCGCTGCTCGGGCTCGGCTATGCGGCACTGCTCGGGACCGGCCGGGTCACGGTGATGTTGTGGGCGACGCTGGTGATGCTGGCGGCGGTGCTGATCAAGGTGCGCAATATGTACGGGCTGCTCACGGTGGCGGTGCTCGGCGCGCTGGTGTTCGGGGTGTCCTGGTTCGGCAGCGATCTGCTGCAGGCCGCGTTCGCGTATCTGGCGGCGTGGTTCCTGCTGGCCGCCGCGGTACGGCCGGTCTTCGAACTGCAACGGAGTCGACGCCGTCAGCCCGGTCGCACGGATTCCGATGCGGACCAGCTGGCTCGGTTGACGCACCTGCCCGCGGTGCTGTGGGTGTTGTTCTTCACCGCGGTCTGCCTGGCGGCACTGGTCTTCGGCGCGATGCTGATGCTGGCGCCGGTCGAAGAGCTGCATCCGCTGCTTCAGCGGTGAGCGGCGATCCAGGCGTCGACGGCCTCGGAGACGAGCACGCTCGGCGGCTGTAGCGCGTTGAGGGTGACGCCCACTTCGTCGGATTGCAGCGGTTCGAGGGTGTCGAGCTGGGAATCCAGCAGGATCGTCGGCATGAAATGGCCGAGTCGGCCGGTCATCCGGCGCAGCAGTTCCTCGCGGGTGGCTGCCAGGTGCACGAAGTAGGTCTGCGGCGCCTTCGCGCGCAGGCGGTCACGGTAGACCCGCCGCAACGCCGAACAGGTCGCTACCCCACCGGTTTCCTGGTGTTCGGCGAGCCAGTCCGCGACGGTGTCGAGCCAGGGCAGCCGGTCCTCGTCGGTGAGCGGGATGCCCGCGGCCATCTTCTCGATATTGGCTTGCGGATGGAAGTCGTCACCTTCGGCGTACGGGACCTCGAGCCGGTCGGCGGTCAGCGCGCCGACCGTCGTCTTCCCGCATCCCGACACCCCCATCACCACGATGACAGGTTCGACCACAGCGACCTCCTCGTCGAAAAGAACTCCGCACAGCATGCCTGCGCATCCTGCTCGATCGAGGGTAGTGGGCGGCGAGTCTCCAGCGTCGATCAGGGAATCGGACGGTCGGTGGGCAGGTTGACGAAACTCGGCGCGGCGGGGTCGAGGCGAACGTGCTGGGGCTCGAGGCCGCTGGCGTTCAGCATCGGCCGGAACGGTAATGCCTTGGGCGCGTTGCCCGCGAAGACGTCGATGCGCAGCCGGTGTCCCGGTGCCAGTACCGCCTGGGTCGGGATGACGGCGACGTCGATCGCGGTGGGCGCGCCGGGTACCACCGGGAGCAGCCGGTCGACGGTGAGCGGGTTGAAGGGCGCGGTGAAGTCGCCGTTGATCGAGCGTGCGCTGCGGCGTTCGTCGACGGCCCGCATCGACGAGGTGAGCTGGCCGGTGGTGAGCACGGTCGAGGTCCCGTCGGGTGCCACGTCGTTGACGGTGACGTTCCAGAATCCGTCGGTGGCGTCATGGATCGTGTTGAGCCGCACGTTGATCGGGCCCGAGATGACCGTCTGTTCGGTCAGCGGGGCGCTGGTGAAGGTGAGGCCGTTGCGTTCGGCGATGCGGGAGTCCTTCGCACAGGTATCGAAGGCGGCCGTCATGCCCGCCGAGCCCTGCGCCGCGTCGCGCGAGCAGACTTGATTCAAACCTGGTGCCACGGTGAGCGTTTCGACACCGGCCGGTCCGGTGGCGCTGAGCGATCCATCGTGCAGACTGTCGTCGGTGCTGCCGCTGGGCGCGGCGGACAGGTAGACGCGGCGATGCGTGACGCCGGGCTGCGGGAACTCCTCCAGCGTAACCCAGCTACCGCCTTGCTGTTTCACCGTGACGGGCCCGAATCCTTCGACGCCGCTGTCGATGTCCTTGAGCCATTTGTCGAACCAGGCCCGCTGCAGCACGTCGAGGCGCGGGGGTGCGCCGGGAACACCGGTGCCTGCACCGGGATTGGCGTGATAGGTGTCGCCGACGACGAGCTGCTTGCGTCCGGCGGGCAGCGGGATCTGCTCGTAGAGCTTGGTCGCGCTGTTGGCGAAGATGTCGTGCCAGCCGCCGTAGACGAAGGTCGGCACCGTGACGTTCTCGGGGTGGCCCATGATCGCCTCGCGGAAGTCCGAGGTGTCGTCGAGTGCGCCGTCGAGCGCGGGCGGCATATTCGACAGCGACGGCGTGAGCAGCGACTGGGCGAGCAGGTCGAAATTGGTGGTCGGATCGGCGAGGCGGTCGTTGAACCAGGTCCAGTCGAAGCTGCCGTCGACCATGGAGGCCACGTCGGGAACGAGTTTGAGCTGGTTGACCGAGTTCAGCCACAGCGGCAGGAAGGTGGTGCCCACGCCGCCACCGGGGGCGACCACGTCACGCATGAGGTCGCTGCCCGGCTCGACCGGGAAGATCGCCTGCAACGCGGGCGGTGCGTTCTCGGCGGCGCGCAACTGGTTGATGCCGGAGTACGAGCCGCCACTCATCCCGATGCGGCCGTTCGACCACGGCTGCGTGGCCGCCCAGTCGATCACCTCGCGGGTGTCGAGCTGTTCGCGCGTTCCGAGGGTGTCCCATTTGCCCTGGGACATCCCGGTTCCGCGTACGTCGGCCACGACGACGGTGTAGCCGGCGCTGACGAGTTTGCGGTCGACGCCGAGCATGGTCTGGATCATGCCGCCGTCCAGTGCCTGCATGAGGTCACCGAAACCACTGATCGGGGTGGCGGACAGGTTCAGCCTGCGCACGATGTCGACGGCGGTGGACTGCAGGCCCGGAATCGCGGCAGCCTGTTCGATCAGCCCGGTCATGAGTTTCGAATAGGGGGTCAGGCTGACAATTGCCGGCAGCGGCTTCTGCTCGATCACGCCGGCGGCATCGGCGGGGCGGTAGACGTCGGCCTTGAGCACCACGCCGTCGCTCATCGTGATCTGGACGCCACGCTCCACCCGAACCTCGGGATAGGCGCCCGGCCCGTCGTGCAGGGCGGTCCACTTCGCGGCCGACGCGTCCGGTGGCTGACCACCGGCGGGACCACCGCCGCAGCCGAGCACGACGACCACCGCGACGATCGTCGCCAGCATCCGGACTAACCCATGTTCCGAGCCTTTACTCACCATGAATCGCTCCCGACCGGTTCGTCTCCAACGTTGACCAAGCCACCGCACGATCGGCGCGGAAACCATAACAGCGGTAACGAGCTGGTCAGGCGATCCTCGGCCCGCTCGGGCTGTCGCTGTGAACACGCGTTGTTCCAGTTCAGCGCGGTTCCGGGTTCCTTCTTCTTGTCGGTGACCGGTGGTTGACTTGCCTCGTGCCGGTGCGATTCGGGCCGGCCTTCATCCATCGCCGAGGAGGACGTTCGACATGCCGACACGCGACGAAGCTTGGCCGCAGGGAACTCCCTGCTGGATCGACTGTCAGGTGGACGACACCACCGCCGCCCGCGATTTCTACAGCACCCTGTTCGGCTGGGAGGTCCAGGACAGTCCCGCCGAAGCCGGTGGCTATCTCATGGCCACGCTCGACGGCCGACCGGCGGCGGGCATCGGCCCGAAACCGCAGGGCATGGAAACGATGCCGTCGGTGTGGACCACCTACTTCGCCGCGCAGCGCGCCGACGAGATCGCCGAACGCGTGAGCTCCTCGGGCGGGCAGGTGTTCATGCCACCGTTCGATGTGCTCGACGTGGGACGCATGTTCATCGCCGCCGACCCGGCAGGCGGGGTGTTCGGCGTGTGGGAAGCCAAGGCGCACAACGGTTCCGGCATATTCAACCAGAACGGCGCCTATTGCTGGAACGAACTGCACACCCCTGCCTACGATCAGGCGCACGAGTTCTACAACAAGGTGTTCGGCTGGCAGTACAACGAAATCGGCGACGGGGAGACCTTCACCTATTCCACCTTCGCACTGCCCGGTGAGAGCCGCGAGGTCGGCGGCATGATGGACGCCTCAGCGCTGAGCACCCCGCCCTACTGGCTCACCTGGATCCAGGTCGACGACGCCGACGGATCCCTGGCCAGGGCCACCGAACTGGGCGCCTCGGTGATCATGGGCCCCGACGACAGCCCGTTCGGCCGGATGGGCATCCTGGCCGCGCCACAGGGCGAGGTGTTCGGCGTGATCGATCCGGCCAAGGCGGTCGGCGAGGTACCCACCGGGTCCTGACATCGTCACGGGGTGACGATGGCGAAGTTCGGGTCCGGCTTGTCGATCAGGCCGGGCAGCTTCGCCAGGGCGGTGACGTCGCCATCGATGGCGATGTCACCGCTCGCGACGCCCTTGCGCAGGTCGGCGCCGCCGACCAGGGTGGCGATCAGGGTCCGGCGGGTGAGGGTGATCGTCGCGTCGGGCGCAGGCAGCGCGTCATCGGGGAACCGGTCGTGGTGCACGAGTACGCCGTTGCGCAGTTCCACGCGGTGAACGCGGTTGTCCTCGTCGGTGATCCGCCAGTCCGTGCTCATCCGGGCATCCCAGGCTTTCGGACCGTCGATGCGCAACGACACCGCGTCGAACACCTGCTCCACGCTCAGCGCGGCGGCCATCGCCGCGGAGTTGGCCGTGGTCGGCGTGCCGAAGGAACCATGGCGCAGTTCGTGGGCGCCGCTGAGATAGAAGTTGCGCCAGGTGGCGTTCTCCGCGCCGTAGGCGAGTTGTTCGAAAGCGGCGGCCTGCAAGTCTTTTGCCGTCTTGTTGGCCGGATCGGCGAAGATCACGTAGTTCACCAGCTGCACGACCCAGCGGAAGTCGGCGGCATCGTAGGCCTTCTGCGCGGTCCGCAGTGCCGCGTCGGCACCGCCCATCGCCTCGACGTGGCGTCGGGCGTTCTCCACCGGCGGGTGTTCCCACAGGTGTGCCGGGTTGCCGTCGAACCAGCCCATGTACCGCTGGTACACCGCCTTGACGTTGTGGCTCACCGAGCCGTAGTACCCGTGCGTCGACCACGACGCGGTGAGCGCGGGTGGCATCCGCAGCATTTCGGCGATCTCGGCGCCTACGTACCCCTGGTTCAGCAGTCGCAGCGTCTGATCGTTGAGGTAGCCGTACATGTCGCGCTGTAGCGACAGGAACTCCACGATCCGATCGGTACCCCAGACCGGCCAGTGGTGCGAGGAGAACACCAGATCGGACCGGCGCGCGTAGCGGTTGATCGAATCGGTGAGATATTTCGACCAGACATGCGGGTCGCGGACCAGCGCGCCGCGCAGGGTGACGATGTTGTGCATGGTGTGGGTGGCGTTCTCGGCCATACACAGAATGCGCCGGTCGGGGAAGTAGAAGTTCATCTCCGAGGGCGCTTCGGTGCCCGGGGTCAGCTGGAAGACCATCCGCACACCGTCGACCGTCTCTTCCTGGTCGGTGCGGGTGACGTGCACGGTGGGCGGGATCAGGCTGATCGTGCCGACCGAAGTGGTCTGTCCCAGACCGGATCCCACCTGACCTTTCGGGCCGCGGGGCAAGGCGGCGCCATACATGTAGGCGGCACGACGGGCCATCGCCGTGCCCGTGTAGATGTTCTCGGCGACGGCGTGTTCCATGAACCCCGAGGGCGCGATCACCGGGCAGCGTCCGGCCGCGACGTCCTGCGGGGTGATGACGCCGTAGCTGCCGCCGAAGTGGTCGACATGGGAGTGGGAGTAGATCAGGCCGGTGACCGCCGGTCACCGCGATGTTCGCGATAGAGCCTCAGGCCGGCGGCTGCGGTCTCCGCGGAAACCAGCGGATCGATGACGACCACGCCGGTCTCGCCTTCGATCAACGTCATGTTCGACAGGTCGAGACCACGGATCTGATAGAAGCCCGGCGCGATCTCGTAGAGGCCCTGCTTGACGGTGAGCTGGGACTGGCGCCACAGGCTCGGGTTCACCGACTGCGGACAGGACCCGGCGAGGAAGTCGTAGGAGTCGTTGTCCCACACCACTTTCCCTGACTGATCGGTGACCCTGCCGGGTTCGAGGGAGGCGATCCAGCCGCGGTCGGCATCGGCGAAGTCGGCGGTGTCGCCGAAGGGCAGCGTGTCGGCCAGCGCGCGGTTGGCATCCAGGATGGCCTCGGTCGGCTCGGTCTGAGTGCTCGACGGGGTGACTCCACTCGGTTGGTCACCACATCCGGTGACGGTCGCGCCGACCGCGACCGCGGCGGCAGCGCCGACCCCGACACCCAGCATCCCGCGCCGCGACAGCTCGCCGCGACCCCTGTGTGCACTGTTCACCGCTACTCCTTCGTTCCACGACCGTCCGACCCGGACAACTATTGCAGACTAACTGCAATATCTGTGCTACCTCTGAGCAATCGGAATTGTCGGCAGCGCGGCCAGCTGGATATCGAGCAGCAGCCGATCCTCTGGATCGGTCAGATCGATGCCCAGCACCGTCTCCACCCGCCGCAGCCGGTAGCGCAGCGTGTTCGGATGCACGCGTAGCGCGGCCGCGGCGGCACGCACCTCACCGTGTGCCCGCAGAAACGCCTGCACCGATACGCGCAGGTCGGCGGCGTGGGTTCGGTCGTAGGCGTCGAGGGCGGCCAGGCGCGGATCGTGCAGGCGCGGACGCTCGCGAATCAGCTCCATGATCTCGGCCAGCAGCACCGCGGTCCTGGCGTCGGCCAGCGTGGCGACCCGGCTGCCCGCGAGATCGGCGACCGGGCTGTCCAGCACCCGGTCGACCTCGGCGCGCGCGCCCGCGACCGCGGTGAGACCGGCGACCGGCGCCGCGATCGCGGCCCGCACGACCAGTTCGCGCGTCTGCTCGAGCTGGGTGACCAGCTTGCGCACCCACGAGCCGACGCTGCGCTCGGAGTGGTAGGCGGGCAGCAGGACATAGACCCGCTCACCGATCGACTCGGTGACCGAATCATCACGGAAAGCACTGGCGTGCAACCGGATCAAGCCACTCGACGCGGCCGGCCCCGCGGCGGGCCCCACCGGCGCGAAGCCGATCACCGCGGCGGGACCGGTCGTCGGCAGGTTCAGCGCGGCGGCGACCGAGGGCACGTCGACGCCGTCACCGTGCGCGCCGAACAACCTGCGAACCAGCAACGCCTCGGTGGAGGGCGCGTCCAGCCGCCGCGCGATGATCCTGGCCGCCACCGCCGACGCGCCACGCAACACCTGCGCCGCGTCAGGGCGCAACTCTCCCGCGCCCTGCTGCAACCAGATGGTCCCGAGCATTCTCGATTGCGCGCCTTCCCCACGCCGGATGCCGACGACGAGCCTGCGGCGAATATCGAGCTCGGGATGTTCCGGCACGTCGACGACCTCGTCACCGCGCCGCACCCGGTCGAATACACCCCATTCACGCAGGATCCGCAGGTAGTCGCTCGGGCCTTCCCGGCCGAGGATGGACTGGATGCGCAGCTGGTCGGCCGACGCGTCGGAGGCCGAGTAGGCCAGGACGTGCGACTGGGGGTCTTCGATCGAGACCATGCCGCCGGTTTCCCTGGCCAGCACCTGAGCCAGGCCGAACAGGTCGGTGTCGGGGGCGAGCAGGTCGTGCTCGTCGGAGGCGGCGCGCTGACCGGGTGAGCGGGCCAGCATCCGGCGGATCAGCGAGAAGACCTGGTCCCAGCGCGCCTGCCGGTGGACGTGCACCAGCGCGATTCCCGCGGCATGGGCGGCGGCGCGCACCGCGGGCGAGTCGTTGGCGCTCTTGGTCATCAGCACTCGCGGGCGCTGAGCGGGGTCGCGGTCGACGACCTCGCGCAACCAGCGCGCGGTCGCGGCGGCATCGACGCCGACGAGCAGATACACCTCGGGCAACGCACCCTCGTCGTCGAGGTGTTCGGGCAGGTCGGCAGGCTCGGCCAACGCCACCGTCCGCACCGCGACCTCGTGGCCCGCGGGCGCGTCGACGAGGGTGGCGACCGTGTGGTCGAGAGCGGTCAGCAACTCGCGCAGCGTTGTGGCCCCGTCAGCCATCGAGCACCTCCATGTTGGTCGATCGGACAAAGGATCGCGCCGATCTTCATCCGATCAGACGATTATGACTGCTCCCGATCGGTGTTGACTACGTCACATCCCGCCATCCCTCACGACGCAGGAGCCGCACTCATGGACGCCATCGCGACCACCCCACCACCGGTCAACGAACCCGTCGGCACCTTCGCTCCGGGCAGCCCGGAACGTAGTCGCCTACAGACCGCGCTCGCCGAGTTGTCCGCCTCCCCCACCGAGATCGCCCACGTGATCGGCGGCCGCCACCTGCCCGGCGACGGCCCCGCGTTCGACGTGGTCCAACCGCATCGCCACGCCGCCGTCCTCGGCACCCTGCACGACGCGAGCACCACCGAAACCGCCGCCGCGGTCGAGGCCGCCTGTGCCGCGGCGCCCGCCTGGCAGGCGATGTCGTTCGACGATCGAGCCGCGATCTTCCTGCGCGCCGCCGACCTGCTCTCCGGGCCGTGGCGCGCGAAGATCGCGGCCGCGACGATGCTCGGGCAATCCAAGTCCGCCTATCAGGCCGAGATCGACGCGCCGTGCGAACTGATCGACTTCTGGCGGTTCAATGTCTCGTTCGCCCGCGAGATCCTCGCCGGGCAGCCGCTCTCCTCGCCGGGTGTGTGGAATCGGATGCAGTACCGCTCGCTCGAGGGGTTCGTCTACGCGGTGACGCCGTTCAACTTCAGCGCGATCGCGGGCAATCTGCCCACCGCGCCCGCGCTGATGGGCAACACCGTGGTGTGGAAGCCCGCAAGGAGCCAGTCCGTTGCGGCCTATCTGACGATGCGGCTGCTCGAAGCCGCCGGACTGCCGCCCGGGGTGATCAACCTGGTCAACGGGGCGGGCCCGGTGATCTCCGATGTCGTGCTGGCCGACCCGCGGCTGGCCGGCGTGCATTTCACCGGGTCGACGGCCACGTTCCAGCACCTGTGGCGCGAGGTGGCACAGCGCCTGGACGGGTACCGCACGTATCCACGGCTGGTCGGCGAGACCGGCGGCAAGGACTTCGTGCTCGCGCACCCGTCGGCCGATCCGGCGGTGCTCACCACCGCGCTGGTGCGTGGCGCGTTCGACTACCAGGGCCAGAAGTGTTCGGCCGCCTCCCGCGCGTTCGTCCCACGTTCGGTGTGGGCGGCGATGTCGGAGGACCTGATCGAACGGACGTCGAACCTGCGCTACGGCGATGTCACCGACTTCACGAATTTCGGTGGGGCACTGATCGATCGACCCGCCTTCGACCGCAATACCGCCGCACTCGAGCGCGCCAAGGCGACACCGGGTCTGACCGTGGTGGCAGGCGGACACAGCGATGACAGCGTCGGGTGGTTCGTCGACCCGACCATCGTGGTCGGTGACGATCCGGCCGACGAGATCTTCCGCACCGAATACTTCGGCCCGATCCTGGCGGTGCACGTCTACGACGACAGCACCCCGACCGCGTTCGCCGATGCCATGGACCTCGTCGACAGCGGCAGCCCCTACGGCCTCACCGGCTCGGTGATCGCGCAGGACCGCACCGCGATCGCCGCGGCGACCGAGCGGCTCACCTTCGCCGCGGGCAACTTCTACATCAACGACAAACCGTCCGGAGCCGTCGTCGGCCAGCAGCCGTTCGGTGGCGGACGCGCGTCCGGCACCAACGACAAGGCGGGTTCCCCCCAGAACCTGCTGCGCTGGACCTCCGCGCGCACGATCAAGGAAACGTTCGTCCCGCCGACCGAGCACGGCTACCCCCACCAGGCACCGGAGGTCGGCTGATGTCTGCTCTGCTGCGTTCGACCATGCTCGCCGCCGCCCGCTCACCCCGGCTGGAACGCACCATCACCGGCCTGCCGGTCAGCCGGGCGGTGGTGGCTCGCTTCGTCGCGGGCACCACCACGGAGCAGGCGGTGCTCGCCACCGAAACCCTTTTGCGCTCAGGGCGTTTCGTCAGCATCGACTATCTGGGTGAGGACACCACCGACCTGGCCAGCGCCGAGGCGACCGTCGCGCAGTACCGGACCCTGATCGCCGCGCTCGGCGAACTCCCCCAGTCCGAGGTCGCGGCGGGAGCTGTTCGGCCACTGGAGGTTTCGGTGAAACTCTCCGCACTCGGACAGGCCCTGCCGCGCGACGGTCACGCCATCGCCCGCGAGCACGCCCGCCAGATCTGTGCCGCCGCCGAGGCCGCGGGGATCTGGGTCACCGTCGATGCCGAAGACCACACCACCACCGATTCGACGCTGTCGATCGTGCGCGAACTCCGCGCGGACTACCCGTGGCTGGGCACGGTGTTGCAGGCGTATCTGCGCCGCACCGAGGACGACTGCCGCGCCATGGCAGGTCCGGGGTCGCGAATCAGGCTGTGCAAAGGCGCCTATGACGAACCGGAGTCGGTCGCCTTCCGCGACAAGGCCGAGGTCGACGCGTCGTACCTGCGATGCCTCGGCGTGCTCACCGCGGGCGCGGGCTATCCGATGATCGCCTCGCACGACCCGGCGGTGATCACCGCGGCCGGGGTCGGCATGCAGTCCGCGCAGCGCAAGACCGAGGAGTACGAATACCAGATGCTGTTCGGCATTCGCGCCGACGAACAGCAGCGACTCGCCGCCGCGGGCAACCATGTCCGCGTGTATGTCCCCTACGGTGACCAGTGGTACGGGTACTTCATGCGCAGGCTGGCCGAAAGGCCCGCCAACCTCGGGTTCTTCCTGCGCGCACTGGTCGGCGCACGCGGAAGATAACCGGCTCGGCCGAACAATCATCGCCGCTGAACATTATTCACTCTCGACGCCCGCGATCGCGCGTGGCGGTGTACTCGGATGAGCCCACCGTGACGCGGCGGTGTGCGCCGATGGAAGGAAACGCGAATGTCTTTCGCAGAGCTGCGCACCCAGATGTTGCGCCGCAAACCCCTGATAGAGGTCGACGACGAGATCCCCAGTGACGAGCGCCTCGCCAAATCACTCGGGCTCTGGCAGCTCACCGCCATCGGCGTCGGCGGCATCATCGGCGCGGGCATCTTCACCCTGGCCGGCTCGGTCGCGCACTCGGTCACCGGTCCGGCGGTACTGATCTCGTTCCTGATCGCCGGTGTCGCCAGTGCCGCGGCAGCGCTGTGCTACGCCGAATTCGCGGGCATGGTCCCGAAAGCCGGTTCGGCCTACACCTACGGCTATGTCTCCCTCGGTGAGCTCGCGGGCTGGTTCATCGGCTGGGACCTGCTGCTCGAATACATCGCGGTGGCGGCGGTGGTCGCGATCGGGGTGTCCGGGTACTTCGGGTTCCTGCTCGATCAGGTCGGCCTGACCCTGCCGGAGTGGATGCTCGGCGCGCCCGATACCGGCGACGGCCGGGTGATCGACCTGTTCGCGGTGCTGTTCTGTCTCGGCACCGCATGGGTCCTCTCCCGCGGTATCGGCAGCGTCGGCCGATTCGAGACGGTCGCGGTCGGCATCAAGGTCGCGCTGGTAGTGCTCATCGTGGTACTCGGGGTGTTCCACATCGACAGCGCCAACTACGACCCGTATTTCCCGTTCGGCACGGGCGCGGTGTGGACCGGCGCGGCGACGGTGTTCTTCGCCGTTTTCGGTTATGACGCGATGAGCACCGCGGCCGAGGAATCCATCGACGGACGCAAGCACCTGCCCAAGGCGATCATCTACTCCCTTGCCATCGCGATGGTGCTCTACGTGCTGGCCACGCTCGTGCTCACCGGTATGCAGAAGTACACCGAGATCAGCCCCACCAGTGGGTTCTCCACCGCGTTCGAGTCGGTCGGGATGCCGGGCGTCGCCAATATCATCGCGGTCGGCGCGATCGTCGGCATCATCACCGTCGTGCTCACCTTCATGCTCGGCGTCACCCGGGTGTGGTTCGCGATGAGCCGCGACGGGCTGCTGCCCATCTGGTTCGCCAAGACCCACCCCACCCGCAAGGTGCCGACCAGGGTCACCTGGATCGTCGGCTTCGGCGCGGCGATCCTGGCCGGCGTGCTGCCGATCAACACCGTCGCCGAGCTCACCAATATCGGCATCCTGATGGCCTTCATCGTGGTGTGCATCTCGGTGATCGTGTTGCGGCGCACCAGGCCCGACGCCCCGCGCTCGTTCCGGCTGCCGCTGATGCCGGTGATCCCGCTGATCGGTATCGGCTTCTCGGCCTACCTGATCTGGTCGCTGCCGTGGGAGACCTGGGTGCGGTTCGCCGGGTGGCTTCTGGTCGGCCTGATCGTGTACTTCGCCTATTCGCGCAAGCACTCGCTGATGAACCGGGCCGCGCCGGAGCCGGGCAAGTAGGTCGTCGGCCGACTGTGCTGTGATGGGCCGATGAGATCGGAGCGGGACGCCGCGGCGGCGGGCGCGAGGCAGGCGCGCGCGCCGCGGCGGCGGGATCCGGCGAAAACGCGCGAAGCCATCATCGACGGGTTGCTCGCCGCCGTCACCGCGGGCGATTTCGCGCCGACCGCGCGCGCGATCGCCGCCAGAGCGGGCACCTCCGAACGCAGCGTGTTCGTGCACTTTCCGGACCGGGAAGCGTTGCTGGTGGCCGCGACCGAACGCCAGTCCGAAATGGTCGAGGCGTGCCTGGTGACCCCCGATCCGTCGGCGCCCGTGGCCGAGCGGATCACGATCGCGGTCCGGCAGAGCGCCGCGATCTTCGCCCTCCAGCGCGTGCCCCGCCTGCCCGGTCTCCAGGAATCCCGGTCGATCGCCGCGGTCGACGCGAGGATGCGGCGCACCGACGAACACATCCGCGCCGTCCTGGCCGCGCTGTTCGCACCCGAACTGTCCCGACCCGACGGTACGCACGACGACGTGCTCCTCGATCTGGTCGACGGCGCCCTCGGCTGGCCGATGCGCCACCATCTGCAGGATCGGCGCGGACTGCCGGGCGAGCAGGCGTCGGCGACGATCGAGCGGGCGGTGGGTGCGCTACTCGCTCAGCACTGACCCAGGCACGAGCACCCGCTTGAGGATCTTGCCGGTCTCCCCGCGCGGCAGCGCGGTCAGGAACGTGACGTCGCGCGGGACCGAGAATCGACTCAGGCGGTTGCGGATATAGGTCCGCACCATGTCCGAATCCAGTCCAGCCCCTTCGCGTTTCACCACGAACGCGGCCAGCCGCTGACCGAACTCCCGGTCGGGAACGCCGACGACCGCGACTTCGCTGATCTGGGGCAGGTGGGCGAGCGCCTCCTCGACCGGTCGCGGGAAGACGTTCTCACCACCGGAGATGATCATCTCGTCGTCACGGCCCGCCACGAACAGCCGCCCCGCGGCGTCGAGGTAACCGAGGTCGCCGGTATCGAGCATGCCGTCGGCCTCCTCCGGCGGCGCGGCGTTGACGTAGCCGTCGAAGAGCATGTGGTTGGCGACGAAGATGTGCCCGGTGGCGCCGACCGGCACCGGACGCAGGTCGGGACCGAGCACCGCGACCCGGGTGCCCAGCGGTGGGCGGCCCGCGGTCGTGGGCGATACCCGCAGGTCGTCAGGGGTGGCGACGCTGGCCCACGACACCTCGGTCGAGCCGTACACGTTGTAGAGCAGGTCGCCGTAGCTGTCCAGGAATCGCAGCACGGTGGCCCCGGCCAGCGGTGCACCACAGCTCACCACGAACCGCAGGCTCGACAGATCCAGGCCGGCCCGGACCTCGTCGGGCACCTCGAGCAGGCGTTCCACCATCGTCGGAACCACGATCAACGTGGTGATCCGGTGCTCGGCCACCGCGCGCAGGCAGTCCATCGCATCGAAACCGTCCGACAACACCACGGTCGCGCGCAGTGCCGTGCTGAGCTGCAACCCGGCCAGACCCCAGGTGTGGAACAGCGGCGCGGGAATGAGCAGGACCTCCTCCACGCGCAGCGGGATCCGCGAGAGCAGCGCGGCGATAGTGCCGAAACCCTTGGCATGCGGGCGGCGCGCGCCCTTCGGCGAACCGCTGGTGCCGGAGGTGAGCACGATCAGTCGGCCGGGATGCGTGGGGACCGGGAAGTCGTTGTGCGCCTGGGCGATCAAGTCGTCGACCGTCGTGCGATCCGGGTCCGGCGGGCAGTCGTCGGTGGTGTAGCGCGGGATCTCGCTGTGCAGGTAGCGGATCAGCGTTTCCAGCGCACCGTCGACGAAGACCGCGCTCAGGCGGTGCCGCTGCACGATCTCCTCGATGCGACGCCCCGACAATCCCGCGTTGAGCAATGCCACGTCGACGCCGAGTTTGCCCGCGGCGACCATGGTTTCGACCATGCCCGCGTGGTTGCGCGCCAGCAGACCGATGGCGTCACCCTTGCGCAGACCGATCGAGTACATCGCCGCGGCCAGCGCGGTGGATCGGGAGTCGACCTCGGCGAAGGTGCGATGCCCGCGCGCATCGATCAGCGCGAGCCGATCGGGTTCGTACGCCGCGCCCGCCGCGTAACCACCGGCCAGGTTGAAACCCCACTTCGACAGGGAGCGAAGCTGTCTCACGATCGACACCGGCTCGGGCCGCATCAGCCCGGTGGCCGCGATACTGCGCGCCACCCCGGCATTGCGGCGCACCATCGAACGCTCGGCATTGACCACCACCGAGGAACGGGTGCCCGCGATCGCGTCGGCGGTACGGCGCAGCCCCGCCTTCACCCAGTCGGTGACCAGCGAGTTGGCGCCCTGCTCGATCAGCGGATGGACACGCGCGGCGGCGAACAGGGTGATATCGAGCCGGGTCCGCTCCTGATCGCCACGCAAGCGGATCGCGGCGAAGCTGCCGAGCACCGGGCTACGCAGCTCGAAACTCTCGTACCAACGGCCGATGACGAGGATGAACTCGTGGGTCCTGATCCCGCCGCTCGCCGAGCCGACCCGCACCTGCCAGTGGACAGCACCGTCGGGGCGTTCCACCGGTTCACAACTGCCGATGCCGGTGAACATCCGTGGGTAACTCTGGGGATCGAGCAGCACATCCCACAACGCTTGTCGCGCGATGGTGAAATCCGCGCTCACATCGATGACGTCGTTGACCAAGCTCCGTGCTCTACTTCCCGTCGGCCTGTTCGACCCAGCTGGTCGGCGGGCAAAAATGGGCGCTGCGGTCGTTACCACCTCGCGGGTCGCCACGCTACCCGGCCGCGGCGCCCCTTCATCAAGAATCAGACAAAACCGGTGGTTCGGGACCGTTTCGGCCGGATTTTGGTTTGTGGGCTACACCTGCCGACATCGCCGATGTGAAACTATCCAATCGCTTGCACGCGCCCCGAGGATGCCGAAGTATTGCTGGCAGTACCGACCCGATCTGCAGGAGTCGCCGTGACACACGGCGCGACGAGCGAAGAGGTGTGGACATGACAGCGAGCTTTCCGAGCTCTCGGGACCCATTCGACGACATCTTCCAGCGGTTTTTCGGTTCCGGAATGTCATCCAAACCACCGGTACAACGCATCGACCTGGGCAGGTTGATGACCGACAACGCGAAGTTGCTGGTCGGCACGGCCCGTGAGGCGGCCAGGGAATGGGGCAACCCTGAAATCACTCCCGAACACCTGCTCTACGCGGCCACCGAGGCAGAACCCGGACGCAGCATCGTGGCCGAGCTCAGCCTGGATCCCGACCAGGTCGCCGAGCAGATGCAGGACTACCTCGACACCGGCGAACCCAGTGCCGACGACCTCGCCGACATCACGCTCGGCCCCGCTGCCAAGGTCGCGCTGCGCGCGGCTCAGCGGCAGGCGGCTCAGTCGGGCAGCAGCTACATCGGCCCGGAGCACATTCTGCTCGGCATCGCCTCGCTCCCGGACAGCGTCGCGGCGCAGGCGCTGGTCGCCGGGATCGCGGCCACTCAGAGCGGCGGTGTGCCCGCGCCGGGAACGCCGATGGCGACCGCGCCCTCGAAACGCAGGCAGCCGGAATCCGGCACACCCACCCTCGACGAATACGGTCGCGATCTCACCGCCGAAGCCCGCGAGGGCCTGATCGACCCGGTTGTCGGCCGCGCGGAGGAGATCGAGCAGACCATCGAGATCCTGTCGCGGCGGCGCAAGAACAACCCGGTGCTGATCGGTGATCCCGGGGTCGGTAAGACCGCCATCGTGGAGGGGCTGGCCCAGCGCATTGTCAACGGTGATGTGCCGGTGACCCTCGCCGACCGCCGCGTGATCGCGCTCGATGTCGGCTCGCTGGTGGCGGGCAGTAAGTACCGCGGCGAATTCGAGGAGCGGCTGACCAAGATCCTCGATGAGGTCCGCGCGCACAAAGACGAGCTGATCGTCTTCATCGACGAGTTGCACACCATCGTCGGCGCCGGTGGCGGCGGCGAGGGCTCGATGGACGCGGGCAATCTGCTCAAGCCCGCGCTGGCCCGCGGCGACCTGCACGTCGTCGGCGCGACCACCATCGACGAGTATCGCAAGCACATCGAGAAGGACGCGGCGCTGGAACGCCGGTTCCAGCCGGTGATGGTCTCGGAGCCTTCGGTGGCGGACACCATCGAGATCCTGCGCGGTCTGGCCGATGTGTACGAAGAACACCACCAGGTGCGCTACTCCGACGAATCGCTGGTCGCGGCCGCGCAGCTGTCGGATCGCTACATCACCGACCGGTTCATGCCCGACAAGGCGATCGACCTGATCGATCAGGCGGGTGCGCGGATCCGGCTGCGTTCGGGCACCCCCGATCCCGAGGTGAGGGCGCGGGACGAGGCGATCGCGCGGCTGTATCGCGAGAAGGACGCCGCGGTCGACAACGAGGACTACGAGAAGGCCAAGGCGATCAAGGCCGACATCGCTGCCGCCGAGGAGGAGCTCGAAGAGTCCGGTGCCACGTCCTCGGAGCCGATCGTCGACGTCGTCGACATCGCCGAGGTGATCTCCAAGCGCACCGGCATTCCGGTGGCCGATCTGACCGCCGAGGAGAAGCAGCGTCTGCTCCAGCTCGAGGACGTCCTGCACAAGCGGGTGATCGGGCAGAACGAGGCGATCGTGGCGGTCGCCGAGGCGGTGCGCAGGGCAAGGGCCGGGCTCAAGGATCCGAACCGGCCGATCGGGTCGTTCCTGTTCCTCGGCCCCACCGGTGTCGGTAAGACCGAGCTGGCCAAGGCCCTCGCGGAGGCGGTCTTCGGCGACGAGGACCGGCTGATCCGGTTCGACATGAGCGAGTTCCAGGAGAAGCACACGGTCTCGCGGCTGGTCGGCGCGCCGCCCGGATACGTCGGCTACGACGATGCCGCGCAGCTCACCGACAAGGTGCGGCGGCAGCCGTATTCGGTGATCCTGTTCGACGAGGTCGAGAAGGCGCACCCCGATGGGTTCAATGTGCTGCTGCAACTGCTCGACGACGGGCGCGTCACCGATTCCAAGGGCCGCACCGTCGATTTCAAGAACACGATCGTGATCATGACGTCCAATATCGGTTCGCACGTGATCCTCGACGCGCCTCCCGGCGACCTCGACGCGATCGTGCCGCAGCTCGAAGAGCTACTGCGCCAGCACTTCCGGCCCGAGTTCCTCAACCGGATCGACGAGCAGATCGTGTTCCATCGCCTCGACTCCGAGCAGCTGGAACAGATCGTCGAGCTGATCCTGGATCGCACCCGGCGCATGCTCGCCGCTCAGGACATCGAACTCGAGATCAGTCAGTCCGCGGTGGACTGGTTGGGCGAGCGGGGTTTTCAGCCCGAGTTCGGTGCACGGCCGTTGCGTCGCACCGTGCAGAAGGAGCTCGACAACCGGGTCTCGCGGTTGCTGCTCGACGGCGGGTTGGAACCGGGTGGCACGGTGAAAGTCGATACCGGCGACGACGATCTGGTCGTCACAGCGGTGCACCCGGCGGGCAAGCCCGAAACCAACGGGTCGGCGCCTGCGCCGAAGAAGGCGCCGAAGAAGCCCGCCAAGAAGGCCGCGGGCAAGAAGGGCGAGGGCAAGAAGCTCGCGTCGAAGTAGCGGATAGAAAGCGGTGGCCCGGTTCGCGCGAACCGGGCCACCGTTTTGTCGCCTGGGTCAGCCGCCGGTGACCACGCAGGATTCCCCGAAGCGGAAGCCCCGGCCGACTGTCACATTCGAGCTACTGGCGATGCCGTCCTGGACTGCGGTGAGCGCGTGGGCACCGGTGTAGGACGGCACCCAGTTGAACATGGCGACGCCGTCGGTCGGGGCGACAACGGCCAGGAGCGCGCCGTTGTCGTAGAAGGCGACAGGAACGATGCCGATGCTGAGCCTGGCCAGCAACTGATGGGTGCATCCGGTGCCGTAGTCGGTTGCCGAGCCGACGCTGAGGTTGGGTTTCACGGTCAGCTGCGAAACACCGGCCGAGGCGGCGGGAGCGCCGAGGGTCGTGGCCAGCATTGCCGTCCCGACGGCCGCGACGGCGATGGCGAATTTCCTGTCACTCATATCTCACGTCCTTGTGCTGCGGGGCCGACCGAACGCGAGGCCGGCGAGTCGGTCTCATCCTCACCCCATCGCGGGACCGATGGTGGGAGAACACACGAACCGTTTCGCCGACCTCGGTGCGCCGACTACACCCGAGACCAGAGTGCGGGAGTGTTCGGCGGTGTCCAGTTCGGGTCGTGCACCGTGTGCGCCTGCCTGCAGCGATAGGTTGTGCCCTGGTAGGTGACCTTGTCGCCGATGGCATAGGTGGCACCCTGACGCCACGGCGATCCGGAAGGGGCAGTCGTGGTCGTCGGGTGCTCGTGCCCGGGGGTGGTTGTCACCGGCGGTTTCGTGGTCGTGGCAGGGGGTTTCGTGGTCGTCGCGGGCGGAGCGGTGGTGGTCGGCCGGGAAGTAGTCGGCTTCGGGGTGGTCGTAGCCCCAGGTGTGCCGCCTACCTCGAGATCGACGCAGCTGTAGAACGCCGCCGCGGTATCACCGATATTCCATACCGCCCGCAATTTCTGCCTGCCGGAATAGTTCGACAAATCGACGGTATGGGTCACTTCCATGGACGGCTGTTCGTTTCGGCCGTCGAACACGGCAACCCTGGTATTTCCGATGAAGTATTCCCAATTCAGCGTGCGATGGTTCGCGGTGTTCTTCCACGTGAAACTCGCACGGCCGGAGACTTTCTGCGGTACCCAGCCCAGGCTGTCGTCATCGAGCTCGGGATATTTGTTCGCACTACAGTTGGTGAGCCCCTTCGGACCCTCCACACTCTGCGGTTCGTATTTCACCGCACCGCAGGGCACGAGGCCACGGGCGCATTGCTCCTGCCTGCTCGCCGGTCCGTTGATCCAGCCGTGCGCGGTGGCACTCCCGGCGGGGACCAGCGCGGTGACGATCGGCGCCAATGCCATTACTCCGGCGAAGAACAGAATTCGACTTCTCACTATCAATACTCCTTGGAAACGCACACGGAGGACGGCAGGGGCCGGCTTGCCGTCCGGGAAACATTTCGAGCGATGACACCGAACACTTCGATATCGAACTGTGACAAGGAGATTAGGGTGGCGAAGATCAACCGTCAACCGTCCTGGTAGCGAAAAATACCGCTACCGGCCGGTATTCGCGAACCGTCCCGCAGGTGTGCGAACTCAGCGAATGAAAACGTTTCAGACCAACCGGTTCCCACTCGGAGCAAATGGTGAGTTAATTGACCAGCTATCGCGGGTGCACAGATTTGCCAGCAGCTGACGATAGGTAGCCATGTTGGCAACAAGCCGCCTTACTATTCGAGCGCGGGCGCCGCCGGAGCGGGCCTGGCGAACATTGCGCGACTCCTCCGAAATCAGCTGGCGGCGCTCGGCGAATCAGCCGAGGAACGCGAGGATTCCGGCGGTGATGAGCTCGGCGTAGCGGGCCCGCCCCGCCGGGGTCTCGATGAGGGCGGCGTCGGTCGCCGAGCGCATGTTCCCGCATTCGACCAGGGCGCTCGGCCGTTCGGCCAGATTGAGTCCGGCCAGATCCGCCCGCGGATCCAGTCCCGCCGACCCCACATAGGTCGACGGCACCGCGCCACCGGAGACCATGGCATCGCGCAGCGCGGTGGCCAGTCGTGTCCCCGCCTCGGCCTGCACCGGGTTCAGCGGGGGTTCGGCATAGGCGATGTGGAATCCGTGCGCGCCCGCGCCGGTATTGCCGTCGGCGTGGATCGAGACCACCGCGTCGGCGCCCGACTGATTCGCGATGGCGGCGCGCTGGTCGACACACGGTCCGACGCCGGTGTCGTCGGAGCGCGTGAGGATCACCCGAATACCTTGTGCGGCGAGCGCGTCGCGCACCCGCAGGGTGACGTCCCAGGTGAACTCGTGCTCGGTGTAGCCACTGTCGGCCGAGGTACCGGTGGTGTTGCAGGCCTTCGTCCCACCGCGCCCGTCGGGCACCTGCGCGTTGATCTGCGCTAGATGGGTGGCGTTTCCCCCGTTGTGACCGGGATCGAGGACAACGGTGCGGTTCGCGGCAGTGGAAGTCGGCGGCACGACACTCTCCGAGGAAACGGCCGTCGCGGTCGGCATCGTCGGGTTCGCATCCGTGGACGCGCATCCGGCGAACAACGCTGTCGTCGCGAGCAGGCAGGCGGGCAGGAACAGACGGGGGCGCACTCCGACACCGTGCCACATCCCGTCCAGGTGGCGACTCCGCCCGTGCCGTGTCACACCCCGCGCCGATCGCCGCCCGACCGTGCCCTCGGGCGGACGCGGCACCGCCCCAGGAGACTTCAGCACCGCGAGGACCGGCGTCGAACCGTACTCAGGAGCGGGTAATGCGCAGGGGAAGAGTCGCGTGGCGGCGGGCGAACAGGCTGGGTACCCATCGTGGCGGTTCGACATCAATGAGGCTGAACCGCTCGGTGCGTTCGAGCAGCAGGGTGATCGCGGCGGTTGCTTCCAGTCGAGCCAGGGCGGACCCGATGCAGAAGTGGGCGCCCGCGCCGAACGCCACGTTGGCACGTCCACGCGGCCGGTTCAGGTCGACGATGTCCGGATCCGGGTAGGCGGCCGGATCGCGGTTGGCGGCTCCCCACAGCAGCAGCAAGTGGCTCCCCGCGGGCAGGTCGACGCCGTCGAGCTGGGTATCGGCCACGACGTGGCGGTGGTGGCCGCGGAAGGGCGACTCGAGACGTAACGCCTCGTCGAGGAACGAGGGAACGAGCTCAGGGCGTTCGCGCAGCCGGGTCTGTAGTTCGAGGTCGGTGGCGAGTAGTCGCGCCGCCGAGGCGATCAGGCCCGCGGTCGACTCCCCGCCCGCGCCGATCAGCTGCACCACGATCAGCACCGCCTGCTGTTCGTCGATCGTGCCCGCCGCCATCGCCGCAACGAGGACCTCGAGCAGCGTGCGCGGCGAATCCTGATCGGCCACTCGCTCTTTCGCACCGCTGATCGCCAGGTACGCGTAGTGGGCCAGCTCGGCCGCCGAGGTGATCAGCGCAGTCATCCGCCCGTCGGCGACGACACCGCCCAGCATCTCGGTGGAGTCGTAGGCCAGGCCGAGCAGTCTCGGCACATCAGCCCGTGGCAGACCGACGAGTTCGGCGATCAGCGCCAGCGGCAATCGATCGGCGACCCCGGTGGCCCAGTCGATCCGATCGCCGTCGAGTTCCTCCGCCCACAGCTGTTCGGTGAGTGCGGTGACGACCGGGCCCAGCGTGCGAATCCGTTTGGCCAGCGCCGGTCCGACGATGCCGCGGTGCGCGGCATGGACCTCGCCGTCGGCCGTGGCGAGCACGTGGACGCCCTGCCCTGTCGCGTCGAGGTCGAAGGTCGTCGGCGCCGCACCCGGCTGGGCGACGAGCACGCCGGTCAGATGCGAGGAGAAATCCGCCGGGCGGCGGGTCGCCTCGGCGACCGCCGCCCACGAGGCGACGAGGAAGAAGTCGGTACCGGGTACCCGGTAGACGGGCGCTTCCTCGCGCAGAGTGCGATACATCGGGTAGGGATCGTCGAGCACCGCCGCGTCGAACAGGTCGATCGCTCCGAGGTCCGTGGTCATGGCCGCCGCCTTTCCTGGTCAGGCTGTCGGCGCACACCGTGCATCGCCGAGAAGCACCCGGTCAATGTCTGTCTCAGTGTGAGACGGCATGACGATGTTGTCGTCGTCGGAGCGACCCACACACTTCTTCGAAAACCCCCTCTGCCTAGCTGGATTCGACTAGACAGATGTCATCGAACGTCTCACTCTGAGACAGACCCTGCTGGAGGATTCGCCGATGACCGACCATGCGGACTGGTTGACCGGCGGTGACCGACGCACCATCGCGGTCGACCGCATCGAACGCGCCGCCCTCGCGCTGTTCCTCGAACGCGGCATCGACAACGTCACCGCTGAGGACATCGCCGCGGCCGCCGGCTGCTCACGCGCGACGCTGTATCGGTACGTCGGCGGCAAACCACAACTGGTGCGCGCGGTGATGGTCAGGGCCGCCGCGTCCGTCGTCGCGCGCGTCGAGGCGGTCGTCGACTCGGTCCCGCCCGGCCGACGACCCGTCGAAGCCATCCTGGCCGCTGTCGCCGCGATTCGCGCCGATCCGGTGCTGCGCCAGTGGCTGATCCGGCACCGCTCCCCCGATACCGACGAATTCCTCGCCGGCGCACCGGAACTCGGTCACATCGCGACCGCGCTGACCAGGATCGCCCCCGACGACGAGGCCGCGGGCTGGGTCGTGCGCGTCGTCCTGTCGCTGCTCACCTGGCCGCTGCCCGACGCCGCGGCGGAACGTCACCTGGTCGAACGATTCGTCGGGCCCACCCTCCGTGCGGGCTGACTCCCCCGTTCGGTCTGCGCGACCTCGACCTGTTGCGCGCGATTCAGCCGCGGTGGTGGCGAGTCTCGTAGGCAACGCGCTCGACTTCGGCCCGACGGCGTTCGGCCTCGTTCGCCAGCTCGGGATCGAAGCCATGGCTGACCAGGCGGTGCCGCCGGTACACGTAGGCCAGCGCCACGGTGAAGTAGACCAGCGGCAGGTACAGCAGCGCCAGCATCGACAGCCCTATCCACAGCGGGCCCGGCACCAGCAGGAACAGGCACAGCACGGGAAGCACGGGCAGCAGGAAGCGCATCAGGTATCGGCGGGTCGCGCCGGGGCCGGTGAGGTCGGCCAGCACCCAGTCCGCCATCGAGGGCGGCAGGGTGCCGCCGGTGATGTAGCGAAAGCGCTGCCAGAGATTCGGGGTCGAGGTGCTCATTACTTCTCCCTCACGTCGGATGCGCGTCGCGCGGCCGCGTTCACTCGGCCGAGGACATCGCGCAGTTCTTCGAGATCCGCCAGGCTCACGCCGAGGCGTGCCACGACGGCGGGCGGGATCCGCTCGGCCTGTTCACGCAGGTCACGGCCCACCTCGGTGAGGTCGATGTGCAGCGTGCGCTCGTCGTGCGGATCGCGGCGGCGGGTGATGAGACCGGCGGATTCGAGCCGCTTGAGCAGCGGTGACAACGTCGCGGAGTCGAGCTGGATCGCCTCGGCGACGGCCTTCACCGACATCGGCGCCTCACCCCACAGGGCGAGCATCACCAGGTACTGCGGATGGGTCAGGCCGAGCGGTTCGAGCAGCGGCCGGTAGACCGCCAGCACCGATCGATTGGCCACCGCCAGGGCGAAGCACACCTGCCGGTCGAGCTGCAACGGGTCTTCGAGCTCCTGCATCGTCCACCACCTTCCTTAGCCCACACACTATTACGCCACTAATAGTTAGTGCAATAACTATTAGTGGCGTCACAGATGGACGGGAGGACGGTGCGGGTCAGTCCTCGTCGACGACCAGCGGCTCACCGGCGGCGGCGCGGCGCACCTTCTCGCGGCCGTTGTCCTCCTCGGTACGGCCCTGACGCCAGTAGCCCGTGAAGGTGATCGCGCGCTTGTCGACGCCACGGTCGCGGACGAGATTGCGCCGGGTGAGCTTCACCAACTCGGCCTCACCCGAGATCCACGCGTAAGGCGCGCCAGCGGGGAGCTCGGCGGCGCAGACCGCGTCGACCACCGCGTCGCCGTGCGGGCGATCGCCGCGATGCACCCACTCGATCCGCACGTCGCCGCGGGTCTCGAACCGCTGCTCGTCGGCCGGGCCGTCGATCTCGATGAACGCTCGCACCAGCGCACCCACGTCGAGGCGCTCGATGATCGCGCCGATCGCCGGAATCGCGGTCTCGTCACCGACGAGCAGCTGCCAGCCGGGATCGCCGGACGGGGCATAGAGAGCGTGCGGCGGGCAGAGCAGGCCGATCTCGTCGCCCGGCGCCGCGGTCGAAGCCCAGTCCGAGGCGGGGCCCGCGTGCTCGGCATGCAAGGCGAAGTCGATGTCGAGCTCGCCGAGTTCGGGCCGCTGCGCGCGGATCGTGTAGGTGCGCATCGACGGGCGGACCTCGTCAGGCATCGCGAGATACCGCTGGTACCAACTCATTACGCTGTCGGAGTCGTCCAGCGGCGGCGGCACGACGGGACGCGGCTGACCCGGGAGCGGGAAGAAGAGCTTGGTGTACTGGTCGGGCCCGATGTCGGCGAGGGCGGCCGGATCCTGGCAGCCGAGGGTGATCCGCACCATGCGCGGCGTCAGCCGTACCGCGCGACGAACCACCAGCGGCGCGTAGACCATGGTCGGTCGGTTCACAATCCCAGTCGTCATTAGGCAAGGCTAACCTACAAGCGAGCCGGAATGCATGCCCTAATCGACGGCGAGACCGGAGATGAGCTGCTCGACCACCGCTCGGATAGCGACGATATCCCCCGGGTCCTCGGAGTTCGCCAGGTATTGCGCCGCCTCGTCCAGCGCACCGACCACCACCAGCGCCAGCGGCCGCACCGGCTGCTTCCTGATCCGACCGGCGGCCATGGCACCGGCCATCGCGTTCTCCACCAGGCCGATGGTGTGCCGAAGTTCGATCTCGCGCCACCGGCTCCACCCGAGCACCGCGGGCGCGTCGAGCAGCGCGATCCGCCGCACCTCGGTCGCGGTCGAGGCCTGCAACCACGCCAGGCAGCCCACGATCAGGCTCGCGATCGGATCCTCGGCACGCGCCTCGGCAACAGCAGTGGCGATGACCTCGACCAGGCTGCGCTCGAGATCCTCGAACACCGCCTCGAACAGATCCCGCTTCTCACTGAACTGGTGATAGAGCGCGCCGCGACTGACCCCGGCGGCCTCGGCCACCGCGATCGTACTCACCGCGCCATAACCGAACCGCCCGAACAGCTCTCGCCCGGCACGGATCACCGCGGCACGTGTCGAGGCCGAGCGTTCGGCTTGGGTCCGGCGATCAGGGTTCATGGCGACGTCGAAGTCTAGGGCAGGACGACGGCCGCGGCGGATTCGAGGCCCTTCGCCCCTTGACCGGCCACACCCGATTCGGGAACATACAGTCATCCTGTTTGTATATTGGAAGGGCTTGGCGACCATGTCCGATGCCACCAAGGATCTGTTCGAGCGCTATCACGCCTGCTGGGCCGAGCGCGACCCCGACCGGATCGCCGCACTACACACGCCCGATTCGGTCTTCCACCTGCACTCCGGGGGCGCACCCGCGCACGGGCGGGCCGAGATCCGCACCGCCGCCGCGGCGAACTTCGCCCTCGTCCCCGACCTGACCTTCACCCAGGTCGACCTGCGCGTCGGCGACGACTTCTGGGTGGTGCGATGGAAGCTGTCCGGCACCTCCGTCACCGGCCGCACCGTCGATGTCGATATCGCGGACATGGTGACTGTCGAGGACGGCGCGGTCAAGGAGAAGCACACCTACGTCGACGGCGTGGCCATGCAGGCCGCGCTGAGCGTGCCCTCCGAGATCGCCTGAGCCACAGCGCGTTCGCCGGTGTCATGGCATCGGCAGCGGCGGTGTCTTCGGGAATCTCACGGGCAACGCCGCGAGCGACCGATGGAACGGGCCCGGCCGCCACACCAGGTCCTCGACGGGCACGGCCAGGGCCAATTCCGGGAGGGCATCGAGCAATTGGTCGATGGCGTCCTGCACGATCAGGTACGCCACCGGCTTTGCCGGACAGCCGTGCGGACCCGCGCTCCAGGCCAGGTGCGCCCGGTTGTCGACGACATCACGCCCGGCGATCGCCGGATCGTTGTTGCACGCCGACATGCTGATGACGACCGGTTCGTGCGCGGGCAGCCAGGTGTTGTCGACCAGGATCGGCTGACGAGGGTAGGTCATGCAGAAGTTGGCCAGTGGCGGGTCGGTGAACAGCACCTCGTCGAGCGCGTCGCGGGTGGACAGGCTGCCGCCGAGCACATTGCCCGCGAACCGGTCGTCGGTGAGCATCAGCCGCAACGTGTTGACCACCAGGTTCAGCATGGGCTCGATGCCCGCGCCGTAGAGCACCAGCAGCTGATGCACCATTTCCTCGTCGGACAGGGCGGCATGGTGCTGGAGCAGACGGGTCGCGACATCGTCACCGGGCTCGCGCTGACGCAGCCCCACCAGATCCGCCAATGCCGAGGCGAGCAGGTTGTTGCCCGCCTCGGCGTCGTCACCTTCGAAGATCTGCGCCATCCCGGTGGCGACCTGCTGCCCGATCTCGGGGGTGCACCCGAGCATCGAGTTCAGCGCCTGGAACACCAGCGGAAACGCGTACTGGCTCAACAGGTCCGCGGATCCGGTCACGCAGAAGCTGTTGATCAGCGGGATAGCGAACTGCTCGACGGTGCTGTGCATCGCGTACAGATCGACCCCGGCGATCCCGGCGACATTGGCCTGCCGGTACCGGGTGTGCTCGGCGCCGGTCGTGCGCAGCGCGGCAGGCCGGAACTGCAGCATCGGCAGCACCGGGCAGTCCAGCGGGATGTCGCGTTCCCACATGCGTGGGTCGGCCGGGAAGTGCTCCGGGTCGTTGAGGATGCGCACGGCGGTGTGATAGCCGATCACCAGCGTGGCCCGGATGCCCGGCGACAACTCCACCGGCACCACGGAGCCGAACCGGCTCCGCATCCGTTGGTAGGCCGCCTGCGGATCGGCGGCGAACTCGGGTGCCCACATCGCCACCCGCTCGTCGGCGGCGATATCGACCGTCATGACGCTGTTGCTTCCTGTCTGCGAAAGAGGTATTCCGCCAACGTGATCAGTGCGCGCAGACCCTGGTCACGGCGACGTGCGTCGAGCGCGATCACCGGGGTCTCGGGGGCGAGGTCGAGTGCCTCGCGCACCTCCTCGAGCGGGTAGCGCCGGAAACCCTCGAATTCGTTCACCGCCACCGCGTACGGCACGCCACGCTGTTCCAGCGCCGAGAGCACGTCGTCGGCCTTCTCGATGCGCCGGGTGTCGACGAGCACCAGCGCACCGAGGGCACCGCGAGCCAGTTCCTCCCACAGCGGGGCGAACCGTTCCTGACCCGGCGTGCCGAACAGATACAGCGCCAGCTGGGGATTCAGGGTGATGCGGCCGAAATCCAGTGCGACAGTGGTGGATACCTTGGTGCCAAGCCCGGCCATGTCGTCGACGCCGATGCTGGCCTCGGTGATCGTTTCTTCGGTGCGCAGTGGCCTGATCTCGGACACTCCGCACACGAAGGTGGTTTTGCCGACACCGAAATTGCCTGCGACCAGGATCTTCACCGACCGTGTCACGGTTTCCGCGACGTAGTCGACCTCATCCCGCAATGGCGCGGAGGCCATGCAGCACCTCCTTGATCAGTGCGAGTTCCGGCTTCACCTGTGCCGGGGTGGGGCAGTGCAGGTGGCCGCTGTCGAGCAGATCGGACACGATGATCTTCACGACGGAGGCGGGCAGGTCGAGATAGGCCGACAGTTCGGCGATCGACAGCGCGCCGCGGCGGCTGGTGAGTGCCAGCAGGCGGCGCTCGTCGGGGCGGTGGTCGGGACGCGCGTCGTCGGCGGACCGGACCAGCGTCACCAGATCCAGGTCATGCGCGGCACGCACCCGCCCGCCGGTGCGCACATAGGACCGCACCAGGTCGGGATCGCGCCTGCCGCGGCTCAATTCCTCCCGCCTAGGCGGGGCGCGCTACCGATCTCGTGTCCGACGCGCGAAGCCAGTTCGTTCATCCGATGCGCCACCAGCGCGACATCGACATCGGCGGTGGTCGCGACGCCGAGCAGCGCGCCCGCTCCGGCGGCGGTGATCATGATCATGCCCTCGTCGTACTCGGTCATGTTCTGGCGCACCGTATTCGACGGGCCGCCACAGAATTCACCGAGCGCCTTACCGAGCGAGCGCAGGCCCGAGGCGGCCGCGGCGAACCGTTCGGCGTCGTCTTTGACCACGCCACGGGAGTGGGCGATGCGCAGTCCGTCTTCGGACAGCAGGACCGCGAAGCGGACGCCGGGGATCTCGAGATCCTCGAGCAGCCACGCCAATCGGTTGGTGCTATCGGCTACCGGTGTGCTCATCGGCTGTTCCTTCCGTGGTTCGCTCGGCCGCAGCGGCACGACCGCTGCGGGATCCGCTGCGCCAGGCAGCGGCGAGGTCGGGACGCGCCTGCCCCGACTCGATCGTTACCCCCGCCGAATCCGGGGCAACCGGTCTGCGGCGGCGCTTGGGCAGCCCGCCGCTGGTGATCTCGTGGACATCGGCACCGGGCGATTCGATCTCGGCGACCGGTACGGGAATATGGGCGGGCGCGGCGAGTTCGGGCTCGGGCAGCCGCGGCGCGTCCCCGCTCACCAGCAGCGCCGACGGTACATACACCATGGCCCGCATGCCACCGAAGATATTGGGCCCGTCGACGTGTACGGAGAATCCGTAGCGCCGGGCGAGCGCGGCGATGCCGGGGAAGCCGACCTTCGGCGCGGGACCGAGATCGTGGATGTCGACCGGGCGTTCGCCGCTGAGCACCAGGCGCGCGTCCTCGAGCTGCTCGGGGCTCATGCGCATGCCCGCGTCGTCGATGATCACGGTGACGCCGTGATGGCCCTCCTGGAAACCGATCTCGACGAACGACGACGGCGGCGAGTAGCGCAGCGCGTTGTCGAGCAGGGTCGCCATGGTGTGCACGAGCGGTTCGACCGCGCGGCTGATCACGATCCGGTCGGACTGCGACGCCCGCACGCGCAGGAATTCCCTGACCCGCCCGGTGGCGCCGCCCGCCACATCGGTGAGCGACTGTTGTGGCCATCGACGACCGGGCAGACCGCCGGAGACGATCACATAGGACTGCGCCTGCCGGATCATCTGCTGCACGGTGTGGTCGATCCGGGTGAGCGTTTCGTAGATCGCGTCGTCGCGATGTTCGCGCAGCGCCGCACTGACGACCTGGCCGAGGTCGGTGCCGAGGCTCACCACCGAGGTGCCGAACGAGCGCACCGCGGCGCTGGTAGCCGCCCGCGACGACGCCGAGAGCTCACCGCGGGTCTGCTCCTGCGCGGCCTGAATATCGCTCACGCGGCGTTGCTCGACATAGCGTTCGACCATCGCCCTGGTTTCCTCGGTGACCACACGCAGATCTTCGGCATGGCCCGTGGCGATCCACTGCAGCGCTTGGCCGAACTGCGAATCACCGAGTTCCACCGGCAGATCCACGACGACCGACGGGATCTCGTGTCGGCGCACGGCAGTGGTGATCGCGGGCAGTGTGGTCTGCGCCAGCTGCATCAAGGCGTTCTCGCAGGCGATGCGCTCACGGATGGCGGCATCGGCCCGCTGCCGCTGTCGGCGCTCGTTCCGCATGGCAAACACACTGACCGCGATCGCGAGCAGTAACAGCGGCGCACCGATGACAAGCAACAGCACCGCGATTCCTGAGTTCATCAGATCTTTCGTCGTCCTCGACCACACGGCACTGTTGCCGGTGGCCCTCGCCGGCCGGCCCGCCGAGGCATTCGCCTTCTACCGCGGGGTGATTTCGGATACCCGATTCACACGCCCCGCTTCCAGCGACTCGCACACATTAGCAGCACGCATAACGATCGCGACACGGATCATCCTGTCAGACATCATAATTCCCGCTCGAAACAGGCCACACTACTGGACGGCTGATCTATTCTGGTTCGCTATGTCTCGAGCCGCCGCTTGTGGAACCCCGGGTACCGGATAACATCCCCGGCGTGGCGAAACTGAAGCTCTCCGTCGATGTCCCCGTCCCGCCGGACCAGTCATGGGCGCACGCGTCCGACCTTCCGCACCTCGGCGATTGGCTGTCCATTCACGAGGCGTGGCGCGGCACGCTGCCCGAGGAACTGACGCCGGGCACCGTCCTCGTCGGCATCGCCAGCGTGAAGGGCTTCCGCAACAAGGTCACCTGGACCGTGCGCACCGCCGAGCCGCCGCGCGAACTCGCCCTCAGCGGCAAGGGCATGGGTGGCACCAAGTTCGGCCTCAGCCTGCGCGTCGAACCGAGCAGCATCGGTTCCAAGGTGATCCTCGACATCGAACTGGGCGGCGCACCGCTGTTCGGCCCCATCGGCTCGAGCATCGCCAAGGCGTTGCGCGGCGATATCGAACGCTCGCTCGAGACGTTCGTCAAGCTCTACGGTTGAGATCGCGTATTCCCGTGTAAACAGCGTTCCGCTGAGTGGTGCGCGAAAGCCCGGACGAAACATGGCGTTGGCGTCCGGGCTTTCGGGTGGCAGGGGTCAGATCATCATCGAGGCTTCGGCATCGACCGGAGCCTTGGGTTTGTTGCGGGGTAGGAAGAACGCGGGGACCAGGGTCAGCGCTGCGAGGATCACGGTGACCCAGTAGGTGTTGCTGAACGCTTTCGCTGCCAGCTCGAGTCCCTGCTCGATGACCGACGGCGGAATCTGCGCGGCGAGGTCGGGCCTGGCGGTGGCTCCGATCGCGGCCTTCGCCTCCGGATGATCGTTGAGCTGGGCGGCCAGCACGACCGACATCGTCGCCGTGCCGATCGACGCCGCGGTCTGGTTGACGATGTTCATCAGGGTCGAACCGCGTGCGACCTGTGCGTGCGAGAGCGTCTGGATGGCGGCGGTCATCACCGGCATCATGGTGGCGCCCATGCCGAGACCCATCACGAACAGCGCGCCACCGATCAGCAGGTACGAGGTGTCGGCGCCCAGCTGCGTGAACCCGGCGAGGCCGATGGTGATGAAGGTGATGCCGAACATGACGATCTTGCCGGGGCCGATCTTGTCGACCAGGAATCCCGCGATCGGCATCGTCAGCATGGCGCCGATACCCTGTGGCGCCATGAGCAAGCCGGAGTCGAACGCCGTTTCACCCCGTACCTGTTGCAGGTAGTTCGGCAGCAGGAAACCGGCGCCGAAGAACGCCGTCGCGAACAGCGACATGGTCAGCACGGAGTAGCGCAGCGACGGGTTGGAGAACAGCCGCAGGTCGATCAGCGGATGCTCGGTGCGCAGCGCGTGGAACACGAACGCCACCAACAGCGCAGCGCCGATGATCGCCGGAATCAGCACGCGCGCGGCCATGACGGTGCCCTTCTCCGGAATGGAGGAGACACCGAACAGGAACAGCGCCAGGCCCGGCGAGGCCAGCAGCATACCGACGAAGTCGAACGACTCCGACGGCTTGGGCTTGTCGGGAGCGAACACGACATAGGCCAGGATCAGCGCGATGATGCCGAGCGGCAGATTGATCAGGAAGATCCAGTGCCAGCTGAAGGCGTCGATGAGCCAGCCACCGAGGATGGGGCCACAGATCGGGCCGAGCAGCATGGGCACGCCGAGCACCGCCATCACGCGACCGATCCGCTGCGGGCCCGCGGCGTGGGTCATGATCGTCATGCCCAGTGGCATCAGCATGCCGCCGCCGATGCCCTGGATGACGCGGAACGCCACCAGCGACTCGATACTCCACGCCATCGAACACAGCACCGACCCGATGATGAAGAAGGTCAGCGCCGCCATATAGAGGCGTTTGGTGCCGAAGCGGTCAGCGGCCCACCCCGTCATCGGGATGACCGAGGCCAGCGCCAAGGTGTAGCCGGTCATGGTCCAGGCGACGACCTCGACGGAGGCGTTGAAGTCCTGCATGAAGGTCGGGATCGCCACGGTGACGACGGTGATGTCGAGAATCGACATCACCGCACCGAGGACGACGACACCCGCCACCTTCAGCACGGCGGCATCCAACTTGTCGGGAGTGCGATCGGGCGCGGCGGCGCCGATATCCGGAGGTTTCGTCACCGGTTAACCCAAGCACTTTTCGGTACCGAAGACCAGTGAAATCTACTGTTCGTAATCCCGGCGCCGTCGATACCGAGACCTCGGTGTCACACCCGCGTGATCGTCGCCGCCTCGCTCGCCACGAGCGCCGCCTCGGTCGCGGCGCGCGAGGCGGGCAGCATCGGCAGTCGAACGGCCGCGCTGGAGATCTGGCCACGCTCGGCGAGTACCGCCTTGATGACGGTGGGGTTGGGCTCGGCGAACAGGGCCGCGGCGAGTGCGTCGAGGCTGTTACCGATGGCGCGGGCACGGACGACGTCACCGGCGTGCCAGGCCTCGATGAGATCGGCGTATCCGCGTGGCGCGATGTTGGCCGCAGCCGGGATCGCGCCGTGTGCGCCGAGGGCGAGCAGGGCAGAGGCGAATCGGTCGTCGCCGCTGAGCACCGTCGCCGGAGTCTGTGCGGCCATCAATTCGACACTGGCCGCGTCGATTCCGCCTACGGCGTGCTTGAAGCCGGCGATATTCGGTGTGTTCGCGAGACGAATCAGCGTGCTACCGCTCAGCGGGCGCCCTGTGCGGTGCGGCACGTCGTAGACCATCAGCGGAGCCGGGCTGATCGCCGCCAGCTGCGTGAAGTGCGCGATCACGCCTTCTTCGCTGGGTCGCACGTAGTACGGCACCACTGCCAGCACGGCCGCGACGGGTCGCGCGAGTTCGGCGATCGCCCGGACCGATTCGGCGGTGGCGTTGCCCCCCGCACCGGCGATCAGTGGTGCGCTGCGGTCGGCGCAGACGCTCGCACAGACGTCGAGGACTCGGGCGCGCTCGGCGCCGGTGAGCGCGGAGGGTTCCCCGGTGGTGCCGAGCGCGACGAGGCCGGTCGCGCCCCCGTCGAGGACGGCGTGCGCGTGGCGTTCGAGTGCGGCGGGATCGAGTGCCCCGTCAGCGGTGAACGGCGTGATCAGGGGGACGAAGAGGCCGTGTAGCGATGTCATGGCTCCATCATCGAGCCGGACCTATCATCAGGTCTAGTTCACATTCATAACGTCGACCGTAAGCTGAACTGATGCTCGATGTCCGCAAACTTCGCCTGCTCCGTGAACTCGCCCACCGCGGCACCATCGCCGCGGTCGCCGAGGCGCTCAGCTATACGCCCTCGGCGGTGTCCCAGCAGCTCACCGCCCTCGAACGCGAAGCGGGCGTCCCGCTGCTCGAACGCTCGGGCCGCCGCGTCACTCTCACACCCGCCGCCCATCTCCTGGTCGGCCACACCGAGACCATCCTGGCGGCTCTCGAACACGCCGACGCCGAATTGTCCTGCACCCGTGACGAACTGGCGGGAACCCTGCGCATCGGTACCTTCCCGACCGCCGCGCGTACCCTGCTGTCCCCCGCCCTGGTCACCCTGAGCACCGACCATCCGCGCCTGGAACTCACCGTCACCGAAATCGACCCCGCCGACATCCCGAACGCCTTACGCGCGGGCACGTTGGACATCGCGCTCACCCACGACTACGACCTGGTCCCCGCCGACGCCGACGCGTCCTTGCAGACCGAACCCCTGCACACCGAAACCGTCTATCTCGCCACACGAAACCCCGTGCCCACCAAGGACTCACTGGCCGCGCACCGCCGATCCGCGTGGATCGCGGGAACTCCCGGCACCCTGTGCCACACCTTGACGATCCGAGCCTGTCAGGCAACAGGATTCACCCCCCACATCCGCCACCACGCCGACGACTTCGACACCGTTCTCACCCTCGTCGCGGCGGGCGCGGGCACCGCGATAGTCCCCGCCCTTGCCCTCTACGCGCCCCCCGAACACATCACCCTCACTCCCCTGCCGATCCGCCGCCACACCCAACTCGTCTACCGAAACGGCACCGGCCTACATCCCGCCATCCACGCCGCCCGCGTCGCCCTGCACGCCGCGGGATAGCGATACCCGACTCTCGCCGACCGGTGGGACAATCGAGGTGGTCGCGTGGAGACCGGACGAGCGGCATCGAGTAGTGGGAGAAACCCATGGCACGAGTCAAGACCGGAATTGTCGATCCAGGCCTTCATTCCCGCTATGCGCCCGATTTCACCCAGCGCACGGCGAAGTTCGTCGCCGCGACGACCGGTGCCGATTCGCTGTGGGTCATCGACCATTTGATCGGGCTGTTTCCCTCGTCGGTGTGGAAGCCGAGCCATGTCGGCGGCGCGCGGATCGCCCCCGCCGCGGACGCGTTCTACGAACCGTGGACCCTGCTCGGGCGCGCGGCGGCACGGAATCGGTGGAGTCGCCTGCGGCTCGGGGTGGGCGTCACCGACGCCGGTCGCAGGCATCCGGCGGTGACCGCACAGGCCGCCGCGACCTTGCATCTACTCAGTGGCGGCCGAGCTATTCTCGGGATCGGTCCGGGGGAACGCGAGAACAATGAGCCCTACGGTGTCGATTGGCAACGCCCGGTGGCGCGCTTCGAGGAAGCTGTCGCGACGATTCGGGCATTGTGGGAATCCAACGGTGAGCCGATCTCCCGGGATTCGGAATTCTTCCCTTTGCGCGACGCGGTCTTCGCGCTGCCGCCGCACCGCGGCACCCGACCGGAGCTCTGGATGGGGGCGCACGGGCCGCGCATGCTCAGGTTGACCGGTCGATTCGCCGACGCGTGGCTGCCTGCCTTTCCGAGCAGCCCGGCCGAATACCGCGACAAGCTCGACACCATCCGGGCCGCTGCCTCGGATGCGGGGCGTGACCCGGCTGCGGTCAGAGCGGCCGGATGGCATTGGATCATTACCGCGAAGTCGCAGACGATCGTCGACGAGATCCTCGACTCGGCCGTGATCCGCGCCTACGCGCTCGCCGCGTCCGCGCAGGCTTGGGCACGCCACGGTGTCGAACATCCGTTGGGCCCCACGTTCTCCGGTGCACAGGACATTCTCCCGCAGACCATCGATGAAGCCACCGCGCTGGAGTACGGTCGTCGCGCACCCCGGTCGTTGATCAGGGATGTCTTCCAGGTCGGCACACCGGAAGAGGTGCTCGACCAGTTCGCCGAACGACGCGACCACGGCCTGACCTACGCCGTGATGGTCGACCTCGGCGCGTGCCATCCGAAACTACGGACAGGACTGGGAACCGGGTCATCGTTCGCCAAGGTCGCGCGCGGAGTCCGCCGGTTGTGACACCGATCAAGGTATTTCAGGCGCTCTTGCCGCGCTGGCGGGTGCGGGTAGCCGACACGGGGTCGATGGTGGGCATGGACCATTGCGCAGAGAGGGCAAGACTGGGTTCACGACCGGAAGCCACGTGGCGATAGGCGATTTCGGCCGCCGAGTCGGGGTCGTTGGCGGCGATGGCGGCGTAGAGGGCTTCGTGTTCGTCGCATTGGGTGCCCGGGTCGCGTTCCTTCGTCAGGTGGAACAGCCAGCGGACTCGGGATTCCAAGGGGCGCAATAACGATTGCAGCAGCGGATTGCCGGAGACCTCGACGATGACCGCGTGGAATCCGGCGTTCGCGGCGGCGATCGAGGCTTGGTCGCCACGGGCGGTGGCCTGTCGGGCCGCGGTCAGTTGTGCACGGAGGGCGGCGAGGTCGGCCGGCTCGGCGCGTTCGGCGGCGAGGCGGGCCGCGAGGACCTCGAGGCTCTCGCGAACATCGAAAAGGTCGCGCACATCGGTCACCGTGAACGGGGCGACGATCGCGCCCTGCCGCGGCACGATCACCACCAGACCTTCTCGTTCGAGCATCTGCAGGGCCTCGCGCAGCGGGATCCGCGAGATGGCCAATTCGGTGGCGAGGTCGCGTTCCACCAGCCGCTGACCGGGGCTCAGGCGCAGATCGATGATCCGGTCACGCAGCTCCTCGTAGGCCTGATCCCGCAGCGACTTCTTCGCCGGTTCGTCTGCCACCGCATCATCCTTCTGCTCCTGCACGCCCACAACGGTAGCCCGCTCGCTGCGTGCGACCGTTTCTTACTTTTCCGTAATCCGCCTGTCATCTACGAGCCCCAGGCTGACACTTAACGGTATACCGCTAAGTGAGCGGTTCGTTCGAACAAGGAGTACCCCGTGCACAAGTCCACTCGGCGCGCGATCGCCTTCGGCTCGGCCGCCCTCGCCGCCCCTGCCCTCCTGTCGGCCTGCGGTTCCGCCGACACCTCGGCATCGGGGGGCAAGCTGAAGGTCGGTGTGTTCTTCCCCGGCTCGCTGTCGGACACCGGCTTCATGCAGTCGGGGTATCTCGGCTACCAGCGCATCGCCGACACGCTGGGCGACAAGGTGGAACTCAGCAAGGTCGAGCAGGTCGCCGCCAGCGACTACCAGCAGGCACTTGTCCGCTTCGCCTCCACCAACGACCTGGTGATCTCGCTCGGCGGCCAGACCGACGCCGATGTGCGCAAGGTGGCGCCGCAGTTCCCGAACGTGAAGTTCGTCGAGATCGGCGGCCCGGCCGACGCGAAGCCCCTGGCCAATCTCGCCTACTACGACCCGCAGCAGGCCGAAGCCGAATTCCTCAGCGGCGCGGTATCGGCGGCGGGCTCCAAGTCCGGTGCGGTGGCCTTCGTCGGTGGTGTCGAGCTGCCCGCGATCGTCAACGCCGCCAACGCTTTCAGCAACGGCGCCCGTTTCGCCAAATCTGACGTCAAGGTACTGACCCCGCAGTATGTCGGCGATTTCAACGATCCCGCCAAGGCCAAGCAGGCCGCACTGGCCGACTACGGCGCGGGCGCGGGCACGCTCGGCCAGATCGTGAACCTGGGTAAGGCGGGCATGGAGCAGGCCGCGACCCAGTCGGGCGCCACGATGGTCGGCGGCCCGATCCCCGGTGACTGCACCAACCCCGTGTACCTGGGCTATGTGCACACCGATATCGGCGCCGAGGTCGAGTTCGCGGTGAATGCCGCGCTCGACAACTCCTGGAAGGCCGAGAACGTGCGATTCGGTCTCACCTCGCCCAACGACGGCACCGATTTCGTGTTGTGCAGCAAGGATTCCGGAGTCGTCGACGCACTCGCGAAGGCGAAAACGGCCTTGTCCACCGGCGCGGTCAAGCCGTACTGAGCACCATGAGCACTCCCGCATTGACCCTGCACGGGGTCGGTAAGCGCTTCGGTGACGTGCAGGCACTGCACGATGTGGACGTCACCGTCGAATCCGGCACTGTCCATTGCATTCTCGGCGAGAACGGCGCGGGCAAGTCGACGCTGTGCAATCTCGTGTTCGGCGGTTACCGACCCGATTCCGGCCGAATGCTACTGGGCGGCAACGATTTCCGGCCCGACTCCCCCGCCGCCGCGATGGCCTCCGGTGTGGCCATGGTGCACCAGCACTTCAGCCTGGTCACCACCATGACCGTCGCGGAGAACCTGCTGCTCACCCAGCACGGACTCCGGATGCGGCGCAAGGACCTGACCGACCGGCTCGACGAGATCGCCCGGCGCTACCGCCTGCGCATCGATCTCGACCAGCAGGTCGCCACGATGCCGGTCGGCGCACGGCAGAAGGTCGAGATCGTCAAGGCATTGCTGCGCGATCCGGCGCTGATCCTGCTCGACGAACCGACGGGAGTGCTCGATCCGTCCGAGATCGACGCACTGATCGACACCTGCCGCGCCATCGCCGCCGACGGCAAGGCGGTGGTCCTGGTGACGCACAAACTCGGCGAGGTGGCCCGGGTCGCCGACGCCGCGACCGTGCTGCGACGCGGCACGGTCGCCGGTGGCGGACGAATGTCGAACACGAGCATCGCCGGGCTGCTCACCGCCATGGTGGGGCGCACCGCTGCCGACCTCGACCCAACGGTCGCCGCCACTCTCGGCATCGACGCCGCGTCGGCGGCACCGAAACCTGCAGCGAAAGGGACGATTTCGCTCGATACGACCCCCGTGCTCGCAGTGGACGGACTCAGCGCGCGACGTGCCGACGGCAGTACCGCACTCGACGAGGTGCGTCTGCTGGTGCGCCCCGGTGAGATCGTCGGCATCGCCGGCGTGGAGGGCAATGGCCAGAGCGAACTCGTCGCGGTCCTGGCGGGCAGCACCCCCGCGTCCGGCGGCACCGTCACCCTCGACGGCACCGACATCACCGCCGCGCGCCCCGCCACCCGCACCGAACTCGGACTCGGTGTCGTCCCGGAGGACCGCCATCGCGACGCGATGGTCGCCGACATGACCATCGCCGAGAACCTCTTCCTCGGCCGGCTCGGCCGATTCCGGCGCTTCGGCCTGCTCGACAAACGAGCCATCGGCCGCGCGGCGCAGTCCGAGCTCGACAGGTTCGATGTGCGAGCGGCGGGACCGTGGGTGCGGATGGGCTCGCTCTCGGGCGGCAACCAGCAGAAGGTGGTGCTGGCCCGCGAACTGTCCGCCGCGAACCTGCGCTGCCTCGTCGCCGCCCAGCCGACGCGCGGATTGGATATCGGCGCAGTCGATTTCGTGCTGACCCAGCTGCGCCGCGCGGCCGCAGACGGCTGCGGCGTGCTGGTGGTTTCGAGCGAGGTGCCCGAGCTGCTCGCCCTGTGTGACCGGGTGTTCGTCGCCTATCGAGGCGCACTCGCGGGACCGGTGGAAACCTCCGACCCCGCAGCGGCACAACAGATCAGCGAAATGATGATGGGAGTTTCGGCATGACCGCGGCGAACGAGAACCGCCCCGCGCGGCGATCGGCCATCACGGCCGGACTCGGCCGGATCGACCTGCGGCAGTGGGTGCGTCAGCCGATCGTCGTCGCCGCCGCGGCCATGGTCGCCGCCGGTGTGATCGGTCTGATCCTGGCCGCCGTGGCGGGCGCCGCACCGGGCGCGACGATGACCGCGCTGTGGGAGGGGATGTTCGGCAGCGACTACGCCATCGGCGCCTCGCTCAATGTCGCGGCCACGCTGATGCTGGTCGCGGTCGGTTTCACCATCGCGCACCGCGCCGGACTGGTCAATGTCGGTGGCGAGGGGCAGATCTGCGCCGGCGGCATTGCCGCCACCGCGATCGGCACCACACTGACCGGCGCGCCGACGGCGATCACCCTGCCCGCTGTCCTGATCGGCGCCGCGGCCGCGGGCTGGCTGTGGGCCGCGATCGCGGCGTATCTGCGGGTCCGGCGCGGCACCAGCGAGATCATCACCACGCTGCTGCTCAACTTCGTCGGCCTGGCGCTGGTCCTGCTCGTCGTGCACGAGCCCGCGCTGCTGCGTCAGCCGGTGACCTCCTCGGAGACGCTCCCACAATCCGAGCAGCTCACCGCGGCCGCGCATCTTCCGCTGCTCGGCATCGAACGCTCCCCCGCGACCATCGCCTTGTGGATCGCGGTGATCGCGGCACTCGGTACCGCGATCCTGGTGCGCCACACCGCGCTCGGCACCCGCCTGCGCGCGGTCGGGCTCAATCCCGACGCGGCCGCCCGGCTCGGGCTCCCCGTCCAGCGGTTGCGTTTCCTGAGCCTGTCGAGCGCGGGTGCTTTCGCCGGTGTGGCGGGCGGATTGCTGGTGGCGACAGCGCCTTTCGTGCTCGCCGAAGGATTCTCCTCCGGCTACGGCTTCTCCGGCCTTGTGGTCGGCCTGCTCGCCCGCGGCTCGTTGTCGGCGGTCGTCGCGGTCTCGCTGTTGCTCGGCTTCCTCGTTTCCGGCGGGATCAACCTGCAACTGGCGGCCAACGTGCCCGCCTCGACCATCGCCGTCGTGGAGTCGCTGATGATCGTGTTCATCGCAGGCGCCGCCATCTGGACCAGAAGCGTCCGCAAGTCCGAACCCGCTGCACCACAACCGGTTTCCTCCGTGGACACCGCCGATCTGGCAGGAGCACCGCGATGAGCCTCGACACGGTCACCGACATCGCCACCAGCGGAATCGGTTTCACCCTGCCCATCCTGGTGGCCGCGAGCGGCGAGTTGGTGAGCGAGCGCGCGGGCGTGCTCAATCTGAGCCTCGAGGCGATGATGCTGACCGGCGCGTTCGCCGGTGTGCTCGGCGCTGTCACCACCGGCTCGCCGGTCCTCGGTGCCGCCACCGCGGTGGTCGCCGCCCTGATCTTCGGTGCGCTGCAAGCGATCTGGAGTATCGGCTTGCGCGCCGACCAGATCGTCGTCGGTATCGCCAGTAACGCGCTGGCGCTCGGCGCCACCACTTACGGTGCGCGGCTCCTGCTCGCCGACGGCAAAGGGCACAGCGTGCCGGGCTTCGACCCGCTGCAAATCCCTCTGCTGCACCGCATCCCGGTCATCGGACCAGCCCTGTTCGGGCAGACCGCACTCGGCTATCTGTGCATCGCGGTCGTCGCCGTTCTGGCGTTCGTGTTCTCCCGCCGCACCAAGCTGGGCCTGGTCATCGACGCGATCGGTGAAGACGCTGTCGCCGCCGACCGCACCGGTCTGTCCGTGCGAACCGTCCGTTACGGCTGCGTGCTGCTGGCCGCGTTCGCCGCGGGCCTCGGCGGTGCGCAACTCGCGCTCTCGGAAGTGCATTCGTTCAGCGACAACATGACCGGCGGCATCGGCTATCTCGCCGTGGTCGCGGTGATCGCGGGCCGCTGGCGCGCGCTCGGGGTGATCTGGGCATCGGTGTTCTTCGGCATCGCCCAGGCGCTGCAGTTCGCGTTGCCCGCACTCGGTGTCGACGTGCCGTTCGCCCTGCTGGTGATGCTGCCCTACCTGATCGCGATCGTCGCCGTCAGCGGCCTGGTCGGTAACAGCCGCTCGCCGCGCGACCTCACCGTCGCCTTCGCCCGAACCTCTTGACCTGCCACTACTTTCGTAGGAGCCACCGTTGACTCTGATCCTGTCGCACTCCGATGTGACCGCCGTACTCGATCGCAGCGAGGTACTCGCCGCCGTCGAGCGCGCGCACGCCGACCTGGCACTCGGCACCGCGTTCGTGCCCGCCCCACCGGCGATGGCACTCGGCGGCGCGGCCTTCGTGCCGATGGTCGCCGCCGCCGAATCCGCCGGGGCCGCCGCCGTGAAACTGCTCGCCGACCTGCCTGCCAACCGCGAGCGCGGACTGCCGGTCCAACGGTCGGTGATCGTGGTGACCTCGGCGGCCGACGGTGCGTGCGAGGCACTGATCGACGGCCGCCTCGTCACGGCCGTCCGCACCGCCGCCGCCAGCGCCGTGGCCACGAAACATCTTTCCCGACAGGCCAGTTCGGTACTCGGCGTGATCGGCGCCGGCAATCTGGCCGTCGAGCACACCCGCGCGATCGCGACAGTGCGTGAGCTGGAGACCGTGCTGGTCTGGTCGCGGACCGCGGCCACGGTCGACCGATTCCGCGGTGCGATAGCCGATCTCGGACTCGAGGTGCGCGCGCTCGACAGCCCGGAGGCAGTCACCCGCGCCGCCGATGTGCTGTGCACCCTGACTCCGTCACGCGAACCGATCGTGCGCGGCGCCTGGTTCGGTGACGGCCTGCACGTCAACGCCGTCGGCGCACCGCCGCGTGCGGATCACCGCGAGGTGGACGGCGAAGCCATGCGCCGGTCCATGGTCGTCGTAGACTCGATCGGCACCACGCTCACCAAGTCCGGGGACACCCTGCTGGCCATCGCCGAAGGCGCGATCACCCAGGACGCGGTGGGCACCGAGCTGGGCGAGGTGATCGCGGGCCGGGCACCCGGCCGTCGCGGCGATCGCGACATCACCCTGTTCAACTCGGTGGGCATCGGCCTGCAAGACCTGGCCGCGGCCCGCCTGCTCATCGACAAGGCCCGCGCCAACGGCATCGGAACGGAAGTGGATCTCACCTCATGAGCGAGCTGACCGATATCGACATCACCCACCTGCGCCGTGCCATCGACCTCGCCGGGCACGCCACCGCGCTCGGCGACCGGCCGTTCGGCGCGGTCGCTGTCGGCGACGACGGTGCTGTCCTGGCCGAGGGTGTGAACGCGGTGAACACCACCGGCGATGTCACCACCCACGCCGAGCTGGTCGCGATCACCCTCGCGACCGCGGCGGGACGCGCCGCGCATCTGCGTGGCGCCACCGTGTACGCCAGCGGCGAACCGTGCCCGATGTGCGCCGCCGCGATGGTGTGGGCCGGGGTCGGCCGCATCGTCTTCGCGGCGGCCGCAGCCGAATTCGGGCCGATCCTGCCCCCTGGGACCAGCTTCGCGCTCACCTGCGCCGAGGTCGTCGCGAGCTCGAACGTGCCGGTCGAGATCAGCGGACCGCACCTCGGCGAGGAAGCTCTCGCCGTGTTCCACGCGGCGGCGAAGAACTAGTCCCGGACACACCGAGGGCGCGGCGCCGTCTCGACGCCGCGCCCGCAGGTGTTCGGCTCACTTCACCGCGACGACCTCTTCGGGCTCGCCCAGTTCACGTTGTTCCTCGATCGCCTCGGGAGTGCCGGGCACCTGCGTGCCGCGCAGCGATACACCCTTGGTCTCGATGAGGAAGAACGACGCGATCAGACCGACCGCGCACGCACCGAACATGTAGTACGCCGGAATCATGTTGTTTCCGGTCGCGCTGATGAGCGCCTCGTTGATCACCGGCGCGGTACCACCGAACATCGAGGTGGCGACGTTGTAGCCGATTGCCACACCGGCGAAACGCACGATCGTGGGGAACATCGCGGGGAACGTAGCCGAGATCGTCGCCAACTGTGGTGCGTAGAGCAGGCCGAGGATCGCGAAGCCTGCGATCGCGCCGACGAGCGAGGAACCGATCAGGTGGTAGACCGGGATCACCGCGATCATCATCGCCGCGCACGAGAACATCCACATGGGTTTGCGCCCGATCCGGTCGGAGAGCGCACCGAGGAACGGCAAGGTGCACAGCATCGCGACCTGGCCGATCAGCGGCACCAGCAACGCATCGGATTCCTCCATGCCGAGAGTGGAACCGAGGTAGGTCGGGGTGTAGCTGAGCAACGAGTAGTTGACGACGTTCAGCGCGATCACCAGGCCGAACAGGGTCAGCACCGGACGTAGGTACTTTGTCACCAGATCGCGGTAGACGCCGGAGACTTCCTCGGTCTCGTCCTTGCGCTCGACCTCGCGGAACACCGGGGTGTCCTCCACCCGGCTGCGCAGGTACATGCCGATCAGGCCGAGCGGACCGGCGATCATGAACGGGATACGCCAGCCCCACGAATTCATCGACGCGTCGTCGAGCACATTCACCAGCAGCAGGGCGACCAGATTACCGAGGGTGAAACCGGCGAGCGTACCGACCTCGAGGAAACTGCCATAGAATCCGCGCTTGCGATCGGGCGCGTATTCGGCCATGAATGTCGCGGCACCACCGTATTCGCCACCGGCGGAAAGCCCCTGGATCATCCGCAGCAGGTACAGCAGAATCGGGGCGCCGATGCCGATCATGTCGAAGCTCGGGATGAGGCCGACGGCGAGTGTCGATCCGGCCATCAGAATAATCGTGGTGGCCAGCACCCGCTTTCGCCCGATGCGGTCGCCGAGCGGACCCCAGATCATCCCGCCCACCGGCCGGATCAGGAACGATACGGCGAAACCCAGGAGCGTGTAGACCATCCCGGACTCGCCGTCACCGGGGAACAACGACTTCGCGATATATGTCGCCAGATAGGCATAGACACCGTAGTCGAACCATTCGACCGCATTACCGATCGCCGACGCACCGATAGCCCGGTGCAGCACCGATTTCGATTCCCTTGCCATCCACAACACCCTCTCGTCGTCGCCTTTCACGAATACCCGGCCTCTTTACGAGCAAACGTTACGAGCGCGCGAAGACCCGCGTTTATGGCCGCTGACCTGCGAATATGAACATTCGTCCGCGCATTCGCCCCGCTGTCGACCGAACGGAATCCAGGTCAGGCGAGGGCGGCGAGTTTGTTTGCGAGGACGGCCTTTTCGCGTTCGTTGCCGCACCGCCGGATGGCGTCGGTGAGCTCCGCGCGAGCTTCGGTGGTGCGGCCGAGCCGGGTCAGCAATTCGCCGCGCACGCTGGGCAGCAGGTGCGAGGCGGACAGGGCGCCGGATGCGGCGATCTCGTCGACGATCGGCAGGGCCGCGGCGGGCCCGTCGGCCATCGACACCGCCACCGCACGGTTGAGGTCGACCACCGGCGAGGGCGCGAGCCTGCCCAGCGCCTCGTACAGCACCACCACCCGTTCCCAATCGGTCCGCTCCACCGAGGGTGCCACCGCATGACATTCGGCGATCGCGGCCTGCAGACCGTAGGCGCCGAGTCCACGCCCGACCTCACCGGCTTTCACCAGAGCGGCACGGCCGCGCCGGATCGCCGAACGGTCCCAGCGGCGGCGATCCTGCTGTTCGAGCAATACCGGCGCACCGTCGGGACCGGTGCGGGCGGGAAACCGCGCGGCGGTCAGTTCCAGCAGCGCGAGCAGGCCGTAGACCTCGGGTTCGGCGGGCATCAGCCGTGACAGCACGCGGGCCAGCCGCTGCGCTTCCCCCGCGAGATCGAAGCGGATGAGGTCGTCGCCGGTGCTGGCCGACGATCCCTCGGTGAAGATCAGGTAGATGACGCCGAGCACCGAACCGAGTCTGGCCCGGCGCTCGGCGGCGGGCGGCACCTCGAAGGCGACCTCGGCCGCGCCGAGCGTCTTCTTCGCCCTGGTGATCCTGGCCTGCACGGTTGCGGTGGGCACCAGGCACGCCTTGGCGATCTCGTCGCTGGTCAGACCGCCGACGACGCGCAGCGTCAGGGCCAACCGCGCCTCCCGCGAGAGCACCGGGTGGCACGAGATGAACATCAGCGCCAGCACGTCGTCGTCGATCTGATCGGGATCCCACAGCACGTCCTGCGCCGCCCGCACGGGGTCGCCGCCGGTGAGCGCATCGCCCTCGCCGAGGTCGGCGGCGAGGGCGGTGTAGCGGTCATCGAGGGCGGCGCGGCGCCGGAACGCGTCGATCGCCCGGCGTCTGCCGACGGTGAGCAACCACCCGGCCGGCTGACGTGGCACGCCTTCGCGCGGCCACGTCACCAGCGCCTCGGCCAGGGCCTCCTGGGCGAGGTCCTCGGCCATCGCGAAGTCGCGGGTGTAGCGCGCGAGCGCGCCGACGATGCGGGCCGATTCGATCCGCCAGACGGCGGCGACGGCCTCCCGGCCGGTGTGGTCGCTCATCGTGATTCAGATCTGGCCGGTGGCCTCACGCCACGCGCGCTCCTTCACGACCCAGACATTGTCCTGCGGGAATTCATCGATGCTCGGGACTCGTCGGATCTCGGTCTTGGTGCCCGGCACGACGACCGGCATGCGCTTGGCCCACTCGATCGCCTCCTCCTTGGAGGCCACGTTGAGAATGTAGAACCCGCCGAACAGTTCCTTCGTCTCCCCGTAGGGCCCGTCGGTGACGACCGGAGTCTCCGACGAGTAGTCGACGACGACGCTCTGGGCCGCGTCGTCGAGCCCCTCGGCGGCGACCAGCACCCCGGCGCTGATCAACTCGTCGTTGAACTTGCCCATGGTCTCGAGCATCTCGTTGAAGTCGATGTCGGCCGCCGCGGCCCAGGCTTCGTCGGTGGCGCGCATGATCAGCATGTACTTCATGGTTTCTTCTCCTCGGATCGGTGTGGACCCGCCTGCCGGGCCCTGCCTTCATCCCTAGGTCGAACGGGCACCGCTGCGGATCGACACCCGGCCGAAATTTTTTTTCGCGAGTGTTCTGGCAGCCTACGACGAGTGGCGTGCGCGCGCCGGTGACGGACACGAATGCCCGATTCGGGTATTCGAGATCGTCCGGCGTGATACAGATCGAAGAGGTTTGTCATGCGGGCAGACACAACAGAAGGAGTCACTCGTGAGCGCAGTTCTCGTCGAGCAACGCGAGCATGTGCTCGTGATCGTGCTGAATCGGCCCGAGGCCATGAACTCGGTCAACGCCGAAGTGAGCACGGGGGTCGGCGAGGCGCTCGAGCGAGCCGAGGCCGACCCGCAGATCCGCGCGGTGGTTCTCACCGGAGCAGGCGAGCGGGCGTTCTGCGCGGGCGCGGATCTGAAGGCGCTGAGTCGCGGTGAGTCGATTCTCGCCCCGGGACATGAGGATTGGAACCTGGCCGGGTATGTCCGGCACCCGATCAGCAAGCCGACCATCGCGGCGGTGAACGGTTTCGCGCTCGGCGGTGGCACCGAACTCGTCCTGGCCAGCGATCTCGCCGTCGCCGCCGAGACGGCCACCTTCGGGCTGCCCGAGGTGGCCCGCGGCCTGTTCGCCGCGGCCGGTGGCGCGTTCCGCCTGCCCGAGCAGCTGCCACGCAAGGTCGCGATGGAGATGATCCTCACCGGTGAGCCGATCACCGCGGCACGTGCGCTGGAACTGGGCTTGATCAACCGTGTAGTCCCCGCCGCCGAGGTCCTCGACGCCGCACTGGCACTGGCAGGCCGGATCGCCGAGAACGCGCCGCTGGCGGTGCAGGCGAGCAAGCGGGTGGCGCTGGGCATGATCGACGGCAAGCTCGCCGACGACGACGCCTGGGACCAGACCAACCGCGAGATCATGGCCGTCGCCATGACCGAGGACATGCGGGAAGGCGCCATCGCTTTCGCGCAGAAGCGCAAGCCGAAGTGGCAGGCGCGCTGACACGATGCGGATCCTGATCCTCGGCGCCTCCGGTTTCGTCGGCAGCGCACTGCACGCGCAGTTCGCCGAGAATCATGAGGTCGTCGGGACCAGCCGGGGCGGGCACGGACTCGCCCCGGTGGATCTCGCCGACACCGGCGCGGTGCGGGCACTCGTCGGGCGGGGGTTCGACATGGTGGTCCATACCGCCGGTGTCGTGGATCTCGGTGCCGCGCAACGTGATCCCGCCGCGGCCTACGCGGCGAACGTCGCGCCGATGGTGCCGCTGCTCGATGCCGTCGGCGCTACGGGCGCGAAACTCGTCTACCTGTCGACCGACAATGTCTTCGACGGCACGGCCGAGAACTACGACGAAAGCGCAACGCGCGCACCGATCAACGTCTACGGCGAAACCAAGGTCGCTGCCGAGGATCTGGTCCTCGAACACGGCCGCCACCTGGTTGTCCGCCTCCCGCTCGTCTATGGCCGCAGCCCACTGTCGAACAAATTCCTGGCCCGCTTCGCCGCACCCGAGATCCAGGCACGCACCGATATCGTCTGCAATCCGCTGTATCTGCCGAGCCTGGCACCCGCGCTCGAGCAGCTCGCCGACGAATCGGGCGTCGTGCACATCGCGGGCGCGGAAACACTGAGCCGCTACCAACTCATGACCCGTGTCCGCGACCACCTCGGCGCACCGGCGCGCATCGTGGCGACCGATCGCTTCTCCGCCACCCAGGACTGCCCGCGCCCATTGCGCCTGGTCATGCGTAGTAATAGGCACAGCCTCAGCGGCCCGGACGTGGACACTGCCCTCGCCGATCTCCGCTGATCTCCTGTCGGGTGTTGACGCTCCGCAAAGAGTGAGTGTACAGTCACTCACATGAGCAAGCGCGGTGCCACCCTCTCCACCTCGGACGTCCGGCGGGACGCAGTTGTCGACGCCGCGATCATCGAGTTCGCCAAGACCGGCTACCACGGCACCCCGATCAACACGGTCGCCGCGCGCGCCGACATCTCCCCCGCCTACGTCTTCAAACTCTTCCCCGGCAAGGTCGCCCTGTTCGTGGCCGCGCTCGATCACTGCTTCGAACTCGTCGAACGCGCGATGTCGACGGGCGCGGCCAATTCCACCGCCGAGGATCCGGCCGGAATCCTGCACGACATTGGCGGCGCCTACGCCGAACTCATCGCCGACAAGAGTCTGCTGATGCTGCAGGTGCACGCCCAGTCCGCCACCGACATCCCGGAAATCGCCGACGCGCTGCGCCGCGGCCTGGCCAAGGTCACCACGTTCGCGCAGCGCCGCTCCGGTGGCACCCCCGAGCAGATCCAATACTTCATCGCCTACGGCCAACTCTGCCACCTCGTCACCACCCTCGGGCTCGACGGCAACGACAGCGCCTGGGCCACCGCCCTGACCACCGGAATGCGCCACCCGAAGGCCCACTGACCCTCTCGCTCCAGCCTTGTCAGGTTGGAGCTTTCTTTTCCACCAAGAGTGATTGACCAGTCACACACCATGGAAGGCACCCTGATGAACACCACCACAGCCACCGAAATCGTCCTGCCCGGGCGAGTGGACCCCAGCGGCCTGCTCGTCACCCAACGCGAACTGCCCGCACCGGGCCCCGGCCGCGCGCTGGTCCGCGTCGATGCCTCCGGGGTGTCCTTCGCCGAGCAGCAGATGCGCCGCGGCAAGTACTACGACCAGCCGCCGTTCCCCTTCGTGCCCGGCTACGACCTGGTCGGCACGGTGATCGCGGCCGACGACGCGACGCTGATCGGGCAGCGGGTCGCCGCGTTGACCAAGACCGGCGGCTGGAGCAGCCACGTCGACCTCGACGCCGCCGACCTCATCCCGGTGCCGGACTCCGTGACGGCCGCCGAGGCGGAAACCTTTGTCGTGAACGGCATTACCGCGTGGCAGATGCTGCATCGGGTCGCCGGCGTCCGGCCGGGCGCGACAATCCTCGTCCACGGCGCCAACGGCGGTGTCGGGTCGACATTGGTCCAATTGTCCCGTGCCGCAGGCATTCACGTGATCGGCACCGCGTCCGCTCGCCATGCCGACGCGGTCGCCGCACTTGGCGCCACCTGGATCGACTATCGCGGCGATGTGCCCCAACAGGTTCGGGCGATCGCGCCGCACGGTGTCGACGCCGTGTTCGACCACGTCGGCGGGCCCGGCATCGCCGACTCGTTCGGCCTGCTCGCCGACGGCGGCACGCTCGTTTCCTACGGAACGGCGGCCACCAAGAACGACGAGGGCGACTCCCGGCTGCCCGTCCTGAAACTGCTCGCCCGCCTGCTGTGGTGGAACACGCTGCCCAACAAGCGAAGTGCGCACTTCTACAACCTGTGGGCGGGCAAGCGCAACCTCACCCGCTTCCGCGCTCGTATCGCCGAGGATCTCGCCCAGGTCTTCGCGCTCGCCACCGCGGGCACCGTAACCGCCCAGGTCGCGGCCCGTATCCCCCTCACCGATGCCGCCCGGGCGATGGAGCTCGCCGAATCCGGCACCGTCACCGGCAAAGTCGTCCTCGTCAGCGCCTGACCCGCTCACATACTGGAGATCGATCATGTACGTTTCCCAGCCCGTTCGCACCGTCCTCGACAATCGGCCGATCTATCTGAGCTTCGGGCTCGCCTGGCTCGTCGGCCATGGCGCCTTCGCCCTCAGCCACGGCCCGAACCCACTACTCGACCTGCCAGGTTTCGTGCCGGGCGCACTCCTCGGCATCGGTCTGCTAGCGGCCATGATCGTGACAACCGTCGTCTCCATCAGAGCTCAGCGGGGCGCGACGGGACACGAAGCGGTCCTGGGTAATCTGCTCGGCGCCTCGTGGCTGATCGGTTTCGCGGCACTGTTCTTCCTGATCACCGCGCTCGGTTCGACGCTGAGTCCGGAAACCGCCGCGACACTGTGGCCGACCGGGTCCGGGCTGATCGTCGGACTGCTCTACCTGGCGGGCGGTGCCGCCTACCGCGACGTTCTGCAGTACACCCTCGGCGCATGGCTTGCCGTAAGTTCCACGGCCGCACTGTTTCTCGACGGCGCGTATCTGTACTGGGCGCTGGCGCTGGCCGGTGGCGGCAGCTATCTACTCGCCGCCGCGATCGAGCCGCGCAGGATCGCCGCGGCGAGCTGAACGATCCCGCGGGTGCCCGTCCGGTATTTCCGGGCGGGCACGCTCGGCGTTCAACTCCCCTGCTGCGCGCCGATCGCGGATCCCATCCACCGGCGCAGGTAGCGGCGCAGTTCGTCGTCGGAGCGTGCCGGGTTGCCCGGCGACAGGAAGAACGACTGCATCGTGCGCAGGCAGTATTCGACGAGTTCACGTAGGGCGGGCTCGTCGTAGCCGTAGGCAGCCCAGTCGACATCGAAGCGACGGATCATGGTCATGCCGAAGGCTTGGGCCTCGTCGGAGGTGAGGCTGTCGGCGTGGGCGGTGGAATACGAACTCGACAGCAGAATGCCCAGATGGGGGGTGCGACGGACATCGGTGAGGGTGAAGACGACGGCCTCGGTCATCGCCTCGACGGGGTCACCGAGGCCACTGACCTGGCGGGTGAGGCGGTCGAGGAATTCGTCGACCGAGGCGATGGCCGCGGCGGTCATGAGCGCGTCGGCGCTGGGGAAATACCGGTAGACCGTCTGGCGGATGACGCCGAGCGATTCCGCCACGTCGGCGATGCTGATCTCCGCACCGGTCCGGCCGATGAGTTCGACTGCGGCAGCGACGATCCGGCGGGTCGCCTCCGCATCATCCCCCGGCGGACTACCGCCCCACCCACGTCTACGCGCCACCGGGTGGACGGTAGCACAACCCCAGGTCAGGGCGAATTCCGCGAAAGTGATCATACACTCGACCGCCTCTTCGTATGATTGCTTCATCAACCGAGTGGCCGACAACGAGGTAGCCCCACCGTGACCGAACTTCACGTCCGCAAAATGGATTTCGCGTTCTCCGACTACGACGTGCCGTTTCTGTGGAACCCACAGAACCCGGCGTTCTCGTCGATGGCCAATGCCGTCTCTTTCCTGGCGATCGGCTTCGAGAAGATGATCGTGCAGCTGATCACGCAGGCGAAACCGCAGATCACCGACCCCGAGGTGGCCTCGGAGGCCGACGCGTTCATGCGTCAGGAGGGCCAGCATTCCACCGCCCACCGCCAGCATGTGAAGGCGCTGATCCGCCGCTACCCGGGGCTGCAGCAGACCCTGGACGCGGTGATCGGCGAGTTCGACAAGCTCACCGCCGAGACCCCGGTGAAGTACCGCCTCGCCTACACCGCCGACCTCGAGGCAACCTTCACGCCGGTGTTCAAGCTGATGCTCGACAACGACAAGAATCTGTTCGCCCCCGGCGACGACCGCGTCGCCTCCCTGTTCATCTGGCATTTCGTCGAGGAAGTCGAGCATCGCAGCTCCGCGCTGATCATCTTCAACTCGGTGGTCGACAGTGAGCTGTACCGGATGCGGGTGGCGGCGTCGATCTTCCGGCACGTGCTGCAGGTGATCCGGGTGGCGTGCGAGGGCTTCAACGAGCATGTGCCGCTGGAGGATCGGCAGGTCGACGCGCTGTCGATGTTCGCCAACTACCGCAGGGGCCAGACGCTGCGCCGGTGGCTGCCGTTCCTGCAGCCCGCCGACAACGGGACGATGCCGCGCGCGTTCGACGATCTCGGGCTGCGCGAACAGCTCGTCGCCCTTGGCGGCATCATTCGCAGTCAGATGCCGCGGCACAATCCGGAGCACGAGAAACTGCCCACGCTCGCCGACGAATGGTTCCGCCGCTACGACGAGGGCTACGACGTAACCCGCTGGTACACCGCCGATTCCGTCAGCTCGTAGAAGGTAACCCCGATGGCCGACCACTGCTCAACCACTTTCGCCGAGCTCGCCACCGAACTCGGCTTCTCCTGCGAGGAAGCGGGCGGACTCGTCGAGTTCCGCAGCCCGTTCGCGCTGGAGAACTGGACCCTGCCGGTTCTCGAACTCACCATCGTCGTCGGCGCGATTCTCGCGCTCTGGTACGCGATCGTGCGCCTGCGCCGCCACGGCGACCCCACCAACCTGGTGCTGTGGTTCGGCGCCACCGCCTACCTGTTCGTCATCGAACCGCCGCTGTACTTCCCGGCCGCGTTCGGCATCGAAGAACACGTCGACACGATGTTCGCGCACAATGTGTTCACCGTCGACTTCCTCTGGGGCCGACTGCCCATCTACATCATCGCGATCTATCCGCTGATGGCGACGATGGCGTTCGGCATCGTCCGGATGCTCGGCATCTTCCGGCGATACGGCGTGTTGATCGGCGCCACCTGCGTGGGCTTCGTGCACCACGCCTTCTACGAGATCTTCGACCATCTCGGACCGCAGCTGCGCTGGTGGGAATGGTCGGTGGACAACCCGATCAACCAGCCGATGTTCGATTCGGTCCCGATGGGCAGCGTCGTCGTCTTCGCGGCACTGTGGCCGATGTCGCTGGCCTTCTGCGTGCAGTACTTCGTCGGGCGCCATGTCGATGAAGGCAGACACTTCTCCGGTATCGAATTGACCTGGCGCACAGTCGTGATCGGCCTGCTCGCCTCGGTCGGCACCTTCGTGCTCCCGCTCCCCGCGACCGTCATCGGCATGAGCAACACCACCGTCCGCGGCGTCGTCTACGCACTGGAACTGGCCGTCCTCGCGGTGGTCGCCGGGGTCGTGATGGTTCGCCAATGGTCCCAGCTCCGCCGAGGCGAGGCGGCAGCTCCGCAGTACACAGACCCGTTCGTGCAACGATTCAGCGCCCTCTACCTCGTCGTCTTCGCCTTCCTCTGGATCGCGTCACTACCCGACTTCTTCGACGCCGTCGATGGCCGGACGAGCAACGGCGACCCCATCGGAAACCTCTGGTACACAGCGGCGTGCTTCGCCGTCGCCATCGCCTCGGTCCTGGCCACCTTCACCCTGCCACGCCCACAAACGACCCCAGACGCCCCCGCTTCGGCGGCTTCGGAGGTGTCCAGCTGACCCCCCGGGCCCCGGGGGGGGGGGGCGGCCCCGTTGGTTGGTATTAGGGTCTACCATGTGGAGCGATATAAGAGGGCGTTGGAGATTTTTTTTTAGGG
>NZ_JBHXNJ010000025.1:0-104590 GCF_042719655.1 Nocardia sp. NPDC058518
GCGCAGGGTGGTGGTCTTGCCCGCACCGTGGGGCGCCCCCCCACCCACACCCCCGACCCCCCGCGCCCCCCCCCCCCCCCCACGGGGCCCGCGGAGCGCGGGGGGTCCCCCCCCCACCCCCCCCCCGGCGCGGGGGCGCTTATTTCTCGCCCGCTGACTTTGTTTGGGCCCCGCACCTGTGGGGGGGGGCCCACGGCGATATCGCCGTCGACGAATCGGGCACCGGCCGGGACGCCGTCGGCGTTACCGGTCGAGAGGTCGTCGACGACGACGACCTCGTGGCCCTCTTCGAGCAGCACTGCGGCGCAGCCGCCACCCACATAGCCGGCGCCGCCGGTGACAAGGAGTTTCACGAATCAGACCAGCCTCACCTGGACGGCATGCGCCATCTCTTCGGACAGTTCGAAACCGTTGTGACCCGGCACCGTGATCAATACCGCACCCGGTTTGGTCTCCACGGTAACGCGTGCGTCGGGCACCACGCCCGCCTCACGCAACCGCCCGATGACCTCGGGGTCGGTCTGGATGTGCTCGGCCAGCCTGCGCACGACCACCGCGTGCAGCGCGCCGTTGGGCAGATCGGAAAGCCGGACCAGCTTCTCCTCGGGGGCGGGAGCGTCGCTGAGGCCGAGTTCGTCCAGGCCGGGAATCGGGTTGCCGTAGGGCGAGGTGGTCGGGTGGTTGAGCACCTCGATCAGGCGCCGCTCCACCTCCTCGCTCATCACGTGCTCCCAGCGACACGCCTCGGCGTGCACGTTCTCCCAGTCCAATCCGATGATGTCGACCAGCAACCGCTCGGCCAGCCGGTGCTTGCGCATCACCGACACGGCCATGGACCGGCCCTTGTCGGTGAGTTCGAGATGGCGGTCGCCGGCGACGAGCAGCAGGCCGTCGCGCTCCATCCGCGCGACCGTCTGGCTCACCGTCGGACCACTCTGCTCGAGGCGTTCGGCGATACGCGCCCGCAAGGGCACCACGCCCTCTTCCTCGAGGTCGTAGATGGTACGGAGATACATCTCCGTGGTGTCGACCAGATCCTTCACCTGATACCCCTTCGTCAGCACGAATTCTACCCACGCGCGAACCCCGGCCCGCCCGTCGGACCAGCGGCCCTATTTCTACTGCATGTCAACGCTGCACGGGGGCCGCTGCTTCCGGCTAGCGTGGCGAGCATGGTCACGTCGCCGCGCAGCGAACACGCAGGGACCGTCGTATGGACCGAGCGATTCCTCGGTTACACCTGGAGTCCGGAGCACCCGATGAAGCCGGCGCGCCTGCAATACACTATGTCGCTGGCCCAAAGCCTAGGTCTTCTCGATGGTGTCGAGCCGCTGGCACCCGACGCGGCCACCCGATCCGACCTGATGCGGGTCCACAGCAGCTCCTACATCGAGGCGGTGCGCCGGGCCGGGCAGGGACCGCCGACGCCCGAGGACGCCGCCTACGGGCTCGGAACCGCCGACAATCCGGTGTTCCCCCACATGCACGAGGCGGCGTCGGTGATCGTCGGCGGCACGCTCGCCGCCGCCCGCGAGATCGCGGCGGGCCGGACTCGGCGCGCGGTGAGCATCGGCGGCGGAATGCACCACGCCATGCCGGATTCGGCGGCGGGGTTCTGCGTCTACAACGATGCCGCGATCGCCATCTCGTGGCTGCTCGACCACGGCTTCGACCGCATCGCCTACCTCGATGTCGATGTCCACCACGGCGACGGTGTGCAGCGGGCGTTCTATGCCGATCCGCGCGTGCTCACGGTCTCGCTGCACCAGCATCCGGCCACGCTGTGGCCCAATACCGGCTGGCCCGAGGAGACCGGTGTCGGGGCGGCCGAAGGCACCTCGATCAACCTGCCGCTGCTGCCCGGCACGCGGGACGCGCAGTGGCTGAGGGGATTTCACGCGGTGGTACCCGGCGCGGTGGCCGCCTTCCGGCCGCAGATCATCATCAGCCAGTGCGGTGTCGACACCCACCGCGAGGATCCACTCGCTGATCTGGAACTCACCGTCGACGGTCAGCGCGCGGCGTTTCTCGCGATGCGGGACCTGGCCGACGAATACGCCGAAGGGCGCTGGCTGGCCATCGGGGGCGGCGGATACGGTGTGGTGCGGGTGGTGCCGCGTGCCTGGACCCACCTGCTCGCCGCGGCACTCGACCGGCCGCTGGCCCCCGAAACGCCGGTGCCCGCCGACTGGATCGAACAAGTGCGAGCATCCGCGCCGCGCGTGCAACCACCGACGACCATGAGCGACGGCGGCGACACCGCCTACCGGGCCTGGGACGGCCCCGGCGGCACACCCGAGATCGGCGACGCGGGCCAGATCCGCGCCCAGCGAGCGGTCGATACCGCTATCACGGCCACCCGGCGGGCGAGTTTCGGTCTGCTCGGGCTCGACCCGGAGGACCCCCGTGACTGAGCCACTGCTGCCCGATACCGCCGACACGCCCGCGAATCCGCCTGCGCCACCGCAACACTGGTACGGCGATGTACTCGCCGCCGACGGCGGTGTGGTCCAGCTACGCCCGATCCTGCCCGCCGATGCCGACGCGCTCGCCGCCTTTCACACGGGTCTGTCCGATCGAACCCGGTATCTGCGCTATTTCGGTCCGTACCCACAGATCTCGCCGAAGGACATGTACCGCACCACCCACGTCGACTACCGCGATCGGGTCGGTCTCGTCGCGGTACTCGGCACGTCCATCATCGGCGTTGCCCGCTACGAGCTGCTCGCCCGGCCGGGCCCACGCGCGGCCGAGGTGGCCTTCGTGATCGCCGACGAGCACCAGGGCCGCGGGCTCGGTTCGGTGCTGCTCGAGCATCTGGCCGGTGCCGCCGCCGAGAACGAAGTGGTCGCGTTCGTCGCCGAGGTACTGGCCGAGAACGAGGCCATGATCACGGTCTTCCGTGAGGCGGGCTACCAACTGCAGCGCAGTCGCGACGGTTCCGAAGTGCACCTCGAATTCGCCATCGACCCCACCGAAGCGCTGCGCACCGTGCGGGATTCGCGGGAGGCGGCCTCGGAGGCGCGCAGCGTCGGAAATCTGCTCGCACCCGGTTCGGTGGCGGTGATCGGCGCGTCACCGGAGCAGACCCGGGTCGGCGGTGCCGTGCTCGCGAATCTGCTCGCCGGCGGTTTCAGCGGGCCGGTGTTCCCGGTGAATCTGCACCGGCGTTCGGTGCGCGGCGTGCGCGCTTACGCCACGGTGCGCGAGATCCCCGACGAGGTGGACCTGGCGGTGGTGGCGGTGCCGCCTGCCGCGATCGGGGCGGTTCTCGACGATTGCATGGCCAAGGGAGTCAAGGGCCTGGTCGTGCTGACCGCGGGCTTCGGCGAGACCGGGGCGGCCGGGTTGGCCGCCGAGCACGACCTGGTCGCCGCGGCACGTGGACACGGCATGCGGGTGGTCGGGCCCAGCGCGCTCGGCATCGCCAATACCGACCCCGCGGTGGGCCTGAACGCCACTCTGGCCCCCGTCCTCCCCGAGCGCGGGCGGATCGGCTTCTTCTGCCAGTCCGGCCCGCTCGGAGCGGCGATTCTCGGCGAGGCCGCGGCCCGCAACCTCGGTCTGTCGACGTTCGTCTCGGCAGGCAATCGAGCCGATGTCTCTGGCAACGATCTGCTCCAGTACTGGGACACCGCCGCCGACACCGAGGTGATCCTGCTGTACCTGGAGAGCTTCGGTAATCCGCGCAAGTTCTCCCGGCTGGCGCGCCGGGTGGCACGCGGCAAACCGATCGTCGCGGTGAGCAGTGGGCGCCTCGCGGCAGGTGCGGACATGGACCGCACGGTGGTCCGTGACCTCTTCGGCCAGGCCGGAATCATCCAGGTCGACTCCATCTCCGAACTGTTCGACTGCGCCGCCCTGCTGGCCTGTCAGCCGCTTCCGAAGGGCCCCCGGGTCGCCGTGGTCGGCAACAGCGCCGCGCTGAACTGGCTGGCTATCGACGCCGCCCGCGGCGAAGGTCTGCACGTGTACCGGCCCGTGACGGCTGTCGACCGGGGTCCCGGCGCCCGCCCGACCGAACACGGCGTACACGGCGCCCGCCCGACCGGCGTGCAGAGCGCTCGGTCCGAGGGGCGGGTCGCGGACAGCGCCCAGCCGACCGAGCGGGATTCGGGTCGTGCGGTCTCGGCCGAGCGAGGTGCGGACAGAACTCTGCGGATCGACCGGGATTCGGCAGCAGCGGCCGAGCGAGATGCGGACCGAGCAGGGCGAGTCGGCCGGGGCGCAGATCGTGGAGGCGCCGGGCGGGGAGCAGATCGTGTGCGGCGGACCGCACGGGATTCCGATCGTGCGGAGCAGGGTGCGGATCGTGTCGGCTGGACCGGCTGGGGCGTGCGAAGTTCTCGGCGCGTGGGCCGTGGTGCGGACAGCGTCGAACCTCGCGAGCACGATGCCGACATTGCCGGGCCCATCGAGCGGGGCGTCGTCGGTGTGGGCGTGGACGGGCCGGTGGACCTCGGACCGGATGCCACGCCGGCCGACTTCAGGGAAGCGGTCCTCGCTGCGCTACGCAGCGAGGAGGTCGACGCGGTGATCGTCGTGGTCGCGCCGCCGGTTCCGGTGCCGATGGAGGGCTTCGGGGATGCCTTGCGGGCGGCCGCAGCGGCGGCGCCGGGCAAGCCGGTGCTCACCACGTTCGTCGCCGAATCGGGCATTCCGCGACAGCTGGCGGTGCGTACCACCGCGGGCGCACCCGCGCGCGGATCCATCCCGTCCTATCCGGACCCGGAGCGGGCCGCGCGTGCGCTGGCCAGGGTCGACCGGTACGCGCGCTGGCGGGACCGACCGATCTCGCCGGTGGTACGCCCGCCCGGGATCGACACCGCGGCCGCGGCGGCCCTGGTGGAGGGCTGGTTGGCGGAATCGGGCGGCCGGTGGCTCACCGATGAGGAGGCGGTGCTGCTGCTCGGGTGCTACGGGATCGACGTGGTCGAGTTCCGGGCGGTGCGTGATGCCGAACAGGCGGTCGCCGCGGCCGAGGAACTGGGCTATCCGGTCGCGGCCAAGGCGACCGGGGAGCTGTGGCGGCGCCGACCGGATCTGATCGGGGTGCGCTTGGACCTGTGGGGACCGGACGCGGTCCGTCAGGCCTACACCGACCTGGTGGAGATCTGCGGCGATCCACTTCTGCACGTGCAGAGGATGGCGACCAAGGGGGTCGGCTGCGTGCTGCGCGTCACCGATGACCCCTCGTTCGGGTCGGTCATCCAATTCGGCCTTTCCGGCATGATCATCGACCTGCTCGGCGACCGTGCCTACCGCGCTCTACCGCTGACCCAGGACGAAGCGACCGCACTCATCGACGCACCACGCGCGGCACCGCTGCTGTCGGACGGACCGGGCAGAGCGGGCGTCGACAAGGCAGCCCTCGCCGAACTGGCCCAACGCATTTCGGCCCTGTTCGACGACATCCCCCAGATGCGCGAACTCTCCTGTGACCCCGTGCTGGCCGCCCCGGCATCGGCGGAGATCATCTACGCCCGCGCCCGCATCGGCCCCGAACCCAGCCGCTTCGACACCGGCCCCCGCCGATTGGCCTGAGGTGCGGGTGAACGAACAACGCCGACCGGCTCGCGACCCGGAGGGGAGGGGTTCGCGGTCGCCGGTCGGCGTTTCGGCAGACGACCCCGGGGGGCCGTCGAGATTTGGGATCAGCTGGCGTAGGCGCGCAAGCGGTCGGCGCGGTCGCCCTTGCGCAGCTTGGACATGACCTCACGCTCGATCTGGCGGACCCGCTCACGGGACAGGCCGAACAGCTTGCCGATCTGGTCCAGGGTGCGCGGCTGGCCGTCGTCGAGACCGAAGCGCAGGCGGATGACCTGCTGTTCGCGCTCGTCGAGGGTGGCGAGGACGCTGCGCACGTCGTGGTGCAGCAGGCCCGCGATGACCGCGCTCTCGGCGGAGGTGGCCTCGGAGTCCTCGATGAAGTCGCCGAGCGGGGCTTCCTCGTCGTTGCCGACGGGCATGTCCAGGCTCACCGGGTCGCGGCTGTGGTCGAGCAGGTCGGCGATCTTCTCCACCGGGATGCCCGACTCGTTGGCGAGTTCGGCGTCGGTGGCCTCGCGGCCCAGCTGCTGATGCAGTTCACGCTTGATCCTGGCGAGCTTGTTCACCTGTTCGACCAGGTGCACTGGCAGCCGGATGGTGCGGCTCTGATCGGCCATGCCGCGGGTGATGGCCTGCCGGATCCACCAGGTGGCATAGGTGGAGAACTTGAAGCCCTTGGCGTAGTCGAACTTCTCCATCGCGCGGATCAGTCCGAGGTTGCCCTCCTGGATGAGGTCCAGCAGCGGCATGCCGCGGCCGGTGTAGCGCTTGGCCAGGGATACGACCAGACGCAGGTTGGCCTCGAGCAGGTGCGAGCGGGCGGCGGAGCCCTCGCGGACCAGGATCGCCAGATCACGCTTGCGAGCCGCCGTCAACCGCTTACCGGTCGATAGCAGGTTCTGGGCATACAGGCCCGCCTCGATGCGCTTGGCCAGCTCGACCTCGTCGGCCGCCGTGAGCAGTGCCGTGCGTCCGATTCCGTTGAGGTACACGCGTACCAGATCGGCTGCGGGGCTCTGGGCGTCGATATCGGCCTCGCTGGGGCGCAAACGAGTGGTGGCGGGGCTTGTCATGACTTGCCTCCTGTCGGTGGTGTCTCATTCCGTTCAACGGACCCGACTTAGAGAAAGTTCCCGTTCCCGCGGTCGATAAACCGCTCTGAGCTGCTGGTTCCCACCCCAACGGCTGAGAAGTTCCTGAGAAGAGCGCCGTGGTCGCCACTCGCTGCCACCGCGGGCCGGTTCAGACGGGCCGGACCAATCCGTGGCGGACGAGTCCGGCGACGACGCCGAGTGCCTGGGCGGCGAATTCCGGCGTGACCTGCTCGGCTCCGTCGGCGAGGGCGAGTAGTTCGATCAGTTCGTACAACGGCAGTCCGTCGGGCCGCATTCCCGCGACCAGGGCGACCGTCGACTCGTCCACCTCGTGCTGCCAGCGTGGTCCGTCGCCGCGATGCAGCCGGGACACCTGCTCGGTCCAGCCGAACTCGCCGGGCAGGTACACCCGTTCGAGCGCGGTCGCCGGGCTCGGCGCGAATCGGGATGTCCACGCGAGTTTTTCGTCGCCTGCCACCGCGCGCAGCCACGCGGACCGCGCGAAATACCCGGCCACCTCGGTGCCGAGCGGGTCGTCGAAACCGTGGGTGAGGTCCTCGGCGAGGAGTTCGGTCGGCCCGTCGATCGCGCGCAGATAGACGAAGCCGAACCCGATTCCTTCGACGTCGGCGGCATCGAAGGCATCGAGCCACCGCGCCGCCTGTTCCTGGGCGGCCGGGTCGCGGGGGTCGAGGCCCGCGTCGCGCAGCCAGGTGCCGACGTAGAGGGCCGGATCGGCGACGTCGCGCTGCACGACCCACGCGTCGACACCGTGGGCGGGCAACCAGCTCGACACCCGTTGCCGCCAGTCCTCGCCGTCCACGTGCACCCAGGCGGCGAGCATCGCGGCCGTGCCGCCGGGTGCCAGCAGCGCGGGCGCCTGCCCGATGACCAGTTCGCTGGCGCCGTCCAGAGCGAGCCCGGAGTCGCGATAGGTGTGCTCGATGCGTGCCGGACCGACCACGAACGGCGGATTGGCCACGACCTGATCGAAGCGCCGCCCGGCCACCGGTTCGAACCAGGACCCCTCGAGCAGCTCGATCTCGAGTTCGTTGAGCGCCGCCGTGGCCTGCGCCAGCCACAGGGCCCGCGCATTGACGTCGGTCGCGGTGACCCGGCCCGCGTAACCGGCCGCGTGCACGGCCTGCACGCCACAGCCGGTGCCCAGATCCAAGACGGTGCCGACGGGTTCGGTCGGTGTCGCGCGCAGCAGCGACAGTGACGCGTGCCCGACGCCGAGGACGTGATCGGAGGTGAGCGTGCGCCGCCGCATCGAATCGTCGAGATCGGACAGGATCCACCGCGTACCCGCGCCTGCATCGAGGGGCCGCAGATCCAGCGTGGCTCGCACCTGGTCACCGTCGCGCGTCAGCAGACCCGCGGCCACCGCCGCGTCGATGCGCACCGGCGCCAGTGCGGTCGCGACGTCGCGCTCCGGCAAGACGTCTCCGAGCAGCAGCAACCGCACCAGTGTGCCGAGGTCGCCTGCCGCCCGCGCGGCTCGCCGCACCGGGACCGGCTCCGAACGACTCAGTGCCGCATGTACATCGGGCCCCAACGCCTCGACGAGGGTGTCGGCGTCGTACCCGACCCGGATCAGCGCGGTGCGCAGGTCCGGGCACAGCGCGGTGAGCAGGGAGTCGGTCATCGTCGGGTTCGTAGGCACGCGCCCACTCTGCCAGGACCGTGAGCACGGAGATCGACCAGCTACCGCTGCGTGTCGCCGTGTACGCAGACCTCTGGCCGCCTGAGCGGCGCGGGTGGCTGCGGCGGTTTGTGAACACGCGGCGCACCGAAAGCCGTCGGGCCGGATGGCGCGTCGACTGTGTTCGCGGTGGGTCGATGTCGGCGGTGGCTCAGCCGGTGTAGGGGTCCCTGGATGTCACGCAGTACAGGCCGTTTCCTGGGTCACGTAGGACTATCCAGTGTTCGGCGTCGGTGATTCGGGTGGCACCGAGGGATTCGTGCCAGGCGGCGGTGGCGGTGATGTTCGACGAGGCCAGGTCGGCGTGGGCGCCCGTGGGGCCGGGGTCGTCGAGACGTTGGAGCAGAAAGTGCAGTGGCTGGTCGGGGCCGCGGAGGCGGGAGAACTCCGGGCGGCGGCCGGGCTTGTGCGTCCAGTCGGTGAGTGCCTGCCAGAAGGCGGTATCGGCGTCGATGTCGGTGGGGGACAGGTCGAGACAGATCTGGTCGAGGCGGGTCACTGTGCCGTCGGGTGCGGTCGATACCGTGACCGGTGCGGGCCCGAGACCCGATCGGTCGGCGGCCGGGGTGAGGCAGAACGTCTGTCCGGCAGGCGATTCCAGCACGGTGTAGTCGGGCTGCTCGGCCGTGACGCGGGCGCCGAGGCCGGTCGCGGTCGCTACCGCCGATGCGATGTCGTCGACGTCGAGGTCGAGATGGATGCCCCCGTCGTCACCGACCGCTTGCATCTTGATCCACGCGGGTCCGGTGGCGGGCAGCAGCGTGACGAACTCGTCGTGCTCGCCACGCGGCGCCGACACCGTGGAATCGGTGACCTTCGCCCAGAACCGCGCACACTCGGCGAACGTATCGACGGGTCGATCGAGAAACGCCCAGGTCCAGCGAATCATGCTGTCTCCCTTCCGGTATGCGGGACTCGCCGAGCGGTCGGCCCGTTCCGGTCGCACTGTCGGCAGTCCTGTCCGAACGGTAGGCGGCATGAGGGCCGCTGTCGACCAGTTGCGCGAGCGCCGCGGTCGAGGGAACCTTGCGTGCAGGGTGCGGGAGTCGAGAGTTCTTGGTGCACAGTGTGTGCGGCCGTCGACAAGGCCCGCTCGCCAGTATGCGTTGGCAGGATATCGACGAAACATGTCATACCGGCCACTAGTCCGTCCTTCGCCGATCCGGCACGCTGGGCAAGTGACCGATCTACGTGCGCCCCTGCCGCCCACCGGCGACGAACCGGCCGACAACCTCACCCACACGCCGGCAGCGGGCACCGACGAACGCGGTCGACTCCATCCCGCCTGGATCGTGGCGGGCGTCGGATTCGTGGCCCTGCTCGGCGCGGCCGCCTTCCGCTCGGTTCCCAGCGTCCTCATCGACCCGCTGCACACCGAGTTCGGCTGGTCGCACGCGACGATCTCCACCGCCATCTCGCTGAATATGCTGCTCTACGGCCTGATTTCGCCGTTCGCCGCCGCGCTGATGGACCGATTCGGCATCCGCAGGGTGGTGTGTTCGGCGCTGGTGCTGATCGCCGCGGGCAGCGGGCTGACGGTGTTCATGACCCAGGCGTGGCAGCTGGTGGCGACGTGGGGACTGCTGGTCGGCGTCGGTGTCGGGTCGATGTCCATGCCGTTCGTCGCCACCATCACCGGACGCTGGTTCGTCCAGAGTCGCGGCCTGGTCACCGGGGTGCTCACCGCCGCGGGCGCGACAGGGCAGCTGGTGTTCCTGCCACTGGTTTCGATGCTCGCCACCGAGCACGGCTGGCGGTTGCCGTCGCTGATCGTGGCGGCGGTGGCGCTGTCGGTGGTGCCGCTGGTGTGGTTGTTCGTGCGCGACTACCCCAGCGACGTCGGCGTGCGTGCCTATGGGGCGCCCGCCGGTTCGGACGCGGGGGCGCGGGTGCCGATCGCCGGTGGCGCGAACCGGGCGTTGACGGTGTTGGCCTCGGCCGCGCGCAAGCGCGGATTCTGGCTGCTGGCAGGCGGATTCGCGATCTGTGGCGCCTCGACGAACGGCTTGGTCGGTACCCATTTCGTCACCGCCGCCCACGACCACGGCATGCCACCGACCACTGCGGCCGGCCTGCTGGCACTGATCGGAATCTTCGATGTGGCGGGCACCATCGCCTCGGGCTGGCTCTCCGACCGCGTCGACCCGCGTTACCTGTTGCTCGGCTACTACTCGCTGCGCGGGCTGTCGCTGCTGATCCTGCCGTCGCTGCTCGGCCCGCACACCGAGCCGAGCATGTGGGTATTCATCGTGTTCTACGGCCTGGACTGGATCGCGACGGTCCCGCCGACGGTGCTGCTGTGCCGTGAGCTCTTCGGCGCCGACGGCCCGATCGCGTTCGGCTGGGTCTTCGCCGCCCACCAGGTCGGCGCCGCGATCGCCGCCACCGGCGCCGGCCTCATCCGTGACCTCCAGGGCTCCTACGACCTCGCCTGGTATGTCGCGGGCGCGCTCTGCGGCATCGCGGCCGTCATGTCGATGCTGGTCCGCAGACCGAAGACGGCGGGGTAGCGGAGAACCAGCGGGGTCGGCCGGCTATTCGATCGACTTGTGGTGCCCGGATTCGAGGGCGATCTGATTGTTGCGCCCGTCCCAGCGGCTCGGTTCGTCCTTGGTGCGCGGCGGCCGGTCGTTGGCGATCAGCACCGCGATCCACGGCAGTGGCACCGAGGCGGCGATGATCAGGATCGACAGCAGCGGGTTCTCGAACGCGCTGTAGGCGATCGCGGCCAGGATCAGGCAGGGGATTCGGAAGGCCATGATGAACGTGTAGCGGCGCACCCTGGCGCGATGCTGCTCGTCGAGCGAGGGCGCGGCCTCGGTGATCAGCACGGCATGTTCGGCGGGGGCGGGACGGAAGAACCCACGCGAGGGCTTGGGCTCGGTGGGCATGGTCACTTCCGGGTCCGGCTTCGGTTGGTCGGCGCCTGGGACATCGCCGTAGGACTGCATACCCCGAGTCTTCCACTCTGCGTCGTCGAGCGCACACGCGGCTGGTCAGCGGTGCGGGCGCCGGATGCGGCATCATGGATGGCGTGAGTACAGACACTCTGGTACGCCCGGAAACCACGACCGACGAGACGACCAGCGACGACACCCCCAAATTCTTCCACTATGTGAAGAAGGACCGGATCGCCGAGAGTGCCGTGATGGGCACGATGGTCGTCGCCCTGTGCGGCGAGGTTTTCCCGGTGACGCGTTCGGCCAAGCCCGGCTCGCCCGTGTGCCCGGACTGCAAGAAGGTCTACGAGGGCTTGCGCAAGGACGGCGACTGAGCGCAGTGCTCGGTCGGTGACGCCGGTGACGCCGGTGCCTCGGGTGAGGCGTCGGCGGTTTCGTCGTGCTCGTCGTCCTCCTCCTCGTCACCGCGCACCTGGCTGGTGATCCACTCCTTGACCTGCTCGATCCGGGTGGCCCGGGCAGGCCAGAACTCCTGAACGGCGGCGTTGAACTCGGCGCCGAGGATTACCGCGAAGCCGAGGAAGTACGTGAACAGCAGGAACGCGATCGGGGTGGCCAGCGCGCCGTAACTCACCCCGGTGGCGGTGATCCACGACAGGTACCGGCGCAGCAGGTCGCTGGCCGCCAGGAAGAAGACCCCGGCCACCAGCGCACCGCCGAGGAGCCGATGCCACGGCAGAGATTTGTGCAGAGCCAGCTTGTAGAGCGTGGTCAGGCCGAAGATCAGCAGCACGCCCACGATCGGGTAGTAGAACGTGTCGATCAGCCGCAATCCCGGCTCGCGCCACGTCTCGGGCAGCACCCGCCCGATCCGGGTCGGCCCCAGCGCGATCACCGGCAGGATCAGCACCGCTGCCACCAGGAACTGCACGTACAGCAGCAGCGCGAAAATGCGCTGCCAGATCGGATGACGGGCGTCCTGCTGCCCGTGCGCCTCCACGATGGCGTCGACGAAGGTGGCCATCGCCGAGGATCCGGCCCACAGCGACAGCACGAAACCCACTGACACCACCGCGCCGCGTCCCCGGCCGAGCACGTCGTCGACGGTCGGTTCGATCAGATCCGAGACCACCGACGGACTGAAGAACTCGCGGCTGAACGCGATGATCTTGCTCTCCACGATCTGCACGGTGTCGGGCCCGAACAATCCGCCCACATAGCCGAGGCTGCCGAGCAGGCCGAGCAGCAGCGGTGCCAGCGACAATGTCTGCCAGAACGCCGCGGCCGCGGACTTGGCGAAGATCGAGTTGTCCCAGCACTTGACCGCGACCCGGACCACCAACCGCCACGCCGTCGCCAGCCAGCGCACCCACGGCGCGTGATCGCTGCGACGTTGCGGGGCGGCCTGCGCGGCGACCGCTGGGCGCGCGGGCGAGTCGCGGGGCGGGCGCGCGTGCGGCGGGTGCGCCGCATCGGCAGCCGGGACCTGGTCGTTGCTCATCTCAGTGTCAAGCATCCCGCACGTCGGTGGTCCGTGTGGTGCGGGCCGGGCATCGTGTCGGCGGGTAACAGGTAAATGGCCGGTGACCACGGGTGCGGTTGTGATGCCTGTCGCCCACCCCGCGTCGGTTTGGCGACACGCCGCATCGGGCGGCTAGGGTCGTCTGCGTGACTGGGTCGGGTGGTGCCGCTACGGCGAAGCAAGTGGGGACACCGGGCGATTCTGCCGCCGGAGGTGCCCCATCGGGTTCGTTGCGCGCCTGGCAGCGGCGCGCGCTGACGAAATACCTGGCCACCAAGCCGCGTGACTTCCTCGCGGTCGCGACACCCGGCGCCGGTAAGACCACCTTCGCGCTGCGGGTTGCCGCGGAGTTGCTGGCCGATCGCACGGTGGATCAGATCACCGTCGTCGCCCCGACCGAACACCTCAAGCACCAGTGGTCGGCCGCCGCCGCGCGCACCGGGATCCAGCTCGACTCACGGTTCTCCAACTCCACCGGCGCGACCTCGGGCGACTATCACGGCGTGGTCGTGACCTATGCCCAGGTCGCCGCCCACCCCACCCGGCACCGTGTACGCACCGAGAACCGGCGCACGCTGGTGATTCTCGACGAGATCCACCACGCGGGCGACGCCAAGACCTGGGGCGAGGCGACCGAAGAGGCGTTCGGCGACGCGACGCGCAGGCTCGCGCTGACCGGAACCCCGTTCCGCAGTGACGATTCGAAGATCCCGTTCGTCACCTACGAGCCCGACGAAGGTGGTTTCCCGCGTTCGCGCGCCGACCACTCCTACGGCTATGCCGACGCGCTCGCCGACGGCGTCGTGCGTCCGGTGGTGTTCCTGGCCTACTCCGGCGACGCGCACTGGCGCGACAGCGCGGGCGAGGAGCACACCGCCCGGCTCGGCGAACCGCTGAGCGCCGAACACACCGCCCGGGCCTGGCGCACCGCACTCGATCCGGCGGGCGACTGGATCTCGTCGGTGTTGCGCGCGGCCGACATGCGCCTGCGTCAGCTGCGCGCCTCCGGCATGCCCGACGCGGGCGGTCTGGTGATCGCCACCGATCAGGAACGGGCCCGCGACTACGCCGAACTGCTCGAACACATCTGCGGCGAGCGGCCGACGGTGGTGCTCTCCGACGATCCGCAGTCCTCGCAGCGCATCGGTGAGTTCGGCAAGAGCACCCAGCCGTGGATGGTGGCGGTGCGCATGGTGTCGGAAGGTGTCGACGTGCCACGGTTGGCCGTCGGCGTGTATGCCACCAGCGCGTCGACGCCGTTGTACTTCGCGCAGGCCATCGGCCGTTTCGTGCGTGCCCGCAAGCCGGGGGAGACCGCGAGTGTGTTCCTGCCGTCGGTGCCGGTGCTGCTGGACCTGGCCGCGCAGCTCGAGCTGCAGCGCGATCACGTCATCGGCAAGCCGCATCGTGAGAAGGACGGCCTCGACGATGAGCTGCTGATGGACGCGAACAAGGCCAAGGACGAGCCCGGTGAGGACGAGAAGTCCTTCGTCGCGCTCGCCGCGGACGCCGAACTCGACCAGGTGATCTACGACGGATCCTCCTTCGGCACCGCCACGATCGCGGGCAGCGACGAAGAAGCCGACTACCTCGGCATCCCCGGTCTGCTCGACGCCGACCAGATGCGCGCGCTGCTGCGCGACCGGCAGACCCGCCAACTCGCCGACCGAAGCGCCGCCCAGGAGTCCGCCCCCCAGCCCGCGGCCGTCGCCGAACGCGTCGCGACCTCCGACAAACTGGGCGAGCTGCGCCGCGAACTCAACAGCCTGGTCGCCATGCACCACCATCGCACCGGCAAACCGCACGGCGTGATCCACGGCGAGCTGCGCCGCGAATGTGGTGGTCCGCCAACCGCATTGGCCAGTGTCGATCAATTGGGCGAGCGCATCGCGGCCCTGCGCCGACTCTGAGAGATCCCGCCGACGGGTCGCCCTGGCCGTAGCCCCCTGTCCGGCCGTTCGCCGATCACGCGGCTCCACTAGCGTGTCGCGGCCGCCAGTGTCTGCATGGCACTGTCGACGGCGATGTTCAGTTCGTCGGGCCCGACGCCGTCTCTGGCCTGGATCGACAGGCCGTAGAGCACAGTGCTGAAAAGCATGGCGAGCGAAGCGGTGTCGGTGCCGGGGGCGAGGTCGCCCTCGGTGATGCCACGGTCGAGCCTGGCGTGGATGTCGGCCGTGGTGCGGCGGCGGGCTTCGACCAGGAATTCGCGGACCGCGGCATTTCGGGTGGTGTAGGTCGCGCCGGCGAGGACGACCATGCAGCCGTGCGGAAGGCCGGGGTCGGTGTAGATGGGGATGTTGTCGCGCAGCATCGCCTCGATCGCGGTGTAGGCGGTGGGTTGCTCGCGCAGCGCCCTGGCCGTGTGGGAACCCTCGCTGCGGCCGTAGAGCTCGACGGCCGCGCGGAACAGGGCTTCCTTGTCGCCGAAGGCGGCGTAGAGGCTGGGGGAGTTGATACCCATGGCGGCGGTGAGGTCGCTCATCGAGGCGCCGTCGTAGCCGCGTTCCCAGAACACCTCCATCGCCCGGCGCAGCGCGACCTCACGGTCGAAGCCCCGGGGACGCCCGCGTTCTGCCATGCGAAACCTTTCTGTGCCGATCGGTAAATATACCGCGCCGAGCTGGGGTCGCGCCGCCCGCCCGCTATTTCTGTGTCGATCGATAAGAAACTCTTGACGGCTGGGTGTGGATGCGCTTGTCTATTTGTGTATCGACCACTACAAAATTGGAGCGAGCCTGATGACGAGCAGTAACACTGTGGCCCTGGTAACCGGCGCGAGCCGTGGGATCGGCGCGGCCATCGCCCGCGCACTGGCCGCCGCGGGCACCGATGTGGCGTTCACCTACCAGCGCGACGAGGTCGCCGCGAAGGCGGTCGCCGCCGACATCGAGGCGCTGGGCAGGCGGGCGCTGCCGATCAGGGCCGACAGCGCCGATGCCGCACAGGTCGTCGCCGCCGTCGAGCGGACCGCGCGCGAACTGGGTGGCCTCGATGTGCTGGTGAACAACGCGGGCATCTTCCCGGCCAAGCCCTACGAGGAGTTCACCCTCGACGAGATCGACCGCGCGCTGAACATCCACGCACGCGCCGCCTTCGTCGCGGGCCAGGCCGCGCTACCGCACCTCGGCGAGGGCGGCCGGATCATCTCCATCGGCTCCAACCTGTCCGAGCGCGCGCTCTTCGGCGGGCTGGCGCTGTACAACCTGAGCAAGTCGGCCCTCAACGGCTTCACCAAAGCCCTTGCGCGCGAACTCGGTCCGCGCGGCATCACCGTCAACCTCGTCCAGCCGGGCCCCACCGACACCGACATGAACCCGGCGGCCAGCGACCACGCCTCGACCCAACGAGAGTTCAACGCCCTCGGCCGGTTCGGTGCCGCCGCCGATGTCGCCGACCTGGTCACCTTCCTCGCCGGACCGTCCGGCCGATCGATCACCGGCGCGATCCTCACCGTGGACGGTGGCACCAACGCCTGAGTGGGGCTGATGGGCACCTGGCTGTGGTGCGCGTCCACCGGCAGGCCCGGGATGTCCCGGCTCAGGAGGCGGGCACGAAGAACTGGGTCGGGTCGAGCGTGTTGATACTGGTCCAGCGCGGTTCCTGCGCGGGCAGATCGGCGTCGGTGGTGGCGTCGAAGTAGCCCTGCAATTCCAATGCCAGGCGCGGATTCTCGTCGACCTTGCGGGCGATCGTGTACAGCGTCGCGAACACGTGCACGCAGCGCGCGGTCCGTGCCGAGCAGGAGCAATCGGTGCTCACCAGGGTCGGTGCGGGGGAGTGACCCGCGTCGAGCAGGGCTCGGTGCATCTCGTCGGTGAGGACGGTCGGGTCGGTGATCGTGTGACCGATCGCGGTCACCGCCGCCCGCGACAGCGGTGCCACCTCCACATGCGCGATCGAGGCCTGACCGCCGCGATGCAGGTGCGCGCGCACGGTGTGCCCCTGCGTCTCGATGCGGACACCGTCGTTGCGGGCGATGCTGCGGGCCCGGGGCAACAGGGGTTCGGGACGGGTCTGGCGCAATGGTTCAGCCAGCCGGACCCAGTCCATTCCCCATGGGGTGTAACCGAATTCGTTGTCGGCCATCAGTTCTCTCGCTTCCGGCGCAGGATGTCGACGAGGGCATCGTCGTCGAGGCGGGCCAGCTCGGCGATGCCCGCGGTATCGGACAGGTCCGTCAGCGCGGACTTGCGGGTGTGCATCGCCGCGATGTGTTCCTCCACCGTCGTGGCGCTGGTGAGCGTGGTGACGGTGACGGTGCGGGTCTGCCCGATCCGGTGCGCCCGGTCCGAAGCCTGCGCCTCCACCGCCGGATTCCACCAGCGATCGAAATGGATCACATCGGCCGCGCGGGTGAGGGTGAGGCCGGTGCCCGCGGCGCGCAGGCTCAGGATCAGCACCGGCGGTCCGTCCGGTGCCTGGAAGCGGGTGACCAGGTCGCCGCGCTGGCCGGCGTCGAGCCCGCCGTGGAAGAACGGCGCCTGGATCCCGAACTGCTCGGCCAGGTGACGAACCAGCAGGTCGCCGGTCTTGCGGTACTGGGTGAAGATCAGCGTGGGATCACCGGTATCGAGGTTGGTGGCCACGATGTCGGTACACAGGTCGAGTTTGCCGGAGCGGCCGGCAAGTTCGCCCAGGTCGCCGGCGACCAGTCCGGGGTGGTTGCACACTTGCTTGAGGTGGGTGAGCGCGGCGAGCACCCGTCCCTGTCGTTGCAGGCCCGAGCCGAATCCCTCGTCGATGGCCTCGGCGAGCACCGCGTCGTACACCCGTTCCTGCTCGGCGGTGAGATCGCACAGCAGATCACTGTGGATCTTCGCGGGCAGCGACGCGGCCACCTGAAGTTTCTTGCGTCCAAGGACAACCGGCTCGACCGCATCGCGCAGCCGGGCCGCCGCCGTGGCCGAACCCTCCTCGATCGGCCGGACGAACCTTCGCCGGAACTGCGTTCTATGCGCGAACAGTCGCGGCACGGTGAGGTTGAGCAGCGCGAACAGTTCGTCGAGGTGGTTCTCCACCGGCGTGCCGGTCAGCGCGACCTTCGCGTCGGCGGTCAACGCGCGCGCCGCCCGCGACACCTGGGTGCGCGGATTCTTCAGCGCCTGCGCCTCGTCGAACACCACGGTCGCCCACTGCTCACCGGTCAGCCCCGCACCGTGCAGCCGCAAGGTCGGATACCCGGTCACGACGACCGTCCCCGCCCCGGCGGACACCGCACCACCACGCCACGGCACCGGCTTCAGCCCCGGCGCGAACCGTTCGATCTCGTGCACCCAGTTGCCGACCAGCGAGGTCGGACACACCACCAGCTGCGGCCCGTCGGCGCGCCCCTGGAGGAACCCGATCGTCTGCACCGTCTTGCCGAGGCCCATCTCGTCGGCCAGTACGGCCCCGCCGTACGCCGAAACGGTCTCGCGCAACCACCCCACCCCACGCACCTGATACGGCCGCAGCGTGGCATCGAGAACCCCCGCCAGCTCCCCGTCCAGCGCCTGGGTCTCGCACAACACCCGCGCCGCTCGTTCGGCGGAGACGATCGCGGTACCGACCGCATCGGGCACCGCGTGCGCGGCGGTGGGCAATCGGGCGGGCCGTTCGTCGGTCATCAACGCGCGCCAGGCCAGCGCGGACGGGGCGAGGTCGCCGACTGTGGCGTCGGCCAGTTCGGCGGGTGTGACCACGGCGGTCGACACCTCGACGGGCTCGATCGCGCCGCGTTCACCCACGGGCAGCGCGAGGGTGAGCTGTTCCGGATCGCCGATTCCCGCCGGCGCGGCACCGGCGTCGTGCCCGGTCCACGTCCACAAGGCGAACAGGTGACGGTCGGGAAGGTAGGTGGCCTCGATGGCGGGCAGAACGTTCTCCTCTGATCGGGAAGCGCGAACAACCGAACAACGTACACTGTACTGAGTTTGTTCCCGAACGCTCGGACAAGTTCCGGAGAGGACGGCTCGTGCCCGCCGACGAGGACGCGAAATCCACCGCACAGGCCACCCAGATCCTCGAATTGCTGTGGCGCCACGCCTTGCCGCCCAAGCCGGGCGCGCGTGGTCCGAAACCCGGTCTCACCGTGGACGATGTGGTCGCGGCCGGCATCGCACTGGCCGACCGCGACGGTATCGGCAAGCTGACGATCCGGGCGGTCGCCGCGGAACTCGGCCTGCGCGCGATGAGCCTCTACACCTACGTCCCCAGCAAGGACGCCCTGATCGTGCTCATGGTCGACGCCGTCGCCGCCGCGGACACCCCGATCCCGGTCGACCTGCCGGTCCGGGAACGCATGATCGCCATTGCCACCCAGATCAGGGCCGAGCTGATCGAGCACCCCTGGCTCCTGGAAGTGTCGCCGTGGCGTCAGGTACTCGGCCCGGCCAGGATGTGCCGCTACGAACGTCAACTGGCCGCGATCGACGGCGTCGGCCTCGACGATCTGGCCATGGACCGCGCGATCGCCGTGCTCACCGACTTCGCCACCGGCAATGCCCGCCTCGCCATCGCGGCCGCCGGAGCCGCGGCGCAACTGAGTGACGCGCAGTGGTGGGAGGTCAACGGCCCCGTGCTGGCCCGGGTGATGCCCGCCGAGGAGTTCCCGCTCGCCGGGCGGGTCGGAACCGCCGTCGGCGAGCACTACCAGGCTCCCGCCGACCCGGACGGTGCGTTCGGCTACGGCGTGGTCACCCTCGTCGACGGCATTCTCGCCGACGCCTGATGGGCGCTGCCGCGTCAGCTGCGCACGGCCGGGGCGAAGGCGGAGATACGCCTGAACAGCGGCGATATCCGGATACAGCAACAGCGGGCGCCCTGTTCGGGTCGCCCGCTGCTGGGAGTTTTCGGTTGTCAGATGTGGTTGTTTCGGACGCGAGGAGTGGTCAGATCGCGGGAGCTTCGTCCGTGTTGATCACGGCTTCGAGTTCGCGCAAGCGGTCCATGTGTTCATTCGCGTGGTGCTGGCAGAAGAGCAACTCGCCACCCGCGGGAAGCACGGCACGCACTCGGGCAGCCGCCCCGCAACGATCGCAACGATCGACAGCGGTCAGTGGGGTGCTGGTCAGGGTTCCTGGCATGACTCCTCCGTCCCGGCTCCCGGCGCTGCGTGGCCGTTCGCCTAGGTGTGGGCCTCGTGGTCACTCCACGCGGCTCGCGTCCGCTACTTCCCAGCAGTGGTACGACTACTCTGTCAGACGTTCGGGGTTCAGGCTTTGTTCCCGGAAGTGAATCTTTGTGTTTTCGATAACAGACCTGCGGTTTCGCTGAAAGCGAACACCCACCGGTCGTCTGATTCGAGCACCCACCGATCACCCGCGAAGCGCTGATGCCACCTCCCACTCGATCCTGATACTCATCAATATGTCGCTCGCTGCGGTGTTGCTCGCTACGCACGGGGCGCACCACCGAACCGGGCCGATCATGTCGAGTTGTGACAGGGTCTTGACCGTCCGAACCTGTTGTCTACCCGGAGGTTACCCGTGACATCCGACACTCACACGCTTGTTCACCTGTGTTCTTCCCAAGAATGGGAACAAGCCCGCGGCGCGGGCGAGCGCAGGCCGCCGTCGCTGGCCGACGCGGGCTTCGTCCATCTGTCCACCCCGGAGCAGGTCCACCTGCCCGCCAACCGGCTCTTCGCCGGGCGCGCCGACATGGTCGTGCTGTGGCTGGACCCGGCGGCGTTCACCGGCGAGGTGAAGTGGGAGCCGGGTGTGCCGAGCGACCCGTCGTCGATGCTCTTCCCGCACCTCTACGCCCCGCTGCCGGTCGCCGCGGTGCTCGCCGCGCAGCCGTACCTGCCCGGCCCCGACGGCGTGTTCACCACACCGCGCCGGGACGGAGTGGCGTAGACCACAATCGACGCCGGGCGCGGCTACTGTTGATGAGGTGAACGTCGACGTCACAGCGCTACCGGGCATCGGAGTGCGCAAGGATTTCGAAGTCAGGTCGGGGCGCCGCGTCGGGGTGGTCGCCCACCGCGACGGTGACATCGATCTGATCGTGTCCAAACCCGACGACCCGGACGCCATCGCGGCGCAGGTGCCGCTGTCCACCGACGAGGCGTCGGTGCTGGCGAACCTGCTCGGCGCACCGCAACTGGTCGCCAAACTCAACGACGACCACCGCGATCTGCCGGGCATCACCACCCGCCAGCTGGCCATCGTCGACGAATCACCCTATGCGGGACGAACCCTCGGCGAGACGGGCATGCGTACCCGCACCAAGACCTCGATCGTCGCGGTGATGCGCGCCGGTCAGCTCCACCCCTCACCCGGCCCGGATTTCACCTTCACCGAGGGTGATCTGCTCGTGGTCGTCGGCACCCCGGACGGCCTGGAAGCGGCCGCGAAGATTCTCATGCACGGCTGAGCGCCGTGACCTCGCAGGCCTTGGCGCTGCTCGAGCTCGGCGTGATCTTGTTCGCGCTGGGGATCTGCGGGCGAGTGGCGGGCCGGTTCGGGATGTCACCGATTCCGCTGTATCTGCTCGGCGGGCTGGCGTTCGGTCGCGGCGGGTTCTTCGAACTCGACGCCGCCACCGAGTTCGGGCACATAGCGAGCGAGATCGGCGTCGTGCTGCTGCTGTTGCTGCTCGGGCTCGAGTACACCGCCCCCGAGCTGATGACCGGCCTGCGGCGCTCCTGGGCGGCCGGAGTGCTCGACCTGGTGGCCAACGCGCTCCCTGGCGTCGCGGTGGCGCTGATCCTGGGCTGGGGTGTGGTCGGTGCCGTCGTGCTCGGCGGGGTCACCTACATCTCGTCGTCGGGGATCGTGGCCAAGGTGCTCGACGATCTGGGTCGCCTCGGTAACCGTGAGACCCCGGTGGTGCTGTCGATCCTGGTGCTCGAAGACCTCGCGATGGCGGTGTACCTGCCGATCCTGACCATGATGCTGGCGGGGCTGAGCCTGCTGAGCGGACTGATCTCGCTGGCGATCGCGCTCGCGACCATCACGGTGGTGCTCGTGGTCGCGCTGCGTTTCGGTCGGGTGGTCTCGGCGGTGCTCGACAGCGCCGATCGCGAAGTGTTCCTGCTCCAGCTGCTCGGCGCCGCACTGCTCGTGGCCGGCCTGGCCTCGGCGCTCAATGTCTCGGCCGCGGTCGGCGCGTTCCTGCTCGGCATCGCCATCTCGGGGTCCACCGCGCACGAGGCGGCGAAACTGCTGGAGCCGCTGCGTGATCTGTTCGCCGCGATCTTCTTCGTCGCGTTCGGCCTGTCGATCGACCCGGCCGCGATCCCGCCGGTATTCGGCTGGGCGGTCGCGCTGGCGGTGGTGACCACCGGCACCAAGATCGCGGTCGGCTGGTGGGCGGCGAGCAGGCAGGGAATCCGGCGGATGGGTCGCGCGCGGGCGGGCGCGGCGCTGGTGGCGCGCGGCGAATTCTCCATCGTCATCGCCGGATTGGCGGTCGCCTACGGCAAGGCCGATGTGAAACTGGCCGCGCTTGCCTCGGCCTATGTGCTGCTGATGGCGATCCTCGGGCCGATCGCGGCGCGCGTGGTCGAGCCGGTGGTCGAATTCGCCAGGCGCCGTTCGGATGTCGCGACGAGCTGATCAGTCGACGACGCGACGCGGCCAGGCGCCTGCACCGTCGTAACTCAGTTCCTCGGTGCGGTACTCCTGCTGTGCGGGCGGCGCGAACCGCGCGACCGGCGGTGTGGGCCTGACCGGTCGCGGCCGCGGACGGTGCCGGGAGGTGAGCCACATGCGCGGTAGCGCTTCCTCGTTCTCGATCTCGGTGAGGCTCACGCTGATCAACACGAGCATGGTGACGATGCTGCTCACCCCGATCAGCGGAGCCAGCAGTTCCATCGCCTCGGCGCCCGTCGCGGGCGCGGTCTGATGCCCGGTGTGGGCGTGCATCGACGCCATCCCGGTGTAGTGCATGCCGCACACGGCCACGCCCATGATCAGCGCAGCACCCACGGTGGCGAGAAAACCCTTGACGCGCAACGTGAACCACAGCGCCACGATCGAAGCCACCACCGCGATCACCATCGACAGTGCCACGATCGCCGGGTCGTATTTCACGGTCGCGCTGGACTTCATCGCGTACATGCCGGTGTAGTGCATGGTCCCGACACCGAGGCCGGTGATGGTGCCACCGGCGAGCAACGAGCGCAGAGTCGGCTGCGGCTTGTTGACCATGAACAGCCCGATCCCGACCACCACCATCGCGGTGATCGCGCTGCACAGCGTCAACGGGATGTCGTAGCGAATGTCGGCGCCGCGGATGGTGAAGCCCAGCATGGCGATGAAATGCATGACCCAGATGCCGGTTCCGCCGATCGCGATCGCGGCGCCGACGAGCCAGCCGACCCGTCCCTCGGCGGCATTGCGACCCCGAGCCGCGCACTGGAGCCCGAGCAGACAGCCCGTGACAGACATGAAGTAGGCGAGAACAGGGGTGATCCAGCCGTAGCTGAAGTGATAAATGTCGAGCACGCGCGAAAAACCCTCAATGCCGATACCGCAGACCTGAGGCGGTAGAACGAAAAACTGAACGTGACAATACGGTGAAGATCGCCAATCCGTGTCCTCCACAGTGCAATCCGGCAGTGTGGGGTTGATCACGAAACGATTACCCGTCCGTGAATTGGATAAACAGACCGCTGGGAATGTAGCGATCGAAACGAAAACGAGGCCCGTACCACCGAATCGGTGGTACGGGCCTCGTTTTTCGTAGAACCGTTAGTCGAGGTAGTCGCGCAGAACCTGCGAACGGCTCGGGTGGCGCAGCTTGCTCATCGTCTTCGACTCGATCTGGCGGATGCGCTCACGCGTGACGCCGTAGACCTGGCCGATCTCGTCGAGGGTGCGCGGCTGACCGTCGGTGAGGCCGAAGCGCAACCGCACCACGCCCGCCTCACGCTCGGACAGCGTCTCCAGCACCGACTGCAGCTGATCCTGCAGCAGAGTGAAGCTCACCGCGTCGACCGCGACGACCGCCTCGGAATCCTCGATGAAGTCACCGAGCTGGCTGTCGCCCTCGTCGCCGATGGTCTGGTCAAGCGAGATGGGCTCACGCGCGTACTGCTGGATCTCCAGCACCTTCTCCGGCGTGATGTCCATTTCCTTGGCGAGCTCCTCCGGCGTGGGCTCACGGCCCAGGTCCTGGAGCAGCTCGCGCTGGATGCGGCCGAGCTTGTTGATCACTTCGACCATGTGCACCGGGATACGGATGGTGCGGGCCTGATCGGCCATGGCGCGGGTGATGGCCTGACGGATCCACCACGTCGCGTAGGTCGAGAACTTGTAACCCTTGGTGTAGTCGAACTTCTCGACCGCGCGGATCAGACCGAGGTTGCCCTCCTGGATGAGATCCAGGAACGCCATGCCACGACCGGTGTAGCGCTTGGCCAGCGAGACCACCAGGCGCAGGTTGGCCTCGAGCAGGTGGTTCTTGGCCCGGTTGCCGTCGCGCACGATCCAGTTGAAGTCGCGGCGTGTCGTCACCGAGAGCTTCTCGCCCGCCTCGGCGAACTCGCGCATCTTCTCCGCGGCGAACAGACCGGCCTCGATCCGCTTGGCGAGTTCGACCTCCTCTTCCGCGTTGAGCAGCGCGACCTTGCCGATCTGCTTGAGGTAGGCGCGCACCGAGTCGGCGGAGGCGGTGAGCTCGGCGTCCTTGCGTGCTTGACGCAGCGCTTCGGACTCCTCCTCGTCCCAGACGAAATCACCGGAAGCCTTGTCCTTCTCGGACGGCTCCGCGGTCTCGGCGACATCGGCGGTTTCCTCGGCGACGTCTTCGACGACGACTTCCTCGCCGACGAGTTCGTCCTCGGCGACTTCGAGATCACCGAGATCGTCGACTTCGACCGACTCGTCGTCGAGCTGCTCCTCACCGCCCTCGCCCGAGGTCGCCTTCTTCGCGGCGGTCTTCTTGGCCGGAGCCTTCTTGGCGGCAGCCTTCTTCGCCGGCGCCTTCTTGGCTACGGCCTTCTTCGCCGGGGCCTTTTTGGCGGCGGCCTTTTTGGCCGGCGCTTTCTTGGCCGGGGTTACGGCGTCGTCGGCATCGGCGTCGGAGGCCGAGTCGGCGGTCTGACGGGTATTCGTGGCTACCACGTACGCCCTTTCGTGACGGTCTCGTGCGGCGTCACGCCAGAGTGGTTTTCCGGCGGAGCGGTCGGTCGGGTTGCACCGGCGATGCGTCGGCCGGGGGAAGTCGGCGCTCGTTCACCGACCTTCTCGCGACCGGCCGCGGCCGGAAGGTTTCACCGGCTCACCGCCGGACGTGTTCCATTGTAACGATCCAACCAGGGTACTCATGGCACGATGCCACCCAGGCGTTGCGTCGCAGGCCGCACCGGGCTACGGCGCGATGCCCGCATCGATGGCCATCGCCGCGCCGACGATACCCGCGGTGTTCTTCAATACGGCCGGAATCACGGGAGTTCGGTTGGTGAGCAAGGGAATCCACTGTTCGTGATCGCGGCTGATGCCGCCACCCGCCACGATCACCTTCGGCCAGAACAGGTCCTCGATGTGACGCAACACGCGACTCACCCGGTGCGCCCACTCGGGGTAGGTGAGCTCCTCGTTGTCCTTGACCGAGGCCGCGGCCAGATCCTCGGCGTCGACGCCCTCGATCTCGAGATGACCGAGTTCGGAGTTGGGCACCAGCACGCCGTTGTAGAGCAGCGCGGAGCCGATGCCGGTGCCGAAGGTGAGCAGCAGGGTCAGCCCGTCGAGGTCGCGCGCGGTGCCGTAGGCGTCCTCGGCCAGGCCCGCGGCGTCGGCGTCGTTGAGCACGGTGACGGCTCGCCCGCCCAGTGCCTCGGCGAACAACGCGCGGGCATCGGTGCCGATCCAGGCCTGGTCGATGTTGGCCGCGGTTCTGGCGTGGCCGTCGAGCACCACGCACGGCATGGTGATGCCGACCGGGCCTTCCCAGCCCGCCTGCGCGACCAGCTGGGCGACCGCCGCGGCGACGGCCGCGGGCGTCGACGGCTGCGGGGTCGCGATCTTGATGCGGTCATGGGTGAGCAGGCCGGTGGCCAGATCGACCTCGGCGCCCTTCACGCCGCTGCCGCCGATATCGATCCCGAATGCGTGCCCCCGAGTGGACATGGTTCAACCCCTTGCTGACGCGGTCGATGTGCCTGACAGACACCAGCAAGCAGAGTAGCGGTAGTCACCTCTCGCGCGAGGCGCCACGACATGTGATGCGATGGAGAGGTGCCCGAATACACCGAGCCCGAGACTTCGACCGCCCCCCTCACATCCGCCGATTACGAGCAGTTGCGGCGCCTCGCCGTCGAGCTCGCCGAAGCGGCCGCCGCGCATGTGCGCGCCCGCAGGCCCGAGGTGTTCGCCGACGGCGGACCCGTGGCGGGCGCCGTGACCACCAAGGGGCACGTCACCGATCCGGTCACCATCGTCGACACCGAATCCGAACAGCTGATCCGTGGGCTGCTCGCCGAGCGCAGGCCCGGCGACGCGATTCTGGGGGAGGAGGGCGGCGGCGATGTCGGCGCCACCGCGCCGGGCACCGTCACCTGGGTCGTCGACCCGATCGACGGCACCGTGAACTTCCTCTACGGGCTGCCCGGCTACGCCGTCTCGGTCGGTGCGGTGGTCGATGGCAAGCCCGTGGCGGGCGCCGTGGTCGACGTGGCCGCCGCGACCACCTACAGCGCCGCACTGGGCGCTGGATCGCACGCTGTGCGCCCGGACGGCACCCGCGTGACACTTCGGTGCAGTAGCGAGGATTCGCTCTCGGTGGCCCTGGTAGCCACCGGCTTCGCCTACGGCAGCGCGCGCCGTGCCCGCCAGGCGCAGCTGCTCACCGAGATCCTCCCGCGGATTCGCGACATCCGCCGCCTCGGCGCCGCCGCCATGGACCTGTGCCATGTCGCCTCGGGCAGGCTGGAGGCCTACTACGAGCACGGCCTCAACGCCTGGGACTGGGCCGCGGGCGCCCTCATCGCCGCCGAAGCGGGCGCGGTCGTCCACGTCCCCCCGGTCACCGTCGGTGGTGCCGCGGGCGAACTGACGGTCGTCGCCGCCCCCGGCATCGCGAAGGACCTCGACGAGCTACTCGACCGTGTCGGCGCGCCGACGGCCCTACCGGACTAGCTCAGCACTTGACTTCGCGCGCGGCGTCGAGGAGGTCCGGGTCGATCGAGGACGAGCTGGCTCCGGGGGCCAGGTTCTTCAGCGACCGGAGCACCGCCTCGGCGTCGGCACCGGGGCGCAGCGACTCGCCGAACGCTTGCCCGAGGACCAGATCGACGGTGTCGTCGGTGCGCGGATCCTCGATCAGCTCGGCGCAGGGCGCGATCAGCTGCACCGAAGCGGCCGCCGGTCGACCGTTCACACCGAACCGGATCTGACCGGTGCAGGTGAGGTCGCCGCTGACATAGACCGGATCGTTACCGACCTGTGTCCCCGGCGCGCCCGCGAAGCCGAGGTCGGCCAGCGCCGCGCCGATGTTGCCCGCCTGGCCGCTCTTGCCGTTGGCGTTGAACACCCGGACCCGCGACTCCGACAGGGCCGCCGGGTCGACCTCCGCGAGTCGCGTCGGACCCACCCGGGTACCCAGTGCCGCGGGCTTCGGTGCGTTGGTGGCCGTCGGCGTGCTCGGCGCGTTGCACGCCATCGGTTCGTTGCTCTCGTCACGGGTTCGGAACGCCGTGATCCAGACGAACAGGCTCACCAGAGCCAGCACGAGGACCAGCGCGAGCCAGAGCTCGGGCCGCCGCCGCGGAAAGGGTTTGCCGTCGCGATCAGTCGCGCTGCCTTCGGTGATCAGTGAAACCACGCGCTCACTCTACGAGTCCCACGGCCGTGCGCGAGTCCGGGAGGTCTCGGCGAGTTTCCCAGCAGGTGACGATTCGTCGTCGGTTTCGGCTCGGCGGGGGTTTGATTGCGACTTTCGCCCATTGGTCCGCTATTGTCTGGCCGCCCAGATCGAATATTTACCGGTGAAACGGTGGTCGGTCGCGGGAACAACAAGGGCATGTCCTGCGTTTACCGAACGCTGTCGGAGTAGATCGCTAGCCGATCGAACCTGATAGACGACCGGTGCACGTGTGAGGTGCACCACCGGCGGGGCGGTACGAACGCCGGACCCCTGCGGGGTTACGGCAATCGACTGATCCGGGATATACGGAGTAAGGACTGAGGGGAAGACGACATGGCAACCGACTATGACGCACCGCGGCGCACCGAATCCGACGAGGTGTCGGAGGATTCGCTCGAGGAGCTGAAGGCGCGCCGCAACGAGGCGCAGTCCGCCGTCGTGGACATCGACGAATCCGATACAGCGGAATCGTTCGAGCTTCCCGGCGCGGATTTGTCCGACGAGGTACTCAGCGTTCGGGTGGTCCCGAAGCAGGCTGACGAGTTCACCTGCTCGAGCTGTTTCCTCGTGCATCACCGCAGCCGACTGGCCACCGAGAAGGGTGGTCAGCTGATCTGCATGGACTGCGCGCTCTAGAGGCAGGCGATGCGCGGCACCTTGCGGTCGAACTGATCCGCACGGGCTGCGCAATCTGATCCGGTACGGATCAGCGAGGAAGGGTCAGCCCGCGCTCGGGAGTCCGAGCGCGGCCAAGACCCGGTCCGGCCTACGCGTACTGACCAACCAGTACGGCGTCGGATCGTCCGGGTCGTCCAGTACCAGCAATGCCATCGTGCCGATCCAGGCCCGATGCTGCACATAGGCGGCGGGGTCGAGTTGCCGGCCCAGCGCCGCGCTCTTGGCCGTCGGCGCGACGGCCGCGGCACGCGCGACGAAGCTCACCGGCAGGTGGGCACGGTCGACGCGCAGTTCCGCCGTACCGTCGTCGGCCACGGTGACCTCGAGGCGATGCCTGCTCATCCACAACAGAATCCAGACCGGGACCGGCGCCAGCAGCACATACGGCAGCCAGGCCCGCAGTCCCGGCGCGCCCATGTGGATCTCGGCCGCGAGCAGGCCCGCGATCGCGAAGCCGACGGGCCACCACCACAGCGGCACCCACAGGCGCTCGGAGTAGGGCGACGGACCCTGCGCGCTCGGCGCGCGGTGGTCGGTGTCTGCGGTCGCGGTCGTCGGGGAATCGGGCTGGTCGGGCACCCCTCAACACTAGGTCACCGCACCAGGGCTGCGACGAGAAGGTCCGGCCTCGACCGCGTAGTCTCGACCGATGTGAACGCACTTGCACCGATTCCGCTGCGGCGGCTCGATCCCGGCATCCCTGTGCCGACGCGTGCCCATCCGGGTGACGCGGGCGTCGACCTCTGTACCACCGAGGATGTGATCATCGAACCGGGCGAGCGGGTGCTGGTCGGCACCGGGATCGCGATCGCGTTGCCGATGGGCACGGTCGGCTTGATCCATCCCCGTTCGGGCTTGGCCGCGAAGGCCGGTCTGTCGGTGGTCAATACGCCCGGCACGGTCGACGCGGGCTACCGCGGTGAGATCAAGGTGTGCCTGATCAACCACGACCCACGCACCGCCATCGAGCTGCGACGCGGTGACCGCATCGCGCAGTTGCTGGTGCAGCGGGTCGAGCTGGTCGATTTCGCCGAGGTCGACGATCTCGACGACACCGCCCGTGGCACCGGCGGATACGGGTCGAGCGGCGGGCATGCCAGCCTGGCCGGCAAGGAGGCGTGATGGGTCTGTTCGGAAAGAAGAAGCGCGCGCGCGACGACGATGCCGACTACGTCGAGTACGACGAGGTCGAGTACGACGAGGCGGACTACGACCTGGACGCGGACTCCGACGAGTACGACACCGACGAGTTCCAGCGCCCCGACTTCGCGCGCCTCGACTTCGACGACGCGCCGACCGATGAGCGCATCTACGGCAACTTCGACCACGCCCCCGATGCCGCCGCGGGCCCCTACGACATCAGCGAGGTCTCCGACGAAGCGATCGCGCGGCGCCTCGACCTGGGTTCGGTGCTCATTCCGGTGCCCCAGGGCGGGCAGTTGCAGGTGGAGATGAGCCCCGACGGCACCCCGCAGGCGGTGCACCTGGCCACCGAGCACGGCAGGCTCACCGTCGCCGCCTACGCCGCGCCGAAGTCGGCGGGCCAGTGGCGCACGGTCGCCGCGGATCTGGCCGAGTCGCTGCGCGGTGACGGCGCGAGCGTGGCCGTCGAGAAGGGCCCGTGGGGTCGTGAGGTCAAGGCGATCACCGAGGGCGCCGACCTGCGCTTCATCGGCGTCGACGGCCCGCGCTGGATGATCCGTCTGGTCGCCGCCGGTCCCAAGGGTGCCGTCGACGACCGCAGCCCGCTGATCACCGCCGCCCGCGCCGTCCTGGCCGACGCCGTGGTCCGCCGCGGCACCGACCCCCTGCCCGTGCGCGACCCGCTTCCGGTGGTCCTGCCGCAGGAACTTGCCGAGCAGCTGGCCGCGGCCCATCAGCAGCAGGTCCAGGCCCAGCAGGACGCCCTGGAGGCACAGGCCGCCGCCGCGGCCGCCCCGCCGCCCTCGGCCCTCCCGCCGAAGCTGCCGGACGAGCCGCGTCGAGGCGCGGACGGTTCGGCCATGCAACAACTGGGCCTGAACTAGGGGCTGCGCCGCCTCTCCGCGACTTTTGCCGGTCGTGGGGAGGCGGTTCAGCTAGTGGCCGGGCCTCGGGTTCGGGGTGGGTCTTGTGTTGGGGGTGCCCGGCGAGTTACCCATGTCCTCGCGAAATCAGTTGTCCTGCAAGGCTGTTCGTTGCCTGTGTGGTCGCTGGTAGCAACGCGTTCAACTCCGCGAACCCGGCATGCCCGAGTATTGCCGGGTCGGCGCCCAGCTCGGTGAGTGTCACTCGATGCAGGCGTGCCGACGGCAATGTTGCCGCCCATTCCTCGGCGACGGCGATCGGGTGCACCGGGTCGTCGGTCGCACCGACCACCGCGACCGGCACATCGTTGGCGGCCAACGCTGCCAGCGACGGCCACGCGTACCCCGCGGCCTCGTCCAGTGCCGCGGGCAGATGCGGCCACTGCCCGCGCCACGACTGGGTCAGCGCGTCGGCCAGCCACGGCGGGCTCGACGCCCGCATTCGCTCGATCACTGCCTCCAAGCCGTCGGCTCGCAGTTGCTCGGCGGTAACCGAAGCGCTCAATGCGGCTGGGCACGCGGCGGTTTCGGCACCCGTCCAGGCGGGTAATGCTGTGATGACACCGACTACCGCGGTACGGTGCTCGGCTGCCCAGTCGAGCGCGATCGCGGCGCCGAGGGAGATGCCCGCGGCCAGGACCGGACCGCGCTCCGCGGCAGCGTCCAAAGCCGCGGTACAGCTCCCGATCACGGCCTGCGGGTCCGGTTCTACGGCGTGGAAAGCGAGTCCGCGCGCATGGGCGGCAGGCCCGAACGCGCGGGCCGCGAAATCGGCGTCGGAGCCGGTCCCCGGCAGGGCGACCACGGTGACCTGGGGTGGGGTGCACAACACCGACCGAGCGTAGCGGCCGGGCGTTTGCCCATCTACAGTGGCGGTGTACGGCCAACTAGCGGGAGAAGCGTGACATGTCGTCATCCACGGGCGGACACAAGTCGGGATCGGGTCCGGACTCGGGATATTTTCGTCGACTCGGTCGTCGTCTCACCGCCGATATCGATCAGCTCGACGCCGAGGAATTGGCCGAGACTGTCGATGCCTCCGGTGCCCGGCGGGCCAAGGATTGCTGTCGCGGTGAAGAGGCGACGATTCTGGGCAGGCTCCGCAGTGTCGAGGCGTGTCCGAAGGCGGCCGGTGCCACCGTGCAGGCCGAGTTCTTCGACGGCACCGACGCCATCACCCTGGTGTGGATCGGGCGCAGGCGCATTCCCGGTATCGAACCGGGCAGGCGCATTCTGGTCCGTGGCCGCGTCGGCGACCGCGACGGCCGTAAGGTGATCTTCAACCCCTACTACGAATTGCGCGGGAACAGCTGACGTATGCCCTCCAGCGACGAGTACCGCACTGCCGCGGACCCCGAAGCCACCGTGGCGTTGCCCGTGGTCACCGATGAATCGGTGGACCCGGATATCGACACCGAGGTCGGCAAGGCCGAACAGACCTTGCTCGAACAGCTCGGCGGTTTCAGCGGCCTGATCTATTCCACCCTCCCCGTTCTGGTCTTCGTCCCGGTGAACACCTTCGCGGGCCTCACCGTGGCTATCTGGGCCGCCCTCGGCGTCGCCGCCGCCATCCTCATCTGGCGGCTGGTACAGCGCAGCCCGATCCAGCCGGCGATCTCCGGCTTCCTCGGTGTCGGTGTGTGCGCGCTCATCGCCCAGCGAGTGGGAGAGGCCAAGGGCTTCTTCCTGTTCGGCATCTACACCAGCCTGGTGTACGCGGGCGTGTTCGCGTTGTCGATCCTGCTGCGCAGACCGCTCGTCGGGGTGATCTGGGGCGCGCTCAACGGGCACGGTCACCGCTGGCGCACCGACAAGCGCATCCGCAAGCTCTACGACCTGGCAACGGGCGTCTGGGTGGTCGTGTTCGGTGCCCGCTACCTGGTGCAGTCGCAGCTCTACGACACCGACCACACCACCTGGCTGGCCGTGGCGCGCATCGGCATGGGCTGGCCGCTCACCGCGATCGCGCTGGTGGTCACCGTCTGGGCGGTGCGCCGCGCCGGGCATCTTCCTGCCGAGAAAGCCGACAAGCCCGGCGCCGGAACGGAATCCGTGTCCGCGTAAGGGTGGGCGGCGCGCCGCCGGAGGGGGGAAAGTACCCACCCTGGGGTGCCTGGTTGCGACCGCCTGTTCGTCGCACGATCAATGCGTACCGAAAAATACGCGATGATCGTGAGAGGACCGGCGACCATGATGGCAACCGAGCACCGAAATGAGCGACCGGCCACCGCGGCCCGCCGCGACGCCGCCGCCAAGACGCCGGCACCGGTGCTGTCGGAGAGCAAGCGCATCGGCGCCGAACTCGACGCGCTGATCGGCCCGGCCGCCCGCGGTGACCGCGACGCCGTCGCGGAGATCCTGCGCCTGGTGCACCCGCTGGTTCGCCGGTACTGCTCGGCGCGGATGGGCACCACCGGCCATCTCACCGTCACCGCCGACGATGTCACCCAGGAAGTCCTGATCGCCACCGTCACCGCTATCCCGCGCTACCGCGATCAGGGCAAGTCGTTCCTGGCCTTCGTCTACGGTATCGCCGCCAACAAGGTCTCCGACGCCTTCCGCCGCGGCAAGCACACCGCCTACCCGACGGCCGACCTGCCCGACACCGCGAGCGCGTCGGCGGGACCGGAGGACTGGGTGCTCGCCTTCGAACGCCGCGCCGCCACCCACGAACTGATGAAGGTGCTCGCCCCGAATCACCGCGAGGTGCTGGTGATGCGGATCGTGCTCGGCTGGAGCGCGGCCCAGACCGCCGAGGCCATCGGCACCAGCCCGGGCGTGGTCCGGGTGATGCAGCACCGCGCGCTCAACAAGCTGCGCGCGGAACTGAAAGTGGCGTAAGGACTTACGGCCGCACGCCGTGTGTCGCCAGGGTCAGCCGCAGATCCTCTTCGGCTTCCACCGAGGTGACGAACAGCAGTTCGTCGTCGCCCTCGAACGGATCGTCGGGTTGCGGCACGATCACCCGGCCACCGCGCAGGATCGTCACCAGCGCGGTGTCGCGCGGCATCGACAGCGTGCGCACCGGCTTGCCCGCCAGCTGGGTATCGGTGGGCAGGGTGATCTCGACCAGGTTGGCCTGTCCCTGACGCAGCGTCATCAGCCGCACCAGATCACCCACCGACACGGCCTCCTCGACGAGCGAGGCGAGCAGCCGTGGCGTCGAGACCGCCACATCGACGCCCCACGACTCGTTGAACAGCCATTCGTTGCGTGGATCGTTGACCCGCGCCACCACCCGGCGCACCCCGAACTCGGTCTTGGCGAGCAGGGCGTGCACCAGATTCGCCTTGTCGTCACCGGTGGCCGCGATCACCACCTCGTAGGTCTCGAGATCGGCGTTCTCCAGCAGCGACAGCTCGCAGGCGTCGGCGTGGACCCAGACGGCGTCGGGGATGGCGTCCTGGTCGATGTGGTCGAGCTGGCGTTCGAGCAGCATCACCCGATGCCCCCCGCGTAGCAGTTCCCTGGCGATCGAGCGCCCGACCGCGCCCGCTCCGGCGATGGCGACCTTCATGTGTTCAGTCCTCGCTCACGGGGGGCTTGGCGGCCAGTGCGATCGCCTCGCCGACAGTGCCGGACGTGGCCGCGACGTAGACGACGTCGTCGGCCTGGACGATCGTCTTGGATTCGGGAAGCAGGCCCTGGCCGAAGCGCAGGATGAACGCCACCCGCACCTGCAGTTCGCGTTCCAGATCGCGCACCGTGCGGCCGGACCAGTCCTCGTGCAGGGTCAGCTGGGTCACCGCGACCGCGCCGGTGGGGTCGCGCCAGGTGGTGGTCGAGTTGTCGCCGATGAGGGTGCGCAGGAACCGGTCGGTGGTCCACGGCACGGTCGCGATGGTCGGGATGCCGAGTCGCTCGTACACCTCGGCGCGTTTGGCGTCGTAGATGCGAGCTACGACACGTTCGACACCGAACATCTCCCTGGCCACCCTGGCCGAGATGATGTTGGAGTTGTCACCGGAGCTCACCGCGGCGAACGCGTCGGCGCGCTCGATTCCCGCGCGGGTCAACACCTCGCGGTCGAAACCGACGCCGATCACCTGCTCGCCGGTGAAGCCCTCACCGAGGCGGCGGAACGCGGTGGGATCCCGGTCGATGACCGTGACCTCGTGACCCACCCGGGTCAGCGCACGCGCCAGTGACGAGCCGACGCGCCCGCACCCCATGATCACTACGTACACCGTGCACCCTCGTTCCTGGCCTACCCGTGGCGTCCGGCAAGGACCGTACCCGCCGGATGCTCCCATCGCCCATTTTCCCCGCGCCGACGCGGTACAAACAATCCAGACATCGCCGTGACGCCGATGAACGTGCGCGCGAAGGTGCTGGTGAACTCCTCTATGCTCAGCCCGGTGTCCAAGTTGACGACGGCAGCCAAGCGTGTGCTGCTCGGCAGGCCGTTCCGTAGCGATACGCTCGGCCACACGCTGTTGCCCAAGCGTATCGCTCTTCCGGTGTTCGCCTCCGATGCGATGTCGTCGGTCGCCTATGCCCCGGAGGAAATCTTCCTGGTGCTGTCGGCGGCGGGCATCTCGGCCTATGTGTACGCGCCGTGGGTCGGTCTCGCGGTGGTCTTCGTGATGGCGGTGGTGGTCGCCAGTTATCGGCAGAACGTGCACGCCTACCCTTCCGGCGGCGGTGATTACGAGGTCGCGACCAAGAACATCGGCCCCAACGCGGGCTTGACGGTCGGCAGCGCGCTGCTCGTGGACTATGTGCTCACGGTGGCGGTGTCGGTCTCGTCGGCCGCGTCCAACATCGGGTCCGCCATTCCCTTCGTCGCCACCCACAAGGTGTTGTTCGCCGTGGTGGCGATCGTGATCCTCACCGCGATGAACCTGCGCGGGGTGCGCGAGTCGGGGTCGGCGTTCGCGGTTCCGGTGTACGCCTTCATCTTCGGCATGCTCGGGATGCTCGCGTGGGGCCTGTTCCGGGTCTACGTCCTCGGCGACGACGTCCAGGCCGCGTCTGCCGGGTTCGGTCTCGAGGCCGAGAACGAACACCTCTACGGCATCGCTTTCGCCTTCCTGATCGCCCGTGCCTTCTCCTCCGGCTGCGCCGCGCTGACCGGTGTGGAGGCCATCAGCAACGGTGTGCCCGCCTTCCGTAAACCCAAGTCCCGCAATGCCGCGACCACGCTGCTGTTGCTCGGCTCGATCTCGGTGATGTTGCTGATGGGCATCATCATCCTGGCCCAGAAGATCGGTGTCGTCTACGCTCACGACCCCGGGCATCTGGTCGGCGCGCCTGATGACTACCACCAGAAGACCTTGATCGCCCAGATCGCCGAGACCGTGTTCCAGGGCTTCCCGATCGGCTTCTTCTTCATCACCATCGTCACCGCGCTGATCCTCGTGCTGGCGGCCAATACGGCGTTCAACGGTTTCCCGGTGCTCGGTTCGATCCTCGCGCAGGACCGCTACCTGCCCCGCCAGCTGCATACGCGCGGCGACCGGCTGGCGTTCTCCAACGGCATCCTCTTCCTGTCGGGTGCGGCCATCGCCTTCGTGGTGTTCTTCAGCGCCGACGTGACCAGGCTCATCCAGCTCTACATCGTCGGCGTCTTCGTCTCGTTCGTGCTGAGCCAGACGGGCATGCTGCGGCACTGGACGCGCCTGCTGCGCACCGAGACCGATCCGGCGGTGCGCTCGCGGATGAAGCGGTCACGGGTGATCAACGGGATCGGTCTCACCGCGACCGGCACCGTGCTGGTGATCGTGCTGCTCACCAAGTTCTTCGCGGGCGCCTATATCGCGATCCTGGTGATGGTGGCGATCTTCGTCGTGATGAAGCTGATCCGTAAGCACTACGACTCGGTCTCGCGCGAACTCGACGAATCCGACTGGGACGGTGTGCTGCCCAGCCGCACCCACTCCCTCGTGCTGGTCTCCAAACTGCACCTGCCGACCCGCCGGGCGCTGGCCTACGCGCGTGCCACGCGGCCGGACACCCTGGAGGCGGTGACGGTGAACGTCGATGACGCCGACACCCGCAAACTGGTGCGCGAATGGGAGAACAGCGAGATCAACGTCCCGCTGAAGGTGATCGAATCGCCGTACCGCGAGGTCACCAAGCCGGTGCTCGACTACGTCAAGCGTGTGCGCAAGAACGCACCGCGCGACGTGGTCACCGTGTTCATCCCCGAATATGTGGTCGGCCACTGGTGGGAGCAGGTACTGCACAATCAGTCCGCGTTGCGGTTGAAGGGCCGGTTGCTGTTCGAGCCCGGTGTGATGGTGACGAGCGTGCCGTGGCAGCTCAGTTCCTCCGCCCGCGCCAAGCAGACAGCAGATGTGAACGCACCGGGATCGGTGCGCCGAGGTTTCGAACGACCAGGAGGTCGCGAATGAGCGGCGCGCCGGTCGAGGGTGAGAGTGGGTGTTGCCGTGAGTGATTGGAGCGGACAAGAATTCGAGGTGCGTCTCGGGGCGCCGGGGCACGGTGGTTTCATCGTCGCGCGCCACGAGGGCCGGGTCGTGTTCGTGCGACACGGGCTACCCGGTGAGCTGGTGCGGGCCCGGGTGACCGAGGACCGCGGCGGTTCGTTCTGCCGCGCCGATGCCGTCGAGATCATCGAGGCGTCCCCGGACCGGGTACCCGCGACCTGTCCCGTGTCGGGGCCGGGCGGTGCGGGGTGCTGTGACTTCTCCTTCGCGACGCCCGCGGCGCAGCGTGCGCTCAAGGCCACCGTGGTGGAAGAGCAGTTGCGCCGCTTGGCCAAGATCGAGCGCGAGGTGACGGTCGAACCGATCGCGGGTGATTCCGGTGAGGTCACCGGTGGCTGGCGCACGCGGGTGCGGTTGGTCGTCGACGGTGCGGGGCGTGCGGGTGTGCACCGCCACCGCAGCACCGAGGTGATCGCGGATCTGCGCTGTCCACAGCCAGTCGCCGGTGCGCTCGACGGTGTCGCGGATCGGCTGTGGACGCCGGGGGCCGATCTGGTCGTCGCGATCGACGGTGACGGTGAGCGTCACATCGTGGAACTGGCCGAGACTCCTGCCGGCGGCCCGTCCGGTCGCCCCGAGACTCCGCGCGGTGCGAGTCGCGGTCGTGGTCAGCGTCCGGGGCGCCGTCGTGAGTCGGCGCCGCCCGCGGGTGATGAGCGTGGTGCGATCCGGGACCGGGCGGCTTCGCGTAAGTCGGCGATGAACGCGCCTCGTGAGGAGTGCGTGGTCGAAGGTTCCGGCCGGGTCGTGGAGTATGTGGCGGGGCGTCGCTGGGAACTGTCGGCGACCGGGTTCTGGCAGGCGCATCACGGTGCGGCGCAATGCTATTCGGATCTGATCGCCGATTGGTCGGGGCTCGCTCCCGGTGGTTCCGGCTGGGATCTCTACAGCGGTGTCGGCGTCTTCGCCGCGCGTCTGGCCGAGCAGACAGGGCAGACCGGCGCGGTGACCGGCGTCGAATCCGCCCGGTCGGCGGTGGTCGACGGTGCGGCGGTGTTGGGGGATCTGCCCTGGCTCGAATTGCGTAGCGACCGGGTCGAGCGGTGGGCCCGAAGTGCTTCCGGTAGGCCCGATGTCGTGGTTCTCGATCCGCCGCGCGCGGGTGCGGGCAAGGAGGTCGTCGCCGCTGTCACCGACGCCGACCCCCGCCGTATCGTCCATATCGGTTGTGACCCGGCGGCTTTCGCTCGCGATCTCGGATTGTACCTGGATGCGGGCTACCACCTTGCGGAGTTGCGGGCCTTCGACGCCTTCCCGGCCACGCACCATGTCGAGTGTGTGGCACTCCTCGACCGCTGACGGCCCGGGTCAGTCGAGTGCCCAGGTGACGCGGACGCTCGCGCCGACCTCGGTTTCGCCGGGCACTACGGGAACGGGGGAGCTGGCGCGTGCCATCAGCATCGGTGACGAGTCCATTTCGGCGCTGATGTCGTAGGCGCGGGGTGTGGGGGGTGCGGTGTCCTCGGTGATCTGCAGAACTGCGCCCAGGCTCACCCCGGCCCGGGCCGCGTACTGCTCGGCCTTGGCTTTCGCGTCGTCGAAGGCGGCGTCCCTGGCCTGCTCGAGCAGCGGTGCCGGATCGGCGATGCCCCGGGTGAGGCCGCCGAGACGGACATCGTCACCGCCTGCGTTCACCGCGGCGGCGACCGTTTCGGCGGGGCCGGTGCCGGTGTCTTCGCGCAGCGACACACTGAGCCCGGTGGACGCCAGGTATCCGACGATCTCGTTGCGGCCGTTGTCGGTGTAGACGGTCTCGGTGCGCACGCTCAAGCCACTGGTCGCCATGTCCGCGTCACTCACCCCGGCTGTCCGCAGTGCCGCGACGACCGCGCTCACCCGGTCACCGGCCCGCCCATAAGCCGCGGCGACGGTGTCGGCGCGCGATTCCACCGACAATGTCAACCGGATCAGATCGGGCACCGCGCGCACCACCCCGCGCCCGAATGTGGTCGTGCTCGCCTGCCAGGACTTCTTGCTCACCGCGGTACTCCTGTCGGTCGAAGGCTGCTGTGCTGCTCAACGTCTCGCGTCCGGACCGAGTTCCGTCGCCGGATCAGTAGTTCTCGGCGTTCGCCGACACGGTTCGTACAGCTGCGTCTATTTGCGCGTACGCCCCGGCCGCAAGTCGTTGCAGCAGGGCGAGTTTCAGTTGCGGGTGCTGCTCGGCGAGCTCGTCGAACACGGCCGGGCTCATCACCGCCACCCGCACGTGCGTTTCGGCGACGATCTCGTTGACGAACGGTTCCTTGGTCAGCATCGGAATCTCGCCGAACGACATCCCGGCCGACAACGTCACCAGCCGATGCACCCGCCCGTCCGTGCCGGGAAACGTGACCCGCACCCGCCCGTCGAGGATCAGATACAGCCCCGACCGTTGCGCCGCGCGCTCGGCGATCACCTCACCCCGGGCGAACGTGCGCATCTCGAAATCGGCGCACAACCGGTCCCGATCGGCCGTGTCCAGCCCGATCAGCAGCGGATGTTCGTCGAGGCGTATCGACCTGCCGACGCCTGTGCCCGGCGGCCGATGCCGGTCGAGCACGACGTCCTCGCACCATTCGGTCGCCGTGTCCCGGTCGATGAACACCCGCCCGAGCGGGTCGTCGGGATCCAGACTCGACACCTCGTGCCCGAGCTTGGCATCGGGATCGACCAACGCCACCCGGCTGCCGCGCCGCACGAGCCCGGCTTGCAATTCATCGAGCATGTGGCGGGCCACCTGGCTCACCTCGCCGACGCGACGCAGGTCGATCACCAACGCGTCCAGCTCGTCGGCCCTGCCCTCGATCGCCCGCACCGCACGCTCGGCCCCGGCGAACAACAGGTCGCCGTGCAGTTCGTAGACCCGCGCCCGATCACCCTGCTCGGCCAGCACCGCGGCGTCCTCGGGTGTCCGGCGCAACCGCGATGGCAGCTGCGCCACCGAGTAGTCGGCGCGGATCGCCGTGCGCGCCGACCGGGTCACGTGACAGAAGTGCAACTCGAGCCGCCGCGACAGCTCCCGGCACGCGGCGACCCCGCGCACACTGTTGCCCTGCCCGTCCAGCCTCGGCGAATACACCGAGATCCCCAGCTGGCCGGGCAGCACCGCGATGATCCCGCCGCCGACCCCGCTCTTGGCGGGCAGCCCGACCGTGGTCACCCAGTCACCGGCGGCGTTGTACATGCCGCACGTGGTCATCACACTGAGCACCCGTTCGGTGAGCGCGGTCGACAGCGCCCGTTCGCGAGTCCTCGGATTGACCCCGTTGTCGGCGAGTGTCGCCGCCATCACGGCCAGATCAGCGCAGGTGATCTCGATCGAGCACTGCCGGAAGTACCGGTCGACCGCGTCGTCGGGATCGACGTCGATGATGCCGACCGAGCGCAACATGTACCCGATCGCCCGATTGCGGTACCCGGTGCGGGCCTCGGATTCGTAGACCGCCTCGTTCATCGTCAACTCGCGCCCGGCGAACCGGGAGTAGCAGCGCCGGACCCGCTCGAACTTGTCGGCGGCGTCGCGGCCGTTGATCAGCGAGGCCGCGGTGATGGCCCCGGAGTTGATCATCGGATTGCTCGGGCGCTGGCTGTCCGGTTCGAGGCTGATCTCGTTGAACGGCTCGCCCGACGGCTCCACATCGATGTGCTCGGCCACCCCGTCGAGCCCGCGATCGGCCAGGGCGAGCGCATAGGTGAACGGCTTGGAGATGGACTGGATGGTGAAGTCGATGTCGGTGTCGCCGACCTCGTAGACGAGCCCGTCGGCGGTGGCCAGGCACAACCCGAACGAATCCGGGGCGACCGCGGCGAGCTCGGGGATGTAGTCGGCGGGTGCGCCGGAGGTGTCGTCGCGGCAGACCGCGTACACCTCGTCGAGGATGCCCGCCACCACACCCGGGTCGATCGTGCGCGTCGCGCCGTGCGGTCGGGTCACAGCGTCACTGTAGGTCGCGTCGGCGGTGGCCCGGGCGGGGACGCGCGGGAGATAGTCCTCACAGCCGAGAACGCGGTGAGGTAAGCCTTTGTCGAACCCGATTTCCGCTCGCGTGTCCTGTTCAGCGGCATGCGGCGGTATCGTCGTCGCGACCGTAGACCTCGCCGTGCCCACGCTGGGAAGGGCCCGCGAGCCGGTGCCCGTCACGCGGGCAAATACACTGGGCGGATCACAATGTAGTCCGGAGGGAGCGAGTTCAGGTGGGAGTGCTGTCGCGGGTGGATTCACCCGAAGATCTGCGCCGGCTGAGCGTGCCGCAACTGCGGGAACTGGCGGGCGAGATCCGCGAGTTCCTGGTGCAGAAGGTCGCCGCCACCGGAGGCCATCTCGGCCCCAATCTCGGGGTGGTCGAACTGACCATCGCCCTGCACCGGATTTTCGATTCGCCTGCCGACCCGTTGATCTTCGACACCGGGCACCAGGCGTACGTGCACAAGATCCTCACCGGCCGCAAGGACCGCTTCGACTCGCTGCGCAGCCGCGACGGCCTGTCGGGCTACCCGAGTCGCGCCGAGAGCGAACACGACTGGGTCGAGTCCTCACATGCGTCGGCCGCGCTGTCCTACGCCGACGGTCTGGCCAAGGCGTTCGCGCTCACCGACCAGGACCGCACCCCGGTCGCGATCGTCGGAGACGGCGCGCTCACCGGCGGCATGTGCTGGGAGGCGCTCAACAACATCGCGGGCGCGCCCGATCGCCCGGTGGTGGTGGTGGTCAACGACAACGGCCGCTCCTATGCCCCCACGATCGGTGGACTCGCCGACCGCCTGACCGCGCTGCGCACCCAGCCCGCCTACGAGCACGCGCTCGACGCCGGGAAACGCATTCTGAAAAGTATTCCCGCCGTAGGGGATTCGGCGTATTCGATGGTCCACGCGCTCAAAGCCGGGATCAAGGACGCGGTGAGCCCGCAGGAACTGTTCTCCGACCTCGGCATGAAGTACGTGGGCCCGGTCGACGGCCACGATCTCGTCGCGCTCGAGGCGGCGATGCGGCGCGCCAAGGACTTCGGTGGTCCGGTCGTCGTGCACGTGGTCACCCGCAAGGGCAACGGTTACGAGCACGCCGAGAACCACGTCGCCGACCAGATGCACGCCTGCGACCCGATCGACCCACTCACCGGCCGCCCCCTGGCCGGCAAGAAGGCCAAGGGCTGGACCGCGGTGTTCTCCGAGGAGCTCATCGAACACGGCTCGCGCCGTGAGGACATCGTCGCCATCACCGCCGCCATGCCGGGCCCCACCGGCCTGGCCGCCTTCGGCGAACGCTTCCCCGAGCGCATGTTCGACGTCGGTATCGCCGAACAGCACGGCATGGCCTCGGCCGCCGGTCTGGCGCTGGGCGGCATGCACCCGGTGATCGCCATCTACGCCACCTTCCTCAACCGCGCGTTCGACCAGCTGCTGATGGACGTGGCGCTGCTGAAGCAGCCCGTCACGGTCGTGCTGGACCGCGCGGGCGTCACCGGCCCCGACGGTGCCAGCCACAACGGCATGTGGGACTTCTCGCTGCTCGGCATCATCCCCGGCATCCGCGTCGCCGCCCCCCGCGACGGCGCCACCCTGCGTGAGGAACTGGCGGAGGCGCTCGCCGTCTCCGACGGTCCCACCGTGCTGCGTTTTCCGAAAGGCAGTGTCGCCGAGGACATCACGGCCGTGGAACGTCTCGACGGGCTGGATGTGCTGCGGCTGGCCGTGCCCAGTGCGGGTTCCGCGCAGTCCCAGCACGGTGACGTCCTGATCGTCGCCGTCGGCCCCTTCGCCGAGACCGCCATGAAGGTCGCCGAACTGCTCGATCCCCAAGGAATCTCGGTCACCGTCGTCGACCCACGCTGGGTCATCCCGGTCTCCGACACCCTGGTCAAGCTCGCCGAGAACTACCGCCTCGTCGTCACCGTCGAAGACGGCGGCCTGCACGGCGGCATCGGCTCCACCGTCTCCGCCCGCCTGCGCGACGCGGGGCTCGATGTCCCCACCCGCGATCTCGGTGTGCCCCAGCAGTTCCTGGACCACGCCTCCCGCAACGAGATACTCGAAGAACTCGGCCTCACTCCCGATGCCATCGCCCAGCGGATCGGCGGCTGGCTGCAATCGCGCTGATCAGGACCGGGTAGCGCTCAGCGGCCTGGCCGCCGGGCGACGACGGCGAAATTCAGCGGGATGCGCGGCGCGCCGTCCCGCAGCGTCCACCCTTGTTCGCAGGGCACGAGATCGGAAAACGCGGGCCAATCCATGAAGGGCAGCTCCGTCAACGCCTCGATGACGAGCCCGGCCGCGAGCAGCGCTCCGACGATCTCCCCCAGGTCGTGGCGCCACTCGTGATTGGCGGTGTGGGTGATCTGCCCGTCGGAGTCCTCGGTGTAGGTACCCGAGTCCGAATAGCTCCGAGCGCCGCCGCCGCCGCCGAGGTAGTCGTCATCGATCTCCCACGGTTCGAACTGCATCGCGCCCAGAATCGGATGGTCGTCGCGGATCACGAACACCCCACCCGGTTCGAGCAGATCATGGATCGACCGCGCCCACGCGGTGAGCTCCGGTAGCCAGACGATCGTTCCCGCGCTGGTCACGATGGTATCGAAACGCCGGTGGAGCACCGCCGAGGCGAACCGCGCGTCCCCTTCGACCCAGGTGATATCGCGACCGTCGGCCTCGGCGATCCGCGCCGCGTGCCGCAGCGAGTTCGGCGACAGATCCAGTCCGTGTACCTCCACCGCGCCCAACCGCGCCCAGGACACGGTGTCGGTGCCGATGTGGCACTGCAGATGCAGCAGCGACCGCCCCTGGATCCCGGATTCCGGGAGGTGTGGCGCCAGCACCGCGAGATCGTTGCGCACCACCGAGGAAATGTCGTCCGGATCGGCCAGAAAGGCATCGACGTCATACATCTGCGAACGCGCGTGCACGTCGGCCCGGTCGTCCCAATTCGCCCGGTTGGCGGCGATCGCTTCGGCTTCGAGCACGGTGTGACCTTTCGACGGCGGGGTGACGGCGAGGATCAACGCTAGCGTCGAGTGTGCGTCGGGTCGACTGATTTTGTGCCGCCGGACCTCACGGAATGCGTCGGGTGGGGGAGTATTCCTGTTCGGGGCGTCCGGTGGCGCCGTAGCGCAGTTGCATGCGCAGGTCGCCGGTGGTGACGAGTGCGGCGAGGTAGCGCTGAGCGGTGGCTCGGGAAATGCCGGTGGCGGTGGCTACCTCGCCCGCCGACATCGGAGTGGGGGCCTGGTGCACCGCTCGGAGTACCAATTCACGGGTGGGGGAGGCGGTGGCGGATGCCCGGTCCGGGGTGGCCGGGGCGGGGCGCAGTGCTTCGAGTGCCGCATCGACTTCGCGTGCGCTGACCTCGGGGACGGAGAGGATTCTGCGGTAGCGGGCGTAGCCTGCCAGGCGGGCGGCGAGCACGGTGTGGTCGAACGGTTTCACCAGATATGCCAGCGCTCCCGCCGTCGAGGCCGCACGGACGGTGCTCGATTCGGTGGCAGCGGTGAGCATCATCGCGTCGCAGTGCAATTCGCGCACCAGATCGATACCGGAACCATCCGGCAAGTAGACGTCGACCAAGGCGAGATCGATGGCGGTCGTGCCGAGTGCCTGACGCGCGGCGGCGACGGTGTTGACGACCGCGCCGACGGCGAATCCGGGTAGCGCGCCGACGATTCCGGCATGCATGTTCGCCACCCGGAAGTCGTCATCGACCACGAGCACGGTGAAATCGGGCCGGTTCACGACACTTCTCCCTCGCTGAGCACGCCGGGTAGGCGCGCGATGAACTCCGCCCCGATCAGTTCCCCTCCGGCAGAACCGGCCGAGGCCAACCACACATCCCCACCGAGCGCCCGAGCGACCTGCCGCGACAACGCCAACCCCACCCCGCGACCGCCGGGCACCCCACCACCGTGCTTCGTCGAAACCCCGTCGGCGAACAGTGAATCCACCAACTCCGGTCCGATTCCCGGGCCACTGTCGGCCACGGTGATATGCAGTGTCGATCCCTCCCGCACCAACTCGACCTCCACGAGTGCCTGCGCGCCGGGCTTGCTCGCCACGGAATCGTCGCCGGTTCGCGTATCGAACGCGCCGTCCACGCCAGCTCCCGACCCTGGGCCGACAACGCGCACCGCATCGATAGCATTGTCGAGCAGATTTCCCAGCACTGTCGTCACATCCACCGGCGCAACAAGATTCGCGTCGACCCAGGTACTCGGCCCCAGCCGCAACAGCACCCCGTTCTCGCGGGCGTGAGCCGCCTTGGCCGCGAGAAACGCCTGCAGATAAGGGTCGCGCACCGCATCGATCCCCGGCATCGCGGCACCGAGGGGCCCTGATCCGAGCAACTCGTCGATATAGCGCGCGGCCTCGCTGGGCCGATCACCGTGCAGCAATCCGCTGAGCAGATGCAACCGATTCGCGAACTCGTGCCGCTGCGCCCGCAGCACCGTGCTCATCGACCGCACCGCGTCCAACTGCCGAGTCAGCGACTCCACATCGGTCCGATCGCGCACATCCAGCACCGCCCCCAGTGCGCGCCCGTCACGGTTGACCATCCTGGCGGTGACCACGACGATCCGATCACCGACCGCCGCCTGCACCGGCTGCCCATCGGCGGCGCGAAAAGCCTCGAGCACGCGAGGCGTGAGGTCGATCGAATCCACCGAACGTCCACTCTCCCCGTCGATTCCGAGCAAGGTCCGCGCCTCGTCATTGATCACCGTCGTGTGCCACCTGGCATCGACCGCGACCACCCCCACCCCGATCCCGTGCAGCACCACATCCTGTTCCCGCACCAATTCGGCCAGCTCAGCGGGCTGCAGTCCCAGGGTCAGCCCGTGCCACCGCCGCGCCAGCAACATCGACCCCGCGATCCCGGCGAACAACGCGCCCAACACCAGCACCGCGGCCCGGCGCAGATCGCTCACCAGCTGGTCGCTCACCGCCTCGGTGGAGATCCCGACACTCACCTCACCCGCCACCCGATCCGAACCCGGTTCGCGCACCGGCACTTTCGCCCGCACCGAGTCGCCGAGCGTGCCGTGCTCGCGGATCACCACCTCGCGCCCTGCCAGCGCCTCCGACGGATCCGTACTCACCTTCTGACCCAGCCGCGCCGGATCGGGGTGGGCCAGTCGCAACCCCGCGTCATCGGTGATCACCACGAACAGTGCCTCGGTCCGCAACCGCGCCGCCTCGGCGGTCTGCTCCAGTTCCCCGCTCGCGAGCTCCGCGTGCGGCAACGGACCCGGCTCCAACGCCGCGTACCGGGCGACCTCGTCGCGCACCAGCGGATCACTGGCGACAGTGCGTGCGATAGCCAACGCCCGCTGCCCGTACTCAGCTGACAGCCGCTGATCACTCAGATACGCGAACACCCCGAATGCCAGCCCCAGGATCAACGCAACCAGCGCTACCTGCAGCAACACGATCTGTGTCCGTAGCCGGACGACACGGGGGAACAGCCTCACCGGCTCAGTGTAGGCACCTACGGTGGCGGTGAGCACAATGCGCACAACGCCGATATCGCCGCTTGCGCTGGTTGTGCGCACAAGCGCGCGCCCTGTGACCCACACCACTTATCTTTCGATAGCGGCCGCACATCACACCCAGCGGCGCCGGACACAGGAGCAGCAATGAGCAATCCACTCATCGAACTCCGGGGCGCGACGAAGCGTTTTCCCGGAACCGACGGTGGCATCCACACCGCGGTGAAGAACATCGACTTCACCGTTGCGCCAGGCGAATTCGTCGCGGTGGTCGGCCCGACCGGCTGTGGTAAGTCCACTACCCTCTCGCTGGTATCGGGCCTCGAGCCCACCTCGGCGGGGCGCACCCTGGTGCACGGCGAGGATGTCGACGGCATCCCCGACGGCATCGGTTTCATGTTCCAGCAGGATGCCGTGCTGCCGTGGCGCAGCGTGCTCGACAATGTCGCGCTCGGCCCGCGCTTTCGTGGTGTGCCGAAGGCCGAGGCGAAGGCGAAGGCCGCCGAGTGGGTACGCATCGTCGGGCTGGCCGGGTTCGAGGACTATTACCCGCATCAGCTCTCCGGCGGCATGCGCAAGCGCGTCGCACTGGCGCAGACCCTGGTGAACGAGCCCGAGATCATGCTCATGGACGAGCCGTTCAGCGCGCTCGACGTGCAGACCCGTCAGCTCATGCAGGACGAACTGCTGCGTGTGTGGGCAGGCACCGACGCGGCGGTGATCTTCGTGACCCACGACCTCGAGGAGGCCATCGCCCTGGCCGACCGGGTGGTGGTGATGACCGCCGGCCCCGCGACCGTCTGTGGTGACTTCCGCGTCACCCTCGAACGTCCGCGCAATGTCGAAGAGGTGCGCCTCACCGAGGAATTCCGCGACCTCTACCGGGAAATCTGGGAAACGCTGCGCGATCAGGTCGAGGCAGCACGCGCGAAGGGAGCGACCCGTGTCGCTTGAGACGATGACCGAGATCGCGGCCACCGCGCCGGAAGTCGAGGCCGAATCCGAGGAGCAGATCCTGGCTCGGGTCAAGGCCAGGAACCGCAAGTCCAAACTGCGTGTGTGGGGCCTGCGCGCCGCGCTGATCGTGCTGTGGCTCGGTTCCTGGGAACTCGTCGCGAGCCTGTGGATCGACCCCTTCTTCTACTCCAAGCCGTCCCTGATCTTCGACCGCCTGGTCGAATGGTTCACCGAGGGCACACAATTCGGTTCGATCTGGCTGCAGATCTTCACCACCGTGCAGGAGGCAGTGCTCGGTTTCGTCATCGGCACCGTCGCCGGTGTCGTGCTCGGTACCCTGCTCGGCCGCAGCCGCTACTGGGCCGATGTGCTCGCCCCGTTCATCAAGGCGCTCAACGCCGTTCCTCGCATCGTGCTGGCCTCGCTGTTCATCATCTGGTTCGGCCTTGGCCTTAGTTCCAAGGTCGCCACCGTAGTGGTGCTGGTGTTCTTCGCCGTGTTCTTCAACGCCTTCACCGGCGCCAGGGAAGTCGACGGCAATGTCATCAACAATGCCCGCATCCTCGGCGCGAGTAAGCGCCAGATCCTCGGCTCGATCGTGCTGCCAAGCGCCACCACCTGGATTCTGTCCAGCCTGCACACCGCCTTCGGCTTCGCCCTCATCGGCGCGGTCGTCGGTGAATATGCCGGTGCCAGTAAGGGTTTGGGCCTGTTGATCTCCAATGCCCAGGGCACCTTCGACGCGGCGGGCATCTACGCGGGCATGATCATCATCACGGTGGTCGCCCTGATCGCGGAATCGCTGATCGGCTTCGCGGAAGGCCGCCTGCTGAAATGGCGTCCCTCGCAGGCGCAGTCGGGTCATGGGGTGTAGACGATGCGATACCGCAAACCCTTCGCCATCGCCCTGCTCGCGATCAGTTCGCTGCTGTTGGCCACCGGATGCCGCGATTCGCGGTCGATCCCGATGTCCGACGGCAGGCCCCAGATCACCATCATGGTCGGCGGCCTGGAGAAGGTGATCTACCTGCCCGCGATGCTGGCCCAGCAGCTCGGCGCCTTCGAGGCCAACGAAATCGATGTGAAACTACTCGGCGAACAATCCGGTGCCAGCGCCGAAACCGCGCTGCTCACCGGCGACGTCCAGGCCGTGGTCGGTTTCTACGACCACACCATCGACCTGCAGGCCAAGGATCAGTGCCTGCGGACCGTCGTCCAATTCGCCGACGTACCAGGCGAAGTGGAGCTGGTCTCCACGGCCGACGCCGACACCATCCGCTCACCCGCCGACTTCCGTGGCCGCAATCTCGGTGTCACCTCCCTCGGCTCGTCGACCGACTTCCTCACCCAGGCGCTCGCCGGTCAAGAGGGCCTGAGCACCTCGGACTACACCAGGGTGAAAGTCGGTGCGGGACAGACCTTTATCGCAGGCATGAACCACGACGGCATCGACGCGGGTATGACCACCGATCCCACTGTCGCGAAAATGGTGCAGTCCGGTGACGCGAAGATCCTGACCGACATGCGCAACGAGGAAGGCACCCGCGCCGCACTGGGTGGCCTCTACCCCGCGTCGTCGCTGTACATGAAGTGCGACACCGTCTCCGCCCACCCGGAGATCGTGCAGAAACTGGCCAACGCCTTCGTCCAGACCCTGCGGTGGATCGACACCCACAACCCCGACGAGATCGCCGCGAAGATGCCGTCCCAATACGCGGGCAGCGACCCCGCCCTCTACGCGAAATCCATTCGCGACTCGATCGGCATGTTCAACGGCGACGGGCTGATGAAACCCGAAGGCGCTCAGAACGTCCTGCGCATTCTCGGCCAGTACTCCCGCAACGTGGCCCCCGTCCGAGATCGCATCGACCTCGAAGCCACCTACACCAACCAGTTCGTCGAACAAGCCCACCGAACCCCGGAGCAGTAACCACCATCGACCCTGCCGCAACACGCGGCAGGGTCGATGCGTGCCTATCGGTACGCGGGCTCGTTGTCCTCGCGATAGATCGCGAGCGCCGATTTCATCAACCGCACCAACGACCCTCGCGCGTCACCGGTATCACCCGGGCGCGCCTCGATCACCGAGCCACGTTCGGTGATCAGGTAGCGACCGTCCGGGAAATCCATCACGTGGAAGCCCTGACCGGGTTGCGGCCGGTTGTCGATCGCGGCACCCGGATAGCCCGCCACATACACCAGCGTCGACCGGGTCCGTCCGAAGAAATCGTCCGCCTTCTGCTGCGGAGTACGCCGATCGGCCGCCCACGGATCGTAGGGCGTTTCCTCGTCGATGTCGTTGCTGTTCATCGTGAACCCTTCCCCGGCTGCCGCCCCCGTCGCCGGCAGCCGGGCAAGGAGCTTGTCGGGCAGCTGCTCGATCTCGAGCAGGCTCATCCGGATGTCACCACCCTCGCGATCCAAGGGCACGCGCTGCTGTTCCAGCAGTACCGCTTGGTGTCCCCGCACCGCCGCGAACGACCGCAACTTCTCCCCGTCGCCGTATCCGGCCAGTTCGAACCGCGCTTCCGGCTCGAGCAGAATCCGCACTGCCGCTTCCAGGGTCTGGTCGAACATCGGCAGCACCCGCTGCGCCTCGTCTTGCCACAGCCGGTCGTAGTCGTCCACGGTCACCGCATCCGAATGCGTCTGCAGCGGATACGGCAGCACATCCCGATCCGCCGCCCGCCACAGCACGGTGAACCCGAGCGCGCTGAACTGCCACTGAGTCACGTTCACTCTCCGATCACAGGGGGCACGGTTCTGGCTCGCTGATCGTCGCTGAGCCCGGTGAGTTCTTCACCGTTCTCCTGCGTGATCAGATAGTCCTTCGTCCCGGCTTCCTTCTCGTCGTCGCCCTTGCCGCGACCACCACCGGCACCCATGCCGCCCATGCCCGACATCCCGCGGCCCGCACCGCCGGAACCCGCGCCGCCTGCGCCTGCGCCTGCTTTCCCGGCGGTCGCGCCTCCCGGCGTACCCGGAACGGCCGCTCCGGGAACGCCGGAACCGGGTGTGCCCGCACCGGGCGAACCCCCGCCCGGAGAACCGCCGGTCCCCATGGGTGTCGTCGAGGCGGGCGTGGTGCCTGCCGGTGAGGTCGGGGTGGTCGGCACGGTGGACTGCGGTGTCGTCGCGGCCGGCTCCGTGCTCGAGGGTGTGGTGTCGTCACCGGTGTCGTCGTCGGACGGATCCTCTGTCGTCGGCTGTTCGGTGGTCGGCTGTTCGGTGGTGGGTTGTTCGGTGGTTGGCTGCTGCGTGGTCGGCTTCGTGCCGGTGGTGTCGTCCTTGCTGCCCGGGTCGACACCCGGCTTCGATCCGGTGTCGAGGGGGTTGTAGGGCTGTGGCACCAAGGGGACGTCGGTGTCCGCGATCTTGATCGCCTCGTAGTAGATGCCCTTGACCACTTCCGCGCCTTCGGATTTCGCGGTGTCGGCGTTGTGGCTGTCCATCTTCCAGGTGGGTCCGGGGATGTAGCTCGCGATCCCGCTGATCGTGGACCCTTCGTGCGGCTTGACCCGGTCCTTGGCGATCTGCATGGCGGACTCGACGACCTTCACCTTCTCGGCCATCATCTGCGCCGACCCGAGGAGGTTGCCCGATTTCTCAACGTAGTCTTTGATTCCAGCACTGGCGCTGGCGCCCGCGTTACCGGTCCATTTCTCGGCGATCGCTGTCCCGATCTGGGCGTCGTAGGTCTTGAAACCCTCTTCGAGCTTGTTGCGCAGGGTTTCCCAGCGGGTGTGCAGCGTGTTCACCTCGCTCATCGACATCGCGGAGACACGCTCGTACAGATCCGACATTTGGCTCGGTTCGTCGTACGAGACAACCTGCGGCTTCTGATAGGTGCCGTCGAATTCGGTCTTCAACTCCGCCAGCCGATTCCGTGCGATGTGCGCGTCTGGGCTCTCGTCGGTCGAGCGGGTCGGCTTGCTGCCTTCGGCGTAATCCTTCAACGTGAGGTAGGTGCTACCTCCCGGGATGGTGTTGACGACAGCCCTGCCGAGGTTGTCCAAGAATGACACTATTGACCACCGGGGATGTTGGCGCCCTGTGAATTCAGCGCTTGAGCTTGAGCTACTTGCTGGTCTTCGTACTTCTTCACCGAGATCTCGATGGTGTCGCGGATGAGCGTGAGAACCTGAATATGTTCTTCAAAGGCCGTATTGAAATCACGTTCCCCGCCAATGGCTTTCATGCCGAGCATCTTAGACAGCTCGTCTGCGGCGTTGAAGCGACCTAGGCCCGACACCGACGAAAGCGAACTCAGGCTCTGCTTCAATTCGCTGAAGAGTGTAATCTGCCTGTTGCACGCGTCACGACAAATTGTCGAAACAGACGGATCCAAGTAGAGACTCCCGGACTCTGCGTTGGATTTTAGAGTCTCCCAACGAGACTTCTCGTCTGCCATTCACCCCACCCTTCTATGTATATTTGTGGATCTACTTCGGGAAAAGCGGAACAATTGCCTCAGCCATCGGCTGTAGCCGTTCGCACGGTGGGGTTTTCCGCTCTTTGACGCCGGTGTTGAGCATGTCGAGCTGGGCAAACCCAGTAGCGGTCTGGAATACTAGGGAGCAATCTTCATCGGCGTCGTGATGGCTCTGCCGGAATTGGATGCCCTGACGTCCGGCGACCACTACATCCTTGAACTCGACGTTCGTCGACTTCTGACGCACTTCATCGACGGTATGAATCGTCGTATAGGCAGTTAGGCCGTAGCCGGGCGGGTAGGCAGAAGCGCTCCATGCACAGATTTTCCAACCAGGCTCCTCGGCACCCAGGATGCCCGACCGCTTCGACGCCACATCCAATCCCAAGTCGGTCAGTGTCGAATCCGGGATCTGAGTGCACGGATCCCACAACGCGGCAGTAGCGGCTACCTGATCGGTAGTCCCACTCGGCTGCGCATTGCCACTCTCAGTCGTGGAACACCCCGCCACAGCAAGCACCCCACACACCACCGTGGTCACCACCACAGACCGTCGCAGCACGAGCATCCTCCGTCTTCCCCGATCACCGAGCCACACCAGCCTGACGAGCCCGCACCAACCCCACGGCCGCCCCGAGTACTCCCCGCACCCGGCCACCCCGTCGTTCCGAACAGCCTACGACACCGCCCCTCCCAATTCATCCCTCCGCCCCCGACCCATGGAACCTCCACAACCAAACAGACTTCCGCCGCGCCAGAGTTCTGCCAACCCTCCACAACAACCCACGGCCGCACGCGAGTCATGCGGTCGAGCACCTATCCTCACCTCCCTACGTATCCCGCACAATCGGGCACCGAGGTGGCACCCCTTCACGCCCTTAGACGCACCGAAGCCCGTTCTGGTTCCATCGATTTCACCACCGGCATCTACCCATCCCGATCCGCTACGCTCGGCCATTGGCACTGCGTGCCGCAGGTCGTAGCCGTCGGGTCCGACCTGCTCGATCAGGATCGAACACCGCAGGTCACGGCAGGGAGTGCCCGTCGACCAGGGGTGGCATCACGTACGAGGGGCGGGGCACCACATGACCAGCGCTGGCGGGGAACTGAGTATCTCCCCGGACAAGATCAAATCCCACGCCACCAACGTCACCTCGGCCGGTTCCGGCTTGACCGAAGCACTCGAAGCAGCCCAAGCCGTCTCGGCGCCTTCGGATGCGTTCGGGAAGCTCTGTGCCTTCCTCGGCCCCTTGTTCGTCGACTCGGTCGAAACCGACGGCATCGACGCCATCCAGGCCGCGATCGACGCATTCGGCAACACCAGCTCGAACCTGACCGCCGTCGCCGACGCGTTCACCACTCGCGACAACACCAACGCCGCCGCGCTGAAGAACCTCGACGTCTGATGACCAATCCCCTCATCGCCGCGAAGGAAGACACCACCGACTGGTCCACCGGCATCAGCCTGGTCAGCTCGGTCACCGACCTGTCCGACGCGATCTCGGGCGGTTCCTGGATCGAGGTAGGCCTCGGTGTCGTCGGCCTCGCCGCCGAAGCGGTCTCCCTGGTCGTCGACCCCCTCGGCACCTTGGCCGGTTACGGCGTCGGTTGGCTGATCGAACACTGCCAACCCCTCCAAGACGCGTTGGACTGGATCGCAGGCGACCCCGCCCAGATCGAGGCCTATGCCAAAACCTGGGACAACGTCGCTGCCCGCATCAGCGAGGTAGCCACCGCCCAAAACAAGGCCGTGACCACCGATGTGACGGATTGGACCGGCCAAACCGCCACCGCCTACAAATCCGCCGCTTCCAACACCACGAACCTGCTCACCGCGGCCAACACCGCTTCGACCGCGGCAGCCTCAGCGATCCGCATGGCAGGCGGCATCGTCGCCGCGGTCCGCGAAACCGTCCGCGACCTGGTAGCCCAAACGGTCGGCCGTCTCGCGGTCTGGGCCGCGGAACTCGTGTTCTCGGTGGGTTTGGCGACGCCGCTCGTCGCGATCCAAGCCACCGCCTACATCGCCAAGACTGTGGCGACGATTTCGAAGTTGTTCTCGAAGCTGGCCAAGACGATGGCGAATTTGAAGCCGCTGTTGAAGCAGTTGAAGTCGGCATTCGGTGATATCGCGAAGGCGTTCAAGAAGACCCCGTCGAAGTCGAAGAACGCCGACAACACGACAACCAGCCCCGCTGCCGCGAAGAACACCGACACCTCGACCACACCCTCGACCACGAAACAGCCCGACACACCAACGAATCCGGCCAGCACGCCTGACACACCGGCCAAGACAACCGATAATCCGGACACCCCGGGTAGCACGAAACCGGCGAGCACTCCGAGCGATACCGGCAAGCTTCCAGACCAATCCGGTTCCGAGAAACCCGACCTCAACAAGACCGCGAAGCAAACCACCGACTGCGGTGACCCGGTCGACGTCGCGACCGGCGAGTTCCTGCTCCCCGCAACCGATATCGAGCTGCCTGGGGTGTTGGCGTTGGTGCTGACCCGCCGCCATCGTTCTTCGTACCGGTTCGGTCGATGGTTCGGGCCTTCCTGGGCAGCGACCCTGGATATGCGGGTCGAAGTCGACCAGGTCGGCGTCCGGTTCGTCGGACCCGACGGTGAGCTGTGGCAATTCCCCCACACCGCCCCGGACCTCCCCGTTCGTCCGGTCCACCAGGGCATCCGCGCAACCATGACCCGCACCGAAACGGGCGGATACTCAGTCCACGACCCAGACCGCGAGCTCACCTGGAGCTTCCGGCCCACCGCAATGTCGGCCGGGTCGGAAACCCCCCTCGGCAACTATCCGATCACCGAGATCACCGACCGCCACCACAACCGAATCACCTTCCACTACAGCGACACCGGCCACCCAACCGAAGTCACCCACTCCGGCGGGTACCGCGTCCGGATCGACACCACCGACAACCGTGTCACCGCCCTGACAGTGCTCGGCACCACCCCCACCGGCGAAGCGCTCGAAACCACTGTCCGCGAATTCGGCTACACGGCAGGTGATCTCGCCTCGGTCACCAACGGTATCGCCGCGACCACAACCTTCCGCTACGACGAACAACACCGCATGCTGTCATGGCGCGACTCCCGCGGCACAGAAATGCACAACACCTACGACCGATCCGGACGGGTCATCAAACAGGTCGGCACCGACGGCATCCTGTCGGCGACTTTCGCGTACGAGGCTATTCCTGACTTCCGCAGGTCGCGCACCCATCACACGAACTCCCTCGGCGCCACCACCACCTTCGAGTTCGACGAAGACCTCTGCCTGCGCAACCTGATCGACCCACGCGGCGCGACATCGATGACCGACTACAACGAGTACCGCCAACCGATCCGTCACGTCGACGCCTACGCCAACACCACGGTCTACCTCTACAACCCAGACGGTGACCTGGTCCTGCTCCGACGCCCCGACCAGGCAACCATCACCATCAGCTACGCCGCGCCCCACTGCCCGGCCACGATCACCGATGTCGATGGCACGACCACCACTCGCACCTACGACGACCATGGCAACCTGACCAGCGTCACGGATGCGGACGGTGTCACCACGGCCTACACCCATCATCGAGGTGGTGCGCCGGCCTCGATCAGTCTCTCAACAGGCGCCACCACCAGCATCGACGTCGATGCCGCCGGCCTACCGATCCGGATCATCGAGCCCAACAACGCGGTCACCATCGTCGAACGTGACACGTTCGGCCGACCCGTGACCATCACCGACCCTCTCGGCAACACCAGCACCAACCACTACTCGGCCGAGGGAAAGCTGCTCTCGCACAACGATACCGACGGTAGCACCCAGTCGTGGACATATGACGGCGAAGCGAACCTGCTCACGCATACCAACCAGATCGGTGCCATTACCCGCTACACCTACGGCGCCTTCGACTTGGTAAACACCCGCGAAACCGCCGACGGCACCATCACCGCCTACACCCACGACACCGAACGCCGTCTCACCTCGGTCACCAACCCCCTCGGGGACACCTGGACCTACGAATACGACCCGACCGGCAACGTATATACCGAAACCGACTACAACGGATCAGTCACCCACACCGAGCACGACCTGCTCAACCGGCCCACCACCCTCACGACGCCGACCGGCGTCCAACGTCGCCTCACCTACGACATTCTCGGCCGATTCATCGGCGTCAGCACAGACACGGGCGAATGGGTTGTCAACACCTACACCCCAACCGGGCTGCTCATCAATGCTAGAAATGGCGTGCACGACGACCCGATTCATTCGGTCACCTTTGTCCACTCGCCAGCCGGGCGGATACTGACCCAGCGCGTCGACGGGCGCGCCACCACCTACGACTACGACCGTCACGGTCGCCGCACCGGGTACACAACGCCGAGTGAGGCGTCGACCACCTATGAACACACCTCGACTGGACAGGTCGCCACCCTCACCACCAACGGCCACCGATTCGACTTCACCCACGACCGCATCGGACGCGAAAACAGTTGGCACAGTGCTGGTATCGGACAGGACAACACCTATAGCGCTGGTGGATATACCCTCAGCCGCGAACTCGTACAGCTCGATCCGCGCACCAGTGCGCCCATCCAACTGCTCGAGCGCGACGACTACACCTGGCGTCCGGATGGGTACGTCACGAGCCACACCACCACGACGCCCACCGCAAACCGGCGCCGCGACTACACCCTCGATGCGATCGGTCGCATCACCCACATCGCAACCCCGAGCCTCGGTGCCACCGAGCAGTACACCTACGACGCCCTGTCGAACCTCACGACCGCTGAGATCCCCGCATCACCGGCACCATCCGATCCCATCGCAGCCAACCAGAACACACCTGAACCCCCTGCCGACCAGCGCTTCGAGTACCGCAACAACCTCCTCGTCCGCGCCGGACGCACCCGCTACCACTACGACACCGCCGGTCGCCTCACCCGCAAAGAGAAGACCCGGATCTCCCGTAAACCCGCCATCTGGCATTACCGGTACAACGCCTTCGACCAACTGATCGAAGTCACCACCCCGGACAAGAACACCTGGTCCTACACCTACGACCCGTTCGGTCGCCGAACCAGCAAACGAAACGACACCAGCAACACTCTCACTGAATTCACTTGGGATGGAGTCCATCTCACCGAACAGTCGACCACCAACCATGCCGGTACCCGAACCCACACATGGACCAACCACCCAACAACCCACATCCCCCTCACTCAATCCGTCGATGACCAATTCTGGGCAATAGTCACCAACCTCGAAGGCAGCCCGACCCACCTCGCCGACCCCACCACCGGCAAAATTATCTCAACAGCCAACGCTGCTCTCTGGGGACAAACCGCCTGGGCAGGTCCCGACACACCCCACCGATTCCAAGGCCAACAATACGATCCCGAATCCGGCCTCCACTACAATCTGCACCGGTTCTATGATCCGGAAGTCGGCAGATTCCTGACTCAGGATCCACTTGGGTTGCCACCCGCTGAAAACCCAAATTCTTACCCCAGGAATCCAATTTCTTGGTGCGACCCGCTCGGGCTGGCGCCGGTTGGTTGCGCAAAGCGCGCCTGGGCGGACCGTGCGGACTTTAGTAGTCAGAAAGTTCTGGATAAGAAGTATGACGCCCATGCTTCAGATTTTGGCCTCACCGGCAACAAGAACAACGCCAATAAGGCGGCGTTTGTCGAAGCGATGAAGCAGCACATGACGGCCCCGGATACGAAGATTTACCGATTCAATTATAGAAACCAAGGAACAGCCATCGGATTCATCGACCCCAATACAAACAAGATGGTAATGTTACGATCTGACGGCAAGTTCTGGTCGGCTTGGAAGCTGGGAGACCAGCAATTTGAGGGTATCGTGCAGAGGGGTTTTCTATGGTAGCTGGAAACGGCGAATTCAATTTCTCCAAACGCACTTGGCAGCGCCCCCGGGATGTGTCACCGAATTCGGGCATTGGCGAGCAATTGACACTGATGAGAAGGCTTGCCTGCTGCGAAATTGATGGTGCAGATTTTGCACGCAGCTGGTACGCCGCACGGAGTAGATCTCTGGAAGCAAAGGAGCGGGTGCGACCGCCTTTCGAATTCCTGCTGGATCGAGTCTTCTTTGCGCTCGAAGATTACCCGATCGATCCATCAGACCGGGAAGACGGGGATATCACCGAGGATCAACTTCGCGCGGCAGTCTGCGATGCTCTGGTTCACCTCGATAAACTGTAGGTGAGCGACATGGGCACGGCGGAGATGTTTCCAATACTTGGGAAGTGAAACAATGGTCGAGTTCATTTTCACGGTCCGCGATGACCCTCCAGAGGATGGATATTCGCTAGGCGACCTGGAAGTGCTGGGTAACTTGGGATCAGTTACCACTCGCGGTCTCGAGCACTCTGATCAACGTATGATGGTGTATCCCTCCGCTGCTGCTCTCCTCTCCGAGGCTCGCTTACTGGCCAGTCGCGGAAAGGGCAATGGGAGGTTCGAGGGCTTTGGTTCTATGTTTGTGGTCGAGTTTTCACTACAGAAGGATCGCGTAGCTACCCGCCACGGGAAGATGGTGATTGATTCCACTCCATTGTCAGAGCTTCTTTGCGCTGTCTACGATAGCGCAAAATCTTTGCATGACCATGGTGTCAGCACCATCAAAGAGAATCGCAAGGTATTGAATATGTTGGAGAAGGAGATAGATTCATTCGAAGTCTGGCGAGCATCCCTTGATGTCAAACCCGTGAAATCAAACAATAGACGGAATCGTTGAGTTATTGATTGGGGTGGTTGATCGATCTCGAGCGCACTGTCGCGGATACCACCGCCTCCACTGTCGAGGTGTTGCCCATGTGGACCACCGGTGGGCGACCACAGCACAATGTCGAACGTCTTCTTCTATCGCAATGGGAGTCGATATGGCAAACCCTTTACCTGATCGTGGGTATACGCGAGTCGACGGCGATCTTCCGATTCGTTTCGAATTGGAATTCAGACCGTGGCGCTACAATCTCTCCCTCTCAGAACTGGAGTTGCGCAGCTTCGATAGATCTCCGGATCGGACTCTTGTATCAATTAGATTCTTCAGCGTCTTCGCAATGCAGATGAAAACGGTATTCAAATCGATAACGATTGATTTGGCTGAAGAATCTCAATCCCTGAGTTTGCTTCATATTTCCGATATAGATGAAGGCAAGTGGAATAGAGTTAAGTGTCTAGCGTTGAAATCTACCGGAGTGGACAGCCTGGTCGCCTGCGCAAGCTATTCAATTCGAGTTTATCCGGATGGGTTCCCCTTGGCTGCAGCGGAATCCGGCAACGCCACCTGATGTTCGATCGAAATCCCAGTCCAGCTCTTCAGTGGTCAGATGGCTTTGAACTGTCGGTGGGTGGAGGGTTCCGGGTCCAGAAAGAGGTCGCACTTCGATGTTGAAGTCGGTAAGGGTGATTCCGCCCGCAATTGGGCCGTGCCGTGGCGCGGGATTGAGGCGGATCTTCCGCGACTAATGGGAGGCAACGTCCATGGGTGAGAGTAGCATTATCAGAGTACATGAATTGCATGCAATGGTATCTCTAGATTCCATTCTTTGTGCAAATCGATGTATAGCTGGCGAGGTCAGCCTTGGAGATATCGCAATATATGGTGAACGTATCGATGGAACCCTGGAACGGATAACCAAGCCGTGGATAGTCGATCATATAAGCTATCTACGTACGTCTATGAATTCGATACCCGAAGGGTTTTCCAGTGGAATGTGGTTCATTGGCGAAGACGTAGGCAATTTACGGGAGTACATTCATGTGTTCACGGCACCCCCTGGATCGGTGCCCGATATTCACGTCATTTCGCAGATGGTTGATATTGCGTGCAGGCGGAGACTCGAGCTGACTGGTACCGCGAGAAGATTGACTAACAGGCGCAAAACCGAGCAAAGGATCGCTGCGAAGGTCTGCGTCGCATCTAAATTTGATTGGACGTGGACCTTCGGTAATATTCGACGGTTTTGTGAAATTGTGGGCTGGCGCGAAGATTTTGAGACGGGCCATCCGATCGAACGTGGATGTGACCTGATTACCGATATAGACGTGCGACAGCCCGGGGCGAGTTTGAGTGTCGGGAACGGTGATATCAGATACTGCTCCTTCAAAGCTATTGACTCTGTGCCCGCCCGTGATGTCGATGATGAAATTGATGCTGAACGAATGGCGGAGGAATTCAACTCCCTCGCTGGTGTAATCGAATCGGTGATTGGGGCATCGCTCAGCCCGCCCGTTGGTATCAATGATAATAGTGGGACGATATGGATGCTTCCGAAGGTTGTCATTCACCTTCGCAGATCCAATCGAGGATTCCGCGTCTGGATGGTGAACCCGCGATATCTCGCAGAACTGGACGGAATTGTAACGATGATTTGGAGATAATATTTGTCATCGGATTCAACGCCGAGCCTGCGAGTATTGAGAATCCTCTCGAAGCTCGGCGAGGTGGAATGGGCACGAATCGATGTGGGTTACGACGCCTACAACAAAAGGCGTACGCCACCATTCTTCGTATGGAGGTATAAAGCAGAGGCTGTCACGATACGTGACTTGATCATAGGCGGAGTGGGGTCCTATGAAGGATCGCTAGATTGGTGCGTGGGGAATAGCCGACGGAGAAACTGGCTGATTCAACCTTCTGGAGTCCCAATGGATTTCTTACCTCGACTTGGTGTCGGCTATATGGAACTTCCTCTGAAGATATCGGAAGTCGACCCAGAGTTCTGCGAATCTGCAATTTCAGATCTCCATTCGCTCTTTGAGCACCTCGATATCGTGTGGACTCGGCGGCCAGAGTGACCCTGTTGCGCTGAGGTCGATCAGGGAAGTAGGGGAATCATGGGGAGTTCCAACACGATACGGTGGATAACCGCCTGTGAGAACTGCGGCGCCCCGCGTGGACTGTGAGGTGCAGTCCTGGTCCGGCATCGTCCGGCAGCTGCGGTACCGAGATGAACTCGATGTAGGCCGACGTCAGGCGTCCGCGGGCGTCAATGCCTTGGTCAGAGCAGGGACGGCGAGGGTGCGCTGCCATGTGCGGGCGCCGCCGGCGGACAGGAAGGCTTCGATCCTCGCGGACAACTCTTCGGGGTGCCGACGTTCTTGTAGTCGGGGGAGACGGTCCCAGCACAGTCGACGACCTAGAGGCCATGATCGAAAGCAAATCTTCGCGAGCCTACCTCTGGAAACTAAATGACAAGTGGGTACGCGGCATTCTTCCGCAGGAGGTTCGTGCCAAAGGGGTTGAGGCTGGGGAAGGTGTCGACAAGAAGACCGGCCAAGTGCCGTGCCTACCGGCTACGCCGTCCGGAGCCTCAGGTCTCACGGTGGGTCGAGCGGGGAAGCCTCTCCGGCGCAGCCTGCGAGGTCAGCGACGTAGGCGTGGGTGGTACCATATGTGGCATGATCAAGACCACCGTGTACCTACCGGACGCGCTGGAAGTTCGGCTCGACGCGGAGGCGCAGGCCACCGGCGTCAGTAAGGCCGAGCTCATTCGCCGCGGCATCGCCATGCTCTTGGATGCCTCCGATCGGCCTAAGAGCGACGCACCGCTGCCGGTGTTCCGTAGCGGTCGCACACGCTCCGTGGACGAGATGGACGATGACGTGTACGCCCATATCAAGCAGCAGGCAGCGCGGCGGTGATCATCGTTGCCGACACCTCGGCCCTGTTCGCGGCATTCGATGCCGACCAGGTCGAGCATGCCAGGGCAGTCGAGGTCATGGAGTCCGAGATGCTGGTGATATCGCCGCTGGTCCTGACGGAATTGGATCACCTCGTGCACCGGGACCTCGGTTTTCCCGCCGCAATGCAAGTCACGGAAGCGCTCATGGCCCGGATGATCGACGGGCGGTACCGACTGGCGGAACTCAAGCACGTTGACCTTGCCGCCGCGCAGACGATCCGCGCCAAGTATGAGGCGCTCCGACTGGACTTAGCCGACGCCGTCGGCGTAGTCCTCGCCGACAAATTCCGTACCGACACAGTATTCACGCTGGACCAGCGAGATTTTCGCGCAATCGAACCGCTGACGCCCGGAATTCCCGCTTTCCGAATTTTGCCCGCAGACCTCTGAGTTTGCCAGACCGCGCGGCGCAGGCAGGCCTAGTCGGCCGCGGGCGTGAGGGCCTTGGCCAGGGCAGGCACAGCGAGGGTGCGCTGCCAAAGACGGGCACCACCGGCGAGGAGGAACGCCTCGACCTCCGCGGACAATTCCTCGGAGGTGCCGACGTTTTTGTAGTCCGGCAGTCCGTCCCAGCAGAGCCGGCGAACCAGATCGGGGGACAGCAGGTTCTCGACCGGAATGGAGTGTTCGGTGGAGAGCTCGCCCATGGCACCGCGGGCCGTGGTGAGGCGGGCGGCGGCGATGGGGTCGCGGCGTTCCCAGCGGTTGACAGGGGGTGGGCCGTCGAAGGGGAGGGTCAGTGGGGGGAGTTGTTTGTCGGGGAGGGTGCGGCCTCGTTCGACCGCGGCCAGCCAGTCGCGGGAGTAGCGGCGTTGGCGGGGGCCGCCGAAGACGGGGAGGGTGCGCAGTTGGGCGATCGAGCGTGGTTCGCCGGTGGCGGCGGCGACGATGGCCGAGTCGGGGAGGATGCGGGCGGGGGCGACGTCGCGGGCGCGGGCGAGTTCGTCGCGGGTGGTCCACAGTTCGCGGACGATCGCCAGTTGACGGGTGCGGCGCAGGGTGTGGATGCCGGAGGTGCGGCGCCAGCGGTCGGCCTTGGGGGAGGGCGGGTCCATGGTGCGGACGTGTTCGAATTCCTCTGCGGCCCAGTCGAATTTGCCCTGGGCGGTGAGGTCGGCGGCAACGGTGTCGCGGAGTTCGAGGAGCAGTTCGACGTCGAGGGCGGCGTAGTTGAGCCATTCGTCGGGCAGTGGGCGGCTCGACCAGTCGGCGGCGCCGTGGCCCTTGCGCAGGGAGCGGCCGAGCAGGTTCTCGACCATCGCGGCCAGGCCGACGCGGTCGTAGCCGGCGATGCGGCCGCCGAGTTCGGTGTCGAACAGGCGGGCGGGGCGCAAACCCAGTTCGGCGAGGCCGGGCAGGTCTTGATCAGCGGAGTGCAGGACCCATTCGAGGTCGTTGATCGCCTCGGCCAAGGGGGTCAGGGCGTCGGTGACGGGAATCGGGTCGATGAGGAACGAGCCCGCGCCTTCGCGGCGGAGCTGGATCAGGTACGCCCGTGCCGAATAACGGAAACCGGACGCGCGTTCGGCGTCGACGGCCAGTGGGCCGGTGCCGGCGGCGAGAGTTTTGGCGGCCGCGGCGACCTCGTCGGCAGTCGCCAGCACAGGTGGAACCCCCTCGGCAGGGACGAGCAGGGGCTCTGCTGCGGTGGGTTCCTCGGCGACCGACATAGACGTGAACTCTACGTGGCGATCAAGGGCGATCGGTGCGGGTATAGGACTCCGGTCGTAAATGGGTGACCCCGGCGGGTGGCAACCCGGCGGCAAAGGCCAGCACCTCGCAGAACGCTTCGACATGTCGGCGCATCTCGGTGGTCGTCGCTGTCCACGACGCGCGCAGTTCCAGCTGGTGGGCGCGGGGTGGGCCCGCGATATCGCCGTAGCGGACCGAGCTGGTCGCGGTCACCGTGCCGCCGAGGGCGGTGAACGGTTCGCCGCGCGATTCCAGGGAGTCGACCAGCCAGCTCCACGCCACCTCGGGTAACAGCGGGTCGGCGGCAAGTGCGGCGTCGATGTCGGCCTGGATGTAGGCGACGAGCCGGAACACACCGTTCCAGGCCTCGTCGCCGTCGGGGTCGTGTAGCAGGATCAGCCTGCCGAACGCGTCGCCGCCCTCGGAGTCGATGGGCACCACGGGACCTTCTGGGTGGGTGACCTCCGCTCCGAGCGCATAGGAGAACGGCGCCAACCGTTGTGGAGGACGGATAGGCGCCAGCTCGATTCGGGGATGCACTGTTGCGGTGCCCATCGCATCGACCGCCGCCCGAAAAGAAGCAGGCTCGCGGGGCGTTCCCCCGGTCGGTGCGGCGCCGTCGCGGATGTCGAGCGGTGTCACGAGGAGGAACGGTAGACCGTGGGCGCCCGACGCCGTCGGAGGCGCGCCGCCGTGCGCGTTTCGTGCCGCTGACGTTGCGGAGGGCGCATTCTCGATGTCGGCGCGATGCGCGATGTGCGACGCGACCGGGTGCGGCGGGTGCCGGGTACGTGGCGGGCCGAACGTGTGGTTCGTCCCACACCTGCCTGGGCGTGCGGATCGGCGGGGCTCGACGCTTAGGATGAACACCGATGAGCACTTACACCCGCCGCCGGTTGACCGATGCCCCTTTCCTGGCCGCCGCCACCGGCGCGACGCCCAGCAGGCGCCCGGTGTGGTTCATGCGTCAGGCCGGCCGGTCACTGCCGGAGTACCGCGAACTGCGCAAGGGCATCGGCATGCTCGAGTCGTGCTTCGACCCGGAGCTGGTGTGTGAGATCACCATGCAGCCGATCCGCCGGCACGGTGTCGATGCGGCAATCCTGTTCTCCGACATCGTCGTTCCGCTCAAGGCCGCGGGCATCGACCTCGACATCGTGCCCGGCGTCGGCCCGGTCATCGCCTCGCCGGTGCGTACCGAAGCCGATGTGCGCGCGCTGCCGCGACTGCGTCCCGAAGAGGTCGGCGCGGTCACCGAAGGCGTGCGGCTGCTCACCGACGCGCTCGGCGACACCCCGCTCATCGGGTTCGCGGGCGCCCCGTTCACCCTCGCCTCCTATCTGGTGGAAGGTGGGCCGAGCAAGCAGCACGAGCGCACCAAGGCGATGATGCACGCCGACCCGAAGACCTGGCATGCCCTGCTCGGTGCCCTCACCGACATCACCATCGCCTTCCTGCAGGCCCAGTTGTCGGCCGGTGTCGACGCGGTGCAGCTGTTCGACTCGTGGGCGGGTGCGCTCTCGCTGGCCGACTACCGCGAGTACGTGCTGCCGCATTCGGAGCGGGTGTTCGCCGAGGTCGCCTCGGCGGGCGTGCCGCGCATTCACTTCGGCGTCGGCACGGGCGAACTGCTGGGTGCCATGGGTGAGGCCGGTGCCGATGTGGTCGGTGTCGACTGGCGAGTGCCGCTCACCGACGCGGTACGTCGGGTCGGTGCGGGCAAGGGCTTGCAGGGCAATTTGGATCCCGCGATCCTGTTCGCCGGTTTCGACGCGGTCGAGGCCGAGACCCGGCGGATCGCGCGCGAGGCCGACGAAGCGATCACCCTCGGTGCGACCGGGCACATCTTCAACCTGGGCCACGGCGTGCTGCCCGACACCGATCCCGGCGTACTGACCGCGCTGGTCGATTTGGTGCACTCGCTGTAGGGCTCGATCGCCTCGCTACCGGCGGCGGTCGTCAGCGAAGCGTCCACGGACAGTGACCCGGCCGACATCCGTCAGGTGCGCATCGTCGGCGGGGTGTACGCGCGGCTACGGTCGAGGCATGAGGATCGCGGTCGTCGGTGGCGGAATCAGCGGGCTCGTCGCGGCTTACCGGTTGCGACAGCGGCTGGGGGATGGTGTCGACATCGTCGTGCTCGAGCAGAGCGGACGGGTCGGCGGTGTGCTGCACACCCGCGAATTGGCCGGGGAGCCAGTCGATCTCGGCGCCGAAGCGTTCGTGGGGCGCAGGCCCGAGGTGATCGAGTTGATGAGCGGGCTCGGCCTCGACGACCAGTTGGTGCGGCCTGCCGGGAAGCGACCGCTGATCTGGGCGCAGGGATCGGCACATCCGCTGCCCGGACGCACACTGATGGGGATTCCGTCCGACGCCGAGTCGCTGCGGGGGCTGGTCGATGACGCGACGCTTGACCGGGTAGCGACCGAGCCGAAGCGCCCGCTGCACTGGGAGCCGGGCTCCGATATCGACGTGCAGACCCTGGTGGGCGACCGTTTCGGCAGGCAGGTAGTCGAGCGGAGCGTCGATCCGTTGCTGGGCGGGGTGTACGCGGGGATCAGCACTTCCATCGGTGTCCGCGCCGCGCTACCCACCCTCGCCGCGGCACTCGACGACGGCGCTTCGAGCCTCACCGAGGCGGTCAGAACGGCGATGCCCGCCCCCAGCTCAGCCCCGGTATTCGGTGGGCTGCGCGACGGCTACGGAGCCTTGCTCGCCGCACTGACCGAAGCTTCGGGAGCCCGATTGGTCACGACCACGGCCGCGACGCGCGTAGCCCGCGCACCGCGTGGCTGGGTGGTCGACCCGCTCGGAGCCGTCGACGCCGTCATCATCGCGACGCCCGCCCCGGTCACCGCCCGGCTCCTGCACTACGTGGCGCCCGAAGCGGCGCGGGCGGCCGCCGGTATCGAGCTGTCCTCCTCGGCGCTCGTCGCCCTGGCTCTCCCACGTGACACCCCCCTTCCGGACAACTCCGGCATCCTCGTCGCCACCGGAGAACCCTTGCGCGCCAAGGCCTTCACCCTGTCCAGCCGCAAATGGCCGCACCTGGCCGAGCGCGACGTCGCCCTCGTCCGAGCCTCCTTCGGCCGCCTCGGCGACGACAAACCGCTCTCCTGGACCGACGACGACCTCATCGCCGCCGCGGTCGCCGACCTGACCACCGTCACCGGCATCCCGATCACCCCACTCGAAGCCGTCGTCCAACGCTGGCCCGGCGGCCTCCCGCAATACGCCCCCGGCCACACCGACCGCATCGCCACCCTCGAATCCGCCCTCGCCCCCCTCGACGGCCTCGCGGTAGCGGGCGCCTACCTCCACGGCGTCGGCGTCCCCGCCTGCGTGGCCTCGGGCACCGCCGCCGCGGAACGTGTGGCCACCGCGTGTATCGAGAGCGCGCAGCACTGATTCCGATGCGGGGCAATGCGGGAACATGTCAGGTCGGTGGCTCGGGGGACCAGACTCCGGTCGCGGTTCCCTCCTCGACATGCTTGCGATAGGCGACGACCTTGTTGTGGATCACTTCGAGGCCGGCCGTCAGTTCGGCCAGTCGGTCGCGAACAGACCGTTCGTGGGCCTCGAGCAGGGCCAGTCTTTCCCGCTCGTTTCCCGGTCCCGACCGCACGAGCCGGGCGAAGGTCCGCAAGGTCGCGATGGGCATGCCGGACTCGCGTAGGCGGTTGCAGAGCAGGAGCCATTCGACGTCGGCTTGCGCGTAGACGCGTTGTCCACCGGAAGATCGGGGGATCGGGCGCAACAGAAGTTCTTCCCGTTCGAAATATCGCAAGGCGTGCACCCCGAGGCCGGTGGCCCGGCCGACGTCACCGATAGACAGACCGTTCATCTCGTGGGTCCTCACAGCTTGACCTAGATCGCACTCTAGATTTTACCGTCAGCGCATGGCGATCACGCAGCAGCACAGAATCGGTAGCGGGTTCGGCCCGCGCAGCACGGTCGACGAGGTCGTCGACGGCGTCGACCTGACGGGGAAGACGGTCCTCGTCACCGGCGGTTATTCGGGTCTCGGCAAGGAGGCCACCGTGGCGTTGGCGCATGCCGGGGCGCATGTGGTCGTGCCTGCCCGGCGGGTCGAAACGGCACGAAAAGCACTGTGCGACATCGAGAATACGGAGGTAGCTGAACTGGACTTGGCCGATCTCGACAGTGTCAGGGCATTCAGCGAACGTTTTCTCGATACCGGCCGGACCATCGATGTCCTCATCGCGAACGCCGGGGTCATGGCCTACCCGCGCCTGCATGTCGGGCCGGGCTGGGAAGCGCACTTCGCGATCAATCATCTCGGGCACTTCGCACTGGTCAACCGGTTGCGTCCGGCGCTGGCCCGGAGCGGGGCCCGGGTGGTCGCGGTGGCATCGTCGGGCCACTTCCTGTCCGATATCCGCTGGACCGACCTACATTTCAGCCGCGACTACGACACCTGGAGAGCCTACGGTCAGTCCAAAACCGCCAACGCGCTGTTCGCCACCCACCTCGACGCGATCGGTGCGGCGACCGGAGTGCATGCGTACTCCGTGCACCCGGGCAGCATCCTCACACCACTGCAACGCAATATCGCCCGTGCGGACCAGATCGCGCAGGGCTGGATCGGCAGTGACGGTAGTCCGGCCAAGGGTTTCAAAACCCCGGCACAGGGGGCGGCGACAGCAGTCTGAGCGGCGACCGCCGCACCGCTCGCGGCGTACGGCGGTGCCTATTGCCAGGATTGCGACGTCGCCGAACTCGCCACCGACGACGACATGCTCGTCGGCGGTGTGAAGCCGTGGGCCGTCGACGCCGCTTCCGCCGCCCGTCTCTGGACTCTGTCCAGTGAGCTCACCGGGCTTGACAGCTTCTCCGGCTGACCAGCGGCGTGTCAGCGGGCATCGGCGATAGCGGTACTGCATGATCGCCCGCTGTGACCAGTGCCGGTGAGCAGCGCAGCGCGCGGAGCCTGATTCTCGATCCCGATCTGGGGCCTGTCGAACTTCACGACGGTGAGGTGACGACGGTGACCTCGGTGTTCGGCAGTGATGAGTCGTCGCCGTGGCGGGCGAGCAGGCCGGTGGAGGACTGAGCCCCAGCGGCGGGCGAAAACGCCGCAGTGGCACCATAGATCCATGGCGCGACTCGACTACCAGGCTCTCAACTCCTCCATTCGCTACCTGATGTTCTCGGTGTTCCAGGTTCAGCCGGGCGTGCTCGGTGAGGACCGGGCCGGGGCGATCAAGGAGGCGAAGGCGTTCTTCGACGGACTCGCCGACAAGGGCGTGGTGCTGCGGGGGATCTACGACGTGGCGGGGCTGCGGGCCGACGCCGATTTCATGCTGTGGACCCATGCCGAGCGGGTCGAGGATCTGCAGGCCGCGTACTCCGATTTCCGGCGGACCACCGAGCTGGGCCGGGCGAGCGCTCCGGTCTGGAGCAATGTGGCGGTGCACCGCCCCGCGGAGTTCAACAAGAGCCACATTCCGGCGTTCCTGGCAGGGGAGGACGCGGGGGACTACATCTGCGTCTACCCCTTTGTGCGGTCCTACGAGTGGTACCTGCTCCCCGACGAGGAGCGTCGCAAGATGCTCGCCGACCACGGCAAGGAAGCTCGCGGGTACCCGGATGTGCGAGCCAACACCGTGACCTCGATGGCACTGGGCGATTACGAGTGGATCCTCGCGTTCGAGGCCCCCGAACTGCATCGCATCGTGGATCTGATGCGTGATCTGCGGGCGACCGAGGCCCGGCTGCATGTACGCGAAGAGGTGCCGTTCTTCACCGGACCGCGCGTCGAGGTCGAACAGTTGGTCACCGCACTGCCGTAGCGGCGCAAACATCGAAGGCCCGCTCATGGAGCGGGCCTTTCTCATCGGCCTGTTACCCCCGCGGTCTCGCACTCGAGTATCGTGAGCGGGCTGGTTGTGGCTATGAGGGTGAGAGAGATTCGCGCGTGGTACCAGGGTGGGGAACGGACCGGACCGAAGAGGGCCGATCCGCAATAGCAGTCATCGATCGAACCGCACCGGAAACGGTCGAGTCGCGCCGCACGCCGGCGCAGTGGCTGCGCTCGGCGCGCACCGACCTGATCGTCGCCGGTTGTTACCTGTCGCTCGCGGTTTTCGTACTCGCCGGGCTGTGGTCGAACCTCCGTAGTGGCTACCTGAGCAAAAGCGATCAGGACCAGACGCTGTACGAGTGGTTCTACGCCGTCACGGCGCGAAACATCACCGACCTGGCGAGTCCGCTCAGCACCCAGCTGCAGAATTATCCCGACGGCGTGAACATGATGGCCAATACCCTCATGTACGGCTGGGGGGTACCGTTCACGCCTGTCACCCTGCTTTTCGGGCCGACCGTCACATTCGTGTCGGCACTCACGTTCGGCCTGTTCGGCACGGCGTTCGCCTGGTATTGGGTTTTCTCGCGCGAGCTGGTGACCGCCAAATTCGCGGCGGCCGTTGGCGGTTTGTTCTGCGGCTTCGCACCCGCGATGATCGCGCACACCAATGGGCACGCGAATTTCGTTGTCCTCGTGTTGCTTCCGTTCATCGCTTTGCAGGTCATCAAAATGGCGCGGCGCGCGGAGAACACCGTCGCAGCGCGCCCGGTATGGCAACCGCGCGCTGCCGTCGTGCTCGGACTGCTGGTCGCTGTTCAGCTCACGCTGGGTGAGGAGCCGCTGCTGATCTTCGCGCTCGGCTTCGCGGTCTTCGCCCTCGCCTATCTGCGCACCCGGCGCGACATCCTGAGCACGCTGCGTGCGGTGGCCCCGTCGGTACTGCTCGCGGCGCTGATCACGTTGACGCTCACCGGTTTCGGTCTGTGGTGGCAGTTCGCCGGACCGCAGTCGTATCGATTCATCGGGATCGGCCGGGTCGGCAATGACATTCTGTCGCTGTTTCAGTTCTCGCCGGAATCGGCGGGCAGCATGTTCTCGTTCGGCCCCGACGTGAGCATCAATCCGACCGAGGACAACACCTACTTCGGGTGGCCGCTACTCGTACTCGTCGCCGTTGCCGCGTACTTGCTGCGGCGCGAGCGCATCGTGCGGGCCGCCGCGATCGTCATCGTGGTGTTCACATCGCTGTCGCTCGGCATCGTGCTGTCCTTCGACGGCGTTGTGCGCTTCGGCGACGGCGACTTCGCCATGGTGCCGATGCCGTGGCTGGCCTTCGGGTGGATCCCGCCACTGAACGGGATCATCGAATCACGGTTCGCCATGGTGGCCATTCCGGCCATCGCGATAATCCTGGCCCTCGGCACCCAGCGGGCGATCGAATTGCGGCGCACCTCCGCCACCATGCGGCGGCCCATTGCCTGGTTCGCCGCGCTGACCTTCGCGCTGCTGCCCATCGCACCGACCATGCTGCCCGTCGCGGAACGCACCCCGACGCCCGCGTTCTTCGCCGACGGCACTGTGCGGCAGTACGTCTCGGACGGCTCGGTGGTGATCGTGCCGCCGCCCACCTCGGGGGACGCCATCGCGCTGCGGTGGCAGATCGACGCCGACTTCGCCTTCCCCCTCGTCGGCGGCTACTTCGTCGGCCCGAGCGGCACGGACCACGGGGCCGGTTATGGCTCCGACCCCCGATCCACCGCGGTTCTGCTCATGCTGGTCCGGACGTTCGATACGGTCCCGGTCATCGACCAGGCTCGGCGCGAGCAGGCCATCTCGGACCTGCGTTACTGGGGCGCCGATGTGGTGGTGCTGCCGCCGACACACAGCGGTGATGCCCTGCGTCGTACCGTGGATGACCTGCTCGGCATACCGGCCGAGCAGGTGGACGGTGTGTGGGTGTGGGACGTGCGCGGTCTCGTTTGACCGCAACCGACTGACGCGGGGGTGAGAAGCCGGAGGGCGAGCATGGAACGCGAGATCACCACGCCGGTCGATTTGTGCCGACCTGATGGCCGGCTCGATCCGGATGCGGTCGGCTGGACGCGGCGGCCTTTGCATCGGACCGATCTGCGTGGCTGGGGACGGTGCAAGCGCTGGGAGTACTGGGGGATCGTCACCCCGCGTCATATCGTCGGCATTGTCGTATCGTCGCTGGATTACGCGGGGGTGCACGGGATTTACGTGCTCGACCGGGAGAGTGGCGCGGAAATCGCGCGTGATGCGGTGGTGCCGCTGGCACGCGGCACGGTCATGGCCGGGCACAGCGGTGTGGGTGTCACGTCGGCCCGGGGTGGTGGTGTCGAGATCGAAATCACCGAGGACGAGGGCGGTAGTTCGATCGAAGCCAGGGCCTCGGGCGTACGGCTTTCGGTACAGGTGCCGATGCCGCCCGGTCATGAATCGCTCGGGGTGGTGGTGCCGTGGAGTGCGCGGCGATTCCAGTACACGGTCAAGGACGTGGGGCGCCCCGTATCCGGGACACTGACCTCGGGTTCGGAGGTCCATCGGATCGAAGAGGGTTTCGCGGTCCTCGACCACGGCCGGGGAAAATGGCCGTACTCGATGACCTGGAATTGGGCGGCCGGTGCGCGGCCCGGGTTGGGAGTCCAGTTCGGCGGCAAGTGGACCGACGGGACCGGCAGCACCGAGAACGCCCTCATCGTCGACGGTCGCCTCCAGAAGATCAGCGATGAGCTGCGCTGGGACTACGACACCACCGATTGGCTGCGACCGTGGTCGATCACCGGCGACCGGGTCGAGGTCGAGTTCCGGCCGTTCCATGAGCGCGTCGCGGTGTCGAATCTGCTGGTCGTCGCCGGTGAAACGCATCAGTGTTTCGGGCATTTCACCGGGCGTGTGTGCGGTGAGGACGGTCGCTGGCTCGACCTGGACGATGTCGTGGGATGGGCGGAGGAAGCCCGGAACCGATGGTGACCTGCAAGGGACAACCAGGTCGGGCGGTATTTCGAGCCCTGATTGAATCAGTGATTGAAATGTCGATTGAAACGTGTTTCACTTCTGGGTATGGTCGATGAGGTCAAGACGGGGACGCGGCAGCGACTGCTGATCGCCGCCGAATCATTGCTGCTGACCGAGCCCTATGACGAGGTCTCCGTGCGCGGCATCTGTGCCGCCGCCGGTGCCAACGCCGCCGCGGTGCACTACCACTTCGGATCGAAGGAAGCCCTGGTCGGTGCGCTGATCGAGGACCGGTTGGGGCCACTGTGGGCCGATGGTCTCGCCCGCGCGAGAGCCGGGCGCGATCCGCTACCCGCCGTCGTCGACACGATCCTGGCCCCTTTCGTCCAGCTCGCGGGAGATCCCTTGGGCCGCTTGCATCTTCGACTGCTGTCCAGGTTCGTCCTCGGACGGCATCTCACGACGTGGCAAGGCCCGTGGTTTCGCATGGGCACCTGGGCCACGCTGCTCCCGGAGCTGGACAGCCGGGAGAGCCGCCGCCGGTGGATGCTCGCCTTCGATCTGATCATCATGCGTTTCGGCAGCCCCGAAATCGAGGAACACGGCATGGCGCAGCCGGACCTGGAGACACTGCGAGATTTCGTGGTGGCCGGTTTGACCGCGCCGACGGGAGAACAGCTATGAACGACATATTCGCACCGGCCACGCTGGGCCCGATCACCTTGCGCAACAGGGTGATCAAGGCCGCGACCTTCGAAGGCCGCACGCCCGACGCCCTGGTCACCGAGGAACTGATCGACTTCCATCGGGAGGTTGCCGCCGGCGGTGTCGGCATGACCACCGTCGCCTATTGCGCAGTCGCGCCCGGCGGTCGCACCGATCGGCATCAGATCTGGATGCGCCCGGAAGCCGTTGCGGGACTGCGGAAGCTGACCGATGCCGTGCACGCGGAGGGCGCCGCGGCCTGCGCGCAGATCGGTCATGCCGGACCGGTGGCCAACGCCGCCTCCAATCAGGTGCCGGCGCTCGCGCCGAGCCGGATGTTCAACCCGCTCGGCATGAGATTCACCAAGACTCCCACTATCGCCGAGATCGCCGAAACCGTGGCCGCGCACGCCGAAGCCGCCCGCCTGGCCGAGCAGGCCGGATTCGACGCGGTGGAGATTCACTTCGGCCACAACTATCTGGCCAGCTCGTTCCTGAGTCCGGTGCTGAACCGGCGTAAGGACGCCTACGGCGGATCCCTGCTCAATCGGGCTCGGATGGCGCGTGAAATCGCTTGTGCGGTAAAGGATGCCGTGGGCGATCGGATCGCGGTCACGGCCAAGATCAATATGGAGGACGGCCAGGCCGGTGGCCTCACCATTCCCCAATCGCTCCAGTTCGCCGCCTGGCTCGAGGCCGACGGCGCGCTCGACGCCCTCGAATTGACCGCGGGCAGTTCGCTACTGAACCCGATGATGCTGTTCCACGGCACGCCCCCGCACCGCTCCTTCGGGAAAACGCTGCCCACTCCGGCCCGCCAGGGCTTCCGTCTGGTCGGGAAGAAATTCCTGAAGGAGTACCCGTACAAGGAGGCCTACCTGCTCGAGCGGGCCCGCCACTTCCGGCGCGCACTATCCATGCCGCTGATCCTCCTAGGCGGCATCACCAATCTCGACACCATGCAGCTCGCCCGGACCGAGGGCTTCGAATTCGTCGCCATGGGGCGGGCCCTGCTGCGCGAACCGGACCTGCTGCACCGCATCCAGGCAGATGAATCGACGCGTTCGGCGTGTGTGCACTGCAACGAATGCATGCCGACCATCTACTCGGGCACACGCTGCATGTATCGCCCCACCCTTTCGCACGAGCCGATCCAGCTGACCCTCGGCTGACACATCCGAGGGAGGAGACACCATGAGTGGATTGCTGTCCGCTGTACAGCGAATGACCGGGAGATCGTGCATGCAGGTCGAGGGAAGCGTTTTCGTCGTCACCGGAGCTGGGAACGGCATCGGACGATGCGTCGCCTTGGAGCTGATCGCCCGCGGCGCGATCGTGGTCGGTGCTGATCGTGATGAGCAGGCGCTGGCCGCCACCGCCGCACTGGCCACCGACCGCGAGCGCTTCACCGCCCACCCGATCGATATTTGCGACCGCGTCGCGGTGGCCGCGTTCCCCGACAGCGTGATCGCCTCCCACGGACACGTCGACGGTCTGTTCAACATCGCGGGAATCGCCCAGGAACTGCAACCCGTCGCGGATCTCAGCGACGCTCGGATCGAGACGCTGATGCAGGTGAACTTCTTCGGCGCGGTGTGGATGTCGAGGGCTTTCCTCCCGCACCTGCTGCAACGCCCTCGCGGCGTCATCATGAACACCTCGAGCCTGTCGGCGATCGTTCCGGTGCCCGGCTCCGCGGTGTACGGCGCGTCCAAGGCCGCGCTCGCCCTGTTCAGCTACGGCCTGGCGCAGGATTTGCGTGGCCGCTCGAATGTCACGGTGACTACGGTGCTCCCGGGTTCGGTCTGGACCGACCTGGTGCGCAAGGTAGCCCAGCAAATGGGTGCGCCGGAGTGGCTCGCCAAGGGGTTCTCGGCCCAGCCCGAGCAGGTGGCGCGCCGCATCGTCGATACGACCGCGAAGGGTAGGGGCCGTGTCGTGATCGGCAAGGACGCCCACGTCTACAACGCGGTCCGGCGGCTCAGCACCCGGCTGGCAGATCGGCTGTCGTACCTACAGGTCGGTCACGGCGTCTACCCCAAGCGCACCGCAACCGACCGAAGCAGCTGACCACCTGGCGGGCTTCCCGAGCGGCTGAGCTCCAGCCTTTCAGCCGGCGGACCCTTCCGCGGGCTGCAGGCGCAGGGAGATCGAGTTGATGCAGTAGCGCTGGTCGGTGGGAGTGGGGTAGCCCTCGCCCTCGAAGACATGGCCGAGATGGCTGTGGCAGTTCGCGCAGATCACCTCGACGCGGCGCATACCCAAGGTCTCGTCGGCTTTCAGGATCACCGCGTCGGAATCGGCTGGATCGAAGAAGGACGGCCAACCGCAGTGCGAGTCGAATTTCTCTGTGCTGCGGAACAATTCGGCATCGCAGGCGCGGCAGGTGTAGACACCTTCGGTCTTGGTGTCGGTGTACTCGCCGATGAACGGGCGCTCGGTGGCGGCCTCGCGCAGGACGGCGTATTCCTCGGGATCCAGTTTCGCCCGCCATTGCTGCGGCGTCAGCTGGATACGCGGCGTGGGCAACGAAGTATCGGAACTCATGGCTCCACGCTAATGGGTTCGACCGGTGCGCGCCGTGAGCGGTGCGTCACCGGCCGATAACTACTTGAGCGCGGGCTCGCGTTCCTCGACCGGCGCCACCGGATCCTCGCGGTGCGAAGGCGTGTCCTCGACCGGCGCGACGGGCGCCGGTTCATCGGTGCCGTCCCGCGAATCGGGCGCACTCGTCATCCACGTCGGGTCGATTCCGAACTGCAGCCTGCCCTCGCGACGCGCGGCCAGGTAGCGGTCACCGAGCACGCAGAACACGACGATGAGCAGCAGCCCCCAGCCGAAGGTCACCCGCAGGTATTCGAGGTTGCGGCCGACGCCTTGCCAGCGATCCGAGAGCCACTTGTCGTAGGTCATGAACCCGAAGATCGCCAGCCACGCGGGCCAGTTGCGCAGCACCGAATTACGTAGCACCACGGTCATCAGGAACGGGAACACCATCATCGAGTAGTACATCTGGCCCAGCGAGGGCAGCAGGAACCACGCAGTGAGCAGCACGCCGGAGAACGTGGTGACGAAGAACAGTTCGTCGTGGCGGTAGTAGCGCCACAGCAGCCACAGCGACACTGCCACCACACCGGCCATCACGACCTTTACCAGCAGGATCAGCCAGTCCGGCAATCCGTAGTAGAGCCCGTTGCCACCGATCGAACTGTTGAAGTAGTCGCGCGTCTCAGCCAGATACGGCATGACGTGGGTGAAGAACTTCTCGGGGTCCGCCGACAGCGGCCAGGCAATAGCAGTGAGCGCCAGCGGCACACCGAGCGCGGTGATGAACACCTTCCACTGGCCGCGAACGGCCGCGACGAGCAGTAACGGCGCCAGCGTCGGTTTCACCGCGATGCTCAAACCGAGCGCCACGCCGGCCCAGAGGTCCCGCCGCGCCAGCAGCAGCGTGATGAACAGCAACTCGGCCAGCAGCAGACAGCCGTTGACGTTGGTGAAGACCAGCGTGTTGGTCACCGTCTCGGAGGTGAACATCGCCAGCAGCAGCGCGGGCGCGGCGATCGAGCCGAGACCGAACTTGAACAGGCGGAGCAACAGGTACCAGGCGAGCAGGATCGCGACCGCGTTGAGCCCGATGAACAGCCATCGCGACAGCTCGTAGTCGATCACCGCCACCGGCGCGATCAGCAGCGTTCCGCTCGGATAGTAGAGATAGTGCGGGTCGACCGACGAGAAATCGGCGGTGTACAGCGGCCTGCCGTTCAGGAACTCGAACGAGGCGTTGTACACGGGCCGGTAGTCGTCGGTGACGAAACCGTTGATCGCCTTGATGAAGACGCGGTTCAGCACCATCATGACCGCGAAGGGCCAGAGCGCGAACTTGATCACCTCGGCGGAGGTGCGAGCGGTACGAGGCTCGAGCTGTCGGAACAACACTGGGGCACGGTACACCGAATCGGGTTGCGATGGTGTCGCCGGACCCGTATGACGCGCCGGAACCGGGTGGTTGCCCCGACCGGATCAGGCCGGGCAGGCGCCGCCGTCGGCGGGCAGTTTCGCCTCCGCGAGGTAGTCGTTGACCGCCTTCTGCGCGCATCCGGAGTGGGGGACGACCGGATGCCCCCAGCCCTGCCAGGTCATCGTGGCGTGCCGGGCACCCGCCGAGCCGAGCGCACCGGTCACCGAGGCGGCGGCCCCGCCGACGATCGGATCGGCCGCACCGGCGAACACCAGCACCGGCAAGTCGAGTTTCGTCGGCAGCGGCGCCGCGGTGGAGACCGGCCAGGCCGAGCAGACCATCAGCCCGATGGCGGCATTGCGCCCGAATACCGGATATTTGCTCGCCCAGGTCTCGGCGAGTTCACGGGCCTTGTCCGCGGTCGGGGGCTGCTGGCTGTCGGTGCACCGGTTGACGAACTCGCCGTCGGAGGTGATCGCGGCGGCCTCGCGCACGACCATGGCCGAGAGCGGTCCGCGATCGCCACGGTCGGCGGCGGCCAGGATGTCGGCCAGTGCGGTGACCCGATTCGCCTGATCACCGCGGGGACTGGACAGGAAACCGGTGAGCGCGGTCGACAGGTCCGCGGCCGAGATCTCGCCGAGCCCACCGCTGCTCGCCTTGTTCATCAGCGCGACGACGGCAGCACGCGGATCGGCCCCGAGCGCGCAGTTGGCGGCCTTGCAGCGCTGCGCGAACGCGGTGAGGGCGGCTTCGGCGCCGGTGACGCGTGCCTCGGCCATGGTGGTGGCGTCGGCGCCGACCGGTTCGGGGGCGTCGAGCACGAGCCGGGCCAGGTGGTCGCCGTAGCGGCGGGCGTAGCTCAGGGCCACCTTGGCGCCGTTGCCCGCGCCGAGCAGGTTGATCTTGTCGACCTGCCACTGCTTGCGCAGCTGTTCGATGTCGTCGGCGGCGTGCGGTGCGTCGAACGTGCCTTCGTAGGGTTGCAGGAAATCGCGGCAGGCGATGGTGGCGTCCTGGCTGAAGCCCGCGACGGCACCGACCTGATCGCCGTTGCCCACTCCGGTCTGGCCGAGGTCGGTCATCACCGCGCGCAGCTGCGCCGGAATGCAGTCGATGGGCTGGGAGGCGCCGATCCCACGCCGGTCCACCGCGACGATCGGCTGCGCGGCCAGCAACGCGCTGTTGGGCCCGATCGCCAGCCCGGCCAGCGTCGAGGCCGAGGAACGGTCCGAACCGGAGGTGAGTACCAGCGGAGCCGCGTCGGCGGGCGTCTGCGGCAGACGGGCACGCAGGGCGCCCGCGCGGAAGGTGCCGAGCACGGTGCCCGCGGTGTCGATCGGCGTCGAGAACTCGGCGCAGTCGAGGACCAGACCCGCGGGGGCGGCGCCGAAATCGAGCGAGCTCAGGGTGGCCGCGGTGCAATCACGCCAGGCGAGGTCGGTTTTGGGAACCTCCGCCTTGGCGAGGTCCTGTGGCGCGGGCGCGTCGGTCTGGACGCCACCGGCCCCCGGGCGCTCGATGGCGACGACGGGCCGATCCGACGGTCCGGCCCCACAGCCCGCGAGCATGATCGACAGTGTCGCGGCCGTTGCCGCGGCCCGAGTCCAACGCATGCGCTACACACTGCCAGGTTCGGCGCCGAGTTTCATCGACGGGCCCAGCGGGCCAGGACGGTGCCGTCCTCGGCGAGCACCAGCTGCTTGCGGGCCATCGGCAGGTCGAATGAGCTCGCCGACAGCGAGATTCGCCCGCCTGTGCCCCCGACCAGCATCGGGGCGGTGGTCAGGCACAGTTCGTCGACCAGACCTGCCTCGGCCAGCTGCCCGAACAGATGTGGTCCGCCTTCACACAGCACCCGGTGCAGACCGCGTTCGGCGAACACCCGGATCAGCGCGGCGGGCATGATCGCGGCCTCACCGGCGACCACCACCTGCGCGCCCGCGTCCTCGAGGGCACTGACCTGGGTCGAGTCCGCATGCCTCGTGGTGATGACCAGCGGTGGCACCTCGGCGTCGGTGAAGAATTTCGAGCCGGGATCGAGCTTGGCGGTGGCGGTGACCACCGCGATCGGTGGCGGGGTGCCCTCGGGGTGACCGCCGATTCCGTGCCGGTGGTGCGCGATGCGCCGTTGCGGGTCGGGGTGCGCACCGCCGTAGTTCTCCGCGCGCAGGGTGCCCGCGCCGATCACGACCACGTCGGCCAGTTCGCGCAGGACCGTGAACACTTGTTTGTCCGCCTCGGTGCCCAATCCCTCGGAGACACCGTCGATGGTGAACGCGCCGTCGATGCTGCTCACGAAGTTCGCCCGCACCCACGGACCGTCCAGATGCCGCGGATAGGCATAGCACCTGGCCAGTGCGTCGGGATCGAGGTCTGCGAGCTGGGTCACATTGTGGATACGCTGCATAGGGATCGATGCAACCACGTCCGTACCATTTGTCCATGCAAGAACGCCTTGTCGATCGCCATCCGGAGGTCCCGGCCGACCAACTCGTCGCGCAGATGGTGCCCCCGCCCATGTTCGACGAGGTCAGCTTCGCCTCCTACATCCCCGACCCCAACGAACCGAGCCAAGCGGCCGCGGTCGCCAAGGCCGAGGCATTCGCAGGTCAGGTGGCGAAAATCCACAAGGCCGCCTCGAAGAAGAGCCTCTTCGGCAAGAAGAAGGCCATCTCCGGCGCGGGCCTGTATCTCGACGGCGGCTTCGGTGTGGGCAAGACCCACCTGCTCGCCTCGATCTTCCACAGCTCCCCGGCGCCCAAGTCGTTCGGCACCTTCGGTGAGGTCACCAACCTGGTCGGCGCGCTGGGCTTCAACAACGCCGTCGAGCGGCTCTCGGCCAACAGCGTGCTGTGCATCGACGAATTCGAACTCGACGATCCGGGCGACACGATGCTGGTCTCGCGACTGCTCACCGAGCTGTCGGCCCGTGGCGTCTCCATCGTGGCGACGTCGAACACCCTGCCCGGCCAGCTGGGCGAAGGCCGTTTCGCGGCATCGGATTTCCTGCGCGAGATCAAGAAGCTCGGTTCGATCTTCGATCCGGTGCGCGTCGACGGTCCCGACTACCGCCACCGCGACCTGCCGCCCGCCCCGGAACCCACCTCGACCGAGCTGCTCGTCGAGCGTGCCGTGCTCACCCCGGGTTCCACGCTCGACGAATTCGACGTGCTGCTGAAGCATCTGAGCACGCTGCATCCGTCGAAGTACGGTGCGTTGATCCAGGGCGTGGCGTCGGTGTTCATCTCCGATGTGCACACCGTGACCGATCAGGCCGTCGCGCTGCGCGTGGTCGTGCTGGCCGACCGCCTCTACGACGCGAGCATCCCGGTGACGGTCTCGGGCGTCAAACTCGACGAGATCTTCTCGAAGGAGATGCTCGACGGCGGTTACCGCAAGAAGTACCTGCGCGCGATCTCGCGTCTGCTCGCGCTGTCGCGCTTCGAGGCCGGTGTCGTCTAGCGGCTGGTGCCGCAGTTCTCGGCCCTGTTCCCCGCCTCTTCCCTCCCTCCGGGTACTCCTTCGTCGCACCCTCCACTCAGTCCAGAGTCGGGCGGGCCGAGAACGTCGTGGAGGGCCTAGAGCGCGCGTTCGAAGACGAAATCGGAGTGCAGCTGGGTGCCGACCGTGAAGGTCTTGGTTCCCACCTGGCGAAAACCGTGCTTGGCGTAGAACTTCTGCGCGCGTTCGTTGGCCTGGTTGACGCCGAGCCACACCGTGCCCGCCCCGGCGTCGCGCGCGGTGTCGACCGCGGCTTCCATCAGCGCCCCGGCGACACCGCTGCCGTGGTGTCCCGGCAGCACATACATCTTGCTCAGTTCGACCACCTCGCCCGCGCTCACCTGCGCGGCGACCTCAGGGTCGCTCGGCCTGCCCGTGATCAGCATGGCGTAGCCGACGATCTCGTCACCCTCGACGGCCTTGAGCACGGTCTTGGCCGGGTCGGACAGATATTCGCCGAATCGTTCGCCCGAGAGCATCTGCTCGAGGAAGATCTCGATGTCGCCCGCGGTGGCCTCGGGCGGGCAGGCGAGCGGGAAAGTCGCGGCGGCGACATCGCTGAGCGCCTCGGCGTCCCAGAGTCCGGCGCGGTCGACGACAACGGAACTGTTGGTCATCCTTCCAGTACAGCACGGGTCGCGCGGGGGGCGGCGGGACTGTGGACCACGACAGCGTGGCGCATAACGGCTGGGTCGGGCACTCTCCCACAGACTGTGGGCTGTCCAGCGCGGTGGCACCTTGCCTGTACTTGCGCGGTGGCACCACACCTATCTGTCCGAGTAGTCTCCTGCGCATGACGAGCGGTAGCCGCATCGGGATCGTCGGTGCGGGAGTGGCGGGTTTGGCCTGCGCGAAGGTATTGAGTCAGGCGGGGTTCCCGGTCGAAGTCTTCGACCGGGCCCCCGACGTCGGCGGGGTGTGGAGTGCCACCCGCCGGTATCCGGGACTTCGCGCGCAGAACAGCAAGTCCACGTACGCGTTCAGCGATCACCCGATGCCCGAAGATTTCCCCCGCTGGCCGGACGGTCAGCAGATGCAGGCCTACCTGGCCGGATACGTGCAGGAGTTCGGCCTCGGCCCGCACCTGCGCCTCGGCACCGAGGTGGTGGCGGCCGACCCGGTCGACAGCGGCTGGTTGCTCGAGATCCGTGACCAGATGGGCGGGCACCGCACCACCTGCGATCACCTGATCGTCGCCAACGGTGTCTACAGCGACCCGGTGCTGCCCGACCTGCCGGGCGCCGCGGCTTTCCGTGCCGCGGGCGGGCGGCTGTGCCATGTCTCGGAATTCCACGATGTCGAGCAGGCGCGCGACCGCTCGGTGGTCGTGCTCGGCTACGGCAAGTCCGCGTGTGATGTGGCCGAGGCCGTCAGCCATATCGCCGACGAGACCACCGTGGTGGCGCGCAGACTCACGTGGAAGATGCCGCGCAAACTCGGCTTCGGCGCCGACTACGAGCGCCTGCTGCTGACCCGCGCGGGTGAGGCGCATTTCGCCTCCCGCTTCCCGCGCCGCGCCGAACGGCTGCTCGACCGCCTCGCACTGCGCCAGGCGAACATGGACCTGCTGCAAGAGCGGGTGACGCGCAAGCTGCGGCTGCGTGAGCTCGACCTGGTGCCGAGGGGCCCGATCTCCGAGATCGGCACCAGCAGCGCGAGCTTGGCCACCGAAGGCTTCGCCGAGCAGGTCGAGGCGGGCCGGATCAGCGTGCACCGCGACACCGAGATCACCGAACTGATCGGTGGGCGGCACGGGCCCGCCGTGCGCTTGGCCGACGGCAGCCTGAAACTGGCCGAGATCGTCGTCTGCGCCACCGGATACCGGCAGGAGGTGCCGTTCCTCACCCCGTTCGTCCGGCGCGCCCTCACCGACGAGGTGAGCGACTTCCGGCTCTACCGCCACATCCTGCCGGTGGAAGTCCCCAACCTGAGCTTCGCCGGCTACAACAGCTCCCATGTGAGCGCCCTCAGCGCCGAGGTGGGCGCCCACTGGATCGCCGGGCTGCTCACGGGCCGGTTCGTGCCGCCGATGGCCGAGATGATGAACAACGAGATCGACGCCCGCCTGGAGTGGTCGCGGGAACGCAGCGACGGCAACCACGCGCACGGTGCCTCGGTGGTTCCGTTCTCGCTGGCCAATATCGACGAGATGCTCGACGATCTCGGCACGCCGCTGCCATTGCTGTCGCGGCTGGCCCAGTGGGTCCGCCCCGTGCGGCCGACGTCCTACCGCGGGGTGCTGCGCAATCGCGCGGTGGCCGCTCCCGTGGCGCCCACACCGGCGCCCGTAGCGGAGCGGTAGCCGACACGCCGGATCGCCGTCGGCAACGCTGGCGGCGATCGGTGCGTTGGTCATAATCCTCGCGTGGACGCGCTGGATCTGAACCTACTGCTCGCTCTCGACGCGCTGCTCGACACCAACAGCGTGACCGAGGCGGCCCGGCGACTGCACACCTCGACGTCGGCGATGAGTCGCACCCTCACCCGGCTGCGCGAGGTGCTCGGCGATCCGCTGCTCGTTCGCTCCGGCAGACAGATGGTGCCGACTCCGCGGGCGCTGGAACTGCGCCACGATGTGGCGAGCCTGGTCGATCAGGGACGAGCGCTGCTCACCGCCCGCGACGGGCACGGGCCCGGCAGGCATCGGGATTTCGTTGTCCGCGTGGGTGATTCGGTGGGTGCGCGCCTGTCCGGTCCGCTGCTGGCCGCGGTCCACACACAGCTTCCCGGGGTGACGGTGCGGCTGCTCGCGGCCGATGCCGCCGACGGTGCGGTGGCGCTGCGCGACGGCCGGGTCGACGTCGAAGTCGGCATGATCGGGCAGACCGATCCGGAAACGGTGGTCAAGCGCCTGTTCACCGATCGCTGGATCGGGGTGGCCGCTCCCGACCACCCGTTCGCCACCGACCGCCCCACCGTCGCCGCCTACGCCTCGGCCCGCCATCTGGAAGTTTCCCCCACCGGTCGCACCCATGGCCCGATCGACGACCGGCTAGCCCTGCACGGGCGTACCCGCCGCGTGGTAGCCACCGTCGCGGACCTGCCCACCGCGCTGCTCACCCTCGCGTCGACCGAATTGGTCTGCCCCGCACCGGAACTACTGTCCCGCGCCGCACGGACCGCGCTCGGCTTGGCGATGTTCGAGATCCCGCTGCCGCTACCCGCCCCCGTCGTCGCCATGGCGTGGCATCCACGCAATACCGCCGACGCGGGCCATCGCGCCCTGCGCGACCTGATCGGCACCGTCCTGCACGAACCCCCGAAACCGGACGTCGACCCGGGTCTGGTCCCGCTGGCGACGCCCGCCTGACGCGGGAGTGCCGTCGGTCTAGCCGACTTCCGGGGTCGGTGGCCCGAACACGTCGCGGCGGCCCGGCGGGAGGCCGGCCGAGCGTTTCAGCTCGTCGAGCATGGCCTGCAGCTTGTCGACGTGGGCGCGTTCGATGTCGAACGCACGGTAGGTGCCGGTGACGGTGATTCCGGCCGAGTCGGTGGCGGTCGGCGGAATCGGGTCGGCGACAGGGCGTTCGAGGGGATCGGGCGTGCTCGTCGACATGCCGCGCCCGGTCGGCAGGCCCAGGGTCGGCGGATCGGAGCCGTCGTCGGCCGGGCGGTCGTGGTCGGTGAGAGCTGCGTGGTTGGTGAGCGCCGTGTGGTTCGGCAGGCCGTTGTGGTCGGGCAGTCCGCTGGTGTTCGCCGGTCGATCGGTGCTCGACGGACTCGAGACGGTCGGCGGCTCGGGGGTTTCGCCGGTGGTCAGGCGGTCACGGGGGGTGAAATCATCGAACAGGGAATCGGCGCGGCGCGCGGAGTCGGTGGTGAAGCCGTTGCGGGCGTGCCCGTTTCGGTCAGGGGCCGTAGGTGACGGCGCGGGATCTTCCGTGAACGACCAGTGGATGCCGTTGGCGGTGTTCCCTGTGGACCGAGTATCCGCAGACGTGTCGGACCGAGGGGGGAAATCAGGGGCGGGCGCGTCGAATCCGTTGACCGGCTTACCGTTCGGGGGCGTAGCGGTTCGGTCGGCCGCCGTGAATCCCGAGGAGAGGTGGTCGTTCGCCGTGTGCGTGGAGTTCACCGCCGCGGACCGTGCGACACCGTTCCCGTTGCTGGAGAGCTCGTCCGGCGACGGAGCGCTGAGCCTGCCGCCGCCGGTGGTCGCGTTTTCCGTCGGCTTCTTGGCCGGGCGGGCCCGCTCGATCACTGCGTCCGGGCTGATTTCCGCTGTCAGCGGATCTCCGGCACCCACCGGGGTCCGCGTCGACTGTGCTTCGACCGGTGTCTGCGGAACCTGCTTCATCGCACCGGAACTCGGCCCGAACCCGTTCACGCCACCCTCACGCACGACAGCGCCCACCTCCGCACTCCCCGGCAGGGTTGTGCTCGCAGCTGCCGAGTTTGTGCCGGCGTCCGTGCCGTCGAGACCCGACGTCGGTCGGCGATCCTCGGCGAGCGTCGCCGTGGTGGACTTCGGCGCACTCGTTCCCGATGTGTGTTCGACAGCGGGTGCCGTCAGTACCGTTCCGATCACCGCGGGCACCGGAGTGCCGTTGCGTGGGGACGCGATGTCTCCGGCCACGCCATGCGCGGTGCCGTTGATCCCGTTCGTCGACGTCACGTTGCCGGCCGCCGCGACCCTCTCGCCGGACGCAGCTGCCGCACCGAGTCGCGTAGGCGCGGGCCGCCGGCTCGGTGTCGGCAGTTCGCCCCCGGCGCCATCGCCCCCGGCCGCGACGACCGAATCACTGTCGAACGAGACCGATCGGCCGAAGGGCGCCACCGCCTCGCCCGAGGCGGTACGAGGGATCGGCGTCGCGGCCAATGCGGTGGGATCGCCGAGGTGGTCGGTGGTCGGCCGGGCGGGGGAGTTGCGGCGTTCGAGTGGGGGCCGGGAGCCGTCGCTGTCCTGGTGGGGCGCTGAAGGGTCGGCGGCCGATAGATGGTCGTCGAGTCCGTCGGCGGCACGTTCGGCGGCCTCCGCGGCTTCGCGGACCTCGCGACGGCTGCGTGAGCCCCGCGCCGGACGGCCGGAATCGGGCTCACCGTCGTTGTCGAGGGCGTCGAGGCGGGAGCTCAGGCGTGAAATGTCCTGTGACGCACGGAACGCCCAGGATTCCAGGCGCCTGATCCGGATGTGGTCGGGCAGATCCTCGTCGACCGGGAAGGTTGGCACGTCGAGCTGGACCCGCGCGGCGACGATATCGAGCTTGTCGCTGACTTCGCGCAGCGCCGTGGCGATACTCGCCAGCATCGACCCGATGGATTCGTCGTGCTCAGCGTGGTTCATGCACACCCTACTTCCCGTGGTCGCCCGAGCGTGCCCGCCTCGGCCGCAGCGATCATATCCACCGGGGCAACAGCACGTGTTGTCGTGATCGCTTACGCGACGCGCCGAACCGATTCGCAATCAGTATGAAACGGACATGCAACAGGCCGGGTCTGTGTATCGAAATGATCAAGATCTAGGCGTCTCCGTGCGACGTTGACACAATGAAATGGCTTGATATACAAGCAGAGTCGCGTTTGTGATTTCGATCACCGGTCGGTGACGCACCCGAGCGCGGGTCAAGGGGGCTGGCGCCTTTTCGATGGCTGCGGGAACCTGATGTCCAGGACGTGCGCGTGAGCCTACGACAGGTCTGTTGGTGAGGGAGTGATGGTGTGAGGACGAAGCGGCTGAGCGAGACCCAGGTGGCGTGTGGACGACAGGCGCTGCTCGACGAACTGGGTATTTCCGAGGGCAGCCGCCGCGCCGTCACCGAACGTACCGGGTATGGCTGTGGCTGCCCCGAATGTGCTGCGACCCAATGGAATACGCAGCGACTGGAACACTGGATCTGCGGCAGGCTCACGGCGGCGGGCGCCGACGAGGCCGAGGTCGACGCACGGATCGACGATATCCCCGTCGATATCTACTGGCGCCGAGGCGACCGGCGCTGCGTGGTCGAGGTGCGCAGCGGCCCACTCGACATCACCGCGGCCCGCGCACACCGGAAACGCTTGCAGGCGGCCGGAATCGACGATGTGCTGTGGATATGCCCGCAAGGTTTCTGGGTGCCGCTGGTTCCCGCGGTCGGCATCGCCGATTTCGCGCCCGCGGCCGCCGACTACCGCATCGAACAGGGCATGCTCGCCGCGGGCTCGACCGGTTTCGCCGCCCCGGCTCGCGGCAGCACGGAGTTGCGTGATTTTCTCGAAGGGTGGGTGTCCGGCGAAATCCACTGGGGGCACGCCGATCTCACGACAGGAGGGTGGTCCGACGTGGGCACCTGGGAACGGCACACCGCGGCACAGGCGGCGATGATCGAGCACCAGCGCACGGAGTTGCGCGATCAGCGGGTGGAGCTGGCGGTATCGCGCCAGGCAGTGCGCGACAAGCAGCGGCTGGTCGGCCGTCTGCACAACCGGATCGATCGGGCCGGGGTGAACGCCGACGCCGAGGCCATCACGATGGCCGGGTTGCGCAGCGAACTCGTCGCCCAGCAGCGCGTCGCGGCGAGCCTGCGCGCGAGCATCGGGCGGATGGATCGCACCTTGGATCAGTGGCAGTGGCTCACCTGCTGCGCGATGCTGCTGGTGCTCACCGTGATGGTCGGCGCGATGGTGATGCGCTGAGCCGCATCGGCAACCGGTCCCACTGCCAGTCGTTGCGCAGGACGAGACCGGCCAGGTCGAGGAGATCGAGGCCGGTCTCCGCGCCGGCCGTGGCCAGCGCCTGCCGGTCGTAGGGGCCCTGCTCGAGGTCGGTGGCCAGGCGTTGTTCGATCGCGGTGTCGACCGTGCGAGCCCGCAGCTGTGCTGTGCCGAGCGCGCTGCCGGTCCAGGCGAGCCAGCCCCAGCCGTGCTCGCGTGCGTAGTCGCGGCCGAGTTCGCTCTGGAGCCGGTTGTGGTGGAAGGCGATGCGGCCCAGCGGGACCACATCGATGAGCACCGTGCGGCCGTCGGTGAGCTGGGCGGCGACCGCCGGGTAGTGGACCTGATCCTCGCCGCCGAAGGTGTAGGTCAGCGCCGTCGGCTCTTCCTGGAACGCCGCCACCGCCGGGTCGGCGTCGAGGGTTCGGAGTAATCGGGCCGCCATCGCGGAGTCGTAGGCCACGTCGCGGCCTGCCTTCGCCAAGTAGAACCGTCCGCGGTCGGCATCGTCACCGTCGGCCACGCGCGCCGACTCGGTGGGCAGCGGGGCGACGGACCCGGTCGACCACTCGACCTCACCCAGCAGCGCCCGCAGATCGTCGGCGCCCTCCTCTGGCACGTGCAGCTTGGCCAGAATGCTGGCGGTCTTCTTCTGCCAGCCCAGGATTCGCTGCATCACGTAACCCGCGACCCGCTTGGCGTCGCCCGGTTCGTGTCCGGCCAGCCGGAGCTTGAGATAGGACCACTCCATGGCCACCAGATCGGTATCGGTCGCGTACGTCTCGGCCAGCAGCATGCGCACCAGGCGCAGATCACCCGCCTCGACGGGATAGCGGTGCGCGAACACCCGCGCCGACCGGTGTCCCGAGCGGGCGGCTTCACGCACGATCCGCCCGATCGCTTTGGTGTAGAGCTGGCGGACGCGGTCGCGGGCCAGGTCGTAACGTGCGCCGATGCGGGTGAGGGTTTCCGGGCGCTGCCCACCGATCCCGAGGCGCAACGCGACGATCCGCGCGTCACGGGCCGCGCGTTCGGCATGGTCGGTGAGGAGTTCGGCGACCAGCTCGTCGAGTTCCTCGAGCTCGAACGAGACGTCTGCGGCGATATCGTGACCCGGTGGCATGACGATCTCGGCACTCACTGCGGCGACCTCCCTCGCTCGATCGAGTCAGCGTAGCCGCAGGCCCCGACAACTAGAGCGAGGTCAGGTACTCGCTGTAGAACAGGCACAGCCCGGTCGCCGACGCGATCCCGGCCAGTACCCAGAACCGGATGATCACCGCGGTCTCGGGCCAGTTGTTGAGTTCGAAATGGTGATGGAACGGCGCCATCCGGAACAGCCGGGTGTGGGTGGTGCGGAACACCACGATCTGCAGCACCACCGACATGATCTCGGCGACGAACAGCGCCCCGATCACCACGGCGAGCAGTTCGGTGCGGCTGGTGATCGACAGCCCTGCCAGTAGTCCACCCAGGCCGAGCGAACCGGTATCGCCCATGAAGATCTTGGCCGGCGCCGCGTTCCACCACAGGAATCCGATGCACGCGGCAGCGCCCGCGGCACTGACCATCGCCAGGTCCAGCGGGTCGCGCACCGTGTAGCAAGCGCGTCCAGGGCTGATCTCGCACGAGTTGTCGTACTGCCACAGCGTGATCACCACGTACGCGCCGAGCGTGAGGCTCATCGAACCAGCCGCCAGCCCGTCGAGCCCGTCGGTGATGTTCACCGCGTTCGACCAGGCGACCACCAGCAACACGATGAACGCGACGAAGAACAGCGAGGCGAAGGTGATGGTGCTGATATCGCGGACATAGGACAGGTTGCGACCGGCGGGCGTCAGCCCGGTGGCGCCGGGAAAGCGCAACACCAGCACGGCGAACACCACCGCGGCCCCGATCTGCCCGATGTACTTGCCCGCCGCGGTCAACCCGAGATTGCGGTGCTTGCGCAGCTTGATCGAGTCATCGAGGAACCCCACCACGCCCAGCGCCGACGCCAGCAGCAGCACCAGCACCCCCGACGCGCTCGGTCCCGGCGCGCCCCACAGCAACCCGATCAGGTGTGATCCCAGATACCCGGACCACACCCCGGCCCCGATCGCCAACCCGCCCATCGTCGGCGTTCCGCGCTTGGCGTGATGGCTGGCAGGCCCGTCGATCCGGATTTCCTGCCCGAACCCCCGCCGCGCGAAGACCCGGATCAACCCTGGCGTGAGCGTGATGGTGACGACGAGAGCGATCCCCGCCGATAACAGGATCTGCCTCACTCGATGCCCCTCCATGCCGCCGGTCCCGCACCGGACCAGCCCGGCGATGCCGTGTGCCGATACTAGGGGAGCTCACTCCCGAACCGCGCCGAGAGTGATCTGGGTTACAGCTGAGGAGCCACGGCGGTGCGCAGGATGCCGGACGGCGGCCGGTGCAGCGCGGCGCCGAGCTGCGCGAGGGGGACAGGGTCGGCGACGACGTCGTACCACGGGTACCGGTCCACGGTGCGGTGGAGGAAGTCGACGGCTCGACCCAGATGTCGCGGTTCGTAGTTGTGCACGCCGGTGATGGTCAGCCAGCGGCGGACCAGCGTCTCCGGATCCACCGCCAGCGACGGACCCGGAGCCACCGAGCCTGCCAGCACGAGGACGCCGCCGATATCGAGTCGTCGCAATGCGGCGTCGATGGCGTTCGCCGATCCGGTGAAGTCGATGGCGATATCCACCGGATCGGTGTCGGCGGTCACGGCGCCGAACTGGGGGGCCATGGTCAGTCGTTCGGGGTCGATGTCGACCGCCTGAACCTCGGCGCCGGCTTCGCGACAGGCCGCGACAGCGGTGAGGCCGAGCATGCCCGCTCCGGCGACGAGGACGCGGCGCCCGCGCACGGAACCCGCGGCCTCGATGGTCGCCATCACGGTCGCGGTGGCGCAGGCGGCGGGTGCGGCCACCGAATCCGGAAGACCCGGCGGCACAACGGCTGTCGCTGTGCCGTGCGGCAGAACGATATGTTCGGCATAGGCCCCCGACAGCGGCCAGTCGCCGTGGAAGGGCTCATGGCCGACCTTGCGGACCGCACTGCACTTGGCCGTGCGCCCGGACCGGCAGCGGGCGCAGTCCCCGCAGGCAACCGTGACCGACCAGACGACGCGCTGCCCGACGGACACGCGTGCGCCGGCGCCGACAGCGACCACATCTCCGACGGCTTCGTGGCCGAGGATCGACGGACACGCGCCCGACCGGCGGCCGGTGACCGTGTGCAGATCGCTGCCGCATACCGTCGCCAGCCGTACGCGCACCAGGATTTCGCCGTCGGTGAGTTCGGGGATCTCGACTCGGCGCAGAACGACGTCCGCGCCGCCGATCCAGATCGCGGCGGTGGTCAGACGAGACGAGACCGGATCCATCCGGACAACCTTTCGATGGCGTAGACGATCACGAAGATGACGATCACGATGGCGCCCGCGACATCGAAGTTGATCGTGCGAATGGATTCGAACAGCAGGAATCCGATGCCGCCCGCGCCGACGATGCCGAGGATCGTGGAGGTGCGCACATTGACATCGAGCAGATACAGACCGGCGCCGACGATCGCGGGAATCGACTGCGGGAGTACCGCGGCGAACAGTGTCTTCCACCAGCCCCCGCCGATCGACCGGACCGCTTCCATCGGTCCCGGCTCGATTTCCTCGATCGCGTCGGCGACCAGCTTGGCGAGGAATCCGATGGAGCCGATGGCCAGCGCGCAGGTACCCGCCACCGGCCCCAGTCCCAGCGCGGCGACGAAGACCACGGCCAGAATGAGTTCGGGCACGGCGCGCACCAGCAGGATCCACGCTCGTGCGACCCAGTACGTCGCGGCGTTCGGCGTCACATTGCGCGCGGCGAGAATGCCTACGGGCAGCGAGAAGACGATGCCGATCGCCGTGGCGACGACCCCGATCGCGACGGTTTGGGCGGCGGCTTCGAACAGATCGGCACCCAGAGAGTCGAAGTCGGGCGGAATCATCCGCCCGAAGACCTCGATCGAGGGCCCGATCCAGGTGAACAGTGACACCGGGTCCAGGTCGAGCACCACGAACGTGGCGAAGACTGTGCCGATCAGCAGGCCGCTGAAGCCGAAGCGGACCGCTCGGTCGCGGCGCGGGCCGCCGTGCGCCGGGTCGAGCAGCATGCGCCGGATCGCGATGGACAGCAGTTCCATCGCGGTGATGGCGACCAGGATCACGCCGACGATGCCGAGCGCCCGCGGATAGATCAACCCACGCAGCGCGTCCTGCAACGCGAAACCGATGCCGCCCGCGCCGACGAATCCGAGTACCACCGACATGCGCAGATTGATGTCGATCCGGTAGACGAAGGTGCCGATCCATGACGGAACGACTTGGGGAACCACGGCATTGAGCATTTCCCTGAAGTAGCCGGCACCGGTGCTCCGGACGGCTTCGCGCGGCCCGAGGTCGGTCGCTTCGATCGCGTCGGCGAACAGCTTGCCGAGCATGCCGATCGAGTGCAGCGCGAGCGCGAGGATGCCTGGCAGGACACCGATGCCGAGTGCCCGCACGAACAGCACGGCGAACAGTAGGTCGGGCATGGCGCGGCAGAATGTGATGATCGCGCGGGCCACCGCGTAGACCGCCGGGTGCGGGCTCGTGTTGCGCGCGGCCAGGAACGCCAGCGGCACCGAGGCGATGGCCGCGAGCACCGTGCCGAGCACGGCCATCAGCAGGGTCTGCACGGCCAGGTCGGCGATCCGCCCCGGATTGTCGAGTCGCGGCGGCAGCATTCTGTCCAGCAGCGCCACCACGTCGTCTGCCCCGTCGATCAGTGCGGCCGGCGCGAAGTCGATCGACCAGGCCGACAGGAGTGTCGCGGCGAGGAAACCCACTGCGACCAGGTGCAGGAGACGGGGCTGTGCCCGTATCGCGGGCTTGTCGATCGTGGTGGTCATGACGGTTCCGGCCGGGACAGGGCCGCCGGGTCGACGCGGTGGTAGATGCCCATCGCGTCGTCGCGTGTCATCCCGACGGCAGGCCGGTCGAGGACTTTCTGTCCGTTGCGCAGGCCGACGATACGGTGCGCCCAGCCGAGCGCGAGGTCGACCTGGTGCAGGGTGCACACCACCGTCAGCTTCTCCTCGATGCACACCCTGAACAGCAGATCCATGACGATGGCGGCGTTTTCGGGGTCGAGCGACGCGACGGGTTCGTCGGCGAGCACCAGCCCGGGTTTCTGCATCAGGGTGCGCGCGATGGCGACGCGCTGCTGCTGCCCGCCCGACAGCGTGTCGGCGCGCCGATCGGCGAAATCGGCGAGCCCGACCCGATCCAGGTGACCGAGTGCTTCGGTACGCATCCTCGCCGGATAGGTCAGTGCGCCGTAGCGCGGCAGGCGCAGCTGGGCCAGGCCACCGATCAGCACGTTCTCCAGGCAGCTCAGCCTGCCGACGAGATTGAAGTCCTGGAACACGAAGCCGACGTTGCGGCGCAGGGCCCGCAGTTGTGACTTGCCCGCCCGGTCGACGCGCGTACCGCCGACTTCCACGGTCCCCGAACTCACCGGTTGCAGCCCGTTGAGGCATCGCAGCAGGGTGGATTTGCCGGACCCGGACAGGCCGAGCAGGACGAGCAATTCGCTGCGGCGCACGTCGAGCGAGACGTCGTCGAGCGCCAGCGTGCTCCCGAATCGCTTGGTGACATTGCTCGCGGTGATGACGAGATCGTCGCCTGCGACGATCCGCCCGGGTTCGGCCGTGGTCACCGGTCTCAGCCCTTGCACTTCTCGGAGCCGGTGACCGTACATACCTTGCGGACTCCGCTGTAGTCGGCGTCGGCGACGGGGACGAAGCCCCAGGCCCGCTCGTCGGTGATCCGGCAGGCGTCGCCGGTGCAATATCCCGCGCTCTGCAGGCTCTCGACGTTCACCTTGTCGACGAACAGCGCCTTCAGCTTGTCGACGGCCGTGGTGCCGAGTGCGTTGTTGGCGGCGAACACCGACCCGGCGATCATCTCCGACTTCCACACCGTCTTGAGCTCACCAGCCTTCAGATCGCCCTTGTCGATCATGGTTTTGTCGACCATGGTGTCGAAGGCGAAGCCGGCGTCGCAGTCACCGTGGGCGACGGCCAGCGCCGAGGAATCGTGGCCGCCCGCGTAGATCGGTGACATCCCGGCCGAGATATCGGCCTCCGTACCGGATTTGATGACCCCGGCCTCGATCAGCCCTGCCGTCGGGTAGAGGAATCCCGAGGTCGAACTGGGGTCGACGAAACACACCTTCTTACCCGCGAAGTCCTTCAAACCGGTGATCGCGCTCGCATCCGATCGCGCGAGCCCGTAGGACTGGTAGCCGGGCTTGGCGCCCTTGTTCTTGATGACCGCGCCCACCGGCGTGATGTCGGCGCCGTTGATTCCGGCCACGACATAGGCGAACGGGCCGAAGAACGCGAGGTCGACATTGCCGGCGATCATGCCCTCCACCACGCCCGCGTAATCGGAGGCCTGGACGAACTCGACCTTCGAGCCGGTCTCCTTCTCCAGCACCTTGATCAGCGGCTCGTAGCTGGCCTTCAGGTCGGTGGAGTTCTCCGCCGGGATGGCCGCCAATGTCAGTGTTTCGGGGAATCCCTGCGCGTTCACCGCATCGGAATCGGAGCCCGAACAACCCGACAGCGCGAGCGAGAGTGTTGCGGTGAACGCCGCGGCGATCAAGGCGGGGCGGCGCATGCGAATCTTCATGCCGATGACGGTGATCCTTGGTCTATACCAAGAAGTGCATGCCGAGGAAGCGGCAGGTGAACAGCAATCGACTTTCTTGGTCTAGACCAAGATTTGATAGGCTCGGGCAATGACCGCGCCCACTGAACCCCGAGTGCTCAAACACCAAGTTGTCCGCGCGCAGCTGGACCGGATGCTCGATGATATGCAGGTGGGAGACCCTTTTCCCGCCGAGCGTGAGATCGCGGAGACCTACGATGTCGCTCGTGAAACGGTGCGCCAGGCGCTGCGCGAACTCCTGCTGGCAGGGCGGGTCGAGCGCCGCGGCCGCACCACGATCGTCGCGCGACCCAAGATCGAACAGCCCCTTGCGATGGGTTCGTATACCGAAGCCGTCAAGTCTCAGGGCCTGAGCGCGGGGCGCATCCTGGTCGGCTGGACCGACCTGATCGCCGAGGAACCGTTGGCCGCCACACTGTCCGTGAAGGTCGGTGCGCCGATCATCCAGCTCGAACGTGTGCTGACCACCGATGGCGTGCGGGTCGGCCTCGAGACCACCAGGCTTCCCGCTGACCGTTACCCCGGTCTGGCGCGGACCTTCGACTACCGTGACTCGCTGTACGCCGAAATCCGCAGCCGCGGAATCACCTTCGAACGCACCGTCGACTCGATCGAGACCGCGCTACCGGATGCCCGCGAGTCGGCCCTGCTGACAGTGGACACCCGAACCCCGATGTTCCTGCTGAACCGGGTCTCCTATGACCAGAACGGCATCCCCATCGAACAACGTCGCTCGCTGTATCGCGGCGACCGGATGACCTTCACGGCGATCATGCACGCGGATCAGCACCCGTCGATGTGACCGCAACGCAAACAAGTCAGGCCCCCTCGAAAGGGGGCCTGACTCGATACGGTGGTGCGCGATACTGGGATTGAACCAGTGACCTCTTCCGTGTCAGGGAAGCGCTCTCCCGCTGAGCTAATCGCGCGAGGTGGAGACGGGAATCGAACCCGTGTGCACGGCTTTGCAGGCCGTTGCCTCACCACTCGGCCACTCCACCGTACAAAGGAGGATGGGGCTAGTGCCTTACCTACCTCTCGAGCGGATGACGAGATTCGAACTCGCGACCCTCACCTTGGCAAGGTGATGCGCTACCACTGCGCCACATCCGCATTTACTTCACACTTAGGGGAGCGGCTCGGCCTGGCGGCTTTGCTGCTCTCTGCGGTGCGATGAGAACATTAGCCGACGTTCGACGCAGACTACAAATCGCCTGGTAAACGGGCCTAAATGTGAATTACACGCATGTCGTCCACGCCCACCCGAACCGATCCGCGGCCATCGACTCCGCGGCCCATCCATCGTGACACGTAGATATGCGCATCTATCGATGATACCGACCATAGCGTCCGGTGCTGACGATCGATCGCCCGCACGCGCGTACACGCGCGCGAGCGCGGCCCCGACCCCAGCGCCCCACCTCACCGAAACCCCGCTTCACAAGGCGATTTGGTGTCATCCCGGCCCCCCGTGCTAATGTTCCATCTCGTTCGAGCGGCTCAAAAACCCGCCCGACACAGTGTTCGGTCCCATAGCTCAGCGGGAGAGCGTCCGCCTCACACGCGGAAGGTCGCTGGTTCGAAACCAGCTGGGACCACCGAAAGAGAGCCCCCGACCAGGTGCATAGCCTGATCGAGGGCTCTTTTTATGCGCGAAAGCAGGTCCGGAAAACGCCTGGTCGCATGTGTATCAGTGTGTTGTAGCCTACAGCGTAGGACCACAGTGCAAGGGGACCGGTGTGGATGCTGAGATACGCGATGGCTTGTGGCGGACGACCGTGGAGGTATCCGCCGACGGACAGGCTGACCTCATCAAATCACCGGCGAGGACTCGCCCCATTGCGAACCTGCTGCGCTCAGTTATGGGCGCTTTCGCCCAGTTCGGACGCGCCCTGATCCTGGAACGCCAGCGCGAGGGCATCGCACCCCGCGAAGGCCTGCGGTCTCGCTAGCGCTTCGACTACCTGCTCGGTGAGCAGGTCGTAAACCACCGCCATGCAGTGAAGGACGCGGTATCCGACCTAGGTGTGGAAGCAGCGGCAAGTCTCGGAGTCGGGCTCACAAACACCGCCATCCAACTGATGGCGAAAACTGTCGAAAGGCCCACTAACAAAGTTGAGCTGGGCCCTGATGGCAGGCCGAAATAACTATCACGTGGTCGAGACGGAACGAAGAAGCCTGCCAGAATTACCTTAAGGACTGCCCGACTCGACGGAATGGTTGTGTAACCAAAGAAGAGTGGAGCCGCCTTTGCAACCAACTCATGATTAACGGCGGGAATGGCTCTGCTTGGGACAAGAAGCTTTGGGAACTGAACGGGTACACAGAGGGGGATGGTTGGAAACACGAGCAGTATATCGAGACCATTCCCGGACGCAGGTACGATTTTGTCCTCTACGACGGGGATGGAGACCCGATCGAATTTTTCGAGAATAAGAGCAGTTCACTGAAGAACGACCAGCTGGTTAAAGATGAGGGAGCGCTTGAAAAGTGTTTCAATGTGACATGCAATTTGGAATCACCGTTATCTCAGGACGACTCGGCTAGCTGGAACGGCTCGAATCGATGTATCCGGGTCGGTTCACCGTCAATAGATACTACGAGAAGCCGAAGTAGGATGAGGGACACACGGAAGGGACAGTAATGACACCCAAACTAGATCAAGACATTCGCGACACCCCGAGTTCAAAGCACTTCAACACGATGAGCAATTTCGCAGTTGGCTTCTCATGCACGAAGCAGCGCAGGAAATCGAGTTCACAGTATCCCAAGTGCCTGAGCTTGACGGACTTACGGGTACCCGTGAAGGACTGCAAGTTGCAGAGCAGGAGCTTTTGCGAAGGTTCGGCGATTCTAGCTATTTCTCTGAAGAGAATATTTCACTCGCATCGAGATTTTTTTATTTTATCGGCGAGGTTTTTCGACGCAACCTGGAGGGGCAATGGGTCGCGGTCCCGTCACAGCATCCCAAACCGCCTACATCCATGGTCGCCGTAGAGTTCAGCTCAAATTTTTACAATCCGCGAGCCATGATGGGATTTGTTAAGCAGAGACGAACCGGCACGGAACTTACTAAGATCTACGATCGAGCGGTCACCCGGTACAACTGGTGGGTGGAGTCCGGTCGCCCCGACCGAAGCGCTGCATGGGAGGGCTACCTCTAGCTAAATGCGGACTCGATTGCAGTGGTGCTGAACTTCATGCAGGGCATTCCCCAGGTCCAGGCACCTGCCCGGCCGATGGCCACTCCGGTTGTCGTTGAAGCTGCTTCAGTCTCCCGCGAACTCGCGCAGTTCTCAGGCCTATGCAGGACAATCACGTCTTCGTGGGGATCAGGTGGAACGGGAGGCCCGCGTTGCGTTGTTTGCTGATGAAGTCGCGTTGGAAGAAGGAGCTGCGGGCGATGAGGTCGCCGTCGGCGAGGCGGCCGAGGAGGGCGACGCAGCGTTCGACGGGGATCAGGCCGGCGAGGGTGCCGCAGGTGATGATGTAGGCGGGGAGGTTGATCAGTTCGGCGTGTTGGCGCCAAGGGCGGGCGGTGATCACAATGTGGCCGCCGGGGCGGAGGTAGGTGGCGGCTTCGGTGAGGATGCGGGTGAAGCCGGAGAGCAGGCGGTTGAGGCCGACGTTGGCGAGGTTGCCGCGGTCGAGGACCGCGCCGTAGCAGTGGTCGCGTTTGTGGACGCCATTGCCTCGAGGGAGTGCTTCGAAGCTCGAAGCTCGAAGCTCGAAGTCGACCGACGGACCGGCCGGACAGACGGATCCAGGTCGCCATGGATTGATCGCTAGACCACCCGGCTGAGCGCGCGCAGGTCCGCGTCGAGCTTCCGGAACAACCAGTACACGGCGACGAAGGCGAGCCCGCCGGCCGCGCACAGCCCTAGTACCGAATCGCGCACGAGCCACAGCTCCTCGGGTTCGAGAAAGCTGAATCCGGCCAGCACCCCGACCACCGGCACTGACGCCGTCACCGCGAGGTAGACCGTGGTTCTCCGGCGCAGCCAGCGCAAGTCGGCGGAGTCGCGCTCCGTCGTGCGTCCGTGGCGCAGGTAGCGGGGATAGACGCAGCGGACGAGATAGAACGTGGAAAGGAAGAAGGTGTAGGCGACCGAGATGGTGCCCGCCACCAGAACAGTCATCGCCGCATGGACCTGCAGCCGCACCGGAAGGTCGGTGAACCAGCGCAGCAGCAGCACTGCCGTCACGGTGGCGAGAATCGCGGACAGCAGGGTGTTGAGCGCACAGAGGTCGCCCCACAGCAGTGTCCGAGACCGCACCCGCGCGAGCCTTGCCTCTTCGTAGCGTCTGCCCTTGCGCAAGCCGCGAAGAACCGCCAGCTGATCACGTGAAATGTAGACGTATATGACGATGGCCAGCAGAAAGCCACAGAGGATGCACACCATCACGCCCCTGTTGATCTGCGCGTTCGTGGCAGCGGGGAGGCGCTCCCTGATCAGTTCCTGGGCGTGCACAGCCAGGTACACCGTAGCCAGGCCGACACCGACCATCGATGACAGCCAGAGGACGAGGGTGGGCCATCGCGACAGTCGCGTTCGCCAACTGTCCGGCGGCGGATCGACGAGGTCGCGGGCCCTCTTCTCGAGGCACAGGTCGAACTGCTGGGCCAATTCCGAACCGGACGAATAGCGGTCCTCGCGGTCGGGCGACAGGCATTTCAGGAGCACGCGGCGCAGCGCCATGGGGCAATCCGACGGAAGCTCCGACAGGAATGCCGCCTCTACCGGCCTGCGTCGTAATTCGAGCATGCGGGCCAGCGACGTCTCCGACTCGCCCGCGGACGTCTCGTCGGGGAAGGGCCGCCGCCCTGTGAGCAATTCCCACAGCATGACGGCCAGCGCGAAGATGTCGCTGCGAGTATCGAGATCGAGAGCGGTCGCGGGCAGGTCCGGATGGCAGGCTTCGAGCTGTTCTGGCGACATGTACGCCAGGGATCCGCCGAAGTAGGCCAGGGGGCTGGTGCCCTTGACGCGTTGGCTGAAGCTGACGTTGAAGTCGGCCAACTTCGGCACTCCCTCGGCGCTCAGCAGTACATTCGCGGGTTTGATATCTCGATGCAGCACCTCTCGCTCGGACGCGTGCTGCAGCGCGTCCGCGAGTCGGCGACCCAGCCAGGCGACGGTCTCCGGCCAGGTCAGTGCCGCGGTCCTGGTCCGGATCGCCGATTCGGTAGGCCGGACCTCACCCTTCTCGGCGAGTACCTCGTCGACGGCGTCGAGCAGCAGTTGCCCACTGTGGCGTTCCGACGGCGTCGAGCGCCGCAACCGCAGCACGTCGAGCAGCGTCCCGCCCGGCAGGTACTGCATGTAGAGCAGCTTCAGCTGGCCATCGGCGATGAGCCGCTGGTCGAAGATGCGCACGATGTACTCGTGGTCCAGCTGGGCGAGAGTCTGCGGCTCGATGCCGTGGTTGTGGGAGATCTTGACCGCGACGAGTCGCTGCATCGATTGTTGCCGAGCGAGATAGACCTGGGCGAAGGCGCCGGCGCCGATCCTCATCAGGAGGTCGAAGTCGTCGACGTGGTCGCCCACATCGATGGTGTCGAGTAGAACCTGCGCGCCGGGACGAGCGATGATCGTGCTGTGGTAGTCGCTCGTGGGCTCGGGGCCGGTCGCCGCCGCGGTCATCGCATCGGCGGTGGGAGCCGCATCGGTTGCCCCCGATCCGCGGCGCACGGCATGGAATTCCTCGTAGACGAGCTCGGCGGGCAGCGGACCGTCGCGCAGCTCGGCGAATTCCGCGCGGTATTCGATCAGTCGTTTGGGAAAGTGATACCGAAGCCAGCGGTATTCGAGGTCGATCTTGATCAGTTCGATCAGGACGGTGCGCCGCGCCGCCGGTTCCGCGGGTAGCAGCGCCGAGAGGTCGGGTGGAGAACCGGACGCCCAAGCCTGCGAGAGCAGCGCCACGGCACTGGCGAGCGTGGTGCGGGTTCGTTCGGCTGAATCGACCAGGTCGATCGGCTCGGACATCGGTAGCTCGAGATCAGCCTCGGGCGATCACAGAGCGGCTACACGCGATGCGGCCTAGTTGCCCCACGTCAGCTCCTTCCATCAAGACTCCCTTGCTCAAGGGTATCGCTCCGATTCGAGCAATGGTCGAGGATGCTGACCGACCCGCGGCTGCGCAAGCTGACCTTCACCGGCTCCACCGCAGTGGGCAAACACCTGCTCGCCCGTGCGGCCGTCGACGAACTGGTGACCGACGCGGTCGCCAGCGGCGCGGTGCTCACCACCGGCGGCACCTACGCCGACGGCGTCGGTTACTTCTACACCCCGACCGTGCTCACCGATGTCAGCGCCGACGCGCGCATCCTGCGCGAAGAGGTCTTCGGGCCGGTGGCTGCAATCATCGGCTTCGACAGTGTGGACCAAAGGTCCCGAGCGCTTCCTGCTCGAGCGGTGATCCATCAGCCAACGCCGCGTTCGCCCACCTGCCCAGTCGTGGGGATCTCTACGTGGGGCTGCTCGGCGTCGTTCGGCGTGCAATATACGTGCGATAGTGCAGCCCAATGTTGCCTATCGGTGCGTCCATTTTTAGGTCCTAATCATCGGGCGGAACCGGCAGTCGGGGGCAGATCTTGCGATATCCGATATAAGGCGAGACCCAGTCGTCCCATTGCTTGTGACTCATGTTGCTGGTGAGCTTGCTGCAGAGGGCTTCTCTCAAATCTTGTGGCGCGGGCCAAAAGCGCAGGTTGCCGTCTGAGCTTCCGGTCAGGATCTTCTTATCATCGGGGCTGAACGCCACTCCCCGCACCCATACCTGTTGCCCCGCCATGGGCATACCGAGAGGGTTGTATTTACTGGCGTCCCACAAGTGCACTCTTCCGACGTTCGTGCTCGAAGCAATCCACGGTTTATCGTGTGCAAATGCAACGCTCAATACATGATTCTGATCAGCTCTCATATCTCCGACCTTTTTGCCAGTCTTCACCTCCCATACCCGCACGCGTCCGTCGTTACTACCCGCTGCAATGGTTCGCCCATCGGGGCTGAAGCTCACACTGGACACCGGCCAGCCGTCACGGCCGAGTCGGTCATTGGCCGTGGTGAAACGGTCGAAAGTCTCGGTATTCCACAATTGAACCCAACCGTCGTGATTGCCGGACGCGATCTGATCGCTGTTCTGGCTGAACGCCACGGCGTATACCGAGTTTTTGGCATTTTTTGCGCCGATTGCTTTCAGCGAGTGCGCGTCCCACAATGCCACGAAGCCGTTGTTCAAACCCGCGGCTATTCGGGAACCGTCAGGGCTGAATGCAACACTATTGACGCTGGGCGAATCCCCGGGATTAGTTTTGGGTAACTCGCTTTCTTCGCCGGAGCTCCAGTTCCACAATCGGATCGAACCATCCTTCCAGCCTGCGACGAGCCGGTCGTTCTTCGGATCGAAAGCGACACTGCGCACCGTGTTCTGGCCCCTCTCCGAGGCGGTGCCGAGCTGCTGGTCGAACGGTTTTACGGTGTCTGCGTCCCACAGCCGTACTGTGCCGTCATCTCCACCCGAGGCTATCTGTCGGCCGTCGCGACTGAAAGCAACGGCGTGAACTTCTTCCTGACCAGTCGGTATAGGCAGTCCGGCGATGGCGTCCCACTCGCGCACAGAACCGTCGGCACTGCCGGAGACTATTTCGGCATTGTCACTGAATGCGACGCTGAAAATCTCGCCGTGGTGACCTGTCAACGGATCACCGATCGGTTCCAGGGTGGAGGCGTCCCAGCTGCGGATCGTGTTGTCCGTGCTGCCGGAGACGAGACGAGTGCCGTCCGGGCTGAACGCGACACTGTTCACGGAGGCGGTCGGGTGCGCAGGCACTGCGTCACTCAGCGGTCGGAGATCACGTCCGCCCAAGATTTGAATAGTGCCACCCACATCTCCAGCAGCTATGCGATCACCGTCTGGACTGAACGCGACACTGGTCGCCTTAGGTGCCTCGGATATCTTTTTCGTGGCGATCTCGTGCCCATCGCGCGCATCCCATAACTTCACGGAGCCGTCGTCGCCGCCGGATACGATCAGATCGCCACTGCTATTGAATACCGCACCTCGAACGACTTTTCCTTCGAGGTGACCTTCTAGTTTGACGGATTCCTCGAGCCCGTCCACTCCCCACAGTCGCACAGTGCCGTCCTCGCTACCGGTCACGATCCTCTGGCTGTTGGGGCTGAACGCTATAGTGTGTACCGGATGATTATTGTTGTGTTCCAATGCATGCTTGACGACCCCCGTGTTCGCGTCCAATAATTTCATCGTCGCTTCCTCGCCAGTTGCAGCAAGCCACTTACCGTCGGGACTGAATGCGACGCTCCACACCGGTTCTTTGTTAACTTGCCACGTATTTCTTAATTCGCCGGTGTCGACGTCATATATCCGCACAGAGCCGTCGTCGTTGCCCGATGCGATGCGTTTACCGTCAGTTGCCACGCTCAGCACGCGCACGACCTGGCCGTCCGCATCGAACGGATTCTCCATAATCTTGAGTACGTCGCGTTGCACCTGCGCAAATGCGTCGTCTGCTGTCGCTCTGAGTTCGTGCGCGGCGAGCACCTGCTGAAGTGCGCGAACGTCGCCACCAGGTCGTCCCCCCGCTAGTATCTGCTCGGCTTCCGATACAAGTCGCCAGGCGGTCGCTTCCTGGTAGCGCTGGTGGAGCAGGAAGATGGTGGATACCGCGACCAGCGCCATCACCAGTGCGGCAGCCGAAGCTGTGCGAATGACTTTCGTCCGGTGCAGCACAGACTCTTGACGCTGCTCCTCCTCCTCCATTCGTCGGTTCTCCCGCTGCCTGGAAACATCGACGAATTCGTGTGCCCCCGCCAGCCGGTGCCGGAAACCGGGTTGCCCGACGAGAGTCTCCGCTTTGCCGATTCGCTCGCCATCCAGCAGCCAGGCCTCGTTGCGGTGACTCTTCTCCCATTCGGCAGCGCTGCGTTCGAGAGCCTCGGCATCCTTCAGGTTCTCGCGCTCCTCGTCCAACCACCCTTTGAGCTCGTCCCACTGGCGCAACAGGCTTTCCATCGCAACCTCGACGACATCAGTGCCGTCACGTGTGTCTCGAACCAGGAACCGTTTGTCCACGAGCTTGTGGAGCAGAGGCTTGCTGTCGGCCGGCAGGTCGTCCCACCGGGCGATGCGGCGCATGGGCTGATCATCGTCCGGGTCGATGCTCACCAGCCAGGGAACGAACGCGGCACGTAGCTGGTCGAGCTGCGCATGTCGTTGCGTACCGTCGCTGGACAACAGGTTGTCGATCTCGGTCTCGACGACGTTGCGCATCTCGCCCATCGACCGGTACTCGGCAAGGTCGACCCGGCCGTCACCGCCGTACTCTTCGTAGAGCCGGGCAAGGGTCAGTGACAACAGCGGCAGCGTATCGGCCCCCTCGGTGCAGTCGGCCAACAATTGTTCGACCAACGGTGGTTCGATCCAGAGGGGTCGCCCTCCTTCGGTGGCGCGTGTGGCCGGTCCGGTGATGACCTCCTTGAACTGGGTGCGCGGCATCGGCCGGAGATCGTCGAACACCACACTTTCGACCCCGTTCAGCTCGGGAGCGGTCTGCAAAGCCTGGTAGCGGTCGGTGCGAATGGTGACCGTCACGATCAACGGCAATCGGTGTGCGCTGTCGGTGCGTGCGTGTCGGCCGACCATGTCGAGGAAACGCGTGGCCTGCGATCCGGCGTCCGGGCCGAACAACTCCTCGGCCTGATCGACTGGCAGAATCAAGGTGGGTACCTTTTGCTCTCCCGGCCGGTCGAGTAGCGCCGAGGTTGCGGTCTGCTGCGCTTCTTGCAACAGGTCACGAACATGCCTGGCACCGCCGAGGCATACTTCTTTGATTTCACCGAGATCCGGCTCTTTCAGACCCATTTTTACCCGGAGGGCGTGGATCGAGTGAGCGAGTCCGCTCTCACCCGTGAGGACGTTTCGTTCCGGACGAACAATGTCGAGGACCAGGAAATTGCGGTCGTCACGGCGCAGCCGTGGCAGCAGCCCCGCGCGCAGGAACGACGACTTTCCAGAACCTGATGGTCCGAGAACGACGAACAACGTCTCAACGGCTGATTTACGCATCCTGCGTAAGCCGTCGAGCCCACGGATGATCTGGGCGTCGCGGCCGAAGAACACCGCGGCATCGACTTCCTCCAACGGCTCCCACCCCCGGTACGGCGCCCGATTCGGGTCTTTCGGGGGCGGCCACACGAAGGATTCGGCGCCGATTCCGGCCCCGACTATCCCATCTCGCAACCGATACAGGCCTTCGGACAGGAAAAAGACCGGGTTTCCGGTTCCGTCCGCGATATCGATCTCAGTTTTGGGACCGTCACCGAATAGATCGACCCATTCCCACTCTCGGGTTATTTCCGCACTCGTCGAGGGTTCCAAGCGTGCGCAGAAAATATGCTTGTTCAATGTCTCGGCGGTCCGGTACTCGGTCTTGCACTCAGCGGAGGATTCCCAGTTCGTGGACAATAGGCAGATCACCGCCTCGCACCGCGCATTCGCCTGCCGCAACGCGTCCTTCCATTTCAAGCCCGGAAGAATGCCCGCGTGCCGGTCCAGATCCAGGAAGATCTCATTCGCCAAGGGTGGATCCTGCTGCACCAACCACGACTTCAACGCAATGGCTTGGCGACTGTCTTTGCTCGAATGGCTCAAGAAGATGCGGGACATCGGATCACCGGATCCCGCACTGGAGGCGTGAGCGAGACCTCACAACCGGTTTTTCAACGGCGCGGGTAGAGAGTTCGATTCCATTCGCGACGACGCTCACAGTGCAGTCCTCCGTGACCCTGTTCGCCCGGGATCGACCCGAAAATATGCTACGTTCACGTGTCGGTGTCTCGACGTCCTCGCTTCCAGTGTCGACCTCGCTGACCACATATTTCAACCGTTGGATCGAACCCGAAATTGCATCGAAACGCTCGTTCGAGCACCTGAAAGTACGGAATGGGGCCTGAAACCTTGTTCCACCGCGGTTTTTCGGCGAGGAATCCAACCGCTGGACGGGTGAATCCAGAGACCGGCGGTGATGAATGTATCGGTGCGGCGGCGCGTTTCGGCGGTTTGCGCCGCCGCGGGCCCTTTCTTGCGGGGAGTAAAGGTGGAGGTTGTGTTCGCGGGGCCCGTCGGAATGTAAAACGGGGGGGGGGGGGGCTGGTTGTAAACGCCGCTG
>NZ_JBHXNJ010000026.1:0-56682 GCF_042719655.1 Nocardia sp. NPDC058518
CCCTCACCCCCCCGCTCGCGCTGGGCCGGCGTCTCTGGGCCTATCCCCGGCCCTCACATTTGTTGTCTGACGGGGGGGGCCCCCCCCCCACCCCCCCCCCCCCCCCCCCCACCGCGCACCTGATATCCGCCATGACCGCACTCCCAGCCCCGCACCCGCGACCCCTCGGGGCCGCGGACACGTGCGCGCCAGCGCACCAATAAACACCGTGTTAGCGTTTTAGGGCATATTCAGCGCCGAGCTTTCCTGCTCGTTCAGCGAGCAAGTGGGGGAACTGTGACCAACAACGACCATAATCCGACCTCTCCGCCGTGGCTGCAGAGTCCGTCGGCTGACGTGTCCGAAGCTGCGTCCGGTCCCTCCGGTGTGCAGACCGCGACCGAGGACGACATCGAGCCCGCCGACACCGCCGCCGAACCGAGCGGTGAACTCGGCGATCCGTCGACCGGTGAGCATCCCGTCGCCGAGCCCGGCCATGCCGGACTCGCCGACCAGACCGTGTACCAGCCCGCCGGTTTCGCGCCGCCGGGTCAGTTCGCGCAGGGCGCTCCGTACTCGGTGCCAGATCCGTACCAGCACAATGGCGCGCCGCCGATGAACGGCCCCGAGCAGCAGCAGCCGTGGCCGGGTCAGCCGGGCGAGCAGCCGTGGCTGCCGGGTCAGCCGGGCGAGCAACAGCCCTACCCCGGCCCGCACGCGACCGGCGAGCAGCCGCAACCGGGCATGCCGCCGCAGTATCCGGGTGCCGATGGCCAGCCCTACCCCGGTCCCGAACAGCAGCAACAGTTCCCGCCCCAGGAGCAGGGGCCGCAGTCCGAGCCCATCTACAGCTGGGCGCCTCCGCCGCCGCCGATGTACCAGCAGCCGATGCAGGGTGGGATGCCCCCTGGCCAGCAGCCCGAGCAGCCGGGACAGTTCCCCGGTCAGCCGGGGCAGTTCCCCGGCCAGCTCGGCCAGCCGGGTCCGCCGCCCGGCCAGCAGTGGCAAGGCGGCCCGCCCCAGCAGCAGCAGCAGCCGTTCCAGCCGCAGCACATGCAGGGACCGGGCCAGCCCGGCCATTCGGTCAACGATCTGAACCTGCTCAAGCGCGCGCGTAAGTCGCCGCGCAGTGGGTGGCGCAAGGCCGTGCACAAGGTGTCCGGCGGTGTGATCAACCCCGGTGAGTCGGCGGCCGATGTCGTCTACCGCGATCTCGGCGAGCGGGTCAACCAGCCCGTGCGCGGCGATTACCGGATCGCGATCCTCTCGCTCAAGGGCGGTGTCGGCAAGACCACCACCACGGTCGGTCTCGGCTCCACCTTCGCCTCACAGCGCGGTGACCGCGTCATCGCCATCGACGCCAACCCCGACCTGGGCACGCTCGCCCACCGGGTGCCGCGCCAGACCCGCTCGACGGTGCGCAACCTGCTCGAAGACCAGCAGATCACCCGCTACTCGGATGTGCGCGCACACACCTCGCAGGCCCCGAGCCGACTGGAAGTGCTTGCCTCCGAACAGGATCCGGCCGTGTCGGAGGCCTTCAGCGAGGCCGACTACCGCAAGGCCATCGGCATCCTGCAGTCGTTCTACAACATCATCCTCACCGACTGCGGCACCGGTCTGATGCACTCGGCGATGTCGGGCGTGCTGGATATGGCGAGCTCGCTGGTGCTGGTCACCTCCCCCGCCATCGACGGTGCGCGCAGCGCCTCGGCGACGCTGGACTGGCTCGACCACCACGGCTACTCCAAGCTGGTCGAACGCACCGTCGTCGTCGTCAACGCCTCGCGGCGTGGCGCGTCAACGGTGGACCTGGACCAGCTGCGCAAACTGTTCCTCGACCGCACCCGCGCCGTGCAGATCGTCCCGTTCGACGATCACCTGGCCGAGGGCGCCGAGATCGACCTCGAACTGGTCAGCAAGCCGACCAGGCGGGCCCTGCTCGAACTGGCCGCGATGGTCGCCGACGACTTCAGCTACCACGGTCAGCACCAGAACCAGCAGCAGCAGCCGTATCAGCCGGGCCAGCCCTACCCGGGTCAGCAGTACCAGCCCGGCCAGTTCTGACGTCACACCGAATTCCGTTGTCGCCGAACATCGCCGGCGGGTAGGTGGCTATCGCGGCCTACCCGACCGGCGGCGACGGGATGGGTTCGGTCACCGCGCGACGCGTTCGCGCGCCGCGGCCTCGAACGCGTCGAGCACCGTGGCGATGGCCGGGCTGCGGTATGCCTGCGGGCGGGTGATGACCTCGTAGACCCTGGCCGCACGGACCCCGGCCAGCGGTAGCACCGACACGTCGGGGTGGGCGACGGCATAGCGAGGCATCAGCGCGACACCGTAGCCGGACGCAACGAGCGTTTCGATCACCCGGAACTCGTTGAGCCGCTGCGCGATCCGCGGTCGCACCCCGGTGACGGTGGCGATGGACTCGAGCACATCGTCGATCGGGAACCCACCGCGCACGCTCACCCAGGTCTCTTCGGCGAGTTCTTCCGGACGCACCGACGAACGCCCGGCCAGCGGATGATCCGGCGCGACAACGACATCGATCGGTTCACGCATCAGCACCCGCGCCGACAGCCGCGGCCCGGACAGCGACCGCGCGCGTTCGTCGCGATGAGTGAGCACGATGTCGTAGTCGGCCAGCAATTTCGATGCCTCGCTCGGCGGCAGGTCCTCGTCACCCGCGACCAGCTCGACCCCGCTGGTGGCCAACGTGGCCAGCACCGGCGGCAGCAGCAGCGCGGCTCCGGACGGGAACGACGCCACGCGCACCTGTCCGCGCGGCGAGCCCCGATAGTGGGCCATCTCCGCGGTGGCCCGCTCCATCGCGGCGAGCACGTCGTCGGCCCGCAACACCAGCGCCTGCCCGGCATCGGTGAGCCGAACCCGGCGCCCGTCCGGTTCGAGCAGCGCGACCCCGGCCTCTCTGGCCAGCACCTTCAGCTGCTGGGAGACCGCCGACGGCGTCATCGACAGCACCTCGGCGACGGCGGCGACCGTGCCACGGTCGGCCAGCTCGCGCAGAATCCGCAATCGCTCGATCGAGAACATGAAGTAAAACTACGTTATCCATCCATATTTATTCGATTGTGCTGATCTTTAGCGGCCCGCACGATAAGGGCGTGACCTCCCGTGACCGCCTGCTCGGACTGACCGTCGTTGTGCTCTGGGGCCTGAACTTCCTGGCCATCCGCATCGGCCTCGACCACTTCCCGCCCTTCTTCTTCGTCGCGCTGCGCTTCGCCGTCATCGCGATCCCCGTGCTGATCTTCATCCCGCGCCCGGCGGTGCGCACCCGCTGGCTGCTGCTCTACGGCACCGGCTTCGGCACCCTGCAGTTCGCGTTCCTGTTCACGGCGATGCGCACCGGCATGCCGACCGGTCTCGCCTCACTGGTACTCCAGTCGTCGGCACCGTTCACCGTGGTGCTCGGCGCGGTCCTGCTGCGCGAGCGATTGCGGCCCGTGCAGGTGGCCGGTCTCGTGGTCGCCGTGCTCGGCATGGTCGTCATCGGCGCCGACCGCATGGCCACCGCCACCTTGCTCCCGGTTCTGCTGACGCTGGCAGGCGGCCTCGGCTGGGCGTTCGGCAATATCGGCGCCCGCCAGGCCGGTGCCGACTCCCCCGGCTACAACCCACTGCACCTGACCCTGTGGATGTCGGTGGTGCCCGTGGTGCCGATGCTGGCGCTGTCGATGGCTGTCGAGGGGCCTGGAACAGGCTTTCGCGCGGTCGGCACCGCGTTCTCCGCCGACGGCCTGCCCGCACTGGCCGCACTCGCCTACATCGCCGTCCTCTCGACCGTCTGCGGATCCAGCCTGTGGACCTACCTGATGAGCCGCTACCCCGCGGGGACGGTGGCGCCGTTGTCGCTGCTCGTGCCGGTCGTCGGCATCGCCGCGGCCTGGACCGTCCTCGACGAGGAGCCGTCGGTGGCCGCGCTGATCGGCGGGGCGGTCGTGATCGCGGGTGCCTTCGCGGCGACCACCGGCCGCGGCATCGGGAAAACACCAGCGCCCGCCCCCATCCCCGAATTGGCCCGAGCCTGAACCCGAATTCAACCCACGATCGCTCGAGCTCTGGCTAGCATGTGATCGGTCGCCCGATGCGTTTCCGCGCGACCGGTCGGTTTCGAGCTCGCGAACGACGTACAGGTCGATAAAGCTTGGTCTTCGCCGCGCTCTAGAGTGGTAGCAAATCCCAGGCAAAACTCGAGCAAGGCAGCTGAACAGCGTATGGCGGAACAGCGGTGGCCCGTTTCGCGAAGGAACCTTCTTCGCGGCACGGTCGCAGCGGGGGTGATATCGGCGGGGGCCGTAGCGGGAGCGCCTGGATTCGCCGCGCCACCCGGCCGTCGGGTCGCGGTACTCGGCGGCGGTGTCGCCGGACTGACCGCCGCCCACGAATTGGCCGAGCGCGGGTTCGAGGTCACCGTGTACGAGGCGCGGGCGCTCGGTGGCAAGGCGCGCAGCGTGGGCGTGCCCGGCACCGGCCGCGACGGCAGGCCCGATCTGCCCGGCGAGCACGGGTTCCGCTTCTTCCCCGGCTTCTATCAGAACCTGCCCGACACGATGCGCCGAATTCCGTTCGCAGGCAATGCCGACGGCGTGTGGAACAACCTCATCGCGGTGCCGGAGGCCAGGTTCTCGCGCCGCGACGGCGACGACATCCTGCTCGCCCTGCCCGACAGCATCACCGCCGCCCAGGTGACCCCGGATTCGATCCGGGAAACCCTGGCCGCCACGATCACCACGATCTCCAGGATGTCGCCCACGGAAGGCATGTACTTCGCCAACCGGCTGATGGTGTTCAACACCAGCTGCGATGCCCGCCGATTCGGCCAGTGGGAGCACACCTCCTGGTACGACTTCGTGCACGGACACGAGCGTTCGCACGAGTTCCGCGCGATCGTGTCCAGGTCGCTGACCTCGATCATGGTCGCCGCCAAGGAGAACCTGGCCAGTACCCGCACCATCGGCAGCATGGGCGAACAGTTCCTCGGCAACCCGCTCGGCATCGGCAACGACGGCGGCCTGGACCGGGTGCTCAACAACACGACCAACACCGCCTGGATCGATCCATGGGTGCGCCACCTGCGTGGCCTGGGCGTTCGGTTCGAACTCGGCGCACGGGTCAGCGAGCTCGAGGTGCGCGACCGGCGGATCCGAGCTGCTCGAATCACCGATTCCACCGGGGCACGCACGGTCGACGCCGACTATTTCGTGGTGGCGCTGCCGGTGGAACAGGCCAGGAAACTGTGGTCGTCGCAAGTGCTGGCCGTGGCACCGGAACTCGCCGCGACGGATCGGCTCTTCGTCGATTGGATGAACGGAATTCAGATCTATTTCCGTGCGCCACTGCGTATTTCACGTGGACACACGGCCTATGTCGATTCGCCGTGGTCGCTCACCTCGATCAGCCAGAATCAGTTGTGGACCGACAAACTGCCGTCTTTCGGCGACGGGTCGGTGGCCGATTGCCTTTCGGTGGATATCTCCGACTGGAATTCGCCCGGAATGCTCTACGGCAAACCCGCCACCGAATGCACCCACGAGGAGATCTTCCGCGAAGTCTGGGAGCAGTTGAGCAGCCATCTCAACGATCGCGAACAACTACTCAGGCCCGCCGACGTGCATTCCTGGTTTCTCGATCCGGGAATCACCTGGCAGGGCAGCCGCAACGCGAATGCCGACCCGTTGCTCATCAATACCGCGGGTTCGTGGGACGCCCGCCCCGAGCCGCACGGCTCGATCGAGAACCTGTTCCTCGCCGGTGATTATGTGCGCACCGATGTCGACCTGGCCACCATGGAGGGCGCCAACGAGTCGGCCCGCGCCGCCGTGAACGCGCTGCTCGACGTGGCGGGCTCGTCGGCGCCGCGCTGCCGTGGTTTCCGCCTGCGCCGCACCCCCGAACTCGAGCCGCTGCGGATCATCGACGTCGACCGCTACGCCAAGGGTCTACCCAACCTTTTCGACGTCCCGGCCTGACGCGGACGCAGCTCACACCGCTCCCGCACGCGCGCCCGGACACCGCGCACATAGACTCGCGGCGTGGCAGACATCTCGGTGCGTGGGCGCTTGGCCTTGCGAGCAGCGGCGGCAGCGTCGTGGGCTTCGCAGAAGGCGGGTCGCGGCAAGGGTTCGATGATCGGCGGCCTGATCGCGTTGAAGATCGATCCGTCGATCATGACGCAGCTCGGGCGCGGTCGGCGAACAGTGCTGATCACCGGCACGAACGGCAAATCGACGACCACCAGGATGACGACCGCCGCGCTCGGCACGCTCGGCGATGTCGCGACCCAGGCCGACGGCGCCAATATGGACGCGGGCATCGTGGCCGCGCTCAGCCTGCACCAGGGGGTGTCGCTGGCCGCGATCGAGGTCGACGAGCTGCACCTGCCGCACGTGAGCGACGCGCTCGACCCCGCCGCTGTCGTCCTGCTCAATCTCAGCCGCGACCAGCTCGACCGGGTCGGCGAGATCAACATGATCGAGCGCAAGCTGCGCGCCGGGCTGTTGCGTCATCCCGACGCGGTCGTCATCGCCAACTGCGATGACGTGCTGGTGGCCTCCATCGCCTACGACCATCCGAATGTGGTGTGGGTGTCGGCGGGCAGCGGCTGGGCCGTCGACGCGACGAGTTGTCCGCGCAGCGGTGAGCCGATCGTCTGGGAAGGCGAGAACTGGCGCTCGACCGGTGCGGATTTCCACCGCCCGCAACCGGTCTGGTGGCTCGAAGGCGAAGACCTGTGCGGCCCTGATGGTTTCCGCGCTCCGTTGCACCTGGCGCTGCCGGGTCGCGCGAACCGTGGCAATGCCGCGCAGGCTGTGGCCGCCGCGGTCGCGATGGGCGCCGAGCCCGCGAAGGCGACCGATGCCACCGGCACCGTGCGCGAGATCGCGGGCCGCTACCGCACCGTCACCGTCGGTGATCACGATGCCCGGCTGCTGCTGGCCAAGAATCCCGCGGGCTGGCAGGAAGCGCTGTCGATGATCGAGCCGTCCTCGGCCGGTCTGGTGATCGCGGTGAACGGTCAGGTGCCCGACGGCGAGGATCTGTCCTGGCTGTGGGATGTGCGGTTCGAGCACTTCGAAGGCGTGCAGGTGGTCGCCGCCGGCGAGCGCGCGACCGACCTCGCCGTGCGCCTCACCTACGCGGGTGTCGAACACACGCTCGTCCCGGATCCCCTGCGCGCCATCGCGTCCTGCCCCGCCGGACACGTCGAGGTGCTGGCCAACTACACCGCGTTCCGCGATCTCAACCGTGATCTGGAGGCCCGCAAGTGAGCGAGTCAACCATTCGTATCGGCCTCGTCCTGCCCGACGTGATGGGCACCTACGGCGACGGCGGCAACGCGCTGGTCCTGCGGCAACGCCTGCGCATGCGCGGCTACGACGCCGAGATCATCGACATCACCCTCGCCGATCCCGTCCCTGACTCCTTCGACATCTACACCCTCGGTGGTGCCGAGGACTCGGCGCAGCGCCTGGCCACCCGCCACCTCCAGAAATACCCCGGCCTCCAGCAGGCCGCCGCCAAGGGCGCCCCCGTCCTCGCCATCTGCGCCGCCATCCAGGTGCTCGGCAACTGGTACGAAACCTCGGCGGGCGAAAAGGTCGACGGCGTAAGCCTTTTCGATGTCACCACCTCTCCCCAAAAGGTCCGCGCCATCGGCGAAGTAACCACGACGCCACTGGTCCCTGGACTCAAAGCACCCCTCACCGGTTTCGAGAACCACCGGGGCGGAACGACTCTTGGCCCCGACGCCACCCCGCTGGCCCGCGTCACCCGCGGCGTCGGCAACGGCGTGGGCGACGGCACCGAGGGCGTCGTCCAGGGCTCGGTCTTCGGCACCTACCTGCACGGCCCGGCCTTGGCCCGCAACCCCGAACTCGCCGACCTCCTGATCGCCAAGGCCCTCGGCATCCCCGCCACCGACCTGGCCCCCCTCGACCTCCCCGAGGTCGACCAGCTCCGCAAAGAACGCCTGCGCGCCTGATTCAGTCACACGTCCGACTCATTCGGCGGCGACCTCGGCACGCACCTGTCGGCGGGTGATGAGCCAGCCGACGAGCGCGGCGAGGGGGAACATCAGTACGCCGTAGACCGCTGCGGGAATGGCCATTTCGGTGCTGTCGAGGACGCTGATCGCGATGGTGATGGCGATTGTGCTGTTGTGGATGCCGACCTCGAACGAGCAGGCGATGGCCTGGCGGTCGGCGACGCCGAGCAGGCGCGGCAGGTAGTAGCCGGCCGACAGGCTGATCAGGCAGAACACCACGGTGATGGCGCCGACATCGGCGAGCGAGCCGGTGAGGGTGTCGCGCTCGCTGACGATGGTGCCGACGATCACCAGCAGCAGCGTGATCGCCGACCCGATGCGCACCGGCTTGTCCATCCGGTTCGCGAACGCCGCCGACCAGCGGCGCACCAGCATGCCGAGGCCGACCGGAACCAGCACGATGGCGAAGACCTGCACCACCTTGCTCAGCTGCAGACCGACGGAACCGTCCTCGCCCGCCGGCTCGAAGTAGCCGATGGCGAAGTTGGTCACCAACGGCACGGTGACAACCGCGATGATCGAATTGACCGCGGTCAGCGACACATTCAGCGCCACGTCACCACGGAACAGGTGGCTGAACAGGTTCGCCGTGGTCCCGCCGGGCGAGGCGGCCAGCAGCATCATGCCGACCGCCAGAATCGGCGACAGATCGAACAGCAGCACCAGGCCGAACGCGACCACCGGTAGCACCAGCAATTGGCAGGCCAGCGCGATGGCGACGATGCGCGGTGTCTTCGCGATGCGGGCGAAGTCGGCGCCGGTGAGCGAGAGCCCGAGGCCGAACATGATCACCGCCAGCGCCAACGGCAGACCGACTGATACCAGTGGAGAGTTCATAGCCACACACTTCTCATCGAGCAGTCCGAGTCGAGGTACCGACCGGATTGAGACGCTCCGGTCTCAATCTCGAAGAGTAGCCAGCTGTGACCCTCGTCGCAGCGAAATCGACAATGCGTTATCCCGTGGAGGCGATGATCTCCGGGGCGGCGGCATGACTACCGGCGCACAGGTCGTGGACGAAGCGCATCTTCTCCAGCACCCGATCGGGCAGCACGAAGGGATACAGGTCGTCGCGGCCCATCGAGCGGTTGACCATGTTCAGCGACCAGGTCAGCGGCAACCAGAGCTCGATGATCTTGTCGAACCCGGCGCGGCCGATCTGCGGGCGGTCGAGGGTCGCGCCGGCGGGTGCGAGGCCGAACGCCGCCGCGGTATCGAGGGTGTCGCGGATGTGCAGGTAGTGGGCGAAGGTCTCGGCCCAGTCCTCGGCGGCGTGCATGGTGGCGTAGGAGGAGACGTAGTCGCGCTTCCAGCCGGGGGGCGCACCCTGGGAATAGTGGCGATCCAGCGCCGCCTGGTAGTCGGCGAACGGATCGCCGAACAGATCCCGGAAGCGTCGCAGCGCCGCGTCATCAGCGACCAGAACGGGGAAGAAGTAGTGCCCGATCTCGTGCCGGAAGTGGCCGAGCAAGGTGCGATACGGCTCGGCCATCTCGATCCGCAACTGCTCGCGGTGCGGGTCGTCGGCCTCGGCGAGGTCCAGGGTGACCACTCCGTCGCTATGGCCGGTGAGCACGCCTTTGGTGCGGCTGGACAGCAGGTCGAAGGCCAGCCCGTGCTCGGGGTCCTCGTCACGGCCGACGATCGGCAGGCCCAGTTCGACCAGTTCGAAGATCAACCGGCGTTTCGCCGCCTCGGCCTCGGCGAACGCGGCGAGACCGCTGGTATCGGAATCGTTGGGCCTGGTCCTGGTGAGCCGGCACGACAGGCACAGCGCCGGACCAGACCCCTCCCGGTCGACGAGCCAATTGCATTGCGCCACATGCAGGTTGTCGCACAGGCGGAAACGATCACTGTCGACGACGCCTGCCGCGTGATCGACCGCGGCGTCGCCCGGCGGGTCACCGATCACCACCAGCGTGCGGTCGGTCAGGCTGAAACCCAGTGCGCTGCGGCAGGATAGGCAGACCGAGTTCTCGAAAGCCAGCTGCTGACCGCAATTCGGACAGACGAAATCACGCACGGACTACACCTCCACCGGAGCTACATCGACCGACACCTTGATTGTGGACTGCTTCGCATCGGTGTAGATGATGCCACGCAGCGGCGGAACGTCCTGGTAATCGCGGCCCCACGCCACCGTCACGTACCGCTCGTCGGCGAACTGGTCGTTGGTGGGGTCGAAGGCGATCCAGCGGCCGGTGCGATCGGTGTCGTCGGTGCCGGGCAGCCACACCGCCGCCCAGGCGTGGGTGGCGTCGACGCCGACCATGCGTTCCTTGCCAGGGGGCGGATCGGTGGCGAGATAGCCGGAGACGTAGCGGGCGGCCAGACCCTGCGAGCGCAGGCAGGCCGCGCCGATCCGGGCGAAGTCCTGGCAGACACCTTCGCGGGCGGCGAAGACGTCGGCCACGCTGGTGCTCACCGTGGTGGAGCCGGACCGATACTCGAAGTCGTCGTGGATGCGGGTGTTCAGCTCGGTCACCGCCTCGAGCAGCGGCCGTCCCGGCGGGAAACTCCGCGCGGCGTAGTCGATCACGTCGGGCGTGATCTCGGGCGGGAGCAGATCGAGGGTGAACTCGACGGCGAGTGGGCCGGTGGCGGTGCTCGGACGCGCCGACTCCCATGGCAGGTCGACACCCGGCAGGTGCCCCGGATGTTCGCCGTCGACGTCGACCAGGGACTCGCCGGTGACTTCGAGATTGCGGTGCTCGGAGGTCACATGGAAATACGTCGTGGTGTTGCCGTACACATCGGTGCCCACCGAGCGGTCCGAAGGCACAGGGTCGATGTAGATCTCGTGCTCGAGCAGGCGCTGGCCCGGATATTCGCGCGGGGTGAGGTACGCGCGACCGTAGGAGCTGGTCACCTCGTCGGAGTAGCTGTAGGTGGTGCGGTGCACCACCATGTATCGCCGGGTCATCCGACCATCCTGGTATTACCCCAGAGCGGCTGAATACCCAGCGGGACAGTGAGTTTGGTGGCTTCGAACGATTCGGCCAGCTTGCGCAATCGCAAGTGCACCCCCTCCAGCAGTTCCACCAGCTCGGTTCGGACGCCGTCGTCGTCGGTGTGTTCCAGGTCGGCCGGGTCGACGCGGCGCAGCATGCGCTGGGCATCGGCGAGCAGTCGCTGCGAACGCGTGGCGCCGGAACCGCCTGGTAGCGCTTGGAAGTCGGCCTCGAGGCGGTCGAGCTGATAGACCAGCGAACGCGGATTGCCCGGATCGAACAGCAGCAGTCCGGCCAGCGCTGCCACATGCGCCGAACCACGATGGCGGCGACGGTAACTCACCGCCGACTCGGTCGCGGTGAGCACGGCCTCCGCGACCACCCCTTGCACCTCGGCAGAACTCCGCCGCCCCAGTGCGGCATTGATCAGCGACGTCACGGCGAGTCCACGCTCGATCCGTTTGCCGATATCCATGACGTACCAGCCGGTGTCGCGCACCAGCGACTCGGCGCCGATCCCCGACAGCGACAGCAACGCCGCCAGCGTGAGCGAATGCACCGCCGACAGCGCCGTCTCCTGTTCGGTACTGGCACTGCGGAATTCGGCCAGCGCGCGATCGACAGCACCGATGATCATCCAGGTGTCGCTGGACAGCTGATCGCGCACCGCCCGCGCGGCGGACCCGTAGTGGTCCACGGCGTACGACAACGATCCGGCCAGCTCGCGGTCACCGGTCAACGAGGCCAGGTACTGGAACCCCTCCGCGGAGGCGCCCGCGACCGCCCGGCGCGCCGCCACACCGTCCTGACCACTGGAATCCATCGCACGATGGGTGAACTGGCCCTGCGCCTGCCGCGACCGGGCGAGAACCGGCTCCGGCTCAGGCGCGGGCACCGGCTCCGCCCCACGCTCGGGCGTGACACCGGTGGTGCGCAGCGCGCGAGCCAGCGCACTGGTCCCCGCCCGCTCCCACGGCGCCTCCGCCTCGTCGTCCTCGGAGTCGAGTTCCGCCTCATCCGCTGCGGACTGGCTCTGCCCCGCCGATGCCATCGGATCGGAGGCTGAGTCGTGAGGTGTTGCGTCCGTTGATACTTCGTCGGACGCGGAGCGCGGTGACGGCGTCGCGTCGGACCGCACCGCCACCAGCTGACCGATTCCGTCGGGCAGCACCGACTGTGGAGCGGTGGTGCCCGTGGTGATCGACAGCGCGCGCATGAGGATCGGCAAGGCTTCGGCGCCGTCGAGCCAGGGGCGGTAGCGGTAGTCCTGGTAGACGTCGTGAGTAGCGGCGAGCAGGCGGACCACCGACTCGGCGCGTTCGCTGTAGCGGCCCATCCAGAACAGGTCGTTGAGTACACGCGGTGAGCTGATCGCCTCGACGACCGGAACCGCCCTGCGCAACCGTTCCTCGTGCGGGGCTTCGGAACTCACGGCGGGCACGGTGGCCGGGGCCGCGCGGACCCACACGTCCTTGGCGGCCACCTTGATCACACTGCGGGTCGGTTCGAGCCGCATGCGCTGCTGGCCGAGTCCGCCCGACATCGCCGTGTAGCTGCCCCGCCTGGCCAGCGAGAACAACCGCATGCCCACCGGTGCGGGCGCCAAGCCCGCCGGGCCGTCGACCGCGGGCGCGACCGAGAACTCGGCGGGTTCCTGCCCGACCCACTTCCACCGTTCCGCCTCGATCCGGGCGGCGAGGTCGGTGCGCTCGGCCGCCGACAGGCTCGGCCCGAAGATCGTCGAGCCGTCGACGGCGGAGCGGATCACCAGGTCACCGACGTGCGACACCAGGTGCGCGCGCTCGGTGTCGTCGCCACCCCAGTAGGTGGGGGTGGCGTCGAGCAGCAGATCCTCGCCGAGGACCGAGCGGGCGATGCGCGGCAGGAACGGGCTCAGCGCGGGCGATTCCAGCAGCCCACTACCGAGGGTGTTCACCACCGTCACCGCCCCGCGGCGCAGCACCTCGACCAGCCCGACCACCCCGAGGCGCGAATCGGGTCGCAGATCCAGCGGGTCGGAGAATTCGGCGTCTACGCGCCGCAGCACCACGTCGACTCGTTCCAAGCTGCCGAGCGAGCGCATCCACAGCGCGCCGTCGCGCACCACCAGATCGGAACTCTCCACCAGCGGAAAACCGAGCATCTGCGCGAGATATGCCTGGTCGAAGGCGGTTTCGGAATGCGAACCCGGGCTGAGCACGACGACTACCGGCTCTTCCCCGTCGGCCAGCTCGGGCGCCGCCTCCTCGAGCATCAACCGCATGGCCCGTGCGAACGGGCTCAGTGGTCGCGGCCCCGCGTGCTCGAAAGCCTCGGGAATCGCCGAGGCCACCACACGACGGTCGGCGAGGGCGTACCCGGCACCCGAGGGTGCCTGCGCCCAGTCGGCCAGCACCCGGAACTGCCCGTCACTCCACCGGCTGATGTCGCAGGCGTGCAGGAACAGCTGATGGGTGCCGGGGATCGTGATGCCGTGCGCGGCCCGCACATACCCGGTATTGCCGAACACCACCTCCGCGGGCAGCAGGCCCGAGCTCAGCAGCCTGCGCGGACCGTACACATCGGTGAGCACCTCGTCGAGCACCAGCGAGCGCTGCACCAGCCCGGTTTCCAGGCGGGTCCAGTCCTCGGCGGAGACCAGCAGAGGAATCGGGTCGAGGCGCCACGGCTGCGGGATCGCGGTGTCGTCATCGCCGCCGAGACCGACCTCGGTGTAGGTGACACCGTCGTCCTCGATCTGCCTGCGCACCCGGTGATCGATCCGATCGATCCCGCCGATCCCCTGATCGATGAAGTCGGCCGACAGCTCCGACCACATCGATCGCACCCGCCCACGACCGTCGACCAGCTCGTCGTAATAGCCCGTGGTCGGCCTGCCGCACTCGTCGAAGCGCGCACCCGCCAAGCTGTCAGCCCGATACCGCGCGAACTGCTCGGCGACCTGAGCGCGTACGCCCGATCCCTGCCGATTCCCGTCCCTGAGCGCTTCATCGCGCTGAGCCACCGAGCCTCCTGTGTTGATTGCGGCTGGCGCCAAATGACCGACTAGGTACCCCACACTGTTCGCGCGCGGCGTAGGTCCAGGATGCCTGGTGCGCCGACATCGGTCGACTGTGCCGCGATCTTCGCACGGAGTTCGGCGGGATCCATCGGGTTCACCGTATGTCCGGCGGCCTCGAAACGGCGATTGCGGCGCGACTGGGCGGCGACGGCGTTGACGGGCGCGTCGTCGTAGGCGCGGCCGCCGGGGTGCACGACGTGGTAGGTGCAGCCACCGCGGGAGATGCCCGTCGCGCCGTCTACCAGGTCGAACACCAGCGGGGCGTCGACGGTGATCGAGGGGTGCAGCGAGTTCGGCGGCTGCCAGGCGCGGTAGCGCACGCCCGCCACCTGTACATCGGATTTGTCGGTGGCCAGCAGCGGGATCGGCATGCCGTTGCAGGTCAGGACGTATCGGCCGCGATCGGCACCGACCAACCGCACCTGGAGGCGTTCCACCGAGGAGTCGACGTAGCGAGCGGTGCCCTGGCCGGTGGTCTGTTCGCCGAGGGTGAGCCACGGTTCGATCGCGCCGCGCAGTTCCAGCTCCGCCTCACCGATCATGGCGGTGCCGATGCGGGGGAAGCGGAATTCGGTGAAGGGGTCGAGCCAGGCGGTGTCGAAGTCGACGCCCGCCGCGCGCAGGTCGGCGGCGACCTCGGCGATGTCGTTCATCAGGAAGTGCGGCAGCAGATAGCGGCCGTGCAGGTTGGACCCGTGGCGGATCAGCGGCGCGCGCAGCGGCTTGTCCCAGAACATCGAGACCAGGCCGCGCACCAGCAACGACTGCACCATCGCCATCTGGAAATGTGGCGGCATCTCGAAGCCGCGCAGTTCCAGCAGCCCGAGCCTGCCGCGAGCCGAGTCGGGGCTGTAGAGCTTGTCGATGCAGAACTCGGCGCGGTGGGTGTTGCCGGTGAGATCGGTGAGCAGATGCCGCAGTGCGCGGTCGATATGCCAAGGGGCCGACTGGATTTCGTAAGGCGTGGGCCCCGCAGCCTGCGCGGACAGCCTGGCCACCTCGGCGAAGGCGATCTCGAGTTCGTAGAGCGCGCCCTCGCGACCCTCGTCCGCGCGGGGCGCCTGCGAGGTCGGGCCGACGAAACGGCCCGCGAACAGGTACGACAGCGCCGGGTGGCGCTGCCAGTAGGTGAGCATGGAAACGAGCAGGTCGGGGCGGCGCAGCATCGGCGAACGCGCCGGGGTGACCCCACCGAGGGTGATGTGGTTGCCGCCGCCGGTACCGCCGTGGGTGCCGTCCACGTCGAAGGATTCGGTGCTCAGCCGGGCGAGCCTTGCCTGCTCGTAGAGGGTGTTCAGCACCTCGGCCTGCTCGGCGAACGAGCTGGTCGGCATGATGTTCACCTCGATCACACCGGGGTCGGGCGTCACCGAAAACGTCTGTAGCCGTGCGTCACTCGGCGGGGCGTAGCCCTCCAACACCACCGGCTGCCCGATCGCCACCGCCGCCGCCTCGACCTTGGCGATCAGATCGAGGAAGTCGTCGAGTTCGGTCACCGGCGGCAGGAACACATGCAGCCGGCCCTGCCTGACCTCGGCGACCAGCGCGGTCGTCGGCGTGAAATCGGCAGGCTCCACCGCGGCGGGCGGCTCGACCCGTTCCGCGCTCAGCGGTTTCTGGTAGAGCGGGTCGCTGTCGGGCAGGATCGGCGGCGCGTGCCAGGACACCGACCCGATCGGAAGACGAAGTCCGGCAGGCGAATCGCCATCGGCCAACACGATCCGGCCGCGACTGTTCTCGGCGCGTCCACGGCGCAGCTGCCAGTCGGCACTGGCCCAGCCCGCGCCGTCGGCCCGCCGATGAATCGGCAGCACGTACGCCGACGGCTGATCGACCGACTCCTCCAAACTCTCCAGCAAGACCCGCCGCACCTCGGGCGAGTCCTCGGCCGGGTCGATGTCCGCGGGCGGCGGATCGCCGTACGGCGCGCTCACGGTCGCCGCCAACCGGGCCAACGGATCCTCGAACGCGGGCCGCACCTGCACCTCCGGCAACCCGAGGGTGCCCGCGATCTCGGCGATCAACGCCTTGGCCGCACCGATGTCGGCCGCGGGCGCTCGGTCGGGAATCACCCCGGCGGCCGAGTTGCTCGGCTGCGAGCGGGTCAACTGGATGGGCGGGTGGACCGACGGCGGACCGCTCCCAGCTCCCTTGTCCCTCTTCCCGCGAAGTTTGTTCTTCCTCGATGCTTTTCGCAGCTCGGCCTCAGCCTTCTTGGCCGCCTTGGCCGACTCCTTGGCTTCCTTCTTCGAGACCTTGACCTCCTTCGCCGGGACCTCCTTCGCCGGGCGAGCATCGCCACCGGCGTCGGCGCAGGCCTGCTGGCTCTCCGCGGCGCGGCGATGTTCGGCGGCGACCAGCTCGACGGGCTCCTCGATCAGCGGCGGTCCGTCGTCGAACTCCACCACGTCGAAACTCACCGCTTCCTCAGCAGGCTCTGCCTCCTCCGCGAGATCGGCCGCATCGGCGTAGTCGATTATGTCGAGCAGGTCGACACCGCCCGACTCGCCGTTGCGCCGCACATCGTCGTCATCGGCGAGCCCCAGCGCGATAACCGCGGCAGCGACTTCGTCACCACCGATCCGACGACGCGCATCGAAGACCGCGACCATGTCGACCGGGCCGGGCTCCCTCGGTGCGACAACAGCGGGCGCGACCTCGGCAGCCGCGTATCCGTTCGAGTGGGAGGGTTCTGCCGTTTCGGTGGCGACCCGCGTCTGCGGCGTGTGCCGCGCCACCGGCGTCCACGGGTCGGTGAGCAGGTCCTGACGCCGCCAGATCGGCACGCCATCGGCCCGCCAGGCGATCGCGATCTCCCAGCGGGGCAACGGTTCTCCGGGGTACCACTTGCCCTGGCGGTACTGCACGATGCCGGTCGGCGCGTAGATCGAGCGGAGGCGGTCGGCGAGGTCGACGGCGCGCTCCCGTTTGTGCCTGCCGTCGGCGTCGGTGGTCCACTGGGCGCTGACCTGGTCGTCGATGGAGACGAAGGTCGGCTCGCCGCCCATGGTGAGGCCGACATCGGCCGCCGCCATTCGCGCGTCGATCGCGGCACCGGAGGCGACGATGCGTTCCCACTGGGAATCGGTGTAGGGCAGCGTGACTCGCGGATCCTCGTGGATACGGCGAACCACATTGCTGAAGTCGAGGGTGGCCTCGGTGATCCCGGTGGCCCCGGTGATCGGGGCGGCGGCCCCGGGATGCGGGGTGGCGGCGAGCGGGATGTGGCCTTCACCCGCGAACAGGCCGGAGGTGGGATCCATGCCGACCCAGCCCGCGCCGGGCAGATACACCTCGGTCCAGGCGTGCAGGTCGGTGAAGTCGGCGGCCGGGCCCGACGGACCGTCCAGCGACGGCACGTCGGAGGTGAGCTGGACCAGGTAGCCGGAGACGAAGCGGGCGGCCAGCCCCAGCTCACGCAGCACGCCGACCAGCAACCAGGCCGAGTCGCGGCAGGATCCGAGCGCGGTGCGCAAAGTGTGATCGGGCGTTTGCACACCCGCCTCCATGCGCACGGTGTAGTCGACCGAATTGCGCAGCGCGTAGTTGAGTTCGACGAGATAGTCGATGGCCCTGGTCCGGCCCTGCGGCCGGTGCACCCGCGCCCATTCCCGCAGCAACTCCCCCGGCCCGCTGCCCGGCTCCGTCTCGTCGACGCGCCGCAGATACGGCGCGAGATCCTCGGCGAGTGCGGTGTCGTACTCGAACGGGAAGAACTCGGCGTAATCCTCGATGAAGAAGTCGAACGGGTTGACCACCTCGAGGTCGGCGATCAACCCCACCGTGATCGACAACTCCTTCGTCGGATTCGGAAACACCAGGCGCGCAACGAAATTGCCGAACGCGTCCTGCTGCCAGTTGACGAAGTGCTCGGCCGGTGACACCTCGAGGGAATACGCCTCGATCGGTGTGCGCGAGTGCGGCGCGGGGCGCAACCGCACTTCATGCGGATGCACCTCTACGAGACGATCGAAGGAGTATGCCGTGCGGTGCTCGAGTGACACCTTGATGCCCATTCACCAAGTGGACCACAAACCCCCGACACCGCGCGGGCCGACGAAACCGGAGTTTCCCGACCGGCCCCCCTTTCGAAACACCGCGGTAATAGCCGGTGTCAGCCCGGCGGGTTACCGGGCCGAGACGCAGGGCACCAGCAGCTAAGCTGGCACCGTGAGCTACGACCACATCCTGCTGCCGTCCGGCGTCGCCAGCTCTGTCGACGAGATCGACGCCTACCTCGCCGCCCAGGAAGGCCTGACCGAGTCCGAACCGATCGCCGAGATCGCGGCCGAGTTGAACGCGCGCAACGCCGAACTGCCGGTGGACGACTCGTTCCTCAGCGTCGAATCCGTCGGCGGCCCCAGCGGCGACACGCTCTACATCCCCTCGCCGTACGACGCCATCGGCTTCGTCCGCAACCTGCTCTTCGACCTCGCCACCCCGCGCGGCTACGCCGTCTACGATCCGCAGCTGACCTGGATCATCGACCCGGCCGACCACATCCCGATCAACGTCACGCACGGCGGCGCGGGCGAATTCCCGTATCTCACCGAGGAATTGGCACACCAGTGGGTCGCCGGGCTCGCCGCCCCCAACCCGTACCTCATCGTCGAAGAGGGCGAACAGCGCTACATCCAGACCTACCGCGACCCGAGCGGCCCCTACACCCTCGAATATCGCGACGGCGCCCCCGACCGGCATTTCGGCACGACCCTCGATGACCCGGCACAGGTCGCCGGCATCATCTGGGACTGGGCCAACGGCAAGCCCGCCACCACCGACGGCATCACCTGGACCCGCGTCGAGCTCTGATCCTCGTACGGCCGCGACGGCGGCAATCACGCCTACCGCCGTCGCGCCTGGTCCTACAGCGTCCGCCGACCGGAAAGCGCCCGGCCGAGGGTCAGTTCGTCGGCGAATTCCAGGTCGCCACCCATCGGCAGCCCGGAGGCCAACCGGGTGACGGTGAGCCCGGGGAAGTCGCGCAGCATCCGCACGAGATAGGTGGCCGTCGCCTCGCCCTCGGTATTCGGGTCGGTCGCGATGATCACCTCGCTCACATCGATGCCGTCTTCCTGATTACCGATGCGGGTGAGCAGCTCCCTGATCCGCAACTGATCGGGCCCGACACCGCTGAGCGGATCGAGCGCACCACCGAGCACGTGGTAGCGACCACGGAACTCACGGGTGCGCTCGATCGCCTGCACATCCTTGGGTTCCTCGACCACACAGATCATCGTGCGGTCGCGGCGTGGGTCGGCACAGATCCGGCACAGCTCGCCATCGGCGACAGTGCCGCACGAGACACAGAACTGAACGCCGTCGCGCACCTTCTGCAGGGCGGCCTGCAGCCGGTCGATATCCGGCGGCTCCACCTGCAGTAGATGAAAAGCGATGCGCTGCGCGCTCTTCGGACCGACGCCTGGCAGTTTGCCCAGCTCGTCGATCAGATCCTGAACCGGCCCCTCATACATCAGAAATCGGGCAGACCGGGCAGCGAACCGCCGCCGAGGCCCTGCGACAGCGGGCCGAGGCGCTCGGCCGCGAGCTGCTGCGCATTGGCCATCGCGGCGTTGATCGCGCCGATGACCAGGTCCTGCAGTCCGTCGACATCGTCCGGATCGACCACTTTCGGGTCGATCGTCAGCGCGATCACCTCACCGCTGACCTTGATCGTGGCCTGCACAAGACCGCCGCCTGCCTGACCGGACACCTCGGTCTCGGCGAGCTCGGCCTGCGCCTGCATCACTGCCTGCTGCATCTGCTGAGCTTGGGCGAGCAGTGCCTGCATATCGAACTGACCATCACCGGGTTGCACAACACTCCTGTGTCTTTGGCGGCTGGCGCCGCGGGGTTTTCGGCCCTGGGGCCGCACACCCGAGCGACGATACTGCGCCTCCGGCGTTCCGTCTCGCCCCTCGGGTACGAGGCAGCCGAAAACCGTGGGGTGCGTCGGGTGCGGAGCTCTGGCCGCGTGCGGTTGCCAGTTTAGTCGTGGAGAATGGCCGCTGAAACGATGGCTCCGCCGGGGATTCGAGCATACGATCAGGCAAGGTCTGGCAATGATTCAGCAATCTCTAGGAGATCAGATGAATGCTTCCCGTGTGCGCCCGGCGTCGCTTTCGGCCGTGGTCGCATCTGTCGCTAGCCTGCTACTTCTCTCTCCCGCCGCCGTATCAGCCGATTCCGGGGCCGCGATCACCGACTACGGCGCCGGCTGCGTACTGGATCCGGGCAATCGTGCGGCGACCATCGATTCGTTGCGCTTCCGCTGCAGCGTCACCCAGCAGGACCAGATCTACCGTGACGCGCAGGCGGGGGCGGTGGCGACGGGCCTCACCAACGGCTGGGTGACGCGCCCGCCGCAACTCGAAGCGGCCGGACCGGCGCTGTGGATCGGCAAGGTGTTCCGCACCGGGCCGGACGGCGGCTCACTGACCAACCGGATCACCGGCGCCGGGATCGAGGCTTTCCCCGCCGATGTCTATCGCGCACCGTCGATCCTCGATGGTGCCCCCACCTGGGCGCTGAACTACGCGCCGTCACCCACACCGCAGGTCTACGACGAGATCCGCGAGGTGACCCCAGGCGTCTGGTTCGGCTATTCGTGGTGGCGCGAGGGCGCTTGGCCGCTGCTCGCCGCCTTCGTCTTGGCGCCCGCCTGACCGGGTCTTGACCCTCCACCCGCTGGAGGGTGTTGTCTAGCTCCTATGACAGCAACCGTGGCGATCGGCGAGTTCGCCCGCCTCACCCTTCTGAGCGTCAAGACGCTGCGGTATTACCACGAGATCGAGCTACTCGCGCCTGCCTCGGTGGACGTCGGCACCGGCTATCGCCGATATTCCACCGACCAGGTGGAGCGCGCACACCTGATCCGGCGCCTGCGCGATCTGGACATGCCGCTCCCGGAGATTCGCACCGTGCTCGCCGCGGCCGATCCCGCCGAGCGCGACTCCGCGCTGCGGGCGCATCTGATCAGGATGGAGGCGGCGCTGGATCGCACCCGCGAGGTGGTGGTCTCGCTGCGCTCCCTGCTCACCGCACCCCCACCACCGATAGAGGTCGACTATCGAACAGAGCCCGCTTTCACGGCGCTCACGTTCACCAGCCAGGTCGAGCGCACTGCCATCGCCGACTGGTGTGGCATCGCGTTCGAGCAGTTGTACACGACGCTGATCGAGTCCGGCATCGCCCCGGGAGGTGCTGCGGGAGCGACCTATTCGAACGAATTCTTCACCGACGACAACGGCGCGGTCACCGCGTTCGTGCCGCTACCGCCCGGCGCGGAATTCGTCCCCACCGGCGGCTTCGCCGTTGTCGAATTCCCTGGCCGCCACTTCGCCGTGGCCGTTCACGACGGCCCGTTCGAAGACTTCGACCGCACCTATGGCGCGCTCGGCAGCCACGTCGCCGAGCACGGCGCCGCACTGCCCGACGAACCGGTCCGCGAGCGCTACCTCGTGGGACCGGATACCACCGATAACCCGGCCGACTACCGCACCGAAGTGTGCTGGCCGATCACCGAAGGAGAAATCTGATGACCATCGCCCTGGCCAACATCACCATGGACTGCCACAACGCCACCGCCCAGGCCGAGTTCTACGCGCAATTGCTCGACGTGCCCGTCGACCCGGAGGCGTCGCAGTTCTTCGCCACCGTCGGCAAATCCGCCGGCCACGCTCCGATCCTGATGTTCATCCAGGTCCCCGACAAGACCCCTGGCAAGAATGTGGTCCACCTGGATTTCCACACAGCCGAGTGGGCCGACTACATCGAGCGCGCGATCAGCCTGGGCGGCAAGCACATCGGCGACTTCGACGAGTACGGCATGCGGTGGACCACCCTCGCCGACCCCGAAGGAAACCTCTTCGACATCGGCAAGGACTGATCGACTACCGCGAACCGAGTTCAGGCCAGTTCGCGCGCGAGGTTGCCGAGCACCTCGGCCTGGATCTTCTTCAGGCCGAGCGGGGCGAAGATGCCCTCGAAGATGCCCGAGATGCCGCCCGCGCCCTTCCAGGTGGTCTCGACGGTGACCTTCGAGCCGGTGCCGTCGGGGGTGACGGTCCAGGTGTTGACCATGGTGGAGTTGGCGTCGCGTTCGGTGAGGACCGAATCCGCCACCGTCACGGTCGCGCGCACGTTGCGGGTGCGCTTCTCGGTGGCCTGCAGCGTCCACTCCACCACGGTGCCCGCGCCGTTACCGCCCTCGACAACCTTGTAGTCGCGGTAGTGCGAGGAAAGAATGCGCGGCCGGATCGTCTCGTAATCGCCGATCGCTGCGAGCGTGCGCTGCGGATCCGCGGCGACGACGATCGAACTGCTGGCGCTGACCTGTCCCACTGTTGACTCCTTGCTGGGGGTGTGGCGATATCTCGACCGGGTTACATCCTGCCCTGTCCCCCAGCGGTTCACCCGACCAGGTTGGGGCGGCGCGGGAACATGTGCGTGACATTTTGTCGCGGCGCGCAAGTATCCGGTGGCCCGGCGGACAGGGTCGTACTAGCGTCAAAGGGGTGGCAGTGAGTCTTTTGGGTAGGGCTGGTCACGAACCGGCCGCGCGCGAGTCCGGATATGCCGCGCATCGGGCGGGTGTGGAGCGACTGCTGGAAAGCTATCGCGCCATCCCACCCGGTGCCGTCGTCCGACTGGCGAAGAAGACATCGAACTTGTTCCGGGCCAGGGCGGCACCCACCGCGCCCGGCCTCGACGTGTCCGGCCTCTGGCAGGTGATCGCGGTAGACCCGCAAGCCCGCACGGCCGACGTCGCGGGCATGACCACCTATGAGGACCTGGTGGCGGCCACCCTCCCCTACGGGCTGGCGCCGCTGGTGGTGCCCCAGCTCAAGACCATCACCCTTGGCGGCGCGGTGACCGGCCTCGGCATCGAATCGACCTCGTTCCGCAACGGTCTACCCCACGAATCCGTGCTGGAAATGGACATTTTGACCGGCTCCGGCGAGATCGTCACGGCGACACCGACCGGCGAGCACGCCGACCTTTTCCACGGCTTCCCCAACTCCTACGGCACTCTCGGATACTCCGTCCGGCTCAAGATCGAGCTCGAACCCGTGCTGCCGTTCGTGGAACTGCGACACGTGCGCTTCCACGACCTGCGCGAACTGGAAGCCGAACTCGATCGGATCGTCATCGAACGCCGCTTCGACGGCGAGGACGTCGACTACCTCGACGGCGTGGTGTTCAGCGCGAACGAGAGCTACCTGACCCTCGGTCGCAAAACCGATGAACCGGGCCCGGTCAGCGACTACACCGGCATGGACATCTTCTACCGCTCCCTGCAACACGCCGACGGCGTGAAACGGGACCGGCTGACCATCCACGACTACCTGTGGCGCTGGGACACCGACTGGTTCTGGTGCTCACGCGCGTTCGGCGCCCAGAACCCGAAGATCCGCAGGCTCTGGCCGAAGTCGCGCCGCCGCAGCAGTTTCTACTGGAAACTGGTCGCGCTCGACCGCAAGTACCGCATCGACGACCGCAGGCAGGCCCGCAGGGGCAACCCCCCGCAGGAACGCGTCGTGCAGGACATCGAGGTGCCGGTGCAGCACACCGCCGACTTCGTCGAATGGTTCCTGCGGGAAATACCTATCGAGCCGATCTGGTTGTGCCCATTGCGCTTGCGTGCGCTCGACGACGCGCCGGCGACGGACGGTGCCCGTCCGTGGCCGCTGTATCCCCTCGAGCCACAGCGCACCTACGTCAATGTCGGATTCTGGTCGGCGGTGCCGGCCGAGCGAGGTCAACCGGAAGGGGCGGCCAACCGCGCCATCGAGAAGATCGTGTCCGCGTTCGACGGGCACAAGTCGCTCTACTCGGACTCCTACTACGACGAGGCCGAGTTCGCCGAGCTCTACGGCGGCGACACCTACACCGAACTGAAGACCCGTTACGACCCGGACCAACGACTGCTGAATCTGTATTCGAAGGCGGTGCAACGCAAGTGACGACATTCAAGGACCGATCCGAGGTATTGGCAGAGCTGGGGACCCGGCTCAACATCGCCGAGGTCGTCGAAAGCCTCGTAGACGGCGAGATTCCCGTGCGCCTGACCGCCTACGACGGCAGCGCGACCGGCCCGGAGGACGCGCCCTACACCCTCGAGATCAAGACCCCACGCGGCATCAACTACCTGGCGGGCGCCCCCGGCGACCTCGGGATGGCGCGGGCCTACATCGCGGGTGACATGATCGCCGAGGGGGTGCATCCCGGTGACCCGTACGACATCTTGAAAGCCATGCAGGACATGAAGTTCCACCGTCCTTCTGCATTGTCACTGGTCACCATCGCCCGCTCGCTCGGCTGGGAGCGGCTCAAGCCGATCGCACCTCCGCCGCAGGAAACGTTGCCGCGCTGGCGCCGGATCGCGCTGGAAGGCCTGCGCCACTCCAAGACTCGCGACGCGGAGGCGATCCACCACCACTACGACGTCTCCAACAAGTTCTACGAGTACGTCCTCGGCCCGTCGATGACCTACACCTGTGCGGTGTACGGCGATGAGAACTCGACGCTCGAGCAGGCGCAGGAGAACAAGTACCGCCTGATCTTCGAGAAGCTGCGCCTGAAGGAAGGCGACCGGCTGCTCGACATCGGCTGCGGCTGGGGCGGCATGGTTCGCTACGCGGCACGCCGCGGTGTGCGGGTGATCGGGGCGACCTTGTCGGCCGAACAGGCCGCCTGGGCGCAGCAGAAGATCGCCGAGGAAGGTCTCGGCGAGCTCGCCGAGGTCAGGCACAGCGACTACCGCGATATCCCCGAGGGCGAATTCGACGCCGTCTCCTCGATCGGCCTCACCGAGCACATCGGCGTGCACAACTACCCGTTCTACTTCGGCTACATCAAGGACAAGCTGCGGGTGGGCGGGCTGTTCCTCAATCACTGCATCACCCGCCACGACAACACCCGCACCACCAAGGCGGGCGACTTCATCGACCGCTACGTCTTCCCCGACGGTGAGCTGATCGGTTCCGGCCGCATCATCTCCGATATCCAGAATGTCGGCCTGGAAGTGCTGCACGAGGAGAACCTGCGCGAGCACTACGCGCTGACGCTGCACGAATGGTGCAAGAACCTGGTCACCAACTGGGACGCTGCCGTCGCCGAGGTCGGCGAGGGCACCGCGAAGGTGTGGGGGCTGTACATGGCGGGCTGTCGGCTCGGCTTCCAGCGCAACGTGATCCAGCTGCACCACGTGCTCGGTGTGAAGCTCGATTCGAACGGCACCTGGGATGTCCCGTTGCGCCCGTGGTGGCAGCCGTAGATCGCTGATCGCGGCCCGGGATTCCGGGCCGCGTCAGGCTAGTAGTTCGTCGAGGAAGTGACCGGGCAGCTCGCGCAGGATCGGATGCTCCTGCCCGTCATGGGATTGCGTGCGCAGCACGTGCAGCAGGCCGACCACACCCGGCCCCGCGTCCAGCAGCGGTCTGGTCCAGCCCAGTTCGGCGCAGGTGCGCAGGACCGGCAGCACCAGCCCGGTCGCTTCCCCGACCCACCCCGCCGACGCGAGGCACTCCGCGAGCAGCAGGGTCGCGTCCAATTCGGCGCGGGGACGGCCTTGGTCGAGCGTTTTCGCGTAGATCACCCTGGCGTGGCGGGCGGCGCGATCGTCGGCCCGCAGCCGCTGTTCGGCCAGCAGGATGCGGATCTCGGCGATGGCGCGCGCCTCGGTGATCAGCGCCGCGGCGCCCTTCTTGCGCCGCGCACCGTTTCCGGAGGTGTCGGGGACGAAGCCGTCCTCGCCGGTGGGGAATCCGAGCCTGGACCGCTCGGCCCGCACATGGGCGTCCAGGCGGGCCAACCCGTTCTCCGCGGCCACTCGCGCGCCTTCGTCCAGGCGCGCCGAGGCCGTGTACTGGTCGCCGAGCGCGGCCTTCACCCTGGCACCGATCACGAAGGTCGCGATCAGGAAGTCGACCGGACCGACCCGGGTGACCAGCTCATGGCTCTCGTCGAGCAGCCGATCGGCCAGTGCCAGATCACCACGGCGATAAGCCAATTCGCCGAGCAGCGCGGCCGCGATCCGGGCGGCGTCCGAGCGCGGCCCTGCCTTGGTCCGCGCGGTCTCGTAAGCCTGCTCGAACAAAGCGGTGGCAGCGGCGATGTCGAGTTGCTCGTAGGCGGCATCACCCAGCGCGCACAGGCCGAATACCGGACCGAGCGGGTCCTTCGACTGTGCGTGATAGTCGGCGGCCCAATCCTGCAGCTCGGTCACCGCGTCGAAGTCGAATTCGCACAGCCGGATGAACGACATCAGATTGGCGGCGGTCGACACCGTCCAGGCGGGCAGGTCGCCTGGTTCTTCCAATACGGCGGCCAGGGTGTCGGCCACCTCCGCGATGTCATCGTGCGCGACCCGGTCGGCGGCATCCAGCACCGTTGCCACGCAACGCTGTTCGGTCAGTTCCGGCGCACCGGGCGCGCTGCGGGCCAGCAGGTTCGACAGCCTGCCGAGCGCGTTGCGGGCGGTCCCGGTCTGCTGCATGTTCATGTTCGCCCTGGCCACCGCCATCAGCAGCTTCGACCGTGACGTCACCTGCTGCACGGGCAGTTTCGAAACGGTGCCGAGCAGGGTGGCGAGCCGGGAACCGTCGATCAGGTCCATGCCGCCGCTTTCGAGCAGGTCGGCGGCGAGTTTGAGGTCGGTCGCCGCCAGTGCGTGATCCACCGACTTGCGCAGCAATTGATGCTCGGCGTACCAGCGAGCGGCCTTGCGGTGCAGTGATTTCGAACGTCCGGGATGTTCGCGGTCCAGCCGGGCGCGCAGGTGCTCGGCGAACAGCGGTTGCATGCGATACCACTCCGGGTCGTGCTGGATCCGGTGCAGGAAGAGCTCACGCTGCTCGGCCTGTGCCAGCATCGCGGCACCATCGGCGACGTCGGCGAGCACCCCGGCCAGCGAACCGTTCACCCGCTCGACCACCGAGATCGCCATCAGGAACTCCAGTTGCTCCGGCGCCAGCGCGTCGAGCACGTTCTCGGCCAGGTACTCGCGCATCCCGTGCCCGCCCTCGGCGAGCGACGCGAGCAACTGCGCCGGGTCGGCCTTACCGCGCAGCGTCAGGCTCACCAGCTGGATCGCGGCGGGCCAGCCGTCGGTCGCGACGTGGATCTGCTCGACCTGCTCGTCGGTGAGCGCGAAACCGTTGCGTTCCACCAGGATCTGGCGGGTCTCCGATTCGGTGAGCCGCAGCGCGGCGGCGTCCAGCTCGACCAGTTCGTCGCGTACCCGCAACCGGCTGATCGGCAGGCCGGACTGATCGCGGCTGGTGATGACGAACCGCACATGGTGGCAGCCGTTGTCGAGCAGGGTCGCCATCGCCCGTTGCACGCCGGGGTCGCGCACGCGGTGCCAGTCGTCCACCACGACGACCACCGGTTGCCCGCTGGCGTGGATCTCATCGATCAGGGTGGCGATCACGTAGGCGACGGCGTCGGCGGGACGCTCCTCCAGCACCTGCTCGAGGCCGGCGCCGACATCGGGGCGCACCCGGCGGATGGCTTGGATGAGGTGGGCGAGGAACCAGATCTCGCTGTCGTCGTCCTGGTCGACACCCAGCCAGGCCACCGGAATATCGCGGGTGGCCAGATCCGCGCGCCACTGTGTGGCGACGGTGCTCTTGCCGAAACCGGCGGGCGCGTGGATCAGGGCGAGTCGGCGCTCGCCGCCCTCGCGCAACACGTCGAGCAGGCGCTGGCGGGGGAAGGGCTCGCGCGCGGGCGTGGGCGGGCGGAATTTGGTGGCGGCGGTCGGCGGCAGGGTGCCGGTCGTCGTGCTCGGCATGGGTACCGAGGCACCGGCGGGCTGCAAGGTCAGCGGCCAGCTGCGGCGGCCGGTGACCGATTTCAGGACCTCCGGTGTGTCGTCGGTGGTCTCCTCGGCGTCGAGCAGCGCCATTTCGTCGGGCATCTGGCCGTGTGCGCGCTGGACATCGCGCAGCAGTTCGCCGAATTCGTAGGCCGAGGCCGGACGGTCGGCAGGCTCGGGCGACATCGCCCGTTCGATCACCTCGGCCACGTCACCGGGGATGTCCTGGGCACGCAGGTCGGGGACGTTCTGGGTGGTGATGCGCAGGAATTGGGCGACCACCTTCTCCCCCGCGTGGCGCTCGAACGCGGCGTGGCCGGTGAGCAGGGCGAACAGGGTCGCGCCGAGGCCGTAGATATCAGACCGCACGGTCGGTTCGTTGCCCTTGAGCACCTCCGGCGCGGTGAACGCGGGCGAGCCGGTGATCAGGCTGCTCGAGGTCTGGAATCCGCCGGGGATGCGGGCGATACCGAAGTCGGTGAGTTGCGGTTCGCCGTAGCCGCTGATCAGCACGTTCGCCGGTTTCACATCCCGGTGCAGGATGCCCGCCCGATGTGCCGACTCGATCGCCGCCGCCAGCTTCACCCCGGCCCGCAAGGTATCCGACCAGGTCAGCGGGCCGCGATCGTGGATCAGGCGTTCGAGTGAGCCACGCGAGCAGTACGGCATCACGATCAGCGGCAGCCCGGTCTCGGTCACGTCGACCTGCAGGATGTCGACGATATTCGGGTGACCCGACAGCCTGCCCATCGCCTGTTCCTCGCGCAGGAACCGTTCCCGGCTCTCCACATCGATCTCCGAGGACAGCACCTTCACCGCGACCACTCGATCCAGCGCGGGTTGCAAGGCCCGGTACACCACGCCGAACCCGCCGCGCCCGATCTCCTTGGCTCCGGTGAGCCCCATGGCATCGAGTTCGGCGATCACGGCCTCGTCGGGCACCCCCGGCGCCATCGTCCGCTGCGTATTCAGCCCTACCGGAGCCGCCTCGGCCAGCCCGCGCTGCATACGCGTCTGCTCCGGATCCATGTGACCACCTCTCACCATCGGCGTCACCGGCGTTTCGGTCGGCATGCGGGGCCGTCACCGACATCACCGCACATATCCAAGCTAGCGCGATCCGGCGTCTATCGGGTGGAGATTCGACGCTGTGGCGGCAACGGTTGTCCGAACTGGAATTCAGCGCACCGCGAGCGCGATCAGCTGAGTGCGCTGCTCGGACGCGAAGTTGTTGTCCGCGACCAGCACCAACGTGCGCTCACCCGAAGGCAGGCGCGGACCCCACGTGATCGCCTCGATGTTGTCGACCGCCTCGATCCCGAGCTCGGCGAGGTCGGCGACCAGCCGCTTCGTCACCGGACGAGCACCCGCGACCGGCGCGTCGAGCACATTGCTCGCGGCCGCTGTGTCGATCTCGAAGATCCGCACCCGATTTCCCACACCCTTGGCGAAAGCCCGTTCGACCACCAGGAATCGAGTCGGATCGAGGGTGTCGTCGGCGAGGATCGCGGTCACGCCGTTGCTCGCCTGCCCCGCCTCCGGCCGCGATTCGGCGAATACCGGCTCCAACGGATACGCGTACTGCGCCAGCACCGGTCCGAACCTGGCCTGCACGGTGATCCGGGTCGTCGCCCCCGCCGTCGTGGTCGCGCCCGGCCCGTCCTGGAGGAGCGGTCCTTCCATCGCGGTCACGAACAACGCCCCACCGGCCGCGAACGTCGCCCCTTCGAGCGCCTGATTCTGCCGAGGTCCCGAATCGGCGCGCATGCGTTCGTTTTCCGGAATCGGCAACTCCGCGACGAACCCGCCGTCCGGGCGAGCCACCCGCACCGACGGATCGGCGAGCACCCCACCAGCGCGTTCGCCCTCCTGCGTCCAGAAGTAGTCGCCCGTCCACGGATCAACCCGAATATCCTCCGGATCCACCGATTTCGGCGAATACACACCACCATCGGGGCGCAGCAGCGGCTTCGTTCCGACGAAGTTCACGGGACCGATCCCGTTCGCCCCCAACGGGATTCGAGCCGTGTATATCCGAGCGGGTCCCTTCTCGGACCGGTCGTCGCTGATCAGTACGAATTCCCCACTGCCGGAAAGGTAGTCAATCCCCGACAACCCACCGACCACCGTCCCGCCGAATTCGAAATCGTGCGCGACTACGTGCTCCCCCAACACACGCACGCCACCCACCGCAGCCGTCGCGTCCGGCACCGCGCCCCCCGCGACGACAATTCCCAGAACCACTGCAGCCACGCGACGTCCCATGAACGACAAGCTATCCACCCCACCACACCCCCAGGTGAACACCACCCGAACTATCGGTCACTGCCCAACGGGTCAGTAATGTCGAGGGTGGGCGGGCTCGGAGCGCGCCGGGGATGACGAGGGGGAGTTGGTTATGACGTATCCGTCGGGGCAGCAGGATCCGGCACCTTGGGGGCAACCGCAGGAGTACGGTGCCGCCGGTCCGAAGCCGTATGCGCAGGAGATCGCGCCGCTCGGACCGCCACCGAAGTCGAACGCGGGGTGGATCGTTGTCGCGCTGGTGGTGATCGCCGGCTTGGCCATCGGTGCCGGGCTGCTCGTGTCGGCCGGTCGGGAGGGGGTTGCGGGTACCGCGGTGGCCGCGTCCGCGAATGCTCCGGCTACTTCCACCACGGCCGCGAAACCGACGACGACTACCAAGCCGAAGCCCAAGGCCGGGGCGAAGTTGAGTTATGCCGACTATGAGAGGCCGTGGAACTTCAAGCTCGGCGAGGTCGAGATGAAGGCCGACTGGGTGGAAGGGCGCGATCACGACAATTGCGCCGCGGTCGAGAAGGACGGGAAGCTCACCGGGCTCGGGTGCCAGTACGCGGTCGAAATGCTGCTCTCGGCCGAGGCCGGAGCAGTGAAGCTGACCCAGTTCGTGCTGGCGATGCCGGACGCGGCGGCGGCTGAAGCGGCGGCCGACAAGATCGAGCAAAAGGATCTGAAAGTGCGCCCCGCGGGCATGATCGACGACTTCGAGACCGGCAAATGGAAGGCCGGGGCATCGAAGGAATTCGTGGTGATCACGCTCGTGACCGCGACGGCGGCTGTCGATTCGACCCTCGTCGAGAAGTATCTGCGGTACCGCCACGGCGACATCGTCGGGGCGCTCGCCTTCCGCTAGGGGCCTTGCTACCTACCCCGAATGCGCGAAGAATTGGATCCTCGATGGGCGCGGCCGTGGGCCGTGCTGGCCTCCACTCGGTGGACCACGACATGACCGCTCATCACCCGAGCAGAAGCGAGATGTCATGTCCGCGCTGGTACGTATGAGTTTCGACGCGCCCGAGGAAACCCGGCCGTTCGAGCAAGGTAAAGGTCGTCTCGACCTGGTCAATGTCGAAGGCGGTCCGGTCGGCCGCGCTGTCTTCGAACCGGGTTGGCGGTGGAGCGACCACGTGAAGCCGATCGCGGGCACCGACAGCTGCCAAGCCCCACACATCGGCTACTGCCTGTCCGGACGGCTCGTGGTCGAGATGGATGACGGTGAAAGACAGGAATTCGGCCCCGGCGATGTCATGATCGTCGCCCCCGGCCATGACGCATGGACCGTCGGTGACGAGCCGTGCGTGATGCTCGACTGGCAGGGCTTCGCCGACTACGCCAAACGCTGACAACGAAGAACGCCCGCCATCTCGGTGAGGTGGCGGGCGTCGGCGATCCGGTGCGAACCGGAACTACCTACTTACTTGCGCAGCGAGGCCGGGACCTCGAAACGCGGGCCGAACTTCGCGGCCAGCTCGTCTGCGCGGGCCACGAAGGCCTCCTGGCCACCGGGGTAGCCGACGATGAACTGGTGCGAGCCACCCGACCAGGCCGGGAAGCCGATGCCGAAGATCGAGCCGATGTTCGCGTCGGCGGTGCTGGTGAGCACGCCTTCGTCGAAGCACTTCTGGGTCTCGATGGACTCGGCGAACATCATCCGGTCCTTGAGGTCCTGGAAGGTGACACCCTCCGGGAGCTCACGGCTCGAGTTGAAGATCTCACGCAGGTCGTCCCACAGGCCGGTGGCCTTGCCGTCGACGTACTCGTAGAAGCCCGCACCGCCCAGCTTGCCCTTGCGGTCGTACTTGTCGACCAGGGTGTTGAGGACCTCGGCGGTCTTCGCGGAGGCCGCGTTCAGCTCGCCACCGGCGGCGAGGATGGCCGCCTGGGTCTCCTTGTAGATCTTCTGCATGGTGGTGAAGTTCAGCTCGTCGCTGAGCTTCAGCGGCGCGGCCGGGTAGCCCGCCTGCAGACCGGCCTGCTCGACGGTGGCCGGGTCGACACCCTCGGCGACCATAGAGATGGCCTCGTTGATGAAGGTACCGATCACGCGCGAGGTGAAGAAGCCACGGCTGTCGTTGACGACGATCGGGGTCTTCTTGATGGCGAGGGTGTAGTCGTACACCCGGGCCAGCGCCTCGTCGGAGGTCTTCTCGCCCTTGATGATCTCCACCAGCGGCATCTTGTCCACGGGGGAGAAGAAGTGGATACCGATGAAGTCCTCGGAGCGCTTCACACCGTCGGCCAGCAGGGTGATCGGCAGGGTCGAGGTGTTCGAGCCGAGCAGGGCATCGGCGTCGACGATGTCCTCGATCTCCTGGAAGACCTTGTTCTTGAGGTCCGGGTTCTCGAACACGGCCTCGATCACGAAGTCGACGCCCTTGAAGTCGGCGGCGTCCGCGGTCGGGGTGATGCGAGCCAGCAGCGCGTCGGACTTCTCCTGGGTGGTCTTGCCACGCGAGAGCGCCTTGGCCTCGATGGCCTCCGCGTAGCCCTTGCCCTTGACGGCGTTGGCGAGCTCGACGTCCTTGAGGACGACGTCGTAGCCTGCCTTGGCGGAGACGTAGGCGATGCCCGCGCCCATCATGCCCGCGCCGACGACGCCGATCTTCTTGATGTCGCGCTTGGGCACATCTTCGACCGACGGACGCGAGCCGCCACCGTTGATGTGGTTGAGGTCGAAGAAGAACGCCTGGATCATGTTCTTCGCGACCGGACCGGTCAGCAGGCTCGTGAAGTAACGGCCCTCGATGGTCAGCGCGTTGTCGATGTCGACCTGCGCGCCCTCGACCGCGGCGGCCATGATGGCCCGCGGCGCCGGCATGTTGGTGCCCTTGATCTGCTTGCGCAGGTTGGCCGGGAACGCGGGCAGGTTCGCCGCGAAGGCCGGGGTGGACGGGGTGCCGCCGGGGATCCGGTAGCCCTTCTTGTCCCACGGCTGGGCCGCTTCGGGGTTGGCCGCGATCCACACCTTGGCGGCGGGGATGAGCTCCTCGACAGTGGCGACGACCTCGTCGATCAGGCCGATTTCCTTGGCCTTGGTGACGCGGTGACGCTGACCCTGCAGCAGCACCTGCATCAGCGCGTTCTGCAGGCCGAGCATGCGCACGGTGCGGGTCACGCCGCCGCCACCGGGCAGCAGGCCGAGGGAGACCTCGGGCAGGCCGATGGCCGAACCCTTGACGTCGGCCGCGATGCGGTAGTGGGTGGCCAGCGCGATCTCCAGGCCGCCACCGAGGGCAGCACCGTTGATGGCGGCGACGACCGGCTTGCCGAGCTGCTCGAGGCGACGCAGCGGTGCCTTGACGTCGGTGACCATCTGCACGACCTCGGCCGCGTTGTCCGGGCCGACCTTCATCATGTTCTTCAGATCGCCGCCGGCGAAGAAGGTCTTCTTGCCCGAGGTGAGGATGACACCGGTGATGTCGTCCTTCTCCGCCTCGAGCCGATCCACGGTGGCGTTCATCGACGCGAGGTACGCGTCGTTCATGGTGTTGGCGCCCTGGCTGGGGTCGTCGATAGTGAGGACGACCACGCCGTCGGCGTCCTTCTCCCAGCCGATGATGTTGTCAGTCATAGTTTTTCGTTCTCTCCTATGAGAAGTGAAAGTCGGCCGGAGCTCAGACGCGCTCGATGATGGTGGCAACGCCCATACCGCCACCGATGCACAGGGTGATCAGGCCGTAGCGCGCGTTGCGACGCTCCAGCTCGTCGAGCACCGTGCCGGTGATCATCGCGCCGGTGGCACCCAGCGGGTGGCCCATCGCGATCGCGCCACCGTTGACGTTCAGCTTCTCGTCCGGGACGTTGAGGTCCTTCTGGAACTTCAGCACCACGGAGGCGAACGCCTCGTTGATCTCGACGAGGTCCATGTCCTCGATCGTCAGGCCTGCCTTGGCCAGAGCCTTCTTCGCGGCCGGGGTCGGGCCGGTCAGCATGATGGTCGAGTCGGCACCGGAGGTGGCGGTCGCGACGACGCGGGCACGGGGGGTCAGGCCGGAGCCCTTGCCCGCTTCCTCGTTGCCGATCAGCAGCAGGGCGGCGCCGTCGACGATGCCCGAGCTGTTGCCACCGTGGTGGACGTGGTTGATCTTCTCGATGTAGGTGAACTTCTGCAGCGCGACGGCGTCGAAGCCACCCATCTCACCGATGCCGGCGAAGGAGGGGTTCAGCTTGCCCAGGTCGGCGGCGGTGGTGCCGGGACGCATGTGCTCGTCGTTGTCGAGCACGACGAGGCCGTTCTGGTCCTTGACCGGAACGATCGACTTGGCGAAGTAACCACCGGTGGTCGCGGCGGCAGCCAGCTCCTGCGAGCGCACGGCGTAGGCGTCGACGTCATCGCGGGAGAAGCCCTCGATGGTGGCGATCAGGTCGGCCGAGACGCCCTGGGGCACGAAGTAGCCGTCGTAGTTGGTAGCCGGGTCGAGCGCCCACGGTCCACCGTCGGAGCCCATCGGAACACGCGACATCGACTCGACGCCACCGGCGATGACGAGGTCGTCGAAGCCGGAGCGAACCTTCTGCGCAGCCAGGTTCACGGCCTCGAGGCCGGAAGCACAGAAGCGGTTCAGCTGGAAGCCGCCGACGGTGTCGGGGAGCCCGGCGATGGTGGCCGCGGTGCGGGCGATATCCATGCCCTGGTCACCGACCGGGGTGACGACGCCGAGGATCAGGTCAGAGATCTGGTCCTCGTCGAGGTTCGGGAAGCGGCCACGCAGCTCCTGGATCAGACCAACAGTCAGATCGATCGGCTTGACCGAGTGCAGCGAGCCGTTCTTCTTGCCGCGGCCGCGCGGAGTGCGGATGGCCTCGTAGATGTAGGCCTCTGTGGTCATATCGGAGTGTTTCCTTCCTTGGGGTGCGGTGGCCGCACGAACGCCATGACCGATCGCCTCGGCGCCGTACAAATCCCGGCAAGCACCAGCGGAGCATAGAACCATGCTCATCCGGTGATCCCGGCCACCCGTTCATACTACCGTGGTGTGCGAACTCCGGTTAACTTAACGCGGTACGGACGGTGGCTGTCAACCATCCAGACTCTTTGCTCCGAACTGTTCACGTAGCAACGCCAGAGCGACCTCGTCCGGGTCTTGACGGTCGCCGGGAGCCACCGGCACCGCGGCGGCGGCCAGCATCTCCCGTTCTTCCTCGGGGGTCGGCGGGGCGAGCACGGCGGCACTGCGCGCGGAATCGGCGCCGGAGCGGGACTCGGACCCGTCGTCCGGGCCGGGGTCATCGGGTAAGTCGGGGAAATCGGGCGGTGGAATGTCATCGTCGGACGGCCGGTTCGCCCGGTTCGGCGACTGGTTGCCCGCCGCCTGACTCGGCCGCGAGAACTTCGGCCGCCCCGCGGGCTTGCTCTCCGGACTTCCCGTCCCCCGTGCCGCCCCGGTCTTGGCGGCGGGCGCGGGTCGCGGCGCCGGGGCTCCGGTCTCCCAGCGCACATCCAGTTCACGCCCGAGCACGGCCCGCACCGCCGAACGCACCGCATCGATATTGCGCGGATCGGACAACCGCTGCGCCAACGGCGCACTCTGATGCGCGAAAACGATCACGTCACCGTCCACCCGCGACACCGCAGCCCCCGACAACAACGCCTGCAATGTGGCACCGAACTCCCGCACCCGGCCCTTGATCTCCGGCCATGCGGCGTCGACGATGCCGACCAGATCCTCGGTGGGCGCCGGTGGCTGCGCCTCGCTGACCTGCGACTGCACGGGTGCGGCCTCGAGCGGCGACCGCGCATCGGCGTCAGCCGGCTCGGGCTCCGGCTGAGCCGGCGAATCCGCCTGGGGTGCTACCGCTTCCGGTGCCGGTTCGACCTCAGCGGGGCGCGAGCCGGTTTCGGTCGGCGACCCAGAGAACTGCCCAGGGCCAGAGCTTTCCGATCGAACGCGCGCGCCGGACTGCGCGGAGCTGCCCGTTTCGGCCGGGGGAACATCGGCCGCAAGTCGTTGGGGGCCAACATTTCCCGAAGGAATACCGCCGACACCTGGCCCGGAATCGACTGGTGGTGCGGCGGACTGCGCGACTGACACAGGCGGTGCGGACTGCGCCACAGGCACAGGCGGTGCGGACTGCGCGGGCGGCTCGGACACAGGCCGGGCCTGCACGGGCGGCGCTGACTGCGTGGGTACGGGTGGCGTGGCGGGCGCCGGTGGTGCGGGCTCAGCGAGCGGCGCAGGCTCGGTCGGCGTGACGCTCGGGGTGGGAACTGTGGGAGCCGGGGTTTTCTGTTCCGCGACAACGGGGCTCGCGGCGACGGGTGACGGCGAACCGCCAGTCGCGGCTTCCTTCTCGGCGCGGGCGGCGGCGAGCAGTTCCGCGCCGCGACGGCCGCTCGACGGGGGTGCGGACGGACGTTGCGCAGGTGGCTCACCTGCGGCGGGGCCGGGACGGGCCGGAGCGGGAACAGATCCACCGGCGAATCCGCGTTCCAGGCGCTCCAGCCGTTGCAGGGTCGCCGACTCGGTGTCGGAGACCGAGGGCAGGAGCATGCGGGCGCAGATCACTTCGAGGAGCAGGCGCGGGGCGGTGGCGCCGCGCATCTCCCCGAGGCCCTCGTGCAGGAGTTCGGCGTAGCGGGTGAGGGTGGCGGGGCCGAGGCGTTCGGCCTGGTCGCGCATCCGTTCCATCACGTCGCCGGGGCCGGAGACCAGACCGCGGTCGGCGGCGTCGGGGACCGCACGCAGCAGGATCAGGTCGCGCAGGCGTTCGAGCAGGTCGACGGCGAAACGGCGCGGGTCGTGGCCCGCTTCCATCACCTGGTCGACGGTGTTGAACAGTGCCGCGCCGTCATCGGCGGCCAGCGCGTCGATGGCGTCGTCGATCAGCGCCACATCGGTGACGCCGAGCAGCGAGACCGCGCGCGGGTAGGTGACACCGTCGGGTCCGGCACCAGCGAGCAGTTGGTCGAGCACGCTCAGGCTGTCGCGCGGTGAACCACCACCGGCACGGATGACCAGCGGATACACCGCCTCCTCCACCGGCACGTGCTCCTGCTCGCAGATCTTGCCGAGCAGTCCGCGCATGGTGGCGGGTGGCAGCAGACGGAACGGATAGTGGTGCGTGCGTGAGCGAATCGTCGGCAGCACCTTGTCCGGCTCGGTGGTGGCGAAGATGAAGATCAGGTGGGCGGGCGGTTCCTCGACGATCTTGAGCAGCGCGTTGAAACCGGCCGTGGTGACCATGTGCGCCTCGTCGACGATGAACACGCGATAGCGCGACTCGGCGGGCGCGTAGAACGCGCGATCGCGCAGCTCGCGGGTGTCGTCGACACCACCGTGGCTGGCCGCGTCGAGCTCGATGACGTCGAGATTGCCCGACCCGCCCGGTCCGAGCGCCACACACGACGAGCAGGTACCGCACGGCGTCGAGGTAGGTCCGTCCACGCAGTTCAGTGAGCGCGCGAGGATGCGAGCGGACGAGGTCTTACCGCAGCCACGCGGCCCGGAGAACAGGTACGCGTGGCTGATCCGTCCGGTATCCAGCGCCGTACTCAGCGGGTCGGTGACGTGCTCCTGACCCACTACTTCCGCGAATGTCGCCGGTCGATACTTCCGGTACAGAGCCACGACCCACAGGCTACCGAGAGCATCCGACAGGGTTTATCGGCGGCTGGCACTGCGCGGTAACGCGGTAACGAAGCGATGACCACGTTGTGATGCAAATCACATTGAATTGCGCGGTATGAAGCGTAGCAGCAAAGCGGTCCGGCAGGTGCAACAGCCGAGCTATCGACTGCCATCCGAGCGGCGAATCCGCCATCGACCAATCCGTCGATCCTGGTTACACCGGAAATACGAACCTATTCCCTGGTTGACGGCCTCTTACTGGATGTAACGAAACCATGAACGGTCGTGACAGTGGCGCAAGTGTCTGGCTACCGTGGGTCTCGGCAACTTCGGTGGCCAAACCTTCATCAGGTTGGTGACCCCGGCCGGTCCCTCATCCCGACCGGGGCACAACCTTCGCGCACCGATCGCTCCCCCACCGCACCGACCGGAGGAACGTTTCACCGTGCTGTCGTGTGATGACATCGCAACCGCCTGGCTGGCCCACACCGACTTCGCCGGCGACAACGCCGCGGTCGGGCTACTGAGCCGGGCGATCAGCCCACAAGACTTCGACATCAAACGCGACTCGTTACCCGTCGCGGCCGCGGCCGACCCGGCGACCGCCGACGCCATCCTGCAACTGCTCGAACGCGGGCAGGTACCCACGATGGCGGCCATCCGCACGCTCACCGCGCAGAACGAGATGCGCCGCGAGGCCGAGCGGATCGAGCGGCTCGGCCGTCGTGCCCAGCGCAGCATCGACGAGTTCGGCCGCATCCTCGCCCGCCTCGCCGCCGCGCACTGGACCGACCACAATATCGGGCCCACCAGGCGCGACATCCTCGCCGATACCGAGGTCTGCGAGCTCATCGCCGAACGGGTTGGCGAGATCGCGCCGTCGGCGGTCAAGCATCTGTGGCTGATCGAACGGGCGCAGCGCGCCGGCTGGATCGCCTCGAACGCCAGCCCGGGTTCGCTGTGCCCGGCCCGGCGCTGGCATACCGCGAAGTACGGCAATCGGGTCTCGCAGAAGCCGGTCAACATGGTCGGCAAGCTGGTCGCAGGCTTCGTCGTGGAACACACCGCCGACCGGGGCAAGCCGCCGAGCTGGGCGGTGCTCGCCCGCGACGCGCGCGACGATCGCGGCCGCCGCCTGTTCTTCGACGTGGCCGACGCGCATGCCCAGCGCCGCTGGCTCACCACCGCCGAATGGCTCGCGGACGGCGATGACCTGCCCGTTCCCGGCAAGCGCGGCGCGCGGGCACTGGCCAAGGAAAACCGGGCCTAGCGCCGCCACCCGCGGTGAGTGTTCGGTAACTTTCTCGCAACGCATTCACGCGTGAAAGGAGTTACCGTGCCCGCAACGATCGACCCCGCGGCCACCGCCTGGCTGCTCGCGGCTACCGCCATGGTGCTGTTGATGACGCCCGCACTGGCCGTCTTCTACGGCGGGATGGTGCGCTCGACCGGCGTGCTGAACATGCTGATGATGAGCTTCATCGCGATCCCGCTGGTCACCGTGGTCTGGCTGGTCGCCGGCTACAGCCTGGCCTTCGGCGACGACGCGGGCGGTGGCCTGATCGGCAATCTCGAGCACCTCGGGCTGGCCGGGATCAACCCTGACTCCGTCCGCGGCACCATCCCGGAGCTGCTGTTCGTCACCTTTCAGCTGACGTTCGCCATCCTGACCGCGGCCCTAGTCTCAGGCGCCATCGCCGACCGCGCCAAGTTCGCGGGCTGGATGGTGTTCGTTCCGCTGTGGACGCTGGCGGTGTACGCGCCGATCGCGCACTGGGTGTGGGGACCCGACGGCTGGCTGCTGAACTTCGGCGCGCTCGACTACGCGGGCGGCCTGGTGGTCGAGATCGCCTCCGGTGCTTCGGCCTTGGCCTTGGCGCTGGTTCTCGGGCCGCGGATCGGTTTCAACATCGACGCGATGCGTCCGCACAACCTGCCGTTCGTGCTGCTCGGCGCCGGTCTGCTGTGGTTCGGCTGGTTCGGTTTCAACGCGGGTTCCGCGCTGGGCGCCACCGGTGCCGCGGCGGCGGTCTTCCTGAACACCCTGGTCGCGGGCAGCCTCGGCATGCTCGGCTGGCTCCTCGTCGAACAGCTCCGCGACGGTAGGCCGACCACCTTCGGCGCGGCCTCAGGTGTGGTGGCCGGCCTGGTCGCGATCACCCCGTCCTGCGGCGTGGTGAACACCTTCGGCGCGGTGATCGTCGGCCTGGCCGCCGGTGTGGTGTGTGCGTTCGCGGTCGGCTGGAAACACAAAGCGGGCTACGACGATTCGCTCGACGTGGTCGGCGTGCACTTCGTCGGCGGCATCGTCGGCACGATCCTGATCGGCCTGCTGGCCACCCAGGTGATGACCGGCGGCGTGAACGGCCTGTTCTACGGCGGCGGCTTCGCCCAGCTCGGCAAGCAACTCGTGGCGGTACTCGTGGTCGCGGCCTACGCCTTCGCGGTCTCGTGGGTGCTCGGCAAGGGCATCGACAAGATCATCGGCTTCCGCGTGAGTAAGGAAGACGAAACAGCGGGCATCGACTTCGCCCTCCACGCCGAAACCGCCTATGCGGAAGGCGTTCACGGCTCTTCTCCTCGCCGCTTCGGCGAAGGCCACTACGGCAGCTAGCTGACCTCGTCGGCTGGTGCCAGCCAGGTGTTGCATTGGAAGTTGCGGTTCTTCGTGTAGCCCTGGTTGTACCAATTGCCGTTGTGGTCCGAGGTGCCGTGATCGCGGTGGCGGCCGGGGCCGTCACCGCGGTTGTAGTTGTGCTTCACCGCGGCGTAGCCCTCCTGCGAGGTCCACGACCCACCCGCTTCCGACGAACCGATGTACATGCCGCCGAAACAGCTGGCCTGCAACTCCATTCGACGTGAGGTCTCCAACCCGCCCGCCGATATCGCGCCCTGCTCACGGCGCTGATTCGACGAGGCCTGCATCAAGCCGGTGATGCCCTGGATGTGGTGACCGTATTCGTGGGCGTACACCGACAGCGCTTCCATCGGCGGGTACGGGGTGTTGTTCAGGACCAAGCCAGCCGTCGACATGTAGATGGTGCTAGAGGCACTGCAATAGAACGCGTCGCTGGTGGAGCCGCCGCACGGCGACGACAGCTGCGAAGGCTGTTCCGCGACAACCAGACCCGGGCTCTTGAACGGCAGATTCGCGGCGGCGAGATTCGACCGCCACATCTGATCGAGGCAGACCTGCGCCGCCGCGAAGAAGGCCTTGGCCACCGCCGCGTTGGTCGACCAGCGCGGCAGATCGCAGTCCATGTTCGTCAGGCCCGCGTCGTCGTTCTTGAACAGCGGATGCTGGCCGAGGGCGATAACGGGTTGCGGGCCCGCGGGTTTGGTCGTTGTCGGCGCCGTGGTGCGCGCGGTGGTCGTGGCTCGCGCCGACGTCGGATTCGTGGTCGGCACCGGCGAATTCGAGCTGTAGGTGAAACTCGGCGGCGTCGTCTTCGCGACCGAGCCCGGCGAGCTCTGATCGGACAGGGTCACCGCGGCAACCAGCAACCCGATGACCCCGAACACGGTCAACACCGTCAACACGGCACCGACCGCTCCCGATCCACCACGACGTGGCGGCGGATACCCCTGCGGCGCATAGCCGTACGGCGGCGGCAACGGCCGCCCGTAGGGCGGCGGCAACGGGCGCTGGTACTGCGGGGCGGGATATCCGTAGGGCTGCTGCTGCGGATACCCAGGCGGGCCGTAAGGCCCATAGGGCCCGTAGCCGGGCGGTTGTGACATCAGTTCACTTCGCTCGCGGATACCGTGAAGGTGTTGCACAGGGCGGTGAGGTTGCGGTCGAGCCCGGTTTCGAACCACTGGCCGCCGTGCTCGGCGGTGCCGTGGTCGCGCATGTCGCCGGGACCGTCACCACGGCCATAGGAATCCTTGGTGGCGACCGTGACCTGCGACGAGGTCAGCGAGCCGCCGCCCTTCGAGGAGGCGATGAACATGCCGTCGAAACAGTTGGCCTGCAACTCGACTCGGCGCGAGAGCTCCAGGCCCTTGGCCGAGCGGGCGCCCGCGTCGACGCGCTCGCTGTTGGCCTTGCGCAGGATGCCCGACTGGGCCTGCACGTGGTGGCCGTACTCGTGCGCGAACACCGACAGGTACACGACCCAGTTGTCGCGGAACTGATCGGTCTGCAGCTGGCTGATCGGCATGTAGATGGTCTTGTTCGCCGGGCAGTAGAAGGCGGCGAAGTTGCTCGTCGATCCGGTGCACGGGGTGGAGATGCCGTCGGTGGTGGCGGTGATGCTGAGCGTCGGCGACTCGAAGGGCAGATTGTTCTCCGCCAGTAGCGGTTTCCACGCCGATTCGAGGCACGTCGCGGCCGATTCGAAGAAGGCGCGTGCCTTGTCGACCTGGGTGCTCCACGGCGCGTAATTGCACGATGCCGGGACCAGGGTGCCGTCGGAGTCGGTGAGCAGTGGGTTGTCGCCGGTCGCGGCGGGCGCGGTACCGGGCTGCGGGGTGTAGGTGGTGGTGGGTTTGGGGCCGATCGCGCCGATGCCGAGGTCTACACCGGTGTTGACGGCGTATTTCACCAGGCCACCGACCAGCAGGAAGATGACCACGAGGATTGCCGAGGTGAAGCCACCACCGCGCTTACGCGGCGGCGGAGTCGGCCTGCCCGGCGGGCCGTAGGGCATGGGCGGCGGGCGATATCCCGGCGGCGGACCATACGCCGGACGCTGCCCGTAACCCTGTGGATAACCCTGAGGCTGTGGATAACCCGGCTGCCCGTATCCCGGTTGTGGCCGATATCCCGGGGGCGGACCATAGCCGGGGGGCGGTGGAACCGGTCGTCCACCTGGGCCGTTCGGCCCATAACCGTACGGTGGTTGAGTCACTCCCCCGTACCCCCCTCGTCTCATGAGTCATCGACAGCCGCTGACGCAGAATAGCAAGCTGTCTAGAGTAAGCACCCATGCTGACTTTTCGGGGGGGCGCCGCTGGCGCGCTGCTGCTCGCTGCGGCGGGTTTGCTCGTGGCCGCGCCGGTAGCCCACACGCAGCCCGAGACCACCGGTGTTTCGATCACCGCCGACCTCACGCTCACCGAAACCGGTGTGCTCGAGGTCATCGAAACCGTCGCGGTGCCCGCCGATGGAAATTTCACGATGTCGCTGCCGCTGCGCCTGAAGGTCGGTGACGATGTCGAGCGGGTCTTCAAGGTCACCGATGTGACCGCGACCGGTGCGGGTACCGCGACCACTGTGAACGACCAGTTCGTCGTCGAGGCCAAGCCCGGCGAATCGAAGTTCACGTATACGGTGCACAACACCGTCTCCGACATGCCCGGCACACAGGTGTTCCACTGGCTGGGCGTGCTCAACGCCGACATCGCTGTGCTCGACGTCTCGGTGATCAGCCCGAGTTTCCAAATGGGCATCGTGGACTGCAAACTCGGCTCCGCGGGCAATGCCAAGCCGTGCGCCGATGTCCACACCGAACCCGACGGCGTGCTCTACCTGCACCAGACGAACCTGCGCAAGGGCGATGCCATCGACCTCACCTTGCAGATGCCCCCCGGCACCGTGCCCGCGAATGCCGATGTGCGCGGCGGAGGTACGGGTCCGTTCGCTTTCACCACGCCCGTGCTCGCCGCATTCGGCGCTTTCCTGCTGGCCTTGGCCGGCATGGTCGCCTACGTGCTGCTGGCACGAAAGCGCGCCGCCGCCGCGATCGCCGGCAGCGATGCCTTCGATCCGCTGATCCAGCAGGGCGGCCGCGTCGAGTTCACCTCCCCCGATGGTGTGCTCCCCGGCGAGGCGGGCCTGATCATCGACGAACACGCCGACCCGGTCGACATCGCCGCCACCGTCGTCGATCTCGCCGTCCGGCGCTACCTGTGGATCACCCCGGTGAACGCGCGCGGCGAAGACGATTGGCGTATCAGCCGCGTCAACGCCCCCGACGACCAGTTGCGCGATTACGAACGCACCGTCTACGACATGCTGCTCCCCGAGGGCACCGACGCTGTCGCCGTCCGCGAACTGCGCGCCCCCGGCCGACTGCACCTGGACCCGATCCGCGCCGCCATGCGCAACGACGCGGTCGCCACCGGTGCCTTCGCCGACCCGAAGCAGCGTGCCCTCCCCCGCTGGATCGGCGCCGCCCTGATCGCCCTCGGGCTGATCATCACCGTCGCACTCGCACTGACCGCGGGCCACGCTCTGGTAGGCGTAGCCATCGCTCTGGCAGGCGGCGCGGCGATGCTGCTGCCCAACTACCTCCCCACCCGAACTCCCCTCGGCGACACCGTCGCAGGCCGGATCCGCGCCATGCACCGCGGCCTCGACACCGTCACCCGCGACCGCATCCCCCCGATCGACCAGGAAACGATCTTCTCCCGCGCCCTCCCCTACACGGTGATCAGCGGCCGAGCGGACAACTGGATCCGCACCTTCCGCGACATGAACCCCGCAGCCGACTCACAACCGGGCCTCTACTGGTTCGCCGGCTACGACCGAGACCCCAACCTCCACCGCTTCGCCGCCCAATTCCCCTTCTTCATCACAGCTCTGGAAGGCGCTTTCAACCCGCGTTGATCCGCGTACGCGAAAACGCCCTGCAACTCATCGAGAGTCGCAGGGCGTTTTTCTTACACCCGGCGGATAGCCGCCAACGGGTCCGCGTACAGCGCGCTCAGCGAAGTAACCACCGCGGCGAATTCCTGTACCTTCCCGCCGAATCCGCTGATCCGAATATCGGTAGCGGCCAGCTGGGTGCTCTGCGAGAACGCCCGAGCCACATGTCCCAGCGCGGGCCGATACCCGGTAAAAGCCTGGCCGCCCAGCACAACTCGGTCCGGGTTCAGCATGTCCCGAACCAGTGCGACCGTCTGCCCGAGCATCGTCGCCCGCTCGGCGAGCAATTCCCGCGCCGACTCGGACCCGGACTCAGCCGCCCGATACAGATCGTTGATCGTCGTCCCGGCGGTCCCGTTGTGCGCCGGAATGATTCCGCGACCGACGGCCCGAGCTTGCAGCGCTCGATCACCGACGGTCACTTCCAAGCACCCACGCCGCCCGCACGTGCACTGCACATCGGAACCCGTCGGCAGATGCGCGATCGACCCAGGGCCATTGCTCGGCGTATGGACCCGACCGTCGAGAGTGACGGCGATGCCCGCGGTCTCACGAACATAGAAGTAGAGGCTGCTGCCGTGCTGAGCAGCGGGAAGTTCGGTATCGGGCTCGGGGCGGCGCGCATCGAAGGTCGGCAGCAGCAGCTCCGAAGCCGCCATCGCCTCGACGTGCGGTGCCACGGAAACCGGCAGCTCGAGCACATCACCGAGCACCTGCCCGATCGGCGCGCCCTTCCATTCCAGCTTCGGGTGGTCGACCACACCGCTCTGCGGATCCACCCGCCCACCGATGGCGACACCCGCCCACAGCGGCGTCCGCCGATGCCACCGCTGCAGGAACGCCTTGGCACTGCGAGCGACGGTGGTGACCGCGAATTCCTGCCCGGTCTGCGGTGTGGCGATGGCGAGCCCACCGAGAATCCGCCCACGCAGATCGGCGGCGACGATTTTCGTTGCCTCGGCACCGATATGGATGCCGAGCGTGAGGTAGGCGTCATGATCGATCTCGAACGGCACCCGCGGCCTGCCGACAGCACCCGCGGCGGTCAGATCGGGCCGCTCACGCAGCAGACCCGCCGAAAGCAGCGACGCCACTTGCCGATTCACGGTGGCGATACTCAAGCCCGTTGCCCGCGCGGCGTTGTCACGCGAGACCGGACCCGATGCCGCGGTTCGCAGCACCGCGGCGGCGGGGTTGTCGCTACGCCGCAGCTCCGGCGGCACAACGGGGCGGGAAACACGAGGACGACCTGCGCCCGTCCGGGAGACGGGGCGATCGATGATGGGAGCAGACATATGAAGTTCCTTGCTGAAATCCCGTTGTCCCAACGGGATTGCCTACACGTATGACGTGGCAGCCAGGGAGCCGGAAAGACTCAGCCGCAGGAGCAGGAACGACACAGTTCACGCGTCAACGGCAACCGCAGACCCAGAGCGGCGGTCACATAGGTGACTCGCTGGGCGGTGAGATGGTTGCCGGACATAACAATCAAGTTAACACCGAATCCAGACCCATCCAAGCCGAACCGGCGAATTGTGCGATGCGGCACACCATCACCGCAGGTCAGCGTTGTGCCAAAGCAGCGCAATACAGCGATACAGCAGAACCCCCTGCCGGAACCGAAGTTCCCGCAGAGGGTTCGAACGTCAACTGCTCTTACTTGGCCGGAGCAGGCGCGTTGAAGGGCTGGTTGATCGTGGTGAAGTACTGGATCGCAGCACCGATCGCGACCGGAGCGGTCACGAGGATCTGGCCCGCGATGACGCCGAGCGCACCGAAAGTGGTGGCGCCGACGAGGCAGCCGCCGATGCCGCCGGGGACCGAGCCGACCAGGAAGCCGAGCAGACCACCGGCAACCGCGCCCGAGGCAGCACCCGCGACGCAACCGACGGCCGCGCCACCGAGTCCACCGACCAAGGTACCGATGGCGGCACCGAGCGAGATGGTGGAGGTCAGACGGCTCCAGGCAGCCTGCTCACGCTCGTATTCCGTCTTCCACGGTGCCTTGTCCTCATAGGGCAGCGCGACCGGCTTGTACACGGCCTTGGCCGGATCCAGCTGCGGCGTCAGCGTCGCGGTATTGCCCGAGATCTCCGCGGCGATCGGCAGCTCGAACTCGTCGAGGCGGAACGCCAGCGGGGTGCCCGCGACGACGGTGCCGTTGGCGGCCTTGATCTTGAAGACGCCGTCTTCCGCGACCAGCGAGCCGGCGTCGGTGGTGATGACGGCTTTCGACTCGTCGACGACCTCGGCGGTGTAGTTGATCGGGGCGGCGGCCTCTTCGGCCGGCGCGGCATTCACCGTCCCCGCCGTGACACCGGTGGCCACGGTCAACAGCGCCGCGACCACGGCGAATTTCCTCATCTTCATAAAACTGCCAATCCCTCATCTGTCGTGGAGCTGTTCGCGTTGCCAGCTTCGAGCAGATCCATCGCTGTGACGAGGGAAAAAAGCAGCTAGATCTTAACTAAGAATTCATTTCGCGACCTTAGCCGCCGCCTTGGCCTGCTTCTTGAATTCCCTTACCTCCGACAATGTTTCGGCATCCACGACATCCGCCACCGAGCGTCGCGACCCATCGTCGCCATAGGATCCGGCCGCTTTTCGCCAGCCGTCCGGCTGCACGCCGCGTTGTTTTCCGAGCAGCGCGAGGAAGATCTTCGCCTTCTGCGCCCCGAACCCCGGCAGGTCCTGCAACCGGCGCAGCACCTCCTTGCCATCTGGGTCGCCCGCGGTCCAGATCTGCGCTGGTAAACCGTCGTAATGCTCGATCACATACTGGGCGAGTGCCTGCGCCCGCCTCGCCATCGACCGCCCGTAGCGGTGAATCGCGGGCGGGGTCGCCGCGAGTTCCTCGAATTCGGCCGGATCGGCTTCGGCGATGCGGTGCAGATCGAATCCGCCCATGCGCTCAGCGAGTTTGCGCGGCCCGCGAAACGCGTGCTCCATCGGGTACTGCTGGTCGAGCAGCATCCCCAGCAGTAGTGCGAAATCGTCGGTGCTGAGCAGTTCGTCGGCCTCGGATTCCTGCGCGAGGCACAGCGTGCGAGTCATACATTCATCGTGACACATTTCACCAGTAGCCTCTGAGTCCATGCTCATGAGGACTGCTCCCACTCTGGCGGTGCGTATGACCGATTACACCCCACGACCGGCCCGCTTCGACCAAGCGGCCCGGGATCAGCTGATCGACGCCCACGATCTGGACGTCGCCCAACCCGGAATGCGCGCGCTCGGCGCCTGGAGTCATGCCGCGCTGGCGCTGCAGCCCGGCGAGAGCGCTCTCGATGTCGGGTCGGGGACCGGATCGGAGGTGTTCACCTTCGCCGAGGAGCTCGGGCCCGGTGGCACCGCGGTCGGCGTCGAGCCGGATCCGCATCTGCTGGCCTCGGCGCAGCGTCGCGCGGTCGAGTCCGGGTCGAGCGCGGCGTTCGTCTCCGGCGATGCCTACGGCCTGCCGTTCGGCACCGGCACCTTCGACGCGGTGCTGTGTGAGCGGGTGTTCCAGCACCTCACCGCACCCGCACGGGCGGCGGCCGAGATCGCCAGGGTGCTGCGGCCCGGTGGGCGCGCGGTGGTGGTGGACTGCGATTGGGCGACGGCGATCGTCCATCCTGGCGACCCGCGGGTGGTGAGCGCGGTGATCGACACCCTGATCTCCTCGACCACCAACCCGCTGTCGGGTCGCCGGCTCGCCGGACTGCTCAGCGGCACCGGGCTGGTGATCGACGAGATCGGCTCGCACGCACTGGTCCAGGACCGCACGGTCGGCGCGGGCGCCCTGGTGCGCCGGATCGCGGACCTGACCGTCCTGCGCGGGGTGATCACCCCGGCCGACCGCGACCAGCTCCTCGCCGACCTACAGACCGGCGCCGACCGAGGCGACATCCACATCTCCGTCACCCTGTTCGGCGCCCTGGTCCACAAACCAACTTGAGGCCTGCCCCGCGGACACCTTTCTTGGTAGCCCCACACCTATGTGTCCGTACCAAGGGCGGGGCCCGCCCTGATCTGGACTGACCGGAGGGCGCGACGAAGGAGTACCCGGAGGGAGGGAAGATCAGGGGCCCGAAGGGCCACGCCTCGAGCGCGCCAGCGCTCCGATAATTCAGCCCTTCAGGAGCTTTTCCGTGGCGGCGAGGAGCACGCAGGTCGCGAGTCCGTCCATCGCCTTCTCCAGTTCCGGCAGCTGCGGGAAACTGGGGGCGATGCGGATGTTCTTGTCCTCGGGATCCTTGCTGTACGGGAAGGCCGAGCCCGCGGCGGTGAGCGCGATGCCCGCCTCCTTGGCCAGGGCGATCACCCGGGACGCGGTGCCGTCGAGCACGTCGAGGCTGATGAAGTAGCCGCCCTTGGGCTCGGTCCACGACGCCACCTTCGAGGCGCCGAGGCGGTCTTCCAGGATGCGGCGCACGAGCGCGAACTTGGGTTCGAGCAGCGCGCGATGCTTCTGCATGTGCTCACGCACACCCTCGGCGTCGGTGAAGAAGCGCAGGTGGCGCAGCTGGTTGAGCTTGTCGGGACCGATGCTCTTCTTCGAGGCGTGCGACAGGTACCAGTCGATATTGGCCTGCGACGATCCGAAGAAGCTCACGCCCGCGCCGGCGAAGGTGATCTTGGAGGTCGACGCGAACACCAGCGGACGGTTCGGGTTGCCCGCCGCCGCGGCCAGACCGAGTACGTCGATGACCGGCGCCGCGATGTCGGTGAGCGGGTGCACCGCGTAGGCGTTGTCCCAGAACAGGCGGAAGTCCGGCGCCGCGGCGGGCATCGAAACCAGTTCGCGGACAATCTCTTCGGAGTAGACGACGCCGGTGGGATTGGAGTAGTTCGGCACCGCCCACAGGCCCTTGATCTGCGGATCGTCGGCCAGCAGCGTCGCGATGGCGTGGGTGTCGGGGCCGTCGTGGCGCATCGGGATGGTGATCATCTCGATGCCGAGTGCCTCGGTGATGGCGAAGTGGCGGTCGTACCCGGGCGCCGGACACAGCCACTTGATCGGCTCGTCGTCGACCCAGCGACGTGGCGAGTCGGGGGTGCCGTAGAGCATCGAGAACACGATGAGGTCGTGCATGATCTCGAGGCTTGCGTTGTTGCCCGCCAGCAGTCGCTCGACGGGGATGCCGAGTAGTTCGCCGAAGATCGCGCGTAGTTCCGGCAGGCCGGTGAGGCCGCCGTAGTTGCGGCAGTCGGTTCCCGAGCTGTCGCGGAAGTCGCCGTCGCCGGGTAAGGAGAGCAGCGACGAGGACAGGTCGAGTTGTTCCGGCGACGGCTTACCTCGGGTGAGATCCAGCGTGAGCTTCTCAGTTTTGAGCGTCGCGTAGTTCGCGGTCTGGGACTCGTGCTCGGACACGAGTTCCTCGTGGCTCATCAAACCGATCTGCGTTTGCCGGGGCATCCTGGGCAGCCTTTCGAAGCAGCAAGGGGAGTGCACGCTGTGCGTGCTGACACCCGCAACGTTACCCGGAGGTTGCTCGGAATCGGCGGGGTATCCGGGCCCGGATCAGGCTCGCACGCTGCGAAGGTGCGTAGGCCGATCAGTCGGAGGAGGGTCCCCTGAAACTAAAGGGGACCCCGCGCACCCGGCAGAGCCCGTTGACCCTTGCTGCCTTCCGGCCCTGGGGGAGTTCACAGGATGCTCGCCGCGCGGGATCCGTCGGCCAGTGTAGCGGTTGTTCTCACTACTAGCGATTCCGGTCTTCGAACAGCAGGTCGGCGGCACGGGTGAGTACCTCGACGCGAGTGCGGCCGTCGTGGTCGGCTGCCAGGAAGTGGCTGCCGATGGTGGCGCAGAAGGCGAGCAGGCTCCTGGCTTCCACCTCATCGGGATCTTCGCAGAACACGCCGATTGTCTCGCGCAGCAATGCCATTCGCGCGTTGTCGACGCGGCGCAGGCGTTCGGCGACGTCGTCGTCGCGGCGGGCCCAGTCGCGGATCGCGAGGTCGATCGGGAGCAGCCGATTGCTGGAGAACGTGAGCAGCCCGGCCACCCGCGCCTTGGTCTTGGGGTCGAGGCCCGCGTGCTCGACGCGCTCGAGCACCTGGTCGGTCGCCTCGCTCTCCCACACGTCGAGCATCGCGGTGAGCAGTGCGTCGCGGTCGGCGAAGTAGCCGTAGAACCCACCTTTTGTCACGCCGATGCGTTTGGCCAGCGCCTCGATCCGGACGGCGTCGACGCCCGAGGACGCCAGCACGGCCAGCCCTTCCTCGACCCATCTGACCCGGGGAGTTCGCGCGGTACCCACGACGTGTTCCACCTCATATCCATCCAGCGACGACCACACCCGACCAGTCGATACTCGAGTGTACGCAGCCGTATAACCACCGCGCCGACGGTGACGCTGGCTACGATCTATCCGATATCGGCAGCGGGGGGTTCGGTGTTCCCCAAGACTGGAGAGGGGGGCCCGATCGTGACCGGCCCGAATCAGCAACCACCCGGCGACGGCGTGCCGCCGTCCGACCCCACCGTCGCGTGGTGGGAACGACCAGGCGAAGGCGCAGTTCAGAACCCCGCGCAAGCCGACCCGACGGTGCTGCGCGGCAATATCGGCGCGCCCGGCCCCTACACCGCACCGCCGACGCCTTATCAAAGCGGCGCGAACCCCCAGCCCTATACCGCGCCGCCCGGGCCGTACCAGAGCGGCGCGAACCCACAACCGTTCGCGCAACCTCAGCAGTTCGCGCAGCCGCAGCAGTTCGCGCATCCGCAAGCGGGCGCCTATCAGGCGCCGCGCCCGCAGTGGGGCGCACCGCCGCGGCCGCCTTCCTCTGGCAACAAGGCGGTGTGGTGGATCGTCGGTGGCGCCATCGTCGCGGTGGGCGTTCTCGTGATCGGGCTGATCGCGTTCACGGCTAACAAGGTCGAGGACAACCCCTTCGGACCCGATCCGGAGAAATGGGCGGGCAGCTACGTCTACAAAGACGGCAAGAACGCCTGCGACCTGGTCGATCTCACCGTGCTGAACCAGTGGTCGTCCACGCGCGAGACCACCACCCACACCGAGCGCGGACCGTCGGAGTACATCGGTGGCGGCTCCTACGACTGCGATGCCAATAACAAGGAGTCGGGTCGCAACGCCAACGCCGCGAGCTTGGGGCTCGAGGTCGAGTTCAAGACCGAGAGCGAGACCGAGTCCGACTATGCGCGCTGGAAGGGCTACGACACCAAGACCACCGGCAAGGACTACGACCAGGGAGCGGTGAGCGGTCTCGGCACGGAGGCGTACTACGCCACCGAGCAGCACATCTACGGCTCCATCCCGAGCGACTACTCCGTCGTGGTGGCCGCGCACGACAGCAACATCTCGGTGAAGGTGGAGATCGAGGTGTCGACAACGCGCACCGCCGACAAGGCCGCCATGCGCACCGCCGCCGAGGCGCAGGTCCGCAAGGTACTTGCGGCTTTGAAGAAGTAGCAGGTCAGAACCGGTCGCATGGGCCCGGTTTGGCATCGACCCCCTGCGACCCGCTATGCTGCTCCACGGAGGATTCGCCTAGTGGCCTATGGCGCTCGCCTGGAACGCGGGTTGGGTTAACGCCCTCAGGGGTTCAAATCCCCTATCCTCCGCAACAGCAGGGCCCTGATCGGTTCGCCGGTCGGGGCCCTGTTCGTTTAATCGGTGGATCTGTCAGTGGGCTTCCGTAGAGTGAGCCCCGATGGTGCGGGAGACCCCCACCACACCCACAGCCGTCGTCGCCGCCCCAACATCAATGTGCGTGCCGACACAGTGCGGAGCATGATGACGCTGCGCAGTGGGTACCCCAGCCTTCGCGCCGGTCCGTCTTCGGACCGCGCCGGTCGATGCCGCGAGCGGTCTCGATCGCACAGAAATCAGAAAGTACAAGAACGAAGTGAATACATCACCAGAAACGAGCATCGGGCGCGACGCGTCCGGGCCGATCCGGCTGATGCTGCGTGACCGCACAGCCACCACGGGGCCGATCGACGGCGCCTGGTGGCCGCGAACCGACCAGCCGATGACCGAGTTGCACCAGTTGGTGACCGCGGTCGGACCGCGGATCGGCAAGCTGGCGCGGCTCGGATTCGACTGGACCACCAGCGAATCCGGTGACAGCACAGCCTCCAACGAACAGGCCGCGCGCATCATGCACGTGGTCGGCAGCAACGGCGCCGCGCTCGCGCTGCTGGTCATCCCCTCGGCCACCGAGGCACCCGCGGCCCGCAGCCAGATGCGCTGGGCGGCAGGCAAACCGCGTGTCCAGGACCCGGCGCCCGCCGAGACGGCGGCCGACGGGCCACGCACCCTCGTGCAGATCTAGGCCCGCACGCTCGTCGGAGTTCATCGGTCGCTGGTGTAGGTCGGATCGAAGTCGCGCGGCGCACCGCGGCGACTCAGCAAGCGGTCGAACCATTCACCCAGGATGACGCCCGCGGCCAGCGCGCAGCCGACACCGAACGCAGCGAGGATCTGCCCGAACCCGAGCAGCGTTTCGTCCTCGAGCAGGGCATACAGCCCGCGATACACCTTCAGACCCGGCAGCAGCGGGGTGATACCGGCCGCCGCGACGACCAGGGGTGGCGTGAGCGCGCGACGCGCCATCAGACCACCGGCGAGACCGATCAGGATGGCCGCCAGCCCCGACGACACCACCGGCCCGAAGCCGATGTCCTGCGCGCCGAGGAAGGCCATCGTGCCGCCCGCACCGCTGAGCCCGGCCGCGAACAGCGCCCGCCGCTCGGCGTAACAGGCCAGCGCGAAGGCGATCGCCGCGACCGCACCGGCCGCCAGTTTGATCGCCAGATACTCGGTGTCGCGGCCCGCACTCGCCGCGATCTCCGGCACCGCGATGCCCATCATCGTCGAAATCCGCAGGGCGAGACCGATGCCCGCGACGATGCCGCCGGTCATCATCACCACTTCGAGCATGCGGGCAGCCGCGGTGATCGGCGCGCCGGTGATGGCGTCCTGCACCGAACCCACCAACTGCTGACCCGACAGCAGCACCGTGATGCCCGCGGCGACGATCAGCGCCGCATCGGATCTCCAGTGATCACTGATCGAGGCGAGCGCGATGGCCGGGATGGTGGCGATGACACCACCGATCATGTGCTGGAAGAACATCGGTAGCCCGAGCTGATGCAGGAACCGGTTCACCACATCGATCACCGCGGTGGTCGCGAAACTGATCGCGGCCAGGACGAACCCACCACCGAGTAGCACCGCGATCGCCGCCGCCAGCAGCGACCAGCCCGCCGTCGACACCCAGCGCGGGTAGGGGTGTCGCGAGGAGATCAGCTCGTCGAGGGCGGCGTGCGCCTGGTCGACGGGGACGATCTGGCTGCGGATGCGGCGCGTGAGCCGGTCGACCGCGGCCAACCGCGTGAAGTCGAGCGAACGGTATTTCACGACGCGCATATCGCTGGCCGGTGGCAGGCTGGGCCCGCGATCGGCCCAGATGCGGATCGCGTCGAAGGTGACATCGATATCGCAGCTGTTCAGTCCGTAGGTCGAGGCGATGAAGCGGACCTGCGCGGAGGTGTCACCGACACCGGTGCCCGCGGACAGCACCACCTCACCCACCCGCACCGCGAGGTCGAGTACCTGCGACACCTCGGCGTCGTCGCCGAGGTCGATCGGTTGCAGCGGGGTCGGCGCGGCGACGATGTTGTCGGCGGTGGCCCGCTGCGACGGCAACACGAACGGCCTGCGCAATCGCCACCATCGATGGCGCAGACCTGGGCGCTCGAGAACAGTGGCGCCGTCGCCTTCCGCCAAGGGGTCCGCACTCATACCTCGACGGTAACGGCGATCGCAGGACCTTCGCCTTCTCGCAATCAGTTCGTCAACGTGTCGGGTCCGGATTCGGCCGGCGAGGAGCGCGTGGCGAGGTTCCAGGTCGAGCCGTAGGGTCAGATGTCGTCGATCAATCCGGTGCTGTAAGCCGTCGCTGCCAGGTGCTGGAGACAGCGCGGACCGCATCCGTTGTGCTGAGTCAGCACGAAACGGGCCTGCTGGAGCGAAGAAATGGAAGAATCGGCCACACAGTCGGCATGTGCGGCGCGCCAGTGCTCTTCGTGACGGAGGGTGGCCGCCCGCGATGGCGGCGGGTCTGGTGCGGATGTGTCCAGCAGGGTGTGACGGGAGGGGCAGGCAATGGAGGCGATGACTGTATGAACACCGGGACGGGGAAGGTGATCCAGGAGCGGCGCAGGCTGCTCGGGCTCTCGCAGCCCGCGCTGGCCACCGCGATCGGGGTGAGCTCGCGCCAGATCACCAGGTACGAGTCCGAGGAGCAGTCGCCGACGCTGCCGGTCGCGGTCCGGTTGGCCGACGCGTTGCAGGTCTCGCTGGCGGAGCTGGCCGGCATCGTGGACAACCGCGTCGACCTGGCGGGTCACTGGTGGGCAGCCTGGCAGAAACCGGCGAACCACCCGGACGAGGTCGAGGTAGCGGCGGTGACCATCCGGCACGAGGGCGACCATCTGATGCTCGACTCGGCCGCTGAATCGCCTGCGCCCGAGTCGGATCCGGGCACTCAGGTGCGTGGCGAGATGCGCGTATGGGAGGGCGAGGCGCTCACCGGCTGGGTGCGCGGTATGGATATCGCGTTCCCGGTGGGCACCATCTACTACTCGCTCCATCCCCAGGGTGCTCACGCCGTCGGCTCGTGGACGACGAAGGCGGGCCCCGACGGTCTGGTGCGCGGCTGGAGCGTCCTCGCACGGGAGAAGTCCGATGCCGAAAAGCTGCTGGCGGAAATGCTGCGCACCGACGGCAGTGTCGAGTCGTGGCCCGGCCCCTCGCGCTCGGCCTGAAGCCGCCGCCGGATCTCGGCGACGCTCGGGCGCCCGTGGTCTTCGGGCGGCAGCAGTAGTAGGTAGCGGCTCAGCGCCCCGAACACGAACAGCCCCACAGCAATCCACAGAAAGATCTCCATCGGTTCCCCTCCGAACGAGTCAGTGCTTGCACGAGTGGCGCGGTATTGTGGTCACCAAGCCGCCACGAAAAGTATGGTCGCCGTCAAGACCTTTTGGACAGCAAAAAGCGTCTACAAACGTCTACAGTTCTCTACGATGAGTCCATGTCCAGTCGGGGCGAGCAGGGGAACGGCATCGTCGGAGCTCGGTTGCGGCGACTGCGGGAAGAGGCGGGATTGTCGCTGGCCGCGTTGGCCACGCGCGTTCCCTACAGCAGGGCGGCGCTCGGCCACTACGAAACCGGCACGCGAGCAGCCTCTTTCGAGGTGATCGCCTGGTACGAGCGGGTGCACGCGCAATCGACGCCCGCGCTAGCCGTCGCTCGTCGACGTGATCCGCGGGCCGCCGATGCGGCGCTCGCGACGGCGATCGCCGCGGCACACCGAAAGGGCCCGCTCATCGAGATCGGGCGACCGCACCAGGGCGACAGCGGAACCGGGTACTTCTGCCCGTTCCGGATCGACGGTGTGATCGAGGGCGAAGCCGCTGGAACAGATCCGGCGACGGCGTTGCACTCGGCACTGCTGGCGGTGGGTGCCGAGCTGAACCGGGCGGGAAACAGCACCGGCCCCGGCCGAATTCGGTGAAACCGGGCGCGGATCAGCGGTGCGCGGCGACCACCGCGTCGAGTGACTCGGCGAGCAGTTGCAGGTAGCGGTCGGGATCGGGCACGACCCGCGGATCGGAATGCACTGACAGTGTGATGGTTTCGCCGATTCCGTGGACGCCGTGGGTCAGGTGCATGACACTGCCGAGGGCAGGGAAACCGCCGGTGAACAGGACCGGAGCCCCTGCGAAGGCGAGGTCAGCCGGACCGCGGTAGACGCTGGAGACAACGGTGTTGCCGTCGAGCGTCGCTGGAACGTTGTCCAGGTCGGCACGGTCGACATCGCGTACCGCCAGGACAGCGGGGACCACCTCACCGACTCGATCCTGTGCGGAAAGCAGCGGATTCAGCGCTCGTTCGCGCCGGGCGGCGAGTTCATCGGCGATGAGATTCGCGCGAATGCGCAGGTCGGGTTCGTTGACATGCAGGTCGATGGACAGTCCGCGGTAGTTGTTGCGCGCCGGGCTCGGCGCCGGAAGTGCCATCGGCAGGGCCGTCCCCAGCCGTTCCGGCCGCTCGCCGCACTCGGCGAGGTAGTCGGCCAGCGCACGCGAAATCGCCGTCAATGCAACAACAGTGACGGTTTTGCCCGGAATGCGGAGGTCGTCCACATCGACGACCAGCATTCGCACCGTGTGGTCGACGACAGCGGCGGCCGGGTTCAGCGCGCACGGTGCGAATCCGGTTGCGGGGGCCGGGGGCAGACCCCCGCGCCGCGGGGGGCGCCGAAAAGCGCGAGGCCGGCGTGGGGGCCCCCCCCCCCCCGCCCGGGGGGGGGGGTGGCGCGG
>NZ_JBHXNJ010000026.1:56692-91984 GCF_042719655.1 Nocardia sp. NPDC058518
GGTGGGCGCGCGCCCCCGCGCGCGCGGGTGAGCGCCCCGGGGGCTCTCGGCGCGCGCGCGCCCGCGACACCCCCGCCCCCCCCCGTCCGGTCCGCCAATTCCCGCTGTGCCAGGTATGCGGCCCGCCCGCGCCAGGCCGTGGTGGCGAGCTGACCGGGAAAGCGCAGCACTCCAAGCACTCTCGGATCTACCCGGCGGGCAATCCATCCACAGGGTTGTCCACAGGAATCCACAGGATGTGTGGGAGTTTTAGCAGGTCCGACCGGGTGATATGCCGAGTTGTCCACAGGCGCACCGGGTGTGCTGTGGACAACAGCGTCATCCACAGCTGTCCCGAAGAGCGCTCGTGCGATCGCGGCGGCACGGGTGCCGTCGGCGAGCGCGTGCGAAAGCTGCAGCACCACCACCACAACGGGCCCCGCCGACCTCGGCGCAGCGTGGACCGCCCGGAAAACGTGGATGCGCCAGGGATATTCGGTCGCGACGACACCGGTTCCCAGGAGTTCGCCCAGATCCGCGAGCAGCGCGTGCCATGACAGGCCGTCCGGCCGATGGTGCACGAATTGCTGGGACGTGAATTCGGCCGGAACCCAGCGCGGATAGCCGAGATCGCCCGGTATCTCCTGTAACCGGATCCGCAGATCCGGAATGCGTGCGACACGCGCGGCGACGAAAGCGCGGAGTTCGTCAGTGGCGGTATCGGTTTCGGCGAAAGAGTAGAGCAGGAACACATCGTTGGTGGTGCGGCGCGACAGCCAGAACATCGTCGCGTCGCGCGCGGCCATCGTGGTCATCCGGCCACGATAGGCCAACCCGCCGAGGTCACTGAGAAGGCCCCGAGTCCGCTCGACTCGGGGCCGGTATTGCCCATTCGAGATGCATGTGGCGGCTCAGCCGCGCGCGAACTCTCCCGCGGTGACATCGGCGAGAAAGGCTCGCCACTGCCTCGGACCGAAGGCCAGCACGGGTCCGCGACCGCGATCCTTGGTGTCGCGAACGGCGATATCGCCGCCGGCGAGAAAGGCTACTTCGACGCAGTTCCCATCGGGTCCGCTGTAGGTGCTCTTCCGCCACACAGCGTCGGTCACATCAACTTCCACGGCACTTGCTCCTTTGTTCATCGAGAAGAAGGGATAACTCCTGGAATCGTTGCAACATTCCGAAATCCGGCGCGACCGATGAGTTACTTCGTGGCACACAAGGCACTGCCACACGGCGCGCGCAACCGACCGGCACGAACCAGCGCATCGAGGCGTTTCCGCCTCCGGGGGCTGCCCCCGCGGAAGAAACACTAGCAGGTCTTCCGCAATGTTGCGGAAGAGAATTTGCTTTCCCATATCGTTTTGCCAAGCTTGCGAAGCTTCACGTTTGCGGGGGCATTGCCAGGCCTCTTACCCATTCCGGATCCGGTTGACACATCCCGATTTACTTCCATGTGATTAGTCCGTGATACGTCAATTTCTCGAGTGCCTCAGCAGTCACATGAGCACCATCGAGGGCAGGCGTGGATCATGGGGGAATGATCTCCCGTGACCGTGACACCGCAGGTCGTGCCCGTAACGACCGCCCCCGCGACCGACTCGGCCGACCGCTGCCTCCCGGCAGTGCCGGAGTCGCCCGAATTCCCGACGATCTCGAGCTCGGGCCCCAGCAAACTCTCACCTTCGCTCAGCAACTGCTGGACGACGGATTGGCATTCAATGCCCACGAGGTATTGGAGGCCGCATGGAAGAACGGGCCGGTTGCCGAGCGGATGCTCTGGCAGGGGCTGGCCCAATACGCCGTCGGCCTCACCCACATCCAGCGGGGCAACGCCAAAGGCGCGGGTACTCTGCTGCGCCGCGCGAGTGAGCGGCTCGGGTCGTATCCGGCGAATGCCCAGCAGCACGATGTCGACCGTGCCGGGCTCATCGCGCACGCGCAGGAGCTGCTCGTCGCGCTCGATACCGGTGACGCCATCGCCGAGGAACGGCTGCGGACGCGGCTGTGCCGAGAGCCCACCTAGGATCGAGGCGTGCCAACGAGTCGAGGCGCGGGCCGCTACGCGCCGAGCCCTTCAGGCGAGCTGCACGTGGGAAACCTGCGTACCGCGGTGCTCGCCTGGCTTTTCGCGCGAACCTCGGGGCGCGAGTTCCTGATGCGGGTCGACGATCTGGACCGGGTTCGGCCGGGCGCCGCCGAGCGCCAGCTCGACGACCTCGCCGCGATCGGCATCGATTGGGACGGTCCGGTGGTCTACCAATCCGACCGGCTGCCGGTATACGCCGCCGCCGTCGCCGAACTGACCGCCGCCGGGCGCACCTATGAATGTTTCTGCACCAGACGCGAAATCCAGCAGGCCGCCACGGCGCCACACGGGCCGATGGGCGCCTACCCCGGCACCTGCCGCCGGCTGAGCCGAGAAGAGCGCGCGGCCAAGCGGGCCGAAGGACGCACCGGCGCAGTGCGATTGCGCGCCGAGGTGACCGAGTACGAGATCACCGATCTGCTGCACGGCCGATATCGGGGCGCCGTCGACGATTTGGTGCTGCGCCGCGGCGACGGTATCCCCGCCTACAACCTCACCGTCGTGGTCGACGATGCCGCGCAAGGCGTTGACCAGGTGGTTCGCGGTGAGGACCTACTACCGTCCACCCCGCGCCAGGCCTATCTCGCGGAGCTGCTCGGACTCACCGCCCCGACCTACGCCCACGTACCGCTCGTGCTCAACGAAGAGGGCAAGCGGCTTGCCAAACGTGATGGGGCCGTGAGCCTTTCGGACCAACGTGCCCTGGGTCACACACCCGGGGACGTAGTGGCGGCGATCGCGGAGTCACTCGGATATTCCGCACGGACTACTGCCGAGCTACGCGAAGTTTTCGACCCCACACGCATCCCTGAGAAACCGTGGATACTCGAGCCTATCGGGTTGTTCCGACCAGAGGGATGTCCGTAACGTACGCATTGACCGATCTAGAAGATCAAAACGAGGACTGAGATTATGACCAGCGGTGGTTACGACCCCAACCAGTACCCGCAGGGCGGTCAGCCCGGCGGCTACGGCCAGGACCCCTACGGCCAGCAGCAGCCGCAGCCCGGCTACGGCCAGCAGCAGCCGTACGGCCAGCCCGGACACGGCGGCGCACCCCAGCCCGGTTACGGCCAGCCGGACCCCTACGGCCAGCAGCAGCCGGCCTACGGGCAGGACCCGTACGGTCAGCAGCAGGCTTACCCGCAGGGTGGGTACGGTCAGCAGCAGAACTTCGGCGGCGTGCAGCCCGCGGATCTGGGGATCCGGATCGGTGCGCGTGTGATCGACTACCTGATCATCGGTATCCCCGCCGCGATCGTTCTCGGCCTCATCGTCGGCAGCGGCACCGGTGGCCAGATCATCACCAGTCTGGTCTTCTCGCTCGCCGTCTACGGCTACTTCGTGGCCATGGAGGTCACGCAGCAGGGTCAGACTCTGGGCAAGAAGATCCTCGGCCTGCGCGTGCTCGCCCCCGGTGGTGCGCCGAGCCTGACGCCTGAGCAGTCTCTCAAGCGCAACCTGTTCACCATCGTCGGTCTGATCCCCTGCGTCGGCGGGCTCGTCAGCCTCGGCCTGGCGATCTACATCATGGTCACGATCAGCAACGACCCGAACAAGCAGGGCTGGCACGACAAGTTCGCCGGCGGCACGCAGGTCGTCAAGGGCTGATTCCCTTCACCTGACGAAAACAACAGGGGCGCTTCCGAAATCCGGAAGCGCCCCTGTTTTCGTTTCGAGGTCAGTAGGTCGTGGACGAATCCAGTCCACCGGCGATGCCGAGCACGACGAAGAAGAGAATGTAGAGCGTCCAGCCCACGATCGCGGCGACACCGATCCAGATGCCCGCCTGCGCCATGCCCTTACCTTCGCCGCCGCGCTCCTTGATCTGGTTGAGCGCCATCACGCCGAGGATGATGCCCACGATCGCGCCGATGCCACAGCTGCACAGGCCGATCAGCGAGGAGACCAGCGCGCCGATCGCCAGCCCGTTGGTGCCCTGCGGCTGCGGGTACTGCCCGTACGGCTGGTAGGCACCTGCGGCCGGATAACCTCCGCCGTATTGCGGCGGCTGCCCATAGGCGGGCGGCTGCTGCGGATATTGCGGCTGGTTGGGCTGCTGGTACTGCGGCTGCGACGGTGGCTGCTGCGGGTACTGCGGCTGCGAGGGTGGCGGCGCCGGCTGCTGGGGATACTGCGGCGACGACGGGTAATTGGGAGGCTGCGACGGCTGGGCGGTCGGATGCTGCGGCACCGAACCCGGCGCGCCGGACTCCGGCGACACGCCGGAGCCGCCGTACTGCTTCCACCACTCGTCGGAATCGCCGGGATTCGTCATAACGACAGCGTATTCCACAACCAGCCATCGTGACGCATCGCTTCCTTGGGAGAATAAGCGCCGTGACTGATACAAACTCGCTCGACAAACCAGCTGAATCTGGGCACCCCGCGCCGGACCATGCGGCATTCGCCCAGGTTGCGCGGGGGTTCTATCCGGTAATCGTCGCCATGTTCACCGCGACGCTGATCATCTCCAATATCTGCGCCACCAAGGGTGTGGAGTTCTTCACCGACAGTTCGGTGATGCTCGGCCCGATCCAGGTCCTGCCGATCGCGACCGACGGCGCCTTCTTCCTGTTCCCGCTGGCCTACATCCTCGGCGACGTGCTCAGCGAGGTCTACGGCTTCCGCGCCACCCGCCATGCCATCTACACCGGTTTCGCCGCGCTGCTGCTGACCGTCGCCTGCTTCGCCGTGGCCATCCGGCTCCCCGCCGCCGGGTTCTACGAAAACCAGGAAGCCTTCCGTACGGTCCTCGGCACCACCCCCCAGCTGGTGCTGGCAGGCCTCGCCGGCTACTTCGTCGGCCAGCTGCTGAACTCGGTCACGTTGGTGCTTATCAAAGAACGCACCAAGGAAAAGCACCTGTGGGCTCGCCTGATCGGCTCCACCGTCGTCGGCGAGTTCGCCGACACCCTGATCTTCTGCTCGATCGCCGCCACCGCCATCGGCATCAACACCTGGCAGTCGTTCATCAACTTCGTCATCGTCGGCTTCCTGTGGAAGACGCTGTGCGAGATCCTGGTGCTGCCGATCACCTACCGCGTCATCGCGATCCTCAAGAAGACCGAACCGACCTACGCCCCCGCGAAACTGGACGCGCTGCACGACTAGCCGTCGACCCGACCGGGTAGGGCAACACCTACGTGTCCCTACCCGGAGGGCCCGGGAGAGCCCTACTCCCCCGGCACCTTGATCCGGCCCCGCCACTGGCCCAAGAACTCCTTCTTGAACTCATCGAAGTAGCCGCCCTCGATGCTGGCCCTGATCCGGTCGACGAGGCGAATCGTGAAGCGCTCGTTGTGAATTGTGCACAGCGTGGCCGACAGCATTTCCTTGGCCTTGAACAGGTGATGCAGGTAGGCGCGGGTGTAGTGGGCGCAGGTGTAGCAGTCGCAGTTCTCGTCGATCGGGGTGAAATCCCGGCGGAACCGGGCGGTGTTGATGTTGAAACGCCCCTCGTCGACATAGATCGCGGCGTTGCGCGCCACCCGAGACGGATTGACGCAGTCGAAGGTGTCGGCGCCGTTCTCGATCGCGGTGAACATGTCCTCCGGCTCGCTGATCCCCAGCATGTGACGCGGCTTGTCCTCGGGCAGCTCATCACTGCACCACCCGACGATCGTGCCGAGATTGTGCTTCTCCAGAGCTCCGCCGATGCCGTAACCGTCGAATTCCGTACCGCCATTTCCACGGATCGTCTCCAGCTCACGACAAGCCTTGCGCCGCAGGTCTTCGTACTGCGCGCCCTGGATCACCGCGAACAGCGCCTGATACGGCCGATGACCGCGGACGGCGGTGAGCCGTTCGTGTTCGTCGATGCAGCGCTGCGCCCACTCGTGCGTGCGCTGCAACGACTTCTCCTGATAGCCACGGGTATTCATCAACGTGGTCAGCTCGTCGAAGGCGAACATGATGTCGGCCCCCAACTCGTGCTGGATCCCCATCGACACCTCGGGCGTGAAGCGATGCTTGGAACCGTCCAGGTGCGAACGGAAGGTGACCCCGTCGTCGTCGACGGTGGCCAGCCGCTCCTTGCCCGCCGCGATCACCTGGTCGGACCGGATGTCCACGGCCTCCATCGCGAGGACCTTCTTGAACCCGACCCCCAGTGACATCACCTGGAACCCGCCGCTGTCGGTGAAGGTGGGCCCTGACCAGTTCATGAACTTGCCGAGCCCACCCGCCTCATCGACGACATCGGCGCCGGGCTGCAAGTACAGGTGATAGGCATTGGCCAGCAGCGCCTGTGCCCCGATCTCCTTCATCGTCTCCGGCAGCACGGCCTTCACCGAAGCCTTCGTCCCCACCGGAATGAAAGCAGGCGTGGCGATCTCACCGTGCGGGGTGGAGATCACCCCGGTCCGGCCATGCCTGCCCCCGTCGAGACGGGTGCCTACTTCGAAGGAGAACTCACTGCTGTCTGCCACGGGCCCATCGTGCCAGGGTGTTATTGGGCGGCCGCGAACTGGGCGTTGTACAGGTTGTAGTACGGTCCGCGCTCGGCGAGCAGCCGGTCGTGGGTGCCGTGTTCGACGATGCGCCCCTTGTCCATCACGACGATCAGATCCGCGTCACGAATCGTCGAAAGCCGATGCGCGATCACGAAGCTGGTGCGATCGCGGCGCAGGGCCGCGGTGGCGTGCTGGACCAGCGACTCGGTGCGGGTGTCGACCGAGCTGGTCGCCTCGTCCAGGATCAGGATCGACGGCTTGGCCAGGAACGCGCGGGCGATCGTGATCAGCTGCTTCTCGCCCGCGCTCACCCCGCCGCCCTCTTCGTCGATGACCGTGTCGTAGCCGTTGGGCAGCGAGTGCACGAACCGGTCGACGTAGGCAGCGCGGGCCGCGGCCTGGATGTCGGCCTCCGATGCCGTCGGGTTGCCGTAGGCGATGTTCTCGCGGATGGTGCCCTTGAACAGCCAGGTGTCCTGCAACACCATGCCGATGCGCGAGCGCAGGTGGTCGCGGGTGATGGTGGTGATGTCGACGTCATCGATCGCGATGGTGCCCGCGTCGAGTTCGTAGAAGCGCATCAGCAGGTTCACCAGCGTGGTCTTGCCCGCGCCGGTCGGGCCCACGATGGCGACCACATGACCGGGATCGGCGACCAGCGAAAGCCGCTCGATGACAGGCGTCTCCGGGTCGTAGCCGAAGGACACCGCCTCGAACTCCACCCGCCCGCGATCAACCGGACGCGAGTTCTCGACCAGCGGATCGGGACTCTGCTCCTCGGCATCGAGGATCTCGAAGATCCGCTCCGCCGAGGCGACGCCGGACTGCAGCAGGTTCGCCATCGCACCGATCTGGGTGAGCGGCTGACTGAACTGGCGCGAGTACTGGATGAACGCCTGCACATCACCGAGCGACAGGTTGCCGGTGGCCACCCGCAGCCCGCCGACCAGCGCGATGAACACGAAGTTCACGTTCCCGAGGAACATGATGGCCGGCATGATCAGGCCGGAGATGAACTGCGCCTTGAAGCTCGCGTCGTAGAGCTTCTGGTTGCGCTGATCGAATTCCTCGCCGACCTCGCGCCCGCGACCGAACGCGGTGATGATCTCGTGGCCGGTGTAGGCCTCTTCCACCGAGGAGTTCACCTCACCGGTGAATTTCCACTGGTTGACGAAGTGCGGCTTGGATCGCTTGGCGATCTGCGCGGTGACCACGATGGCGGCGGGCACGGTGAGCAGCGCGATCAGCGCCAGCAGCGGCGAGATCCAGAACATCATGATCAGGATGCCGATCACGGAGAACAGCGAGACCAGTAGCTGACTCATCGTCTGCTGCAAGCTCTGCGAGACATTGTCGACGTCGTTGGTGACGCGGCTGAGCACGTCACCGCGCGGTGAGGTGTCGAAGTAGCGCAGCGGCAGCCGGTGCAGCTTCTGCTCCACCTCGTCGCGCAACCGCTTCACGGTCCGGTTGATGGCGATATTGAGCAGATAACCCTGCAGCCAGCCGAATACCGCGGCGGCCACATACAGCGCGAGCACGAGCATCAGCACGCGGCCGACGGCGTCGAAGTCGATGCCGGTACCCGGGATGACGTTCATCGCCGAGAGCATGTCGGCGCGGGTGTTCTCGCCCTGCCTGCGCAGCAGCTCGACGGTCTGGTCCTTGGTGAGTCCGGGTTCGAGCTGCTTACCGACGAAACCGTCGAACACCAGGTTCGTCGCCTTGCCGAGCAGATACGGGCCGAGCGTATTGAGCACCACAGACGTGATCACCAGCCCGACGATCACCCCGACGGTGAACTTCTCGGGAGCCAGCCTGCCCACCAGTCGCTTCAGCGATGGACGGAACGACTTGGCCTTCGTACCCGGAGCTCCGGGTACGGGTCCACCTGGCCTCATCGGGCTTCCTCCACGCTCAGCTGGGACTCGACGATCTCGCGGTACTCCGAGCAGCGCTGCATCAATTGGTCATGGGTGCCGATGCCCGCCATCGCGCCGTCTTCGAGGACGACGATCTGGTCGGCATCGCGAATGGTCTGGATCCGCTGGGCCACGATGATCACCGAGGCGTCGGCGGTCTCGGGCTTCAGCGCGGCGCGCAGCCGGGCGTCGGTGGCGACATCGAGCGCGGAGAACGAATCGTCGAACAGGTAGATGCGCGGCTTGCGCACCAGCGCGCGGGCGATACACAGCCGCTGGCGCTGACCGCCCGACACCGTGGTGCCGCCCTGGGCGACCGGAGTGTCCAGACCCTGCGGCATCTCCCGCACGAAATCGGCGGCCTGGGCGACCTCGAGCGCGTGCCAGAGCTCTTCGTCGGTGGCCTCTGGCTTGCCGTAGCGCAGGTTGGTCGCGACGGTGCCGGAGAACAAGTAGGCCTTCTGCGGCACCAATCCGATGCCACCGCGCAGGAGTTCGAGGTCGAGGTGGCGCACATCGGTGCCGCCGAGATAGACCGCGCCGTCGGTGACGTCGATCAGGCGCGGGATCAGGTTGATCAGCGTGGTCTTGCCCGCGCCGGTCGAACCGACGATGGCAGTGGTGGTACCGGGCGTGACCTGGAATCGGATTCCGCGCAGCACCGGCTTCTCCGCGCCGGGGAAGGCGAATTCCGCGAACTGCAGGTCGACCGTGGCCGGGTCGCCCTTGAACACCTGCGGCAGCCGCGGCGGGCGGACCGAGGACTCGGTCTCGAGCACCGCGCCGATCCGATCGGCGGAGACGGCCGCACGCGGAGCCATCATCGCCAGGAACGAGGCCATCATGACGGCCATCAGGATCTGCATGACATAGGACAGCATCGCGGTGAGCGAGCCGATCTGCATCGTGCCCTCGTCCACATGGTGACCGCCGAACCAGATCACCCCGACGGCGGTCAGATTGCTGATCAACATCACGGTCGGGAACATCAGCGCCATCAGCTTGCCCACGCGCAGCGAGGCGTCGGTGAGCGCGGTGTTGGCCATCCCGAAGCGCCAGATCTCCTGCCGCTCACGCACGAACGCGCGCACCACCCTGATGCCGGTGATCTGCTCGCGCAACACCCGGTTGACCCCGTCGATACGTTCCTGCATCTGCCGGAACCCCGGCACCATCCTGGCCACGATCGTGCCCATGGAGATGGCGAGGGCGGGCACCGCGATCAACAGCAACCACGAGAGCCCGAGATCCTCCCGCACCGCCATGATCACGCCGCCGACGCACATGATCGGCGCCATCACCAGGATCGTCACCGACATCACGATGAGCAGCTGGACCTGCTGGATGTCGTTGGTCGAGCGGGTGATCAGCGACGGCGCGCCGAACATCCCGACCTCCCTGGCCGAGAACGTCTCCACCCGGTGCAGCACGCCACCGCGCATATCCCGACCGGCACCCATCGCCGCCTGCGCGCCGAAATACACCGACGCCGACGAGGCCACGATCTGCACGCAGCTCACCGCCAGCATCCACAGACCGGTGGTCCAGATGAAACCGATGTCGCCTTTGGTGACACCGTCGTCGATCAGGTCGGCGTTGAGACTGGGCAGGTAGAGCATCGCGATAACCGAGATCAGCTGGAGTACGAGGACACCCGCCAGCTGGGCGCGGTACGGGGCCAGGTAGGTCCGCAGCAGGGTGATCAACATGATGGTCGAAGGCTACAGCGCGCGGGTGACCAGCGCCGAGCACTTTTACCCACGCTGTGGATAACTCTCAGCCTGTGGATAACTCAGGCGCCGGCGGGTGTGCGCGGCTCGCGACGTGCCCACGCGCCGGGGTCGGCGACCAGCTCATCGATGAAACCGGGCAGCCGGTCCGCGGCGATATCGGCGATGGAGACATTCTCCAGCACGGCCCGGATATTGACCCGCAGCGCGATCCACACCTGCTGCAAGGGTTCCGCCGCACCGGGATACCGCACATCCTCGGGCCGCTGCCCGCGCACCGATGCCAGCGGCGACTCCACCGCGCGGATCACATCGGCCACCGAGATCTCCGTCGCGGGCCTGCCGAGGCGATACCCGCCGTCGGGCCCGCGCCTGCTCAGTACGAGCTCGGCGCGACGCAGTTCGGCCAGCACCGTCTCGAGCACCTTCGGTGGGATCTGCGCGGCGGCGGCGATGGCCTCGGACTTGACGACTCCATCGGCCGCGGCGAGCTCGAGCAGCGTTCGCACCGCGTAATCGACCCTGGCGGTGATATGCACGGTGTCGAACTTACGCGGTGCTGCCCGCGGTCAGTACGCAGGTTGCCGCGTCGAGCAGAGTCTTCTCGACCACCTCGTCGGTGGTGCCCGGTGCCAGCTCCGAGGACAGCAGCGCCACCCCGAGCACCTCGATGGCCGCGGCGGCACGCAGTATCGAGCCCTGGGTGGGGTCGGGCCCGGCCAGCCACAGCCGCAGTTCACGGGTGGGTTCCATCAGGTCGGGGTAGCGGTCGGCGATGGCGTTGACGATGGCCGCGGTGTCGCGCACGCAGAGCGCGCCCGCGTCGCGGTGGCGGATCATGCCGCGCAGATAGGTGCGCAGGACCGCGCGGATACCCTCGTCGTTGTAGGGCACGGCGTCGATGTCCTCGACGATGTCGCGCATGTGATCGATGATCGGATCGATGATCGCGAGGAGCAGATCGAGCTTCGACGCGTAGTGGTAATAGAGCGAAGCCTTCGTGATTCCCACCACATCCGCCACCTCGCGCAGGCTCGTCTGTTCGAAACCCTTGGCGGCGAACAGCGCTACCGCGGCATCGCGGATCGCCTGTTTGGTACCTCCACCTGCGGTGACGGTGTCGGCGATGTCTCGGGCGGGCATGGCGGCAATCCTCCCATGATCAGGTGTGACGCATCCGGAGCCCCCAATATTGAGGTTGCTCCTCCACTTATCCACTAGGTAGTCTACCTACCGCACGGTAGGCAGAAAACGATGTTGTGGAGGCGGGTCCCGCAGGGGTGGCCCGCGAGTGCTGTCTACGAGCCATGCCACCCACCCGTTCTTCGCGCTAGGAGCACCCGCGTGTCCGTATACCTGTACAGATGGGGAAAGTTCGCTTTCCGCCGTAAATGGATTGTCCTGCCGGTCTGGCTACTGCTGTTCGTGCTGCTCGGCGGCCTCGGCGCCACCCTGAGCAAGCCGATGTCCAACGACTTCAGCATGCCCGAGCTCCCGTCGGCCCGGGCCAACGAAATCCTCGACAAGCACTTCGAAGGCATGTCGGAGCAGTTCTCGATGGATGCCGTCACCGGCACCTACGTGATCGGCGCCCCGGAGGGCCAGAAGCTCACCGACCCGGCCAACCGGGCCGCGATCGACGCGTTCATCGCCAGGCTCGGCGACCTGTCGATCGTCGATCACGAGAAGAAGCTGATCAGCCCGGTCGCGGCCACCGACGAGATGGGCTGCCTCGCCAGCCCGGACCCGTCGAAGTGCTCGTCTGCCCCGCTCAATGTGCTGAACGAGACCGCACCCGACACCGTCGGCGTGCTCAGCGTCCCGTTCACCATCAAGGCGGTCACCGACGTGACCGACGCCGATCGCGATGCGGCCTTCGAGGTCGGCGCCGAAGCCCGCAACTCCGGGCTGACCGTCGAGCTCAGCGGCTCGATCGCGATGAAGCAGGAACAGCCGAGCGGCAAGTCCGAACTGATCGGCATGGGTGTCGCGCTGATCGTGATGGTGGTGGCCTTCGGCGCCATCGTCGCCGCGGTCGTGCCCATCATCACCGCCATCGTCGGCCTCGGCGCGGCGACCTCGCTGATCATGCTCGGTACCTCGGTGATGGAGGTGCCCGGCTTCACCACCTTCCTGGCCTCGATGATCGGTATCGCGCTGTCGATCGACTACGCGCTGTTCATCGTCTCCCGGTACAAACACGAACTGGCCGTGCGTGATTCGGCCGAGGAAGCCGCGGGCACCGCGCTCGGCACCGCCGGTTCGGCCGTGGTGTTCGCCGGTCTCACCGTCATCATCGCGCTGGGCGCGCTCGGCATCGTCGGCGTGGAGTTCCTGACCTTCATGGGTCTGGGTGGCGCCATCGCCGCCGCGTTCGCCGTGCTCACCGCCGTCACCCTGATGCCGGCGCTGATGGGCGCCTTCGGCAAGTCGCTGTTCAAGCCGAAGCTGCCGCTCGTGGCCCAGCACGACCCCGAGGACGAAACCTCGGTCACCAACGGTCAGCGTTTCGCCAAGCTGATCGCCAAGGCCCCGTGGGTCGCGCTGGTCCTGTCGGTGGTCGTGCTCGGTGCGCTCGCCGCGCCCGCCGCCGGTCTGAACCTGGGCCTGCCCGGTGACGACAGCATGCCGCAGACCTCCACCATCCGTAAGGCCTACGACCTGCGGACCGAAGGCTTCGGCGAAGGCAGCAACGGTGTGCTCATGGTCGCCGCGGACTTGAGTGCGACGCCCGAGGCCGAGCGTGAGGCCGCGGTCGGTGCGCTGCGTGCCAAGCTCCAGTCCTACGAAGGCATGGATTACGTCACCGAGCCGGTGTGGAGCAAGGACAACCAAGGCGCCATGCTCAACGGTGTCCCGAAGTCCGGTCCGAACAACCAGGACACCAAGGACCTGGTCGCCGAAGCACGTGGCGCGGAAGCGGATCTGAACGCGAAGTACGGCATGGCGTACGGCATCACCGGCACCACCGCCATCTACGCCGATGTCGACCATGTGCTGCTCAGCAAGATCCTGCCGTACCTGGCGATCGTGGCCGGTGCCGCGTTCATCCTGCTGATCCTGGTGTTCCGCTCGATTCTGGTCCCGCTCACCGCGGCGCTCGGCTTCCTGTTGTCGATGGCGGCCACCTTCGGTGCGACCGTGCTGATCTTCCAGGAGGGCGCGTTCGGCCTGATCTCGGATCCGCAACCGCTGGTCAGCTTCCTGCCGATCATGTTGATCGGCTTGGTATTCGGCTTGGCGATGGACTACCAGGTGTTCCTGGTGACCCGCATGCGCGAGGAATTCGTGCACGGCAAATCACCCAAGGACGCGATGGTCTCCGGCTACCACCACGGCGCGCGCGTGGTGACCTCGGCCGCGATCATCATGATCTCGGTGTTCGGTTCCTTCATCATGGAAACCGACGTCACCGCCAAGTCGTTCGGTTTCGCGCTGGCCGCCGGTGTGGCGATCGACGCGTTCATCGTCCGCATGGTCGTTGTCCCAGCACTGCTGGTGATCATGGGCAAGTGGGCGTGGTGGATGCCGAAGTGGCTGGACCGGATCGTGCCCGATATCGACGTCGAAGGTGCGAAGCTCGAGCAGCTGCGCAACGAGACCACCGAAACGGTGAAACACCCGGTTTCGGTCGGCTGATCCGCGACTGAAACACACGGCCCCGCAATCCGCTACCGGATTGCGGGGCTGTGTTGTTTCGGCATCCGGGCTGGACCGGTGCTTGATATCGCGGTTGCTGGGCAGCAGACTCAGGGCTAGTTCGACCCGGCTATACCTCCGATCCGCGCTCTGCACCGATCCACGAGGAGAAGAACCGTGTCCATCTATCTCTACCGGTGGGGCAAGCTGGCCTTTCGCCGCAAATGGATTGTGCTGCCCGTCTGGTTGCTGTTCTTCATGGTGCTCGCGGGGCTCGGTTCCTCGTTGCAGAAGCCGATGACCGATGACTTCAGCATGCCGAACCTGCCCTCGGAGCGGGCCACCGAAATCCTCGACAAGCATTTCCCCGGCATGTCAGAGGCATTCGCGTTCGACGCGGTGACCGGCACCTATGTCGTGGGAGCGCCCGCGGGCCAGAAGCTCACCGACCCGGCCAACCGGGCCGCGATCGACGAGCTCATCGGCAAGCTCGGCCAACTCGACATCGTCGACCATGCCGAGCCGATCACGAATCCGATCACCGCTACCGACGAAATGGGCTGCCTCACCGGGCAACCCGACCCGTCGACCTGCAGCGGCGCGCCGCTGAACGTGCTGAGCAAGACCGCACCCGACACCGTCGCCTTCTTCAGCGTCCCGTTCACGATCACCGACTTCGCCGACATCACCGCCGACGAACGCGAGGCCGCCTACAACGCGGGCGACACCGCCCGCGCGGCCGGGCTCACGGTCGAGATCAGCGGCACCATCGCGATGGAACAGGAAATGCCGAGCGGCAAGTCCGAGATGATCGGTATGGCGGTGGCATTGGTGGTGATGATCGTGGCCTTCGGCGCGATCGTCGCCGCGTTCGTGCCGATCATCACCGCGATCGTCGGCCTCGGCGCGGCGACTTCGCTGATCTTCCTGTCGACCTCGGTGGTGTCGGTGCCGAGCTTCACCACGTTCCTGGCCTCGATGATCGGCATCGCGCTCTCGATCGACTACGCGCTGTTCATCGTCTCGCGCTACAAACATGAGCTGGCGGTGCAGGATTCAGCCGAGGAAGCGGCCGGTACCGCGTTGGGCACGGCGGGTTCGGCGGTGGTGTTCGCCGGGCTCACCGTCATCATCGCGCTCGTCGGGCTGAGCATCGTCGGGGTCAGATTCCTGACGTTCATGGGTCTGGGTGGTGCCATCGCGGCCGCGTTCGCCGTACTCACCGCCATCACGCTGATGCCGGCGTTGCTCGGTGCCTTCGGCAAGGCGCTGTTCAAGCCGAAGCTGCCGCTGATCGCCCAGCACGATCCCGAGGACGACAGTGTCGTCACCAACGGCACCCGCGTGGCCAGGGTGATCGCGAGATTCCCCGCGATCACGATGCTCCTCGCCATCGTGGTGCTCGGCCTGCTCGCCGCACCGGCGCTGAACCTGAACCTCGGCCTGCCCGGCGAGGACAGCCTGCCCAAGTCGACCACCGTCCGTAAGGCCTACGACCTGCGCACCGAAGGCTTCGGCGAGGGCAGCAACGGTGTCCTCCAGGTGGCCGTCGACCTCAGCGACACCCCCGCCGACCAGCGGCCTGCGGCGCTGAATGCCTTGCGCGACAAGTTGCAGTCCTATCCCGACATGGATCTGGTCACCGAGCCGCAGATGAGCAAGGACGGTGCGGGCGCGCTGATCAACGGAATCCCCAAGACCGGACCCAACGCGCAGTCGACGAAGGATCTGGTGCAGTCGGCGCGCGATGCGGAAGCCGATCTGCACGAGCAGTACAACATGTCGTACGGCATCACCGGCACCACCGCGATCTACGCCGACATCGACCATGTGCTGTTGAGCAAGATCGTTCCGTACATGGCGATCGTGGCAGGCGCGGCGTTCATCCTGCTGATCCTGGTATTCCGCTCGATCCTGGTCCCGCTCACCGCCGCCCTCGGCTTCCTGTTGTCGATGGGCGCCACCTTCGGCGCGACCGTGCTGATCTTCCAGGAAGGCAAGCTCGGGCTGATCCAGGATCCGCATCCGCTGGTCAGCTTCCTGCCGATCATGTTGATCGGCTTGGTATTCGGCTTGGCGATGGACTACCAGGTGTTCCTGGTGACCCGCATGCGCGAGGAATACGTGCACGGCGCCGACCCCACCGATGCCGTGATCAAGGGCTATCACCACGGTGCGCGCGTGGTGACCTCGGCGGCGATCATCATGATCTCGGTGTTCGGTTCGTTCCTGCTGGAATCCGATGTCACCGCCAAGTCGATGGGCTTCGCGCTCGCGGCGGGTGTGGCACTCGACGCGTTCGTCGTCCGGATGGTGCTCATTCCCGCTTTGCTTGTGCTGCTGGGCAAGTGGGCGTGGTGGATGCCGCAGTGGCTGGACCGGATCGTGCCCGATATCGATGTCGAGGGCGCGCGGGTGCGCGAGATCCAGGCCGAACGGCGGGCGCTGGAGCCGGCGCGAGGTTGAGTGTCGATGGCCGGGGAACTCTGGTTCCCCGGCCATTTCTCTATTGACTCGGTTGTGGCACTTGGCATTCGGTGACGCGCGGATTCAGCCCGATGTAGTTCGCGGGGCCCGCGGCGGCGGTGACCGCGATGGTCGCCCAGTCCGAGCATTCTCGGGGCAGGTGAGCGAAGTGGTGCCGCTGACCAGCGGCGAGCAGCCCGATGGCAATCCAGCCGAGCACGACGAGAACCAGAAGCTTTCCCCCGAGCCCCATCCCGGACTTCGCGGGTGGCGGCTGTCGCCCGCGCATAATCATCGTTCCTTCCAGGATTCGGTGTAACCCAGTCTATTACGCGAGGAATACACCGCAGGCCGGACGCAGATGAATACCCGACGACAGATCGTGCCCGCTGTCGAACCGGCGACCGTTACCGGGGGTTACGCCCGCTCCCGCACTGTGGCTTCCGGCATTCGCGCCGAGCCGCGACAGGCGGGCGGATGCCGTGCCTGATCGCGTTCGCGGTGTGGATTCCGATGGCGAAGTCCTTCAGTTGCTTCAACATATCTTCATGGTCCGACTTCCGCGTCATCGGAAGAAGTGGCGTAGAAGACGACTATCGCTAAGATTTAGACATGAGCTCGGTATCGGTGCTGGCCTACGACGGGATGACGGCGTTCGAAACCGGCATCGTCGTCGAGGTCTTCGGTCTGACCTGGCCCGATATCGAGCAGCCCTGGTACGAGCTGAAGATCTGCACCGAAACCCCCGACCCCATCCGCGTGATCGGCGGCGCGACCCTGACCAGCCCGTATGGACTCGCGGAGTTCGCCGCCGCCGACACGGTCGTCGTCCCGAGCGTCGCCGACCCGCGCGCGCCGACCTCGCCGGAATTGATCGACGCGCTTCGCCGGGCGCACAGCAACGGCTCCCGGATCGTGTCGATCTGCTCGGGCGCGTTCGCCCTCGCCGCCGCGGGTCTGCTCGACGGCCGCCGTGCCACCACGCACTGGCGATACGCCGACCTGCTCCGCGAGCGCTATCCCGCTGTCGCGGTCGACCCCGAACCGCTCTACACCGACGAAGGCGACATCCTCACCAGCGCGGGCTGCGCCGCCGGGTTGGATCTGGCACTGCACCTGGTCCGCAAAGATCTGGGCGCGTCCGTCGCCAACGCGGTCGCCCGTCGCCTCGTCATCCAGCCCCACCGCGCGGGCGGCCAAGCCCAATACATCGAATCCCCCATGCCCCCCGAACCCCTCGACGCCCCCATCGCCCGCAGCCTTTCCTGGGCACTCGAACACCTGGCCGACCCGATCGGCGTACCCGATCTCGCCAGGGTGGCAGGCCTGTCGCCGCGCACCTACCTGCGCCATTTCGTCCGGGAAACCGGTGCGACCCCGAGCAAATGGCTGATCGCCCAGCGGATTCAGGCAGCACTGGCGATGCTGGAGACCGGCGACGCACCGATCGAGGAGATCGCGACCGCGGCCGGTTTCGCCACTCCGGTCACCTTCCGGCACCACTTCACGCGAGCCGTGCGGACCTCGCCATCGTCGTACCGGCGCACTTTCCAGACAAGAAAAAGCCCCCCACCTGCGTGAACAAGTGAGGGGCTCTTGGCGGTGGCGGAGGGATTTGAACCCTCGGAGGGGGGTTACCCCTCACACGCTTTCGAGGCGTGCTCCTTAGGCCGCTCGGACACGCCACCGCCGACTACGGTACCGGAGTGGGTGGGAGATTGTTAAATCGGCTGGTCAGCGTTGGTTTTTGAAGAACGTGTCGAGGAGCGCGACGCACTCCGGTTCGAGGATGCCGCCGCGGACCTCGGGGCGGTGGTTGAGGCGGCGGTCGCGGACCACGTCCCAGAGGGAGCCGACGGCACCGGTTTTGGGTTCCCACGCGCCGAAGACGACCTTGCCGATGCGGGCCAGCACCAACGCGCCCGCGCACATGGTGCACGGTTCGAGGGTGACGGCCAGGGTCGCGCCTTCGAGGCGCCATCCGTCGCCGTGAACAGCGGCGGCCGCGCGCAGGGCGAGTACTTCGGCGTGGGCGGTCGGGTCGCCGAGTGCTTCCCTGGCGTTGGTGGCGCGGGCGAGTTCACGGCCTTGCGCGTCGAAGACAACGGCGCCGACCGGCACATCGCGCGGGTCGGCGCCTGCTGCGGCCACCAGGGCGGCGCGCATCATGTCTTCGTCGGTCACCTCGGCATTTTGTCCAGGGCAGCGGCGAACTCGTCGGCGAAACCGAGGCTCTGGGCGATCAAGCCGAGCTGCTCGTCGGGGTAGAGATCGGTGTCGGCGAGAATCACACTGAGTACCGGTTCGGCGAGGCCGAGGTCGGCCAGGACACCCAGGTCGCCCTCTTCCCACGGTTCGACGTCGTCGAGGTCGTCGGGGTCGATGTCGGGGATCTCGACATTGAGTGCGTCGAGAACGTCGGCGGCGATGTCGTAATCGATCGCCGCGGTGGCGTCGGAGACGAGCAGGCGGGTGCCGCTCGGCGCCGGCCGCAACACGATGAAGAATTCGTCGTCGACGTCGATCAAGCCGAACACCGCACCTGAGCTGCGCAAAGCCTTCAGTTCGGTCTCGGCCGCCGACAGATCGTTCAGGGCTTCGGAGCTGAGCGGACTTACCCGCCACGTGCCTTCTTCGCGGACCACGGCCACTGCGAACCCTTCGACGTCGAAGTCGTCATCCGACGTCGCCCTGTTCGTGCCCGAGCGCTGTGCTGCCATGGACCAAACGGTAGTCTGTCCCACCCCTAATGATGAACTCGTGTGCCAATCTGTTCCGATGAGCATCGACCAGCGTGGGGCTGTTTGCGTCCTCGGGACCGGCCTGATCGGCGGTTCACTGCTGCGCGCCGCCGTCGCATCGGGGTACCTGGCGTTCGGCTACAACCGCTCCGAATCCGGGGTCGCCGCGGCGTGTCATGACGGATTCGACGTGTCCGGCGACCTGTCCGCGGTGCTGGTTCGGGCGGCCGAAGTGGACGCGCTGCTGGTGATCGCGGTGCCGATGCCCGCCGTCGAATACCTGCTTGCCGACATCGCCGCGCTCGCGCCAGGGTGCCCGCTGACCGATGTGGTGAGCGTGAAGGGGCCGGTGCTGGCCGCGGTGCGAAAGCACGGACTCGAAGCTCTGTACGTGGGTGGTCATCCGATGGCGGGGACAGCCGAATCCGGCTGGGCCGCAACCGATTCAGATCTGTTCCGGGATGCGGTGTGGGCCGTCGGGGTGGACGAGGGCACGCGGGTAGAACCGTGGTCGCGGGTGGTGCGGCTCGCGTTGGACTGTGGGTCGGTGGTGGTTCCGGTGCTCGCCGAGGAACACGATCAGGCCGTCGCCCGGATCTCGCATCTGCCGCACGTGCTGGCCGAAGCGCTGGCAGCGGCGGGGGCCGCGGGCGGGAAGCTGTCGCTCGGTCTGGCGGCGGGTTCGTTCCGCGACGGAACCCGCGTCGCAGGCACGGCTCCCGACCTCGTGCGCGCCATCTGCGAACCGAACGCGGCCGCGCTGGGACGGGTGCTCGACGAGGCCATCGAGACACTCGTCACTGCCCGCGACTCCCTGCGTGCGGACGGTGACCTCGGCGAACTCGTCGAGACGGGTTTCCGCGGTCGCACCGCGTACGACGACCGCACGACCTGGGACATCACCGGCATCACGCCGGGTACCGGCGACTGGCTCGGCAACCTTCATCGTGCGGGCCGCGACGGTGGGGTGCTCCGCGCACTGTGAGTGCCTGTCCGCGGGGGCTGCTGGGCCGAAACGGCGAGTCAGGCGCGTTCGGCCAGTCCCGGGTAGTCGAGGACGAAGCCTTCCGGGTCGACCGTCAGAGTGGCGCTCGAGACCGGGGAGAGGACGTTGATGCCATCGGCCGCGCTCGAGTAGGTGAGCTCGGCCTCCTGCACCAGCAGGTCGGGTAGTCGTACGTAGACGACCGGGACCTGGACGTCGCCGACGGCGTGCTGGAGGCTGAACCGGCGGATCGGCAGGGTGTTGAAGAACGGGCTCAACACCACGTCGACGTCGAGGGCGCCGCCGAAGGTGGAGCGCACGTGGGTGCCGCCCGCGTCGACGAGCCAGTAGTTCTCCTCGTCCCGCGAGATCGAGGCGTGGCGTTCACCGGCCGCGGTGGTGGTGCGCAGCGACAACCGCCGCGTGGCGCCCGCCTCATCGGTGACCAGATCGTAAGACGCGCTGAACGCCGGGTGCTCGTCGCCGGCACTACCGATCAGCCGTCCCGCCGCCCTGATCCGATTCCCGTTCACCGTCACCCGCACCGATTCCATGCGGGAGTTGTCGTGGGCACGCCAGGTGAGCACCGCGGGCCACCGGGAGGCCGGTTTGATCTCGGTGGGGCCGTCGGCCGGGCCCGGGGCTGGGGTCGTCACCTCTCTACGGTAAGCGACACCAGCCCCGCCGCTACACAACACGAGCGCATCACACCAGCGAATCCCGCCATGCGGCGTGCAATCCGGCGAAGCGTCCCTGGCCCGCGATCAGCTCGGTCGGTGTGCCGTCTTCCACGATCCGGCCACCGTCGAGCACCAGCACCCGGTCGGCAATTGCCACGGTGGACAGCCGGTGGGCGATGATCACGGCCGTGCGGTCGCGCAGCAGCGTCTCGAGCGCGTGCTGAACCAGCCGCTCACCGGGGATATCCAGGCTGGAGGTCGCCTCGTCGAGCACGATCACCGCCGGATCGGCCAGGAACACCCGCGCGAACGCCACCAGCTGACGCTGCCCCGCCGAGAGCCTGCCGCCGCGCGTCCGCACGTCGGTCGCATACCCGTCGGGGAGCCCGGCGACGAACACGTCCAGACCCACCGCCCGCGCGGCCACGGCGACCTCGGCGTCGGTCGCGTCGGGCCTGCCGAGCCGGATGTTGTCGGCGATGGTGCCGGAGAACAGGTAGGCCTCCTGCGTGATCATCACGACGTGCCTGCGCAGCTCGGCATCGGCCAGGTGGCGCAGATCCACCTCGTCGAGCGTGATGACGCCACCGCTCGGGTCGTAGAACCGGGTGAGCAGTTTCGCCAGCGTCGACTTGCCCGCGCCCGTGGCACCGACCAGCGCCACCACCTGTCCGGCCGGGATCGCCAGGTCGAACTCCGGCAGCACCGAGGTGGTGTTGTAGCCGAACCAGACCTTGTCCATCCGCACCGCGCCGGTCGCGCTGGCGAGCGTGGCCGGGCGTTCGGGTTCGGCGACGGCCGGTTCCTCCTCGAGCACGCCGGAGATCTTCTCCAGCGCCGCGGCGGCGGACTGGTAGGAGTTGAACACCTGCGCGAGTTCGTCGAGCGGACCGTAGAACTGGTCGAGGTAGAGCAGGTAGGCGGCGAGCACACCGATCGCGAGGTTGCCCTCCATCACCTGCCAGGCGCCGACCAGCAGCACGATCACCGTGGTCAGCTTGCCGATGAAATTGGACAGCCCGACGTAGTCGCCCATCCCGCGAACCGCGGTCGTGGTCGCCTTCTGGTACGCCGAGTCCTCGACGCCGAGGACCTCCTCGTTGCGGTGTTCGCGACGGAACGCCTGCACCGCGCGCATGCCGCTCATCGATTCGACGAACTGCACGACAACGCGCGAGATCGCGCCACGCGTGCGCCGATAGCCCGCCCGCTGACGCCGCTGCGCCCACCGCGTCACCAGCACCAGCGGCACGAACCCGATCAGCACGATCGAGGCGAGCAGCGGGTCGAGCCAGATCAGCAGCGCCGCGATGGTCACCACCGAGATCACCGCGCTCAGCGCCTGATTCAGCGCGCCTTCGAGCAGCTCCTGCAGGGCTTCGATATCGCTGGTGAGCCGGGTGACGACCTTGCCCGAGGTGTATTTCTCGTGGAACGACACGCTCAACCGCTGGGTGTGCCGGAACGCGCGCACCCGCAGGTCGAACAACACCCGCTGACTCAGCGACCCGGAGGCTCGCAAGAAGGCGAAGGTGGTGAGCCCCGACAGCACCGTCACCGCGACGAACCCGGCGACGGTCGCGATCATCGGCGTCCAATTGCCCTGGCGGCCTTGGCTGATGCCGTGGTCGAGCCCGTAGGCGATGAACAGCGGCAGCGAGACCTTGGCCGCGTTGTCGAGCAGGATCAGGACGAAGGTCGCGATCGCCTGCTTGCGGTAGGGCCGCACCAGATCGAGGAGCAATCGCCGGGATCGCCCGGCCAGCACCAGGTTTCCGGTTCCGGTGACGGTGTCGTCTTCTTTGGCGATACCTCGCCAGTCGGCGGCCAGATCGGATTGCTCCGCCGGCACCGCCTTTTCCGGTGTCACGGTCTCGGTGCTCATGCCTCACCTCCCATCAGTTCGCGGTAGTGGCTGCTCGTGCGCAGCAGCTTCTCGTGGCTGCCCTCGGCGACGATGCGCCCGTCGGCGAGCAGGGCGACGCGATCGGCCAGCGCGGCGGTGGACGGCCGGTGCGCGACGAGCAGGGTGGTCGCCCCGGAGAGCACCGCGCGCAGCCGATCCTGCACGCGCTCTTCGGTTTCCACGTCCAGCGCCGAGAGCGGATCGTCGAGGACCATGATCCGGCCGCTCGCCGCGGTCTCGCCGGTGAGCACGGCTCTGGCCAGCGCCAGACGCTGACGCTGCCCGCCGGACAGACTCATGCCCTGCTCGCCGATGCGGGTGTCGAGTCCCCACGGCAACGCGTCGACGAACTCGCTCGCCTGCGCGATATCGAGCGCCTGACGCACATCGGCATCGGTGGCGCGCGAGTCGCCCAATGCCACGTTCTCGCGCACGCTGGCCGAGAACAGCACCGGTTCCTCGAAGGCCACCGTCACCACCCGGCGCAGCTCGGCCAGACGCAGGGTGGCGATATCGACGCCGTCGATGGTGATCGAGCCGCCGCTGACGTCGTAGAGCCGGGGAATCAGCTCGAGCAGCGCGGTCTTACCGCTGCCCGTCGCGCCGACCAGCGCGACCGTCTCCCCCGGCCGAATCCGCAGCGAGATCTCTTCCAGCACGGTGTGTTCCGGACCGTCGCCGGATCGCGGGTAGGCGAAGCGGACACGATCGATGACCAGTTCCCCGTGCAGCGCGGTGGGTAGTTCCACCGGGTGCGCCGGGTCGGCGATGTCGAGCGGGGTGTCGATGATCTCCCAGTAGCGGTCGGCCGCGGTGCGTGCCTCGAACAGCTCCGACAACAGGAAACCGAGCCAGATGATCGGCCACTGCAGGAACGTGGCCAGCGTGATGCTCGCGACGAGCGTGCCCATCGTCATCGACCCATAGACCACGGAGTAGCCACCCACCCCGAGCGACAACGCGATCGACACGGTCGGCAGGGTCACCAGCGCCGCCCACAGCGTCGCGTCGAGGCGCACCTTCTCCATTTCGGTGCGCTGCAGTTCGCGGGAGAGCGCGGTGAAACGCGATCCGAAGAACCGGCCCCGGCCCAGCGCCTTGAGCACCCGGACGCCCTGCGCGGATTCCTGAGCGATGGTGGCCAGGTCGCCGGACTGGTCCTGCGAACGCCGCGAGGCCACCTCGAACCGGCGGACGAATCGGGCGCAGAACAGCGTCAGCGGCAGCGATGTCACCGTGAAGATCAGTCCCACTTGCCAATTCATCGCGAACAGCGCGATCAGCCCGATGGGCATGATCACCCCGTTGACGATGAGGAACGGGCCGGCGAACGCGACGAACCGCCGCAGCACCGACAGATCGTCGATGGCGCGCGAGAGCAGCTGACCCGACTGCCAGCCGTCGTGGCGGCCGATCGAGAGGGCTTGCAGCTGCGTGAATAGCTTGGCGCGCATGGTGATTTCGAACATCGTCGAGGGCTTGGACACCAGCCATCGCCTGCCCCACATGCCGAACGATTCGAGCGATCCGAGCAGAAAGATCAACGCCACCGGGGCAAGCAGACCGACGAAATCCCGCCGTGCGATCGGCCCGTCGATCACCCGCGCGATGACGAGCGGAATCGCGATCGCGGTGCTCGCGGTGACGATCGCCAGCGCGTTGGCCAGCAGCAGCGGCGCCCGGTATGGCCGGAGAAAGGGCAGAAATCGCCACAGCGACACCATTCCCCTACTCGACCGCGGCGCTGGCCGCTCCGATCTGTCGGCCTCCGATTCGGCGGCCGCCAGCTCTGATGTGACAGACAAAACTCCCCCTTGATGCCCGGTTGGCTGGTTGGTTTCCGGAACGGACGCCTGGTGATGTTCGCACCGGGGTCCGACAAGTTCGGCCCCTCAAGAGTCCCAGAGCACCCCCACCCCCGGCCACCGATTTTCCTCCCGTCGGCACCCCCGCGTCCACCCCCTCCGCGACCGGGCGCCGCACACCTCTCCCGTGCTCGACACCGAGCGAGCCCAGCGCCCAACCGACGGAGAGCACTCGACCCTCATGACCGCTCGTTCGCGGTCGGCCCGCAGTTCAGTGGCCCGATACAATGCGGCGCAGGCGCGAATATCGGCCGCCGAACAGCGGGCCGATCATGGGCCGCGAACTCGAGCGCGCCCGCGCTCCAAAGACACAGGGGTCGTTGATGCGGATGGTCGGGTTGTTCGCCGGGATCGGCGGGCTCGAACTCGGTCTGAGCAGGCATGGCTGGGCGTCGGAGCTGCTGTGCGAGATCGACCCCGGCGCCCAGGGCGTGCTCGCCGCTCGTTTCCCCGATACGGACCTGCACGGCGACATCACCCGCCTGCGTTCACTGCCCGCAGGCACCGAGCTCGTCGCGGCCGGTTTCCCCTGCCAGGATCTCTCGCAGGCCGGGCGCACCGCGGGCATCACCGGTCGACGATCGGGCCTGGTGGACGAGGTCTTCCGGCTGGTTCGCAGGCAGCGCGGGCCGCGGTGGTTGTTGATCGAGAATGTCCCGTTCATGCTGCAGCTGGGTCGCGGTGCGGCCATGCGCCACATCACCGCGGCGCTCGAGGAACTCGGGTACGCCTGGGCGTACCGGGTCGTCGACGGGCGCGCGTTCGGCTTGCCGCAACGGCGTCAGCGCGTGCTGATGCTGGCTTCGCGCACCGAGGACCCCCGCCAGGTGCTGTTCGGCGACGATGCCGGGCCGCGCGACTACGGCGACCCGGACCGCGATCCGTGTGGCTTCTACTGGACCGAAGGTGTGCGTGGCCTCGGCTGGGCGGTGAACGCGGTGCCCACCCTCAAGGGCGGTTCCGGGCTCGGCATCGCCAGTCCGCCCGCGATCCGGCTACCCGCGGGCGAGATCGTGACGCCGGGGATCATCGACGGTGAGCGATTACAGGGCTTCGACGCCGACTGGACCGCCCCCGCCCTCGACGTTCCTGGCGTGCGCCACGGTCATCGCTGGAAACTGGTGGGCAACGCGGTGAGTGTGCGGATGGCGAACTGGGTCGGTGAACGCCTGGCCGCACCGTCGGATCCGCTGACCGTGGGCGAGCCGATCGCCGCGGGCCAGCCGTGGCCGAGCGCCGCCTGGGGTCACGCGGGCGTCGTGCACAAAGTTCCCCTCTCGACCTGGCCGGTCCACGAGCCCTACGAGGACCTGAAGAACTTCCTCACCGAACCTCGCCTGCTCTCCCCCCGCGCGACGGCGGGGTTCCTGCGGCGCACCGAGATGGGAAACCTGCGCTTCCCGCCCGGATTCCTCGACGATGTCCGCGACCACCTCGACCGCATGGGCGGCTGGGCGGCATGAGCGCACGGCGCGCTGCCGGCGGGGAATCACCCCACGAGGCGGTTGCTTCGTCGCCACCGACCTCATCGGCTGCGCGCAGGCTGGTGACCGACGCGGCGACAAGCGCGCGCATGTCCAAGCAGCGCCGCGTGAATACCGCTCCAGAGCTGGCACTACGCCGTGAATTGCACCGCGCGGGCCTGCGCTATTTCGTCGACCGCCCGCCGGTCAAGGGCCAGCGTCGTCGCGCGGATGTGGTTTTTCCCCGGCTGCGCATCGCGGTCTATGTCGACGGGTGTTTCTGGCATCGATGCCCTGATCACGCGACCGATCCGAAGAACAACGCGCAGTGGTGGGCCGACAAACTGGCCGGCAATGTCGCCCGAGATCGGGCCACCGATGCCGCGTTGACGGCGGCGGGCTGGCAGGTGGTGCGGGTGTGGGAGCACGAGGATCCACACAAAGCAGCCGAGCGGATCACCTCATTGGTGGAGCGATCCAAGCTCGGCTGACCTGCGATTATTGTAGATTTTCAGCGACGCCGCGGCGTGCGTTCGGCGCGCACTCGCACCCGTGCGCGCGACGAATCCGCCGCGACGAATCCGGACACGGCCAGCGCCAGGATCGTGGCGAAACTTGCCAGCGCGATCACATAGCTCATCGAGGACCTCTCCGTTGGTTACCAACCACCCTGCACGGTGAACCTGACAGCAACCTGTGCGTGCCTGTGACCCCTGATGAAACCACGTCCGCGCTCTCGACGCGCGCCTGGTAGGAGCGTCGAGGCCGGACACGCACAATGGTCGGTGTGACCGAATCCGCACGGCACACCCGTGGCTACTCGTTGCTGATCGCCCTCGCGATCGCGATCGCGGGCCTGTGCTATTCGTCCTGGCTGCTGGAATTCGCGCTGCCGATCGACACCGACCCGGTCAACGACTTCCTCAGTGAACTCGATGCCGAGGGCAAGCCTTATCGCGAGGTGTTCGCCACCGCCGACAAAGTGGCCGGCCTGTTGCTGATCCCGGCGGCGCTGGGTGGACTGCTCGTTTTCCAGCGCCGCCGGTTGACCACGATCGGCTGGGCGGCCCTGTTGTGTTTCGGCGCGTCAACGATCGCCGACGCCCTGCTCCCGCTCCACGACTGCGCCCCAGATGACACCACTTGCGGCGGCGACAGCGGACTGTTCCCGCAACTACACCAACCGCACGCGCTCACGAGCACGCTGGCCGTCACCTCGATCGCGGTGGCGGCGTTCGCGTTCAGCGCCGCCGCCTACCGCTACCACCGCTGGCGAATCCTGCGCGAGTTCGGCGTCGCCGTGCTGGTCCTCGGGTCGGCGGCGACCATCTGGATGATGGTCGCCGACAACCTGTCCGGCTCCTACGCACTCGGCATCGCCCAGCGAATCCAAGTCGGCACCATGTCGCTGTGGCTGCTCGCCCTGGCCACCGCGGTACTCATCGAGGCACGCGAGTGGACTAGTTGACGGTGATCTTCACTGTGTAGCCGTCGATCTTCGCGGGCAGCTTGGTGGTGTCGACCGCGAGCACCTCGCCGGTGTCCTGCACGCCGTTGGGCAGCGTCTTGGGCTTCAACCCGAACGGGGGCTGTTCGCCCTGGCTGGCGGCCAGACCGAAGTCGCTGTCGTTGGCGATGTAGATGGTCTTGCCGCCGTCGAGGGTGGCGATGCCTTCGATCTTGTCGTGACCGAAGAACCTGCCCTTCTCGTCGAGCGCGGCGACCAGCGCGGAGAGGTCGAGGTTGCTCTTCTTCGCGACGGGGGTGACGCCCGCCTTGGTCAGCGCGGCGACGGCATCGGCGGTCGGAGTGACACCGATCAGTGTTTCCAGCGGCTTGCCGTCGATCAGCAGGCCGCCCTTCTCGGCGTCATAGGTCGCGCCGGGCACGGTGGACTGCGGGCCGACATCGGTCGCGCCCGCGATATCGATGGTCCAGATCTTCTTGTCCGACTTGGGTGCGAGGTTGCCGTCGCGCTCGTCGACCAGGAAGGTGGTGGCGCTGAGCGCGGTGATCTCCGAGACCGCGACCTTGGACTGCTTCGGGTTCTCCAGTGGGTACAGGAATTCCTTCTGCGCCTTGGTCTTCAGGTCGACGGTCACGATGCGCGCGAACGGCACCTCCTTGGCCGAACCACTCAGACCGGGGGTGTTGAGCGCGCTCTGCACCATGCCGACCAGGGTGCTGCCGTCGGGGGTGATGGTCAGCCCCTCCATGCCCTGATTGGGAGTGCGCAGCGCGATCTCCTTCGGCAAGCCGTTGCCGGGGGCGAGCCGCTCGATCTCTTTGCCCTTGGCGTCGAAATGCACCAGGAACGGACCGTATTCGTCGGAGATCCAGAAGGTGCCGTCGGCCAGTGCGACCAGGCCTTCGGGGTCGATGCCGTGATCGGTGGGCGGCAGGACGTTGCCCTGTAGGTCCTTGATGGTCTCGCCGGTGCCGGCCGAGGTATCGACCTGGCCGTTGAACGGTGCGCCCGACGAGCTGTGCAGCTCGATGCTCGACTGCAGCTCCGCCCGGTTGCCGACCAGCTTGAACCGGCCGATCTTCGGCACGAAACTCGGTGTCGGCGACAGCTTTTCATTCTTGGCCGGACCATCGACGTTCGGGCCGCGGTCGGTGAGTCCGTAGAACTCGTCGGCGCTGCCCGGCACCGGGGTCCAGGCCGAGCCGAAACCGCTGCCCTGCACCGTGGTGCCGCCGAATTCACCGAGCACCGGAATGTCGGTGGTGTAGAGGCGAACCGCGTCGGTGGTGGTGACCGTGAACTGGTCGAAACCGGTGTAGCCGGCGCTCGGGGTGTAGACGTAGGCGCCGTCGGCGCGGCGGGTGATGTTGCCGTGCTCGGGCTCGAGGCTCACCCCGAGCACCGCGCTGGTGCCGGCCTTGGCGACCAGGTCGTCGAGCGTGATCACCAGCGGCTGGTCCTTGCCCGCGGTGAAGCGGGCATCGGGATCCGGCGATGAGCAGCCCGCCACAACGGCGGCAGCGCACAGCGCGGCGGTGAGAGGAAGGAGGCGTAGACCTGGACGTGCGTTCACTTGGCATGCATACCGTCGTGAGCCGACCAGGAGACGACCGGCAAATGAATTGCCCTCCACCGCTCGGTGGACCATTCTGGCGGCCATGACCACAACTCGGGTGAACATTTCCTCAGCCTCCGATTTCGAAGATGTCGTCGGGTATTCGCGGGCGGTACGGGTCGGCAACCAGGTCGTCGTCAGTGGCACCACGGCCGCCGTCACCGGTGGGGGTGCCGTCGGCGGCGACGACATCGGCGCCCAGACCCGTGAGGTCCTTGCCCGCATCGCCACCGCGCTGGAGCAGGCCGGGGCGAGTGTGCGCGACGTGGTGCGCACGCGCATCTTCGTCACCGATATCGCCCGCTGGCCCGAGATCGCGGCCGCTCATGCCGAGGTGTTCGGCACGATCCGCCCCGCGGCCTCCATGTACGAGGTCACCGCGCTGATCGCCCCCGAACTGCTGGTCGAGATCGAGGCGGACGCGATCATCGCTGACTGAATCGTCACACGAGCCCGCTCCGGCGATCCGGCGTCGACAGCCGAAAATGCCGAGTTGTCCACAGGTGCAGAGTTATCCACAGGGCGGTTTCGACGCCGCCGTTATCGCCCATGCGCCGGAGTCCGGAGCACTACTCTCGAATCTGTGACCAGCGAAACGGCTACTCCCACCGATCTGCTCGATCAGGTCGCCGCCTCCACCGCGCGCTTCGACACCGCGATCGGCACACTCACCGACGCGGCCCTGGCCGAACCGTCCCTGTTACCGGGGTGGACCCGCGGTCATGTGCTTGCCCATCTGTCGCGCAATGCCGACAGCCTGCTGAATCTGCTGCTGTGGGCCCGCACCGGCATAGAGATGCCGCAGTATCCGAGCGTCGCCATCCGCGATGCCGACATCGAGGCGGGCGCACCCCGCCCGCTCACCGTGCAGCACGCCGACTTCACCGCCACGGCGCACCGCTGGCAGGCCGTCGCCACCACCATGCCCGCCGCCGACTGGCAGGCCGAGGTCCGCAACCGCCAGGGCGGCACCCTCACCGCCGACCAGATCCCCTGGATGCGCCTGCGCGAGACCGAAATCCACCACGTGGACCTCGACATCGGCTACACCCCCGCCGACTGGCCAGCCCCCTTCGTCGCCCGCCTACTCCCCGAGGCCGCTGCCGACCTGTCCACCAAACTCCTCCCCGAAGCCACCCCCACCTTCGACATCCAGTCCACAGACACCGATTTCATCACCACCATCGGCCCCGGCCGCCCCCACCACACCGTCCTCGGCCCAGCCAGCGCCCTGTTAGCTTGGCTCCTCGGCCGCACCGACGGAGCAGACCTCACTGGCCCACTCCCCCCGCTGCCGGCCTGGAAGTAACACCTGCGCCACCGACAGTCGTCGGAAAGAATTCGATAACCACGACCGCCGATAATCAATGTCATGAAATCTATTGCTGCACTGGGCATTCAGTTGCTCTCTGTGGTCGCGGTGGCAGGTATCGGGCCGACCGTCGCCGCAGCACCCGCATCCGCCGACTCGACGCTGTACGCGTCGATCGCCATCTCATACCGGACCGGCGCGACAGCCGCGTCCTGGAACTACCGTTACGAGTGGGCCGCAGAGGACGCCGCCGAGGACGCCTGTGGAAGCGACGACTGCGTCGCATACGTCAACACGGCGAGCGGCCTGTGCGCCGCTGTCGCCCGTGCAGCGGACAACACCTGGATGTGGGCGAGGGCATATTCCCGAGCCGAGGCCGCGGCGAACGCCATCGGCGCCTCCACCGGTCCACGACCGCAGGTCATCCAAACGGTCTGCCAGGACTCAGCGTGGGGAATCGGCGCGATCCAAACCGCCGCCCCTCAGCAACCCCTCGAATGAGTAAGGCCAATGCTTCAGCGAATAGGTAAGGCCAGTGCTTCAGCGGCGGTGCGCTAGGGGCAAACGAAAACCGCCTCTCACCAGAAAATCCTGGTGAGAGGCGGATTGTTGTGCGCCCGAAGGGATTCGAACCCCTAACCTCTTGGTTGTTCCGTTGCTCCGCGGCTGTCTGCTGACGTTTCTTCAAACCTACTGCTACCAGCGTGTTTGCGATCGTCACTACGTGGCTGTCTGCCGCTGTTTGCCCGGATCGCCGGGGGTTTGTACTGGGAAAGTAGCGGGTCAGTCATGTTGCCTGCCCTGGCTTTGATGACCCCATGACGTGGGGCGTCCCACGAGCGTCCCCGCCGAAGCACCGTCCAGCTGACGGTCGCGGCCTGGAGATCGGCGTGCAGGGCGTCTGTCTACGGCGTGAACCATCTGATGTACTGATTGCTTGGCTCGATGATCTTGGCGGATTTCTTCGAATTGCACTCGCTACACAGCAATTGAAGGTTCGTGACGTCGTTCAAACCACCCTCCGCGAGGGGAACCATGTGGTCGTAGTTCTCCTTGGACATGGCATTCAACAGCCCGGTCAGGTCACGCCGGCAGTAGGTGCAATGCCCTTGATCGCGGAAGAAGACAGCTCGCTGGGCCCACTCCGGGATCGTCCGGCGCTTGAGTCGGCCTGGTCGAGCGAAGAGGCTGGCGACCTCGGGTTCTTCGCTGCACATCTCGGCGTCAAGCTCAGAAACGAGAGTCGCGGCGATCCAGTTGAGGTTGTACAGCATGGTTCGGTACGGAAAGACGGTGTGGAAAACCTCGTCGGCCATCGTGCCCAAGAGCTGTTCATAGGGGGCGCTCCACATCACTTCGTTGACGAAGTAGTCGTGGCAGACCTCGTCGGCATCAAGGGTGCGTGGAACATCAAAGCTGTCGTCGCCGCGTTCGAGGCCGTAGTGGCGCAATGCCACCGTCACCGACATGTACCGGACCGTCCGGACCTCACCGGGTGCGCTCCTGTCGCGAACCTCCCACGTCGACGGTGTGGCGTCCGCTTCGTCGTAGTACATGTCGTGGGCCGCCATTCGCGCGAGGCGGTGAACGAGGGTGTCCTTTGGCCACGTCGCAATGAACTGGGCCTCGGAGCGCTGGTCGTGGATGCGGGCGACGGTCGGCATGCCGGTAGCAGCCATGTCGTAGAGCCGATTGGCGAGTTCGAAGGTGCGATGGCCGTTGTGGGAGAACCATTCTCGATCCAGAGCGTTCGACGAGCGCATGGCGCCGATGCTATCCGTGCCCACCGACGCGAGGGCCGTGTTGTGCCGTGTCCGCAGGGCTGCCCGGTCGGTCCGTGTGCGGGAGACAGGGGTCATCGTGCCCTTCGATCCTTTTGCCGGCCGCAAGAACATGCAGTATGTCCTGGGCTGATTCTCAATTTCAGAAGTAACCGACGACCTCAAAGAACCACTTCTGACCTGGGCTTTTGTTTTCAGAAGTGATCCATCTAACCGTTGATCATGCCTAGGCGCCTAGAGACTAGACAAGACAAGGAGATCGACTAGATCGCCGAAGCCGCTTAGCGTCATGGCCTGGGTGATGAGCTAAACGATGAGGTGGACAAGCTACGCGAACTGCTGCTCCGGAGGCAGCCTCGGCCCGTTCGTGCCGGTATTTGTCCATCTTCCGGCGTACCGTGACCTGCCGATTCTGTCCGGTGACATCCGGGGTTGTTCGGGGTACTTGTGACAACGTGGTGACACTCGGAGCGGCCGTCGACGGCTCATCGTCGAAGATCCGCTCATGGCGATGAGCGTGCGTTGTCCCGGGGCAGTGGCAGTGGGCTCGCGCAGCCGAGCGCAATCACCAGCCGATGTCAAACACTCGGAAGGAAGACAAAGTTGGCGGCGCTGTGACGCTCATTCGCGGTATTGATCCGTGGTTAGCTACAGAGATGGCATCCAAGGCGCGACTCGCATTCGACAAGAACTGCGAAGATGTTGATCGCCTCCTCGAGGTCCACGTGAGTCTCACTGGGACCGCTCCAGGCCGACGGCGACAGGTCGAGGTGTTGAACAAGGCTGGTGTTGTACTCATTACAGCCTTCTGGGAAGCGTACTGCGAGGACATCGCAGCAGAAGGGGCGCGGCACTTGGTCAAGCACGCGAAGTCCGCCAACGACTTGCCCGAACATCTGAAGAAGCTTGTAGCCAAAGAGCTCTCGGATCAGAAGCATGATCTCGCTGCCTGGCAGCTCGCTGACAACGGCTGGCGAACATTCATCGAGGCGCGGTTGGCATCGATTGAGGCCGAGCGAAACCGTCGGCTAAATACTCCGAAGACGTCCCAGATCGACGAGCTGTTTGCAAGATCGCTGGGTATCGAGCAGATGTCGAAGTCTTGGGCATGGCCCCGAAACCCCGCAACGAAGACCGCCGCGAAGCTCGATGCCTTTGTGACGCTGCGGGGGTCAGTTGCGCATCGGGGCACTGCTGCTGGTGGAGTCAAGAAGAAGGATGTAGTCGACTACTACACACTTGTGAAGAAGTTGGTCAGCCTTACCGGAGGCAAGGTCAACGGTTCGGTGCGGAAGTCAACCGGAAAGCCGCTTTGGGAACCGAGGAAACGGGCGTCGACGGTTCCTGCTACCTAACCACTGCCGATTGGTGAGGGTTCCAGGGCTCGCTGGCGACGCCCGGGGATAGCCTCTGGTGGCGTTGCAATCTAATTTCAGCTTGTCCGTCAACTTGTGCATCCGAATGTCCGGAAATGCCGCTTATCGCGCGCACTCGGTGACTGGCATTGGCCCTGTTCTGCGGCGGGGTGCGCCCATGGGGGCTGGCTCACCTGCCTGCCCGATACAGCCTGCCGTTCACGCGCAGAGGCTCGCAGGTCAAGGGTTGCAAGCAATCAGCGAAGCTGATGCCATCGGCGCCCTTGATGTGTGAGGGGCGCGGGATCACAATGCAGGCCAACCCAGAACAGGGCCTCGCGGCCACCGGTCGCGATAGGTCACTCGTCGTAGAAGTCCTCGTCATCTGAATAGAACCAGGAGCAGGAAGCTCTGGCAGCCGGGTTCGCTTCCGTCACGATCCGTCTTATTGACGCGTCTACTGAATCCTGCCAGCTCTCGAACTCTCTCCCGCTCGGGTGGCGTGCCAAGAAGTCGTCGTAATCCAGGTCGTCTGTCGATCCGTGCATCGTCCACCGCCCGTCATCCGTGGGCGTGAGCTGCCCATGGTTCGGCTCCAGCCCTTCCTGTCCCAGGAACGCGCGTACTGCAGGTAGCACTAGGTTGGCCTGCTGCACTGTGAGCGGCTCCCATATGCGGAAGGTGTATCGAAACTGGTTGTTCACGAGCCGAATGCTAGGGCAGCAGAACGACATTCACCTTCGGGCGAATCCGCAATGGACCGAATCCGTTCAGCCACGCGGCCACCGGTCGCGATACCACCACCCACACCGCGGATTCCGTTCAGCAATTCGCCGGGCAGGTGTGCCGGGCCTGGAGTCGACGTCGTTGGCGACCCGCTACCGGCTTCGTTGACGGCGGCCAGGCGGTGAGAAAAGGGGCCGAGCCCCCTCCCAGTCAGTAGTCGAGGGCGGCGAGGGAACGTTCGGTGGTGAGGAAGGCGCGCTAGTGGGTGGGGCAGTAGGTGTAGGTGGCGGTGCGGTTCTGCCACTCGGACTCGGCGAGGTGGGTGGCGGGGTCGGTGCAATCGCGGATGTCGCAGATCGTGGCGGGGGTGATGTTCATGGTCGGGGGCCTTCCGTGTCGGTGGGATCTGGGCTCGCCGGACCAGGCCACACCCACCCCGGCACGGGCTCACCACCCGAGGGGGTCACCCGGCTGACCAACCAAAAGTGAGATGACACCCCTGAAAATGACGTCGCCGCGGGTGACCCCCTCGGGTGGTGACACCGCTTGGTCCTTGCCGGGGTGGGTGCGGTCTGGTACGCCATCGGCAGATTCTGCCGACACGGAAGGACCGGCCATCACCCCCGCCACGATCTGCAGCATCCCCCGCGGTTGCACCGACCCCGCCACCCACCGGAGGGTGACCCCGATGACGGAAGCGCACCTACACCTACGCCGGTCACCTGCTACCGCGAATTTCCGTTCAGCAATTGGTCGCATCTGGTGAGCGGCTTGGTGATCGGGCACCTGCGCTGCGGATTCCGGGTGGCCTGGTGACGGCTTGGTGACCGCCTACGCGAGTTCGGTAGCCAGGGCCTTATGAGGCAATCGAGCGAAGCTCGTGCGGCAGCACCGTCTCGTCGGCCTCGTCCACTGCTCACGGTCGATGCTGTGGTGAGCTGGTCAGAGTTCCGATCGCCTGCTTTCGGCGCAGAGCGTCGCCGACGTGCCGACGCGCCCCGGCTGCGCCTTACCTGCCTGGGGTGCGCGTCGAAGCGCGGCGGGCGGGGCCGGCGGCGGGCGCGCGCGGCCCCTGGCGGGAGAATCGAAAAATAAAAAACACAACCCCACACAAAA
>NZ_JBHXNJ010000027.1:0-76789 GCF_042719655.1 Nocardia sp. NPDC058518
CTGCCATTTCGGGGCCGCCGCTCCCTAGGGGTCGCGGGTGGGGGTTGGGAGTGCGGTCATGGCGGAGCTGGGGTGCACGGGGTGGTTGGAAGTGCGGTAGGGCGGAGCTGGGGTGCGCGGGGTGGTTGGAAGTGCGGTAGGGCGGTGGACCTTGTTAGTGGGGTGTGGCTGGTAGTGCGGTAGCACGCCGGGCTCGGGGTGTGCGGCGTGGCAGGGAGGTTGAGCGGGCGGCGCAACCGACTGATCACTCGAGGACATGGGTAACTCCCCAACCACTTCCCAGCCGCTACGTACATAACGTAAGTCCGAGAGCTAACAGTCGAGCTACCGGACGACACGCTGAAGTCTCGGGGAGGCGGACAAGCAGGCGGACAAGCCAAAAGGCCGGTAGCGGGAGTGCTACCGGCCTTTTTGGGGCTGCTCTGTGCCTACATGGTGTTGATCAGTTGGTGCGGACCGACAGACCGGGGTTGTCCGAGAGGACGACGGTCAGGGGCTGGGCGAACAGCTGGGGGGTGTCGCCGGTGATGGCGCCGATGATGTTCGGGATCTCGCAGATGGGGAAGTCGGCGACCGAGGACGCGCTGGAGATGCCGAGGGCGAGGCGGCCGGTGACGATGGCGCCGCCGGAGTCGCCGGGGAGGGCGCAGATGTTGGCCGAGAAGCTCTGGGTGAGCTGACGGTCGCCGACCTGGACGGTCTGGTCGATGCCGTTGATCACGCCGCAGCTGAAGCCGGTGCGGGCACCGGACTTGCAGACGGGGGCGCCGACCACGGGGATGGCCACACCGTCGACGGCGATGGGGGCGTTGCCGGGGACGCGGACCAGGTTGTTCTCGAAGCGGGCGCGCGCGTTGTCGTTGACCCGGATGATCGAGTAGTCCTGCTCGCCGAGCACCGACTTCTGGAAGGTGCCAAGCTGGGCGCCCGCACGGTCGCCGTTGACCTCGTACACGGCGGCGGCGTTGCCGGTGCCCGCGGCCTCGATGTCGGGGTTGCAGTGGCCCGCCGAGATGTTGATGACGTTGCCAGAGCGGTCGGTGCCGTTGAAGCCGAGCGAGCAGCGCAGCGAGCTGCGGCCGATCACGGAGGCGTAGCCGTCGCCGCCTGCCAGCGCGCCGTTGCCGTCACCGGCGACGGGGGTGGCGGACAGTTCGATCCGCTCGCCCGCCACCGGCGGAGCGGTGACGATGACGCGGGACGGGTCGATGAAGCTGGGCAGCGGCAGACCGGCCTGCTGCACGCGGACCGCGATCGAGTTGTTCACGGTGTCGACGACGACGCCACGCACCAGCGCGGAGATCTCCGGCGGTGCGGCGGCGAGCCAGTTCTCGAAGGCGGTCTTCTCGCCGCGCAGGGTGGACTCGCTCTTGGCGACGTTGCGGACCTCGAAACCGGCCGACTGCGCGGCTTCACGGGCCTGGTCGGTGCCGGGGCCCTGCGACAGCGCGACCACGGCGTTGCCCTGGTCACTCAGCCAGGAACCGGCGAAGACCTGCGGGAACTGACGCTGCGCGGTGGTGGAGAACGCGGCGACCTGCTGCGCGACTTCGGCGCGGCGCAGGTACTCGTCGGGCGAGATCTTCAGATCCCGGGTGACCGCCTCGATGAGCTGGGCGGGCAGGTCTACGGGCGCGGGCTGCGCATCGGCAACCGCCATCGTGGGGCCGAACAGCAGAAACGCCGCCGAAGCGGCGATCATGGATTTCCGAGCTCTTCTCGAGCTTCGCGCGGACGGGGTACGACCCATACGTGGCAGGAGCATGATCCGAACTATATGGGCTCGAGCGACTTATGCCTACTCGGACCGGGCAAGAGATTTCGCTCACCCGGTCCGGTCGGTGATTTGTCCCGCTCAGCCCGCGTTGGACTTGGTGCGCACCATGATTCCGCTGCCGACGCCGCCGCCGGAACTCGCCTCGATATCGGCCAGGATGGGCCGGATCGGGATGCCGAGCGAGGCGGTGCCGCCGTAGGGGGCGAGCTGGGTGTTGGCTTCGGTGCAGTTGGGCGCGGCCGAGGCGTTCGAGCCGCTGGTGATGCCGAGAGCGAGCGTGCCGGACACGATGGCGCCGCCGCTGTCGCCGCCCAGGGTGCAGGCGGTACTGGCGAAGCCGCGGATCGTCTTGCTGACGCCGGCCTCGGTGAACAGCTGGGTCTCCACGTGGTCGGCCGAGACGAAACCACAGGTGAAGGTCGAGGACTGGCCGGTCTTGCAGACCGGCGCGCCGGTGACGGGTTCGGCGGTGCCGGTGAGCGTCAGCGTGGTGCCTTCGGCGCCGCGCACCCGAGGCTGGTTCATGCCCGCGTTCACCGCGCGCTCGTTGAGCTTGATCACCGAGTAGTCCAGCGAGGCGGCGCCGCCGAGCACCGAGTGGGTGAACGAGCCGACCTCGGGACTGTTGGGGATATCGCGCACGTTCGGTACGTAGACCGCGGCAGAGCCGCCGCTGTCGACGTTCGGATTGCAGTGGCCCGCGGAGATATTGAGCGCGTTGCCCGCGGCGTCGGTGCTGTTGAAACCGAACGAGCAGACATCGACGCCGCGCAGGTCGGCGTCGTGCAGGCTCTTCTTCGCGGTGATGTAGGTGTCGCCGCCCATCGGCTTGTACTCCACCGGACCGCCGCCGCCGGGCGAGAGCACCACCTTGATGGTGGCGATCAGGGTCGGCAGGTTGAGCATGTGGCCGGTGCCGGTGTTGGCCACGTTGAGCACCAGCTGGCTGTTGAGCGCGTCGATCGCGATCGAGCTGATCGGCGCGGAGATCGCGGGCGGCAGGCTCGCGATCCACTGACTCAGCTGGATCAGCGCGCCTTCCAGACCACCGGCCGAGATCGGCGCGAGGTGGGTCTGGTAGCCGGCGGCGGTGACGAGCTTGCCCGCCTCGGCATCGGTGGTGGCGACGACGGCCTTGCCCTCCGGCGTGAGCCAGGCACCGGCGAAGGTGTCGGGGTTCGTGGCGCGGAAGTCGTTCGCGTAGTCGCGCAGTTGCTGGGCGCGCGCGGCGCGATCGAGGTACTGGGCGGGGGTCATCCCGAGATCACGCGAGAGCGCGGTCACCAGTTCTCCGGGCAACGCATCGGCTGAGAGTTGTAGTGGCGCAGGTGGTTCCGACGACGCGATACCGGATCCGAGCAGGGGTGCGAGTAGAACAGTCGCGGCGAACCCGGCGGAGGCTGCCTTGACCGCGGCGCGACGCGCCACCAACTTGCGCATGAAATCCCTTCGTCGACAACCAGTGACCGAGAACACCGCCGGCGGCGATCATGTCGGTCAGCGCATCACTCTAAGGCACACTCGCCCAGCTGGCGCGGTTACCGTCCGGCTGCTGGATTCAGCGCTGACCCGGGATCGTCAGCGGCGCGGGGAGATAGCCAGGTGGGTAGGTCCCGAAGGGCGACCGAGGGCGGGTGGTGGTGGGGCTCGGCGTGGTCGTCGGCGGGGTGGTCGTCGGTTCCGGGGTGGTCGTCGGTGGCGCCTCGGTGGTGGTGGTCGGTTCCGGCTCGACGGTGGTGGTGACCGGCGGGGGCGTGGTCGATTCGACGACCGGCGCCGGAGGGGGCGGCACGGGTGCCGAGCTGGGGGGCAGCGTATCCGGGCGGGCATCGGAAATCGCCGGTGGCGTGACCGTCTCGGGATCGCGGATCAGCACCGAGACCGCGACACCGCCGAGCAGCAGGCCGATCAGCGCGGCGGCGGCGATCAGGAAGGGGGTTTTGCTCGGGGCGGGTTTCGCGGCGGGCACCACCGCGGGCTCAGCGATCGACGCGGGTGCGATGGGCGCCATCGCCTTCGTCGGCAGGGGTGAGACCGGCAGCGCCGCCGAATAGGCCTGCGCGGTCACCGCGGGCGGTTGCAGCGCGGGCATCACATCGGTGGCGACCGTGGCGTTCTCGGTGACGATCGGGTCGGGCGGTGTCGCGCCCGCCGGGGTCGCCAGCACAGCGACCAGCGCGGCCTGGGCGGCGGCATTGGCGAAGGTCTTGCCCGGATCGGCGCCGTCGGTGGGCTGGGGCAGTTCGTCCTCGCCGAGCAGGGCCACCGACTTCAATCCCAGATAGTCCAGTGCCTCGCGCACGCCGCGCACGACCTCGGGCGACCAGCCCGCGGGGTGGGTCGCGTAGAACTCGGCGGGACCGCTGAGGTGCTCGGTGGTGAGATCGATCAGGCAGAACATGGCCGTCGCGAGGAGGTCTTCGGCGCGGTAGGCCTCGCCGCCGTCGACATCGACACCGGCCGGGTCGCCGATCGCGCGCACGAATCCGGCGATCGAGTGGGCGTGCCCGGTGGGAGCGGGTCCGCCGAGGGCGGCGTCACCGTCGTCGGACATGTGCAGGACCGAAGCACGCTCGATGACCTGAACCGTGCCGTCCTCGGTGACCACCGCGGCGATGCATTCGTCATCGGCGATACGCAGGCCGACCCCAGTGGCCATCGGCGGAACACCCCTCATCTCGGCGTCGACATCGTCCGCGCGAGTCACACCAGCAATTGGCCGTGTCCCATCGCGCGCAGCATTGACAGTAATTCCGATCGTGAGCGCGCGCCTAGTCGACGTCGGATTCGCGCGACGTGATGCTCCACGGTCTTCGCGGAAATGTACAGCCTCGCGCCGATCTCGCGGTAGGTCAGACCGAGCAGGACCAGCTCGGCCACCTCGCGTTCGCGGTCGCTGAGCGTGCCTGCCTCGCTGGTCAGCGGCGTCGGCCCGGCGGGTGCCTGTGGCAGCGGTTGGGTGGTCGGGCGCGGCGGCTCGACCGGGTGGGCTTGCGTGCGCACCGAACGCGCGAGTTTGAGCAAGGCGGTGGCGGTCGTGGAATCGCCCGCCGCGAGGGCGGCCTCGCTGGCCAGGCGGGCGGCGTCCCAGGTGAGTCCGAGTTCGGCCAGTGCCGACACCGCGGCCTGCACATCGGCCGCGACGACCTGCCCGCGCAGCACGAGCACCCAGGTGCGCCCGGCGTCGGCCAGCACGCCCGCCTGCCGGTCGCCCGCTTCCGCCGCCGTCTTCAGCGCGTGGGCGTGCGGCATGAGCGAGCTCGGCGACTCGTCGGCCAGTGCGGCCTGCACCCCGTACCAGTGGAAGGAATTGGACCAGGCAGGTGCGCGGCCCAGCTTGCGAACCAGCGCCCTTGCGGCGTCGACGAGCGGCTCGATCCGGCGCACATCGCGCAGGCGCACGCCTGCCAGCCACAGTTCGCCGATCGGCAACAGGCTCAGCAGGTCGGCTTCCAGCTCGTCGAACAGTGGGCAGGCCGCTTGCCACGCGCGAGCCAGGGCCGCGTGATCACCGCCGCGGCGGGCCAGGCCGACGGTGAGGGCGTGGGCGAGGAGTTGATCGCGTGGCGCGAGGGCGGGGATGTCGATCTCGGCGAGGGTGCTCGCGGCGCGGCGTTCGTCGCCGCCGAGCAGCGCGGTCCAGGCGGTCAGCACCGGCAGCTGTCGGCCACCGCCCATGCCGGCGGCTCGACGCAGCGCGTCACCGGCGCGGCGGGGCTCGCCGCTGCCGAGGCAGAGCAGGGTGGCGATCGAGACTGCCGAGCAGGGCAGATACCGATCGTCGCCGGTGTCGGTGTTGCCCGCTTGGATCAGTGCGGAAATCGCCGCGGCCGTGCCGGTTCCGTGCGGGTCGAGCGATTCGTCGAGCGCGCCCGCGATCAGCCGGGCACCCGCGTCGGCCTCGGTCGGTGGCCAGTGTTGCGCGGATTCGGACATGCGCGCGGCGGCGGCCTGTTCACCGGCCAGGGTGAGGACCATGACCGCGGGCGCCCAGTCGGCGCCGATTCGCTCGGGTCCGAGCCAGTTGTACAGTCCGGCAGCCCGGCTCACCAGTCCCCGGCGGGTGAGCACGCCCGCGCAGATTCGCACCGCGGCGACGAGTTCGGTGCGTGCGATGTTCTCCGCGGTCAGCAGCGGTTCGGCCAGGCGTAGCGCGGTGTCGGTGTCACCCGCGTGCGCGGCGGCCTCGGCCCAGCGCACCGCGATCGACTCGACCGGGGCGCCCGCCGCGGCCGCTGCCGCGTAGCAGCGAGCCGCCTGGTCCGACTTCTCGGCTGTGCGGCAGAGGAACTCGGCGAGCCGGGCGTCGACGACACCCGACTCGGCCAGGATCAGCGCCGTGCGATCGCGCAGCAGGCCGGCGTCGAGGCGCGCGGTGAGCAGCCTGCGCTGCACATCGACATAGCGGCGATCGCCGAGCAGCGTCCGCAGCGGACCGACGGCGGGCGAGAGGAGGAGGTCGGCATCGGTGACCAGCGCGCCCGCCCTGGCACGGTCGATCAGCTCGTGCGCGGTGGCGGTGTCGACCCCGAGCACCTCGGTGAGTTCCGTGGCGTCCAAACCGGTTCCGGTCGCCGCGATGACCAGCGTCTCGAGCAGTTCGGGTTCGACCGCTTCCAGCAGCGACCTGGTCCAGCCGGTGACAGCTTCGTCGACCGCTGACTCGCAGGTCTCGAGCGTGGCCGCGCGGGCACCGACCAGCGCCGCGACGACACCGCCGGGAATTCCCGCAGTGAGCTGATGGATGTGCGACGCGAGCGGCTGTGACACGGCCACGCCGAGTTCCCTGGCGAACGCGGTGATGTGGGCACTACCGAGGGCCCGCAGATCCACCGTACGGCCGTTGCGCGCCACGGCGTCGGCCAGCGCGCGCAACCGGGGATCGTGTGGGCGCGGCTGGGTGGTCAGTACGACGGAGCGCTGTCCGGTTTCGATTGCCGCGCAGAGTGCGCGAAGCTCGGCATCGCTGTAGCGGTGGACATTGTCGGCGACGAGCACCGCCCGGTCGGGAACCCGGTTCTCGACATTGTCGGCGGATTCGACGACCGGAATGCCGCGGCCACGCAGATGCGCGCGAACAGCGTTGAGCAGGAACGATTTTCCGGTTCCGGCCCGGCCGCGGATCAACAGCAGCACTGTCTGCTGGGCGGCGGTGTCGAGATCGCGGAAAACTGTTCGGGCGTGGGGGAAGGTCTCGTGGGCGATCTCAGCCACCGTTTCCTCCGAGGACCCGGCCCGGCAGCTGCGTGCCAGATTCGATGGTCTCGTCGACCGCGCCGCCCACACCGTCGAGCAGACCGCCGGGATCGACCTTGATGGTGGGAACTTGCGGCCGGGTCGGTGCGGGAGCGGGAGCCGGGGCCGGTGCGGGGGCCGGAGCCGGCGCGGGTGCTGGTGCGGGGGCAGGGGCCGGCGCGGGCGCCGGGGCCTGCCCAGCGGGCGGTTCCTGCGCGGCGGGACCTGGCTGACCTGCGGTCGCCGGTGTTCCGTCGGCCGGTGCTCCAACGGCGGGTGTTCCGGCGGCGGGTGCCGAAGTTCCCGCCCCGGGTGTGCTGCCGGGAGCCCCGGCATCGGTCGTGCCGACCGGGATCGCACCCGACGGCACCGCGGCGCCGGTCGTGCTGGGCTTGGCCGGGTCGGTGACCACGGAGTTCGTGGCGTTCGCGGTCCCGGCCGTGCCGCCCGCGCTGGTCGAGGAGGGTGCGCCGGGGACCGATGGGGCGCCGGTGGTCGCGGCGGGTCCGGTGGGTGAGAACTGTGTGGTGCCACCGAGAGCGAGGGTGCCGGTGGCCAGCGCGGCCATGGTCAGGGCCGCCGCCGCGACGATCGCCGAGCGTTTGGCCGTGAACATCTTGGTTCGTACCGGCTCCGACGGAGGCAGCGCGAGTTCCGCGACGGCTGGTGCCACGGCCGCCGGCGCCGGTGCCACCCGCACTACCGGGATGGCCACGGTGGGCACGCTGATCGCGGCGACGTCGAGGGCGATCTCGGCCGCGCCGTGTGCCGCACAGGTCGCCGGGTCGGCGCAGGCGATCACCGGCAGGCCGAATTCGGTGGAGATCAGCTCGGCGACAAGGGGAATCGCGCCACCGCCACCGGTGAGGAGCACCCGGCTGACATCTCCGAGGGTGAGTCCGGCGCGGCGCACCGCGTCCTGGAGCAGGCTCATCGAGTCGAGCAGGATCGGACGCAGCAGATCTTCGAGCTCGCCCCGGGTCAGCCGGACCTGTTCGGTGTGGATGGAAGGGTTGAGCATGCCGACGGGAATCGCCGTCGCGGTAATTCTGGAGAGCTCTTCTTTCGCAATTCTGCAGCGTTCCCGCAGTGCCGACAATTCTTCTTCGACAACGGGATCGAATGGATCGATATCATTTCCATCCAGAACATTTGCCAGCACGTAGCGCATGGTCAGCAGGTCGAATTCCGAACCGGCGATCGCGGTGCTGTGCGCCGGGGTGCCGAGCAATCCGGCCTGCTCGCCGGTGCGCAGGACCGTCACCGTCAAGCCGCTCGCGCCGAGGTCGTAGACGACCAGCGCGCCGTCGTCGAGCGGTCCGTGCTCGATCTCGTATCGGCGCACCGCGGCCAGCGGCTCGGGTACCAGTGTCACCTCGGGCAGGCCCCAGCGCGCGAGCGCGGACCTGGCGGCCTCGACCGTCTGTTCCGGCCACCATGCCGGGCAGCACGCGACGGTGGTCGGCGCGTCGGTGGATTCGGTGGCGGTGCCGGAAAGTTCGTCGATCAGCGCGCGGGTCGCGGCGGCGACCAGATCGGCTGCGTCGTGGGTGGAACCGTCCTCTGCCAGCAGATCTACCGGATCGCCGACTCTGGACAAGTAGTCCTCGACGACCACTGCGCGATGATGTCGCGTCGTGTCGGCGAAGCTCACCGATCCGTCGGTGCCGAGCGACAGCGCGCTGCGGTGTGTGAGAACCGTGGCATCGGCGCCGTCGGCTGTCGTAGCCACGGCGACCGAATTCACCGCTCCGACAGTGATGCCGAGCGCCTGACGCTCTGTCATGTGACAACCCCGTTCGCAGGACTTCCGGTGGACCGGTAACGCTTGTGTGCAGCGAGATCGCCGATGGCGGGCGTCCCACTCGATCTGTCGGTTGCTAGGGAGCAGCTGTTACCTGCGATGGGGCAAGTACGGGGAAATTCCCCTAATCGGCGGTGGGCCCCTAATGGGGCACCCCGGCGTGAACTAGGTATTCGCCCCATTACCTGTAACGACGAACCCACCTAGCGTGAAAGACATTCCAACGACAAACAGATCCGGCACCACCGCCCATGATCTGGAGGAGCTGATCTCGATGACACCTAACGCGATTCTGGAGTTCATCCTCAATCTGCTGCGCGACCCGGAGGCCGCGGCCAATTACTGCGCCAATCCTTGCTATGCGCTCGCTGAGGCAGGCCTGGCGGTTACCCCGGAGGATATCTCCGCGGTCGCCCCGATGGTGGCGGAATCCGCGCTGGTCAGCGGCGGCTCCCAGTTGCAGGCGATCGTGGCGGCAGGCGCCGCGGCGAGCACGAGCGCGGCCCTCGCCTCCACGGCGACAGCTGCCGCCGCCGTCACGGCGGCCGCGGCCGTCGACAGCGACGTCGACCTCGGCCTCGATGTCGGCCTCGGCGCCGTAACCTCGGTTGTCGCCGATGCCGCCGCGCAGGTGGGGGCAGGCCTCGACGTCGCTCTGAACGCCGTCACCGGCGCGAACGTGGATGTGAACGCCGATCTCGGCGCCGACCTGTCCGCCGGTCTGACCGGCGCCCTCGGCGCGGGCCTCGGCCTGACCGGCGCGATCGACAGCGCGGCCAACCTCGGCGCGAACCTCGGCGCAGGTCTCAACGGTGCCTTGAACGGTGCGGTCGGCGTGGGCGGCGATCTTGCTGCCGGCCTCGGCGGTGCCCTGAACGGCGCGGTCGGCGTGGGTGGAAACCTGGCCGCCGGCCTCGGTGGTGCCGTGAACGGCGCGGTCGGTGCAGGTGGGGATCTTGCTGTCGGCCTGGGTGGTGCCCTCAATGGTGCCGTCGGTGCAGGTGGCGATCTTGCTGCCGATCTGGGTGGTGCCCTGAATGGTGCCGTCGGCGCTGGTGGCGATCTCGCTGCCGATCTCGGCGGTGCCCTCAATGGTGCGGTCGGCGTGGGTGGCGATCTCGGTGGTGCCTTGAACGGTGCGGTTGGCCTGGGTGGAGACCTGGCCGCCGGCCTCGGTGGTGCCTTCAATGGTGGGGTCGGCGCGGGTGCCGATCTCGGTGGTGCTTTGGGCGGTGCGGTTGGCGCGGGTGGAGATGTGACCGCCGGCCTCGGTGGCGTACTGAATGGCGCGGCAGGTGCTGGCGCCGGTCTCGGTGCGGGCCTTGACGGTGCGTTGAGTGGCGCGGTCGGCGCTGGTGCGGATATCGGTGCTGGTCTCGGCGGTGCGTTGACCGGCGCGGCGGGTGCGGGCGCAAATCTCGAGACCGGCTTGGACGCTGCCCTCGGTGGCGCGGCGGGTGCGGGCGCTGATCTCGGTGCGGGCCTTGACGGTGCGTTGAGTGGCGCGGTCGGCGCTGGCGGGGGCATCGGTGCTGGTCTCGGCGGTGCGTTGACCGGCGCGGCGGGTGCGGGCGCAAATCTCGAGACCGGCTTGGACGCTGCCCTTGGCGGCGCGGCTGGTGCCGGTGTCGGTCTTGGTGGTGTTCTGTCGGGTGCGGCCGGTGCGGGTGCTGGTCTTGGTGGTGTTCTGTCGGGTGCGGTCGATGCGGGTGCTGGTCTCGGTGGTGCTCTCGACGGTGCGGTCGGCGTGGGTGGCGATGTCGCCGGTGGCTTGGATGGTGCGGTCGGGGCGGGTGGCGATGTCGCTGCTGGGCTCGGCGGTGGTCTCGAGGCCGGGCTCGGCGGTGCGACCAGCGTGGCCGGTGGACTGGGGGCAGGCGTCAACGGTGGTCTCGGGGCGGTGGCGAACGTGGGGGCGCAGGCTGCGGGTGGGCTCGGTGCGGCCGCGACCACTACGGCGATCACCGGCATCGATGGTGTGGTCGGGGCAGGTGGGGACCTCGGCACCGGCCTGGAGACCGGGTTCGGCGGTGCCGCCTCGGCGGGTACCGGGCTGATCGGTGGCTTCACCGGTGGGGCGAGCGGCGAGTCGGGTGCCGGGTTCGGTGTCGACGGACTGGTCACCGGCGGTGGCGCCGCGCAGGTCACGACAGGCTTGGAGTCAGCTGTGTCCACCACGACGGGCATCGGTCTGACCACCGGCCTGCAAGGCGATCTCGAGACCGCCGCCACTTTCGGCACCGACGTCGCGGGCTCGGTCACCTCGGGTGCCCAAGCAGGGTTGACCGGTGCCGTCGAGACCGGTGTCGGTCTGGCCGGTGGCGCGCAGACAGGGTTGACCGGTGCCGTCGAATCCGGTGTCGGTCTGGCCGGTGGCGCGCAGGCAGGTCTGGGCGGGCTCGCCGAGACCGGTGCCGGCCTGGCCGGATCGGCGGCCGGTGGTGCACAGGTGGGTCTGAACGGTGCTGCGGATGTCGGCGCCGGACTCGCGGGTTCCGCTGTCGGCGGTGCGCAGACAGGGTTGACCGGCGCCGTGACGACCGGCGCCGACCTGACCGGTGGTGTCGACCTGACCGGTGGTGCCCAGGCCGGAACAGGCCTCGAAACCGGCCTCGAGACCGGACTCGGCGCAGGACTGTCGGGCGCGGCTGCGGGCGGTACCCAGGTGGCGGGCGGCCTCGCCTCCGCCTTCGACGGTTCCGCGCAGGGCAGCACCGCCGCGACCGGCAACCTCACCGGCCAGACCACCGCGACTTCGACCACTCAGGTCGACGCGTCCGGCACGGTCGGCGCGACCACCCAGGGCGCGGTCACGACCGCGGCCGACACCTGGTCCGCGGTCGACGTATCCAGCGCGTTCGGTTCCGGCCTGCACGGTTCCGGCCTCGGTGGTGCCGAGGCGTCGCTCTTCGGTGAATCGAGTACCGTCACCGAGACCGGTGCCGACGTGCACACCGACGGACTGTTCCACTGAGCGAAACGGGCGCTGCGATGGCGATTCTCGCACCGAACGCGGTGCCGCTGACGACGGTGTTGTCCGACACCGTCGCGGCGGCCCACGCCGCGGGCCGCGATGACCTGGTCGGACGCCTGGAGAAGGTGGCCGAGCGGGTGCGCGACCCGCGGCACCGGATCGTCGTCACCGGGCAGCTCGGTCAGGGCAAGAGCCGGTTCGTGAACGCGCTGCTCGGACTGGACGTGTGCCGGGTCGGCGACGACGCGACCACCGTGCTCCCCCTACAGCTGTCCTACGGCGAACAGCAGCGGGCGTACCTGGTGCTCACCGCGCCGGGCACCGACGAATCGCGGGTGGAGATCCCGTTCGACGCGATCGGCGACATCGATACCCGCAGCCCGCTGGCGCAGGGCAGACACCTCGTCCGGATCGAGGCCGAACTCCCCAGCCAGCTGCTGGCCGACGGCATCGTCCTGATCGATACCCCCGGCGTCGGCGGACACGGAAGTGCGTGCACCGCAGGTGTTCTCAGCCTCGCCGCAGCCGCCGACGCGGTGCTCGTACTCTCCGACGCCTCCACCGAGCTCACCGAACCAGAGCTCACCTTCGTCCGGCAGATCCGCGAAATGTGTCCCGCGGTCGCGGTCCTGCTCACCAAGACCGACCTGTATCCGCACTGGCGCCAGGTACTCGAGGCCGACCGCGCCCATCTGCTGCGCGCGGAAACCGATGTCACCCTGATCCCGGTGTCGGCGCTGCTGCGCGCGCACGCCCTGCGACTGCAGGACGCGGAGCTGGGCAAGGAGTCCGGGTTCGGCGTGCTGTTCGGTTTCCTGCGCGATCGGGTCGTCGCCCGCGATCAGGCGGCCACACAGCAGGCCGTGGCTCGCGAATTGCATTCGGCGGCAGAGCATCTGGCGCTGGTGCTGGGCAGCGAGCTGGTGGCGCTGCGCGATCCGGCAAGCGGCACGGCCGCGGTCAACGAGCTGCAGTCGGCCCGCGCCGCCGCCGAGGACCTGCAACGACGGACCGCGAGCTGGCAGCAGACCCTCACCGATGGCATCACCGACCTGGTCGGCGACGTCGACCACGACCTGCGCGATCGCCTGCGCGGCATCGCCCGCACCGGCCAGGAGTGGATCGACGAGAACGACCCCGGCCGGCATTGGGGCGCGATCACCGAATGGCTCACCGGCACCGTCGACACCGCGCTCGGCGACAACCTGCTGCTCACCCACCACAGAGCGGAACTGCTCGCCGAACGGATCGCGGGCCACTTCCACGAGGTCGGCGCGGTCGATCTGCCGGAGGTGCACGCCGGGATGGACGATGAGAACGGCCTGGTCAGCTCGGGTTCGCTGGCCGATCTCGAGCCGGATATCGGCTTCACGAGCAAGGTGCTGGTCGGTATGCGCGGCTCCTACGGCGGCGTGCTCATGATCGGTCTGGCCACGACTTTCGCCGGTCTGGCCATGCTGAACCCGATCTCCCTCGGCGCGGGTCTGATCGTCGGGGGCAAGGCCTATCGCGACGACAAGTCGGCCCGGCTGGCGCGCCGCCGCATCGAGGCCAACGGCGAGGTGCGCCGGTTCCTCGACGACATCGCGTTCCAGGCGGCCAAGGACACCAAGGACCGCCTGCACCGCATCCACCGTGCGTTGCGCGACCATTTCGCCGGAGTGGCCGAGCGCAGCCTGCGCTCGATCGACGCTTCGCTGCGCGCGGCACAGGACGCGGCGGCGATGGCGGCCACGCACCGCGCCGAGCGCACCGTCGTGCTGGAACGTCAGCTGCACGCGGTCGCCGAGCTGCGCCGTTACGCGGAATCGATGCAGATCGACTCGAGACGGGCCGACGGTACGGTATCTGGGTGACCCACCGTTTCGACACCGCCGCGCCCGGCGACCGGACCACACCACCGATCCTGGCCGAAGCGCACGAGCTGATCGGCGCGGCGGCGCGGATGTTCGGCCGCGACGAGTACGCGCGCACGCTGCTCGCCGAATGCGAATACCGCCTGCGTGAGCCGTTGCGCGTCGCGCTGGCCGGTTCGATCAAGGCGGGCAAGTCGACGTTGCTGAACGCGCTGGTCGGTCAGGCGGTCGCCCCGACCGACGCCACCGAGTGCACCCGCGTCGTCACCTGGTACCGCGACGGCGCCACCCCCACGGTCACCGCCCACGCGGCCGACGGCTCGCGCGCGAATGTGATCGTGCGACGCGGTAGCGGCGCGCACGGACTCACCTTCGACCTGAACGGTCTGCGCTGGGATGCGCGCGGCCCGCGCGAGGTGGACCATCTCGAGGTCGGCTGGCCGTCGGAGGCGTTGTCGCAGACCACGATCATCGACACCCCCGGCACGTCGTCGCTGTCGCGTGAGGTGTCGCTGCGCACCGCGCGACTGCTCACTCCCGCTGCTGCCGAGGATGATTCGCGTGCCGATGCCTCGGCGATCTCGGTGTCGGGTGCCGACGCCGTCGTCTATCTGCTGCGCCGTCTCGATGCCGCCGACGTGCGCTTTCTCGAGCAGATCGGCGCGGGCGCCGGTGGTGCGGGGCCGCTCGGCGTGATCGGGGTGGTCTCGCGCGCCGACGAGATCGGTTCGGGCCGCATCGACGCGCTGCATTCGGCCCGCGATGTCGCCGCCCGGTTCGCCGGTGAGCTGGAACGAACCGGCCTGTGCCAGGCGGTGATTCCGGTGGCGGGCTTGCTCGCGTTCGCCGCATCGACGCTGCGGCAGCCGGAGTTCGCGGCGTTCGAGGCCCTTGCCACGGTGCCCGCGGAGGACCTCGGGATCGCGTTGCTCTCGGCGGACCGATTCGCCCGCGCCGATATTCCGCTGCCGGTCGCCCCGGAACTGCGTGCGCAGCTGGCGGATCGCTTCGGCCTGTTCGGTATTCGCATGGCCACCATGCTGATTCGGCTCGGTGTCCGCGATTCCTCCTCGCTGGCAGCGGAATTGGCGGCCCGCAGTGGCATCGAGGAATTGCGTTCGGTCCTGGAGGTCCAATTCGGCCAGCGCGCCGAGGAGTTGAAGGCGCATTCGGCGCTGAGCACCCTGGACCGGATCCTGGCTGCCTACCCCGGCACCGAAGCCGATCGCCTGCGTCCCCGCGTGCGGGCCCGGCTCGCCGACGTACACGGTTTCACCGAACTCCGGCTGCTCGGCCGCTTGCGCACCGACGAATTACCCCTGCCCCCAACGGTATTGGCCGACCTGCACCGCATTCTCGGTGGTGCGGGCGTGGCCGCGCATCTACGCCTGGGCCTGCCCGCCGAGGCCGCCCCCGACTCCGTGCGTGCCACAGCCTTCGCCGCTGTCCGTACTTGGCGAACGCGAGCCGCCCACCCACTCGCCGATCAAGCCACCGCCACGGCCTGTCGCGCCGCCGCCCGCAGTGCGGAAGGAATTCTGGCCGAATTCCGCGGTTAATAGCGAATATCAATTCTATGTGAGTTGTGGAATTGTTATTCGATACGCCGAATTTGTGTGTATTCTGCCGCAGATGTTCCCACCGGGACCGACACGCATATTTGCCAAGAAGTTATCAAAAGGAATTCTATACGTGTCGGTGACCCGCCTTACATTCCGTTTGGCATGGTGGGAGGCTGGAATGCGATGCATCGTTCACCGGAATCGTCAGGTAGCACCCTTCTTGACCGTCGTTGAGATATCTCGCGACGAATTCACCTCGGAGGCGTCATGGCTAATTTCGATAATCGACCGCAGCAGCCGAAGAATCAGCCGCTGAACGTGACGGATAACGTCGTAGACCACCCTTACACCGTGCAGCGGCTGGTCGAGCAGCCAGTGGAGACCGTGGTGGACCGGCCGGTCACGATGGAGCGACTGATCGAACGTCTGGTTGTCGATACCGTCGACAACGTGGTCGACCGGCCTGTGACAGTCAACCGCCTGGTGGAGCACCCCGTCGTCTCGGTGCACGACGACGTCGTCGACAAACCCGTCACCGTCAATCGGCTGGTCGAACATCCGGTCGTCTCGGTGCACGACGAGGTCGTCGACAAGCCGGTGACCATCAACCGCCTGGTAGAGCGGCCGGCCGTGCAAATCGTCGACGAGGTCGTCGACATGCCGGTACGGGTGCCACGCCGCATCGAACGGCCGGTGGTCAACGTCGTCGACGACGTCGTCGACACGCCCATCGATGTGCACCGTCTCGTCGAGCACCCGATCGTCAACATCGTCGACAAGGTCACCGACAAGCCGGTCGACGTGCGGCGCAATGTCGAGCACCCCGTGGTCAACATCGTCGACCAGATCACCGACAAGCCCGTCGACGTGCAGCGACTGGTGGAGAAGCTGGTCGTCAGCGTCGTCGACAAGGTGCAGACCCGGCCCACCGAGGTGCAGCGCCTGGTCGAGAATCTGATCATCGATATTCGCGACAACGTGGTCGACAAGCCGGTCAAGGTCCCACGTCTGGTCGAGAAGCCGGTGGTCTCGGTCGTCGACAAGGTCGTCGAGGTACCGGTCCAGCGGATCGTCGAACGGGTCGTAGAGAAGCCCGTGGACAAGATCATCGAGACGATCGTCGAGAAGCCGGTGGAGAAGATCGTCGAGAAGATCATCGAGGTTCCGGTCGAGAAGATCGTCTACAAGACCGTGGAGAAGCCGGTCGAGCGGATCGTCGAGGTGGTCGTCGAGAAGCCGGTGGTCAAGATCGTCGAGGTGCCGCGCGAAGTGATCGTGGAGCGCATCGTTGAGAAGCCGGTCGAGAAGATCGTCGATCGTGTCGTGGAGAAGGTTGTCGAGAAGCCGAACGTGATCGAGAAGGTGGTGGAGAAGCCGGTCGATCGCGTGGTCGAGAAGGTGGTCGAGAAGCCGAACGTGATCGAGAAGGTCGTGGAGAAGCCGGTCGATCGCGTGGTCGAGAAGGTGGTCGAGAAGCCGAACGTCGTCGAGAAGGTCGTGGAGAAGCCGGTCGACCGCATCGTGCAGAAGGTGGTCGAGAAGGTCAACCTGATCGAGAACATCATCGAGAAGCTGGTCGATCGGCCGGTTTCCCGGATCGTCGAGAAGCCCAACATCATCGAGAAGGTCGTCGAGAAGCCGGTCGACCGCCCGGTCGCCAAGACGGTGGAGAAGCCCAACATCGTGGAGAAGGTGGTCGAGAAGGTCGTCGACCGCATCGTCGAGACCGTCGTCGAGAAGCCGCATGTTGTCGAGAACATCGTCGAGCGGCCGGTCGACAAGGTGGTCAACCGGGTGGTCGAGAAGCCCAACATCATCGAGAAGGTGGTCGACAAGCCGGTGGATCGGGTGGTCGAGAAGATCGTCGAGCAGCCGAAGATCACCGAGAAGGTGATCGACAAGCCGGTGGAGAAGGTGTTCGAGAAGACCGTGCAGACCCCGATTCTGATCGAGAAGGTGGTCCACAAGGACGTCGAGATCGTGCAGGAGCGGGTGGTCGAGCATCCCATCGAGACGATCGTCGAACGGATCGTGGAACGGCCGGTCTACAAGGAGGTCGAGCGGGTCGTCGAGAAGCCGGTGGAGAAGATCGTCGAGGTCGTCGTCGAGAAGCCGGTGATCGTGCACAAGTACGTGGAGCGTCCGGTCGAGCGGGTGGTCGAGCACCGCGGTGACACCACGTCCACCTTCGTCCACGAGACGGAGGCGCAGGACAAGGACGTGCACGCGATCTATGTCGGTGACGGCCATCGGGCACCGCGCACGGAATGGGTGGAACGGTCGACCGGTGAGCACCCTGCCGACAACATCGCGGGCAATGGGCCGAAGCCCGGAGCGCACCGTGCCGATCCCGGCCAGTCGAGGAAGGACGTCCCGCCGAGCGACAAGAAAGACCGCCGTCATCGCCGTTGAGCGTGCGGATGGCATTCGAGATGCGTTTCACCGCTGCGGCGGCAACTCTGGAAGAGGAGTTATGAAAATGAGTATTCTCGCGCACTATCGCCAACGGGCCGAAAACCATCGACGCAGCCGTATTCTCGCGATCGGTGGCATGACGGTGCTCGCGTTCGGGCTGCTCGGCCCCGCGCCGAGCGTTCTGGCCCAGCCGAGCCAGGATGCGGTCAGTGCTATCGACGACCGATACGAGTCCTTCGGCGGCTCCGGTTCGCTCCTCGGTCAGCCGCTCGAAGCCGCGACCGAGCTGAGCGGCGGCGCTGAACGCGCCTATACCGGTGGATACATCTATTACTCGCCCGATACCGGCGCCAGAGTGATGTACGGCGCGATCGGTGACAAATACCGCGCACTGGGCGGTCCGGAGGGTTCGCTCGGGTACCCCACCAATGACGAATCCGCTACCAGTGACGGCGCAGGTCGTTTCAATGATTTCGCCGCACCCGGTGGGGCCGCGATCTATTGGAACGAGGGAGCGCAAGCCTGGGTGGTCAAGGGCCCGGTGCTGGGAGCTTGGCGCGCCAGCGGCGATGTCGCCGGTCCGTTCGGCTACCCCACCGCCGACATGGTGAGCGTCGAGGGAGTCGATACCGGACAGTTCGCCGGTCCGGAGGGTACCGAGATCAACTGGTCGGAAGCAGGCGGATTGGCCACCGTGCCTGCCGCGCTCGCGGCAACCCTGCCCGGATTCCGGGCCGGGGCACCCAATGTGGAAGGAAACGTACCCGTGCCGACGCCCGCGCCCGCGGCTGCCCCCGTAGTCGCCGACGACCCCGGAATCAATAAATGGTGGGCCCTGCCGATCGGATTGGCGATCGCCGCTCTCGCGGGTGGCCTCATGGCGATGATCGGTCGCCGTCGTCCGACGGCCGACATTACCTCGCCTGCCCACGCGCGCGGATTCACGGCGGCTCCGGCCACCCCCGCCCCGCCCCGGTTCGACCGTCCGGTCACCCCGAAGCCTGCTCCTCCCGTCCCGCCGAAGGTGGCCGCGCCCCGCGTCACCGAGTCGACGGAACGGTTGCGGCCCAACACAATCGGCAAGGTGGACACCGGGCAGAAGCGCAGCCCGATCGGTGACGAGGTCCGGCGAGCACCGCTGGATCGTGCCGCGGCACCGGCGATGGGCCACATCGACGACCTGCACAGCGGCGAGATCCCGGTTACCTACGAGAACAACGCGGTCGGCGCCAATCAGCGCAGCGCCGACGACAAGAGTGATCCGCACCGTCGTTAGGTCCCAACGCTTCACCCGTTCCCACGCGAGGAGAGCACCATGGAATGGCTACTAGGCCTACTCGGCGGAGTCGTCGGAGGCAATCTGGCAGGCTTCGGTAAACCCGGCCTCAATGTCGCCACCAACAGCGCCGCGGGCGCGGTCGGCGGGGGCGTCACGGGCGGAATCATCCAGGCGGCCACCAGTAGTGGACTCGACTTCGGCCAGATACTCGGTCAGGTCGCGGGCGGCGGCGCCGTCGGAGCCGTCCTGACGACGGTCATCGGCTTGACCATGAAGGGCCGCAACACTGCCCACCCCACCAGGACTGCCCACCCCACCAGGTGAATCGGTCGCTATCGGCGGGGGGGGGGGCAGCGCGCCGCCGCCCCGCGCCCCGCGCACCCACACCCCCCCCCACACCCCCCAGGCAGACCGCGCGGAGCGCGGAGTCCGCCCCCCCCCCCGGCTGAATCGGTGCGGTTGGGGGGGGCCCCCCCCGGCCCCCCCCCGCCGATCCGCGCTCACCCACCCAGCAACGGCACGACCTCATCGGCGAGATACTGCTCGATCCCGCGCCCGGCCCGCGCCGCCTGGACAACGGTGGTGCCGGCCGCCTCGGCCGCAGCCGTCAACACCTTCCGTGGGTCGGCTTCGACCCCGCCCCCGATCACCAGCAGGCGAACCCGCTCCCGCCCGAGGATCTCGAGTGCCTGCTCATCAGAGGTCGACCCGAGGACGCGAAATCCGAGCCCACCCACATAGCTGAGTGCGGCATCGACAACTTCACGACCACGTCCGACGGCAAGCAAATCAACTGTGTACATGCGCTTTCCACCTTTGCTGTTTCATACCGTGACGATTTGCGGCTCATCATCGAGCACTCGCTCTTCCAGCTTGGCCTCCTTCGGGAGTGCGAAGAATCCGAGGCATACCAACAGCAGCATCCCAGCACCGTAGAACAGCGTGTACCGGAACGTCTCAGCGAAGTTCACCGCGTTCGCCTCAGCGCCTGCCTCGGTGAGTGCGCGCGAAACTGCTGAGTCGCCAACAAGATTCGACTGACAGCTGGCGGGCATCACAGTCGGATCATCCTCCGCCGACCGATCACGCACGCACGCCGCGAACCCGGCGGCGATCTGATCCTGGACCTGCACCGGCACTCCCTCGAGTGCCAGCTCCGCCCGGATCTCCGGCGTCACGGCTGCCACGCCGAGATCCGAATCCCGGTCCAGCGCGGTAAAGAACAGCACACCGACCAACGCGACGCCCAGCGCGGTTCCCAGCTGCTGCCCCGTGTTCAACAGCCCGGAAGCCGACCCTGCCTCCCGAACCGGCACCTGCCCGAGCAGCAGATCGAGCGTCGGCGCCACCACCATCCCGAACCCGGCACCGGTGAGCACCAGCGGCAATGCCATCTGCCACGACGTGAACTCGCTCCCGTATCGCACCCCCATCACGCCGTACAGCGCGAACCCCGCCGCATTCACCAGCGCCCCGATCATCAACACCCGGCGTCCGTACCGGGCAGCCAGTACTCCGACCGAAAGCCCCGCTCCCACACCGGCACCCACCGCGAACAGCGCCGAGGTGAGCCCGGCCCGCAACGGCGACCACCCGAGTCCGCCCTGCATGAACAACGTCCACACCAGGAAGAACCCACCCATGGCGATCCAGAACAACAACCAAGCTCCCAGTCCGATCGCGAACGGTCGTGATCGGAACAGCCCGAGGTCGACCAACGGCGACCGCCCCGCTCGAGCCAGCGCACGCTCATAGAGCAGGAACCCGGCGAATACCGCGAGAGCTACCCCCATCATCACGAAAGTCCAAGCGGGCCAGTCGAGTCGACGCCCCTCGGTCAACGGGTAGACCAGCAGCAGCACAGCGGAAACCGCCAGCACCATCCCGACCGGATCCAGCCGAGGCGGCGTAGCCGACTTCGAATCGCTCATCGCGAACCATGCCGCGATGAACCCCGCGATGCCGACCGGGATGTTCACCAAGAAGATCGGCCGCCAGGCCAACCCGAACAGATCGGCCTGCACGAGCACGCCACCGAGCGCGAGCCCGACGGCTGAGGCCGAGCCGCCGACACCGCTGTAGACGGCGATTGCCTTGGCCCGCTCCTCTTTCGGAAATGTCGTCTGAATGATGGCCAGAATCTGCGGCACCATCAATGCCCCCATCGCGCCCTGCGCGAAACGGGACCCGATCAGCACGGTCGGATCAGTGGCCAGCCCGCACGCCGCCGAGGCGATCGTGAAACCGGCCATGCCGGTGAGGAATACGCGTTTGCGACCGTAGATGTCGCCGAGTCGCCCACCGGTGATCAACACCGCGGCGAAGGCGAGGACGTATGCGGCGATGATCCATTCGAGCTGTGAGTACTCGGCCCGCAGGTCGTTCCGAATGCTCGGAACCGCCACGTTGACGATGGTCACGTCGAGTAGATCCATGAAGCCGGCGGCCAGGACCACCGCGAAGGCGATCCAGCGCCGGGGATCGGCGTCGGGGGGAGTGGGAGAGGTAGTCACGATGGTCTCTCTTCGAGTAGGGGAGTCCTCTCAAACTATGCACCTCGAGTGATTATCAATCAAGAGTGCAATCACGAACAGTGCGTTAATCGGCGTATCGTAGGGGTGTGACCGACCCGACGCAGCTGTCGACCCATGCCGGATTCCTCCTCGGCCAACTGGGCTTCCATACCGCCTACCGCTTCGGTGATCTGCTGGCGCCGCTCGGTATCAAGCCCCGTCACTTCGGCATGCTGAAGCTCCTGAGGGCCCATGACGGCCGCACACAGCAGGAGCTCGGCGAGGCTCTGGAGATCCACCGCAACGTCATGGTCGGCCTGGTGGACGACCTGGAAAAACGCAACCTCGTCGAACGCCGCCGCCACCCCAGCGATCGCCGAGCGCATGCCCTCCACCTCCTCCCTGCCGCCCACGCCCTCCTTGCCGAAGCCGAGCAGCGGGTAGCCGAGCTGGACGCCGAAGTCCTGTCCCCCCTGTCTCCCGAGGACCGCACCCTTTTCCTCGATCTCCTGCGCCGAACCGCCGAAGGCAACGGCCTTCGTCCCGGCATCCACCCCGGCCTCACTCGATAGCTCCCTCTCCGGACCGTCACGATCCAGCATCAGGGGCTGCAGTTGAGCGCACTCGTGGCAAGAATGGCCGGGGGTCGGGAAGTTTTTTCGGGTGGCGGGAATGAATCGCCGCAGCTACTGGTTGTGCTGATCAACAACATGAGCGGACCTGACTCAACTTCGGGTTGACTCACGGTGGATCTCGAAGGCAGGATTGAGCCCACTACGCTCAGTCTGTCAAAGCTCAGCGTTGCAATAACCGAACGTCAAACAGGAGGAAACCACTATGGCTCGTGCGGTCGGAATCGACCTCGGGACCACGAACTCCGTCGTCGCCGTGCTCGAAGGCGGCGAGCCGGTCGTCGTCGCGAACTCGGAAGGCTCGCGCACCACCCCCTCGATCGTCGCCTTCGCGAAGAACGGCGAGGTTCTCGTCGGTCAGCCCGCGAAGAACCAGGCGGTCACCAACGTCGACCGCACCATCCGCTCGGTCAAGCGCCACATCGGCACCGACTGGAACGTCGAGATCGACGACAAGAAGTACACGCCGCAGGAGATCTCCGCGCGCACGCTGATGAAGCTGAAGCGCGACGCCGAGGCCTACCTGGGCGAGGAGATCACCGACGCCGTGATCACCGTCCCGGCCTACTTCGAAGACGCCCAGCGTCAGGCCACCAAGGAAGCCGGCCAGATCGCCGGTCTCAACGTGCTGCGCATCGTCAACGAGCCCACCGCGGCCGCGCTCGCGTACGGCCTGGACAAGGGCGACAAAGAGCAGACCATCCTGGTCTTCGACCTCGGTGGCGGTACCTTCGACGTCTCGCTGCTGGAAATCGGCGAGGGCGTCGTCGAGGTCCGCGCGACCTCCGGTGACAACCACCTCGGTGGCGACGACTGGGACGAGCGCGTCGTCTCCTGGCTGGTCGACAAGTTCAAGGCGTCCTCGGGCATCGACCTGACCAAGGACAAGATGGCTATGCAGCGTCTGCGTGAGGCTGCCGAGAAGGCCAAGATCGAACTGTCCTCGGGCCAGTCCACCTCGATCAACCTGCCCTACATCACCGTCGACGCGGACAAGAACCCGCTGTTCCTCGACGAGCAGCTCACCCGCTCGGAGTTCCAGAAGATCACCTCTGATCTGCTGGATCGCACCCGCGCGCCGTTCCAGTCCGTGATCAAGGACTCGGGCCTGAACGTGGCCGATATCGACCACGTCGTGCTCGTCGGTGGCTCCACCCGTATGCCCGCCGTGTCCGACCTGGTCAAGGAACTGACCGGCGGCCGTGAGCCCAACAAGGGCGTGAACCCGGACGAGGTCGTCGCCGTCGGCGCCGCCCTGCAGGCCGGCGTGCTCAAGGGTGAGGTCAAGGACGTCCTGCTGCTCGATGTCACCCCGCTGTCGCTGGGCATCGAGACCAAGGGTGGCGTGATGACCAAGCTCATCGAGCGCAACACCACCATCCCCACCAAGCGCTCGGAAACCTTCACCACCGCTGACGACAACCAGCCTTCGGTGCAGATCCAGGTGTTCCAGGGCGAGCGCGAGATCGCCTCGCACAACAAGCTGCTCGGCTCCTTCGAGCTCACCGGCCTGCCGCCCGCCCCGCGTGGTGTGCCGCAGATCGAGGTCACCTTCGACATCGACGCCAACGGCATCGTGCACGTGACCGCGAAGGACAAGGGCACCGGCAAGGAAAACAAGATCAAGATCCAGGACGGCTCCGGTCTGTCCAAGGAGGAGATCGACCGCATGGTCGCCGACGCCGAGGCGCACGCCGCCGACGACAAGGCGCGCCGTGAGGAGGCCGAGACCCGCAACCAGGCCGAGTCGCTGGTGCACCAGACCGAGAAGTTCATCAACGAGCAGAAGCTGAGCGAGGGTGGCGCACAGGTCTCCGCCGATCAGCTGGCGAAGGTGGAGAACGCGGTCACCGAGGCCAAGCAGGCGCTGGAGGGCACCGATATCTCCGCGGTGAAGTCGGCCGTGGAGAAGCTGGCCACCGAGTCGCAGGCGCTGGGCCAGGCGATCTACGAAGCCTCCGCCGCCGCCGACGCGCAGTCCGGCAACGGCGCGGGCCCGAGCCAGGCCGATGACGACCAGGTCGTCGACGCGGAGGTCGTGGACGAGCCGGTCGACACGGACAAGAAGTGACCGAGGCGAACTCCTCGGAGCAGGAGTTGGTCACCGACATCCTGGACGACACCGCGGACGAGAACGCGGAGGCCGCCCCGGCGGACTCCGCCCTCGACGCCGAAGTTGTCGAGCCGGAGAACGACGAGCTGGCCGAGCGCACGGCCGATCTGCAGCGGTTGACCGCGGAATACGCGAACTACCGCCGCCGGGTCGAGCGCGACCGCCAGGCCAACATCGATGCCGCCAAGGCCTCGGTGGTCACCGAATTGCTCGCGGTGCTCGACGATCTGGATCGGGCGAGGTCGCACGGCGACCTCGATTCCGGCCCGCTGAAGTCCGTCGCCGACAAGCTCGAGACCGCGCTCACCAAGCAGGGTCTCGTCGAATTCGGTTCCGCCGGTGACCCGTTCGACCCCACGCTGCACGAGGCAGTGCAGCACGAGGGTTCGGGCGCCGACCCGGTGATCGGTATCGTCATGCGCAAGGGCTATCGGTTCGGCGACCGGGTGCTTCGGCACGCGTTGGTCGGGGTAACCGATGCCGAGGCCGCGGGGGCATCGGATCCGGATGCCGTCGACAGTCAATAAGAACGCGAAAGGAGGAGATGCCCGGTGAGCCAACGGGAGTGGATCGAAAAGGACTTCTACAAGGAGCTGGGTGTCTCCTCCGGCGCCTCGCAGGACGAGATCAAGAAGGCCTACCGCAAGCTCGCCCGCGACCTGCACCCGGATTCCAACCCGGGTGACACCAAAGCCGAGGAGCGGTTCAAGACCGTCAGCGAAGCCAACGCGGTGCTGTCGGATCCGGCCAAGCGCAAGGAGTACGACGAGACGCGCCGCCTGTTCGCGGGCGGCGGCGGTGGCGGTCGGGCCTACGGCGGTGGCGGGTTCAACCCCGGTGCAGGCGGCGGCTTCTCACAGGACTTCAACATCGGTGACATCTTCGGTCAGGCCGGTGGCACCGGTACCGCGGGCGACGGCGGGCTCGGCGATCTGCTGGGCGGGCTGTTCAACCGGGGTGGCGGCGGCCGGGCGGCGGCTCGTCCGCGCCGCGGTGCCGATGTGGAGACCGAGACCACCCTGGGTTTCCGCGAGGCCGCCCAGGGCGTCACCGTTCCACTGCGGATGACAAGTCCCTCGCCGTGCACCACCTGTCACGGCAGCGGTGCCAAGCCGGGCACCAGCCCGCGCGTGTGCCCGCACTGCAACGGTGCGGGCGTGGTCAGCCGTAATCAGGGCGCGTTCGGTTTCAGCGAGCCCTGCGACGACTGCCGCGGTACCGGGTCGATCATCGACGACCCGTGCACCGACTGCTCGGGCACCGGTATCCAGAACCGCACCCGCACCATCACCGTCCGGATCCCACCGGGCGTCAGCGATGGGCAGAAGATCCGGCTGGCCGGTCAGGGCGAGGCGGGTCTGCGCGGTGCGCCTTCGGGCGATCTGTATGTCACGGTGCACGTCAGCCAGGACAAGGTCTTCGGCCGTCAGGGCGACGACCTCACCCTGGTGCTCCCGGTGAGCTACAGCGAATTGGTCCTCGGGACTACGGTTTCCGTGCCCACGCTGGACGGCCGGGTCGGCGTGAAGGTGCCCGCGGGCACCGCCGACGGGCGTATCCTGCGGGTTCGCGGTCGTGGTGTGCCCAAGCGCGGTGCGGCAGGCGGCGCCGGTGACCTGCTGGTCACGGTGAAGGTCGCGGTACCGCAATCGCTCGACTCCGATGCCACCGATGCGCTCAAGCGCTATCAGGAGGCGGAGAAGACCAGTGGCTTCGAACCGCGTGCAGGATGGGCGGGTGCTTGATGTCCCCGCGCATCGAGCTCAGCGCCCGGAGGAGGTAGCGCAGCGTGACCACGGAGGGTGTAGGGAGAGGCGCAAATAGCCCGGATCCGAAGTCTGTTTCGGGTGCGACCTCGCGTGCCGAGTTCTTCATGATCTCGGTGGCGGCTCAGCTGGCGGGGATGCACGCGCAGACGTTGCGTACCTACGACCGGCTGGGTTTGGTCACCCCGCAACGGACCTCGGGTGGCGGACGCCGTTACTCGGCCCGCGATGTGGAGGTGCTGCGCGAGGTGCAGCGCCTGTCGCAGGACGAGGGCGTCAATCTCGCCGGCATCAAGCGCATCATCGAACTCACCAATCAGGTGGAGGCGTTGCAGCAGCGCGTCGAGGAGATGAGCGCGGAGCTGGAGCGGTTGCGGGCGGGCTACCGGCCCGATCTGTCGCCGCCTGCACGCAGTACCGCGCTCGTGGTGTGGCAGCCACGGCATCGGCGCTGAGCCGTTTTCGGTACGACGAGCCTCCGGTTCGAAATCCACTGTGGTGGACGCCGAGCCGGGGGTTCGCTCGTCTCCGGTCAACCCCCGGCGACCGGCCAGTGACTCTCCAGCAACTCACTTATTCGTGATCTTGCTGATCGGAAGTAGCGTGGCGGCGCGCTGAGGTGCGGATTTATCACCGTGGACGTCCAAAAGTTTGCTGTTGGGATGCTGAATTGGGGTCGGTCGGAACGTAATTCGCCGCCCCTGGCCAGCCACTCCGGTACGCCTACCCCGCGTGTCATGGCCCGGCGCGTCGCGTTGCGGCAGGCTGTCGTTGTAGCGGAAAGGTCGCTCTACCAGGCACGTTGGCGTCCAAATGCCTGGTATGCCGGGCGTTTTGGGTAATCATCGGCAGGTGTTCACCCGCAATTAACGGTCTTCAGGTATGTTTTCATGGGAAACTACTGGGAACCGCCTGGTATTTCAAGAATTACATGCGTGATGTTTAAGAGTACGATTCCTAAGCTGGCAAACCTCGCCTAGACTTCTCGCATCGGCTGCTGACGAGTGTCCTCCCAGCCCGTCACTCGCCGGCGCGGCTAGCGTTCGATGGCGAAACGAGGTTGTGACACATATGGATTCGCGGACTATCGCTTTGATCCGTACTACGTTCAAGGCGGTTGCTGCGGAAGACGGTGGACCCGAGAAGCTGTCGAGGTCGTTCTACTCGATCCTCTTCACGGACTACCCCGGTGTCCGCGACTACTTCCCGGCTGCCATGGACTCCCAGCGCGACCGCCTCGTCTCGGCGATCTCCTACGCGCTCGACCGGCTCGAGGAACCCGACAAGCTGCTGCCGTTCCTGGCCCAGCTCGGGCGCGACCATCGAAAGTACGGCGTGCAACCGGCCCACTATGTGGCCGTGGCCAACTCGCTGAAGTCGGCGATGCGGTTGTTCGCCGGTGCGGAGATGTGGACCGACGAGGTCGCCACCGCGTGGGATGAGGGCCTGGCCACCATCAGCGGCGCGATGATCAGCGCCGCCGACAAGGAGACCACTCCGGCTACCTGGACGGGCACCGTCGTCGAACATCGCGAGGTGCTGCGCAACCTCTCCATCGTTCGGGTCCAGCTCGACGAGCCGATGCAGTACGCCGCAGGCCAGTACCTCAGCGTGCAGATCCCCTCGCGCCCGCGCATGTGGCGCTATCTCTCGCCCGCGAACCCGGCCAATGCCAACGGCGAGATCGAGTTCCACGTTCGCGGAGTGCTCGGCGGCTGGGTGAGCCCCGCCATGGTCGCGCACACCGCCGTCGGCGATCAGTGGCGCCTCGGCTCGCCCCTCGGCGGCCTCGGCGTGCCACGCAACACCAAGCGCAAGATGCTGATGGTCGGCTGCGGCACCGGCATCGCCCCCCTGCGCGCCCAGATCATGGCGATGGCCCAGCGCCGCGTGAACCCGAAGGTCCACCTGTTCGTCGGCGGCCACCACCCCTGCGACCTCTACGACCTCCAGGTCCTGAGTCACCTCGCCATCGCCAACAAATGGCTCACCGTCACCCCTGTCACCGAAAGTGACGAAAACCCCTGGTGGTACTACGATTCCGGCGAGCCCCATCCCGAACTACCCGGCCTCGAACCCCGCATGACCGGCCAAATCGGCAAGGTGGTGGCCAGCTACGGCCCCTGGGCAGACCGCGACGTCCAAATCGTCGGCTCCCCATCGATGGTCCAAACCACCAAGTTCCGCTTGATGGCAGCAGGTACGCAAGCCCAGTCGATCAGACACGACCCCTTGTTCTGACTCGTCATTCCCGCAGACGCCCGAGCTCGATCGCAGCTGTTCTGAGCGCGCACCCGACCCACAACACCGCGAATCGAACTGACGGCCCGCATCGTCCTGGTTAGAGTGGGCCCGGCGAGGGATCGACACGGCGAGGGAGGGCAGATCTGTGGAAGATGTTGTGCTGGTGATCAATTCCGGGGGACGGCGCGATGCCGAGTGGCTGGACGCACTCACCGGCGAGCTACAGAGCGATCTGTCCGAGATCGGTGGACTACTCGTCCGGCGGCTGACGGTAGACGCCGCAGGCGGCGAGAAATCCGGTGCGGTCGAGCAGATCGGTCAGTTGTTGCTGTCCGGCGGGGCGGTCGGTACCGCGGTGTGGACGATTCGGGATGTCACCCTCAAGTTCCTGGAGCGAACCAGGGCAGATTCGATCACGATCAAGAAGGGCGATCGGGAGGTGACCATCGTCCGGCCGGACCTGTCCCAGGTCGACGATATCGTCGAGCAGTTCGGTGACCTCATGCGTGATGAGTAGTCCGACCGGACGGCGAATCGCGCTCTTCGTAGCGAACGACACCTACCACTTCGACGGTTTGTCGCGGCTCTACGCGCCGATCTCGGACGCCGAGCAGCTCCGGGAACTACTGCGCGACCCCGAGATCGGCGGTTTCCGGCCGACCGAATTGCTGATCAACGAGTCCAAGGCCGAGATCGAGCGCAGCATAGAGCGGGTTTTCCGTGGCGCTGAACCCGACGATGTCATCCTGTTCTATTTCTCCGGACACGGTCTGCGCACCCGCCAGAATCTGTATCTGGCCGTAGGCAACACCGATCCGCAGCTGCTGAGCAGTACGGCGGTGTCCGCGTCGTTCATCCGCGAGCTGATCCGAGAATCCGCGGCGGCGGCGAAGATCATCGTGCTGGACTGCTGCTACAGCGGCGCGTTCCTCGGCTCCGAGGTGATCAAGTCCGCTCCGACCATCGACGATGTCGCCCAGCAACTCGCAGCCGGGGACGGGATCTGTGTGTTGACCGCCTCCAGCGCGGTGGAGACCGCGGCCGAGGGGCGTGCCGAAAGCGGCTCGGCGCCCTTGTCGGTGTTCACCTCGGCGCTGGTGAGGGGAATCGGCACCGGTCAGGCCGACAACGGCAGCGGCCTGATCGGCACCCACGATCTGTGGACGTTCGCGCACGCGGACGTACGCAGCCGAACGACCAGACAGACGCCGAATCACTACGGCGTTTTCAAAGACGAGGTATATATCGCCCGGGTTCGGCGGCGGCAATCCAGCCTCATCGAGGTGGGCGATCGAGTGCAGCTCGGGTCGCTGGTCGGGCGGCTCGAACAGACGCCGGACAGTGGGCTGTGGGCGGCCAACTGGTGGGGCACCGGCCGATTGAAGGTTCCCATCGGACAGGAGCGACGGACTGACGGCGTGCCGGGCGAAACCGTGTGGCTGGACCTCGCGGGCGCGGATCGCAATCTTTTCATCGTCGGCCGCGCGGGGTCGGGCAAGAGCACCCTGCTGCGGACGCTCACCGGATCATTGGCGCTGACGCATTCACCCGATGAGGTGAAATTGTATGTGCTGGAATCCAGCAACCGTCTCGGTTCGATGAGCGCGTTGCCCCATATCGCGAGCGTGGTGGGCGACGACGAACTGGAGAAGGTCGGGGTGGTACTCGATCGGGTGGCCGCCGAGATCGGCAACCGCAAGCGCCTGTATCGGGAAACCGGCATCGATTCACCGGGGAGTTTGCGCGCCGCGCGATCATCGCTGGCCCGCCCGGTGCCCGACGTTTTCCTGTTCATCGACCGGCTGGGCGATTTCCGGGAGCAGATCCCCGGATTCGACGGCCGGATCAAGCAGATCGCGAGCGCCGGCCCGGAGTACGGCGTTCATCTGGTGGTGACCGCCCGCGACTGGAACGAAGCACCCGACGACCTGGTCGACTTGCTGTCGGCGCATATCGAATTGCACCTGCATCGCCCCGCCGATTCGCGATTGCACCCGGAGCGCGCCGCCCGACTCCCGGACGGGCCCGGCTGGGCGCTCTTCGGCGAGCGGCCGTTTCGCATCGCCATGCCTGATCTACGCGAATTGCAGCCGGAATTGTTGAGCGCGGTGGAAATCTCCGACGGTGCGGCCGAATTGGTCGATCTGGTGCGCGGAAACCAGTATGAGGTCGCGCTCGCCGGCCCCGGCCGGTCTCCGCTGGAAGGCGAGGTGGACTTCGCCGAGCTGATCGGCATCGGTTCCGGTCAGGAATTCGATATCAACGAGATGTGGCGAGCCCGGCACGGCCGCGATCGGTTGCGGGTTCCGATCGGGGTCACGGCAACCGGGGATATCGTCGAATTGGATCTCAAGGAGTCGGCCGAAAACGGCATGGGCCCGCACGGCCTGTGTATCGGCGCTACTGGTTCGGGGAAGTCGGAGTTCCTGCGCTCCTTGATCCTCAGCCTGGTCGCGACCCATTCCCCGGACGCACTGAATCTGGTATTGGTCGACTTCAAAGGCGGCGCAACCTTTTTCGGTCTGGAGTCGCTGCCGCATGTGTCGGCCGTCATCGCCAACGTGGAGGAGGACCTGTCCCTCATCGACCGGACGAAGCATGTGCTCTCCGGTGAGATGAACCGTCGGCAGGAGATACTGCGGACGGAAGGCCGCTTTGCCAACGTTCACGATTATGAGAAGGCTCGTGCGGCGGGTGCGCCGTTGGACCCGTTGCCCGCCTTGTTGATCGTGGTCGACGAGTATTCGGAGCTGCTCGCCCAGAAGCCGGACTTCATCGACCTGTTCATCATGATCGGCCGACTCGGACGCTCGCTGCATGTGCACCAGCTGCTGGCCTCGCACCGGTACGAGGAGAACAAGCTGCGCGGACTGGAATCGCATCTGTCGTATCGGATCGGACTGCGGACTTTCTCCGCCGCCGAATCGAGGGCCGTCCTCGGGACCCCCGATGCGTACCACCTGCCCAGCGATCCGGGTTCGGGCTACCTGAGGACCGATGCATCCGATCCGGTGCGGTTCAAGTCCGCGTACGTGAGCCGGTCGGAGCGGGTCGCTCCCGGTGCGAGCCACGGTAGCTTCGAGCAGCGCACGCTGCTCGAAGCAGTGGTGTCCCGGATTCAGGGGCACGGCAGGTCGGCACATCCGCTGTGGTTGCCTCCGTTGGGCCCGTCTCCAACGTTGAATTCATTGTTACCGGAACAGGATTGGCGGTCGACAGACAATCCGCCCGGTCAGTTGTCGATGCCCATCGGCATCATCGACAACCCTTTCCAGCAGCGTCGCGATGTGCTGACGATCGATCTCGTCGCTGCTAAAGGCCATGTCGCCGTGGTGGGCGGTCCGCTAGCGGGCAAGTCGACGACCTTGCAGACAATCGTGCTGGCCGCGGCGGTGACGCATAATCCGGAGCAGCTGCAGTTCTATTGCCTGGATTTCGGCGGCGGCCTCGCGGCGCTGGAGCGGGTACCTCATGTGGGTTCGGTAGCAGGTCGCATGGACGGTGATCGCGTACGGCGCACGATCACCGAGCTGACGGCGTTGCTCCGCCGACGCGAGCAGTGGTTCGCCGAGCTGGGTGTCGATTCGATGTCGGAGTATCGGCGACGAAAATCCGTCGTATCCGAGGGGGCGGATTCCAGGAATTCGCTGCCGCCGGACAGATTCGGTGATGTGGTGCTGGTCATCGACGGTTGGCGGGTGATCGGTGACGAGTTCGAAATACTCGAGCCGCAGATCAATGCCATCGCCACCCAGGGGCTGTCCTACGGGATCCACTTGATGATCAGCGCATCGCGATGGACGGAGATCCGGCCGATGGTCCGGGACCAGGTCGGTACCCGGATCGAATTGCGATTGGGTCATCCCGCGGATTCGGAAATCAATCACCGCGTCGCGCAACAAGTCCCGGAAGGTCGGCCGGGGCGCGGAATAACCGCCGACCACCTGCACATGTTGATTGCCCTGCCCCGCTTGGATTCCGACGCCGATCCGGCGACCCTCACCAAGGGTTTGGGCGCGGCTGTCGCTGAACTCGACGCTGTGTACGGGGAGCGCCGTGCGCCAGAGGTGCGGATGTTGCCCCTGGAGTTCAGCCGGGAATCGTTGCTCGCGGTCGCCGCGGAGCACGGCATCTCGCAGGGCCCGACGAAGGCGGTCGTCGGTCTCTGCGAATCCGAGTTGCAACCGCTGGTCCTGGATTTCGCGACCGAACCGCATTTCATGGCGTTCGCGGATACGGAGTGCGGCAAGACCACACTGTTGCGGAACATAGTCTTCGGCATCGTAGAAAACGCGAGTCCGTCGGAGGCTCGGATAGTGCTGATCGACTACCGGCGCACCATGCTCGACACAATCGAAGGCGAACATCTAGCTGGGTATTCGACCTCATCACAGACCTTGGTGCCGACTGTTGCGGAGCTGGCCGCCTACTTGGCCCAGCGAATCCCGAGTCCAGACATCACCGCGCAGCAATTGCGGGATCGCAGCTGGTGGTCGGGCCCGGAAATCTATCTTGTGGTCGACGACTACGACCTGGTCGCCCCCGGTTCGGCGGCGAATCCGTTCGTACCACTGGTGGAGTTCTTTCCGCAGGCCCGTGATGTCGGAATGCATTTCATCGTCGCCCGCCGCACGGGTGGCGTGTCGCGGGCACTGTACGACCCGGTCCTCGGCGCTTTGAAGAACCTATCCGTCGAGACGCTGGTGATGAGCGGCCCCCGCGACGAAGGCAAGATCGCCGGCGACGTCCGGCCGATGAAGCTGCCCCCGGGACGCGGCATCCTGGTATCGCGTACCCGGGGACAGGAGATGGTTCAGATCGCCGATATGCCGGAGCCGCAGTGAACCGTCAGGCGCCTTCGGAAATGATGTTCGCCGGGGGAGTGCCTGATTCGATCAGGCGGTCGACCGTGGTGCGAACCATCGCGGGGGAGCCACACACCAGGACTTGGTGTTTGGTGAACGGTCCGTGCGCGGCGGCCACGTCGGCGAGGGTGCCGTAGAGCATTTCCTCGGGAGCGAAGCCCACATCGGAGCGGGTCTGCTCATGCCATTCATCGCGCACCGGGGGATCGTCCGGGCTTTCGACTACCGGAATGACGGAAAGCCAAGGCAATTCGCCCGCCAGCAGGAACAGCATGTCGTTGGCGTAGAGATCGCGAGGCGAGCGTCCGCCGAAGAACAGATAGGTGCGCGGCGGAGTGTCGCGGCGGGCCAGGTCCAGGATCTGGGCGCGCATCGGCGCCAGGCCGGTACCGCCGGTGATCATCACCACCTCGACAGCGTCGGGATCAACCGCGAAAACACCATGAGGAGCGTTGATTCGCCACTGATCGCCGGGCTTGGTGTCGGTGACGATAGAACTCGAACACCACCCACCGGGCACCGTCCGCACATGGAACTCGAGCTTGCCGTCCAGCGAGGGCGGCAGCGCGGGGGAGAACCGCCGCCGCACCCCGGGATGCTGCGGCACCTCCACCTCCACCGAACCCCCGGCCTCGAACGGCACGAAATCGCCGATCAGCCGGATCACGGCGAGGTCGTGGCGCAAGCGGTGGTGGCCGACGACGGTAGCCGTCCATGCGGGGTCGGGAAAAGCGTTGCTCATCAGCCTCTTTCGCGAAGTCGCGGGCGGGTTCAGACAGGGTCGGCAGCGATGATCTCACTCGGTGTACCGGCCCGCTGGAGCGCGTAACGGGTGTTGGCGATCATCGTCGGCGACCCCGCGATCTGGATCTGACGGTCCGACCACGCGCCGAAGCTGGTCACCACCGCTCCTAGATTACCGACCAGCCGACGCGGCATGCCCATCGGCGTCTCACCCGAATCCTGGGGGTACCACCAGGGATTGGTGTGTTCTTCGCACACCGGCACCACGGTCAGCCACGGATTGGACTGCGAGAGCTGCCACATGTTGTCCACGTCGTAGAGGTCGCCGGGATAACGCCCGCCGATGAAGAAGTGCACGCGCGGATTGATCCCACGCTGACTCATCTCGATCAGCTGCGCCCGCAACGGCGCGATCCCCGTGCCGGAGCCGATCATCAGCACATCGCGCCCCGACTCCCGGTCCACGTGCAACCCACCGAGCGGCCCGGCGATCTTCCACCGGTCCCCGACCTTGGTGTCGTTGACGATCGCCGGACTCACCCAGCCACCACTGATCCGCCGCACATGGAATTCGATCTCGCCATACGGGTTCGCGGGGATGGCGGGCGAGAAGTATCGCCACATATTCGGCCGCTGGGGCACCGCGACCGGCACATACTGGCCGGCCTTGAACGGAATGGGCCCGTCGGCCTGCAACCGCACGATCGCCAGATCGTCGAGCACCCGCCGATGACCCACCACGGTGGCGTCCCAGTACGGCTGCGACTTGTCCTCGTTCGCGCCGATGGCCATCGACGCCGAGACCAGCAGCGTGATGTCGCGCCAGCCCTCGTCGAGCTCCCTGGTCCAGCGGTTGCCGTGGAAGGTGCGCAGCGCCGCGAGCAGCGCGCGTCCGGCCAGGTCGTAGTGGTCGGCTTCGACCCCGTACTTGCGATGGTCGCGGGCGAGTTGCTCGAGGAAGCGTTGCGCGCGTTCGAAGTCCTCGAGATGGTCGAGGACGAACTGTACCGCCGTCGTGATCCGCTTGGCCTGCATGTCCATGGCAGGCGGAAACAGCTCACGCAATCTCGGGTCCTGCGCGAACAGGTGACCGTAAAAAGCGCTGATCAGCCGCTCGGACCCGCCAGGTGTCTCCGACACCCCGCGGAAATCGGCGCGGACCAGCGCAAGCGAACGCGCATCCACGTCGTCAAGCTCCATTTCTCTGCAATTGCCGCAATGTGGCTCACCCGTGGGTGGCGCCCTTCTCAGTATCCCCCGAAACTGCCTTCTTGGTGCAGGGATGCTCGTCACGCCTTGCCCAGCCGCACGGATCGTAAACCGCCCGCCTCCGATCAGCACGATCTCCCGGCCATCGATACGCGTCGGTGATCTTGTTCGGAGGGTCGCCGCTCCGCCGACTACGCTGCGATCACGAACGTGACAACGAGGGGGCGCGATGATCAGCCAGGATCCGTGGGGCCGTGACAAGGGCCAGGCGCACTGGGCACCGCCGGGTAACCAGTATGGTCCGACCCCGCCTCCCCCTGGCTATCCGCCGCAGTACGCGGGTCCGCAAGGTCCCTATCCCGGACAACAGTGGCAAAGCTATCCGCCCAGGTCATCGCACAACGGTCTGCTGATCGGCGCGGCGATCGCCGCGATCGTCGTGGCCGTGGTCGCGGTGGGAGCCGTCGTGCTGTTCCGCTCGACGTCGCCGGAGACGCCGACAGCGTTGCCGCCGCTACTTCCAGCCACCACATCGGCGGCGGCGAGCGCTACTCCCGAGCCGTGGCACGGTCAATATTCGGTGGACCGGGTGGCGAGCGCGTGCGACCTGATGGATACGGCGGCGATGGCGCCGTGGGGTGGGGAGCTCAAAGAGCTCTCTACGAACAAGAAGACCCCGCCGATCGCCGCCTACGGTGGTGGCGAGCTCTCCTGCAACGCCGACTATCAGGGTGGAGTAGTCCAAAGCCCCTTTCCCACGATGCCGATGTTCGGCATCACCGTGTGGCTCGCCGACAAGAGCACAACCAGCGCCGCGAAATTCGCGACTCGCCGAGATCGCGGTATCGGTGTGGTGGCCCGCGGTGGAACCAGCACCCCGGTGACCGGGATCGGCACCGAAGCTGTCTCGGTCGATTCGCCGATGAAGGGTTCGCCGTCCCTGCTGATCCACGAACTCACGTTTGTCGACAGCAACATGTGTGTGGAGATCAGGATGACGCTCGATCTCCCCAGTCCTGACGCGCTTGGCGATGTCGACGCTGCCGCACAAGCCGCCGCTCGCCGCGTGATCGACATGCTGCGCACCGGGTGAGCAGCGTCGTTCGGGTGGGTGAGAATCGTCCGATGGCGAGCGACAATTTCATGTTGATTCACGATCCCGAACTTCTGGCCAGGGGTGAGCGGGTTCTCGGGGCCGATTTCCAGGCGATGCACGAGCGGGTTCTGCAGGTGAGCGCGTTGACCTCCCGACTCAACCTGCTGCCCTTCGACGACGAAACCGGGAAGGCCGCGCTGCTCGAGGAGATCCTCGGCCGTCCGCTCCCGTCGGGGCTCACCATCTACCCGCCCTTCTACACCGACCACGGCCTGAACCTGGACCTCGCCGAACGGGTGTTCATCAATCAGGGCTGCACGTTCCTCGACTACGCCGGAATCCGGTTGGGTAAGGGCGTGATGGTCGGCCCGAAGGCCACCTTCATCACCATGGGACACCCCGTTGACCCGGCGGAACGGCGCCGATTCCTCACCGGCGCGCCGATCGACGTCGCCGAGGGCGTGTGGATCGGCGCGGGCGCGATGATCCTGCCCGGCGTCAGCATCGGCCGCGACGCGGTGATCGCCGCGGGCGCGGTCGTAGCCGACGACGTCCCGGCCAACAGCTTGGTAACCGGCTCCAAGGCGACCGTGCACCGAAGTTGGTAGCCGCACCTCACACGTACGGGTCGGTGATTTCGCGGAGGGTGGTGAGCGTCTTCCGCAGTTCTGTAGAGGCTCGTTTTCCCAGGTGGGCGATCCATTCGGACTGAACCTCGGCGGCGGTGCGGTTGGCGAGGTCGGCGGCGGTGCGGCCGGTGGGGGTGAGGCGAAGGAGGCGGGCGCGGCCGTCGGTGGGGTCGGGGACGCGTTCGAGGTAGTCGGCGCGCACCAGCTGGTCGGCGAGGGTGCTCGCGGTCTGTTTGGTGACTTGGGCCTGGGCGGCGAGGTCGGTGAGGCGGGTGCCGTCGGGACCGATCCGGGCGACCAGGCGGGCCTTGGCGGGGGTGAGTTCGGCGTGACCGCCCGCGGTGAGCGCGGCGAATACCCGCCGCTCCATCTCCCGGTACGGAACGAAAAGGAGCACGCCCAGGTTCAGCTCGTCGCTCATGCTCTCCTCCTTGTTTCGGTCAGTCTATCTGACTATATTGGTCAGATAGACTGACTATTATTCGGAGGTCGATCATGGATCGCGAGCAGCAGTGGCAGGTCATCGAACAGCAGCGCCGCGCCGTCGCCGACCTACTCGACGACCTCGCCCCGGCCGAATGGGATTCGCCGTCGCTGTGCGCGGGCTGGCGGGTGCGCGATGTCGCCGCGCATCTGGCGATGGCACCGCAGCCGCCCGGTCCAGCCACGATGGTTTGGCTGGGAATCCGGGCGGGCGGCCGCTTCCATCGAATGAATCACGATGTCGCGGTGCGCTATTCGGGCCGTCCCGATCTGTCAGGGGAGATCCGCGCGCACGCGGCGTCGCGCCGATTGCCCGCCGTGACCAGCTACCGCAACATCTTCTTCGACGTGATCGTCCACGCCCAGGACATCGCCCGCCCGCTCGGCCGCACCATCGACGTAGCACCGCGTGCGGCCGCCGTTGCCGCACAACGGGTCTGGACGATGGGCTGGCCCTTCTGGGCAAAGCGCCACCTGCGCGGCCTGCACCTGGCCGCCGACGACATCGAATGGTCAACGGGCGCAGGTACTCCGGTTCACGGACCGATCCTCGACCTGCTGCTGGCAATGACCGGCAGATCGGTCGCCGTGGCGAACCTGCGTGGACCGGGCGTGGAAGCGCTGTCGCACAGCCTCCGCTGAGCCGGGGTCAGCCGACAACCTTCTGCACCGCCGCCTGGCGCGCTCCCTCATCGACCTCCCCGATCTCGAACCCCTTGCCGACGATGTGCTGGACCAGCGCGGCCTCGGGCGGCAGTCCGTACTTGCGCAGGTAATAGGGGACGGCGCCCGGCCAGACGAATGCGCCGTCGGTGTGGAAGTTCAACGGCACGTCGCGCTGGTTGGGGTCGAACTCGTCGGTGTCGTGGCTGCGGGCGCTCAGAATCACCGGCGCGTGCTCGAGGTAGGACAGCACCCGATCCTGGATATCGGAGTCCACCGCCGACCGGTTCACCACCGGTTTGCCCTCGGGATCACGCCCGTCGAACGGCGCCGAAAGTCGAAGTTCGCTCATGCTCACACAACCTACGCGGCCCCGGCTTGTGACGGCTGTCCGTGCTAATGTGCCTGGTCAAGGCAGTACTCGGCCGGAAGGGGTGGGGATGAAACGCGCAGGTACGGCGATGGTGGTTGCCGGTTTGGCGGTTGTCGGGCTGGTCGGGTGTGACTCGGGGGAGTCGACGTCGAAGGGGGCGACGACTACGGCTAAGCCGGTTCTGTGGAATCCGTGCACGGAGATTTCTGATGCTGCGTTGACGGAGGTGGGGGTGGATCCGGCGACGGAGGAGAAGGGTGTCGCGGGGGTTCCGCAATCGGGGTGGGAGATCTGTGGATGGGAAGGGCGGACATTCGCGATTACCGTCTATTCCACCAGTAAGACTGTGGACGAGTTCGAAACGAAGCCGGGCAACGTCGACTTCCGCGACGTCACGATCGCGGGCAGGTCTGGACGTGAGTTCCGCGTCGAGGGCGCATCGAAGCAGCTCGATTGCGACGTCGTGTTCCCTGTTGGTCAGGGCGTCGTTCAACTGCAGGTCTTGAACCGCGCGAGCCTGGACGGGCTGACTGACCCCTGTGTATCTCTGGCACGGGTCGGGGAGACACTCGCGCCGACATTTCCGAAGTGACCGGGGAGGGCACATAAATGACAGGAACGTCGCCGTATACGCAACTGCTGGGGCAGGTCCGCTCTGGTGAGGTCTATCTGAACAGTGAGGATGCGGCCTTCCATATGTACAAGGCCTGCGATAAGCGGATCGCCGACCTCGATTCGCTCCGCGGCGCCACACGCCGCGCTCAGGCGGTCAGCGGGTTTGGTGACTTCCAGATCGCCAAGGACCTCGAGAAGAAGTTCCTTTTGCAGGCGACCGGCGACGATAACTCGATCGATAACGTCATTCTGAAAGACATCGAGGCCGTGAAAGAGCTTCGCGAAGTTTTCGCGATCTCCTTCAAACGCATCGCAGGTAAAGACATCGAAAACGCCAACGCCCTCGATTACGTCGCAGGCCAGGTGAGCTGACTTGACCGGTTTCCACAGTATCAACGGCCTCGACCTATTCGGCGGCCTCAAGAATTTCGTCACGTCTCCGTTCTCCGACGACGACGGCGAACTCGACAGCTCCGAAATCGCCGACATCCAGAACAAGTACAACTCGCAGCGAGACGGCAACCGGAAAAAGGCAGGCGACCTCGGTTTCGACGGCGACTACCGCCCCACCGTGGTGACGAAGAACGACAGTTTTCCGGGAACTGTCGCGGAACTGCGTGAGAAGGTCGACAAGATCGATCTCGACGCGGTCAACGACCTGATCGGCGCGTGGAACGAAATCTCCACTCGCAACAGCACTTCCCTCGACGATTTCCGCAAGCAAATCGCCCGCGGCATGTCCCCGGACGTCTGGGCAGGTTCCGCAGCGAACGCAGCCGCGCAAACCGTCGCGGCATACGACACCACGGGCAAGAAGGTCACCACCGCGGCCGCGCTCACCGCCACCAAGCTGGACGAACTCCGCACCGGCCTCGAACCGACGAAACGGCTTGTCCCGCATGCACCCGAGCACCGCAGCGGTCTCGACAACGTCGGCGCCCTGCTCACCGGCCGCGGATGGCGCAATGACGATGTCGCGAACGAGAACGCACGCGTCGAGGCTGTCCGCATCCTCCAAACCGTCTACGCCCCAGTGATTTACGAGTCCGACAACAAGGTCCCGGTGATCCCCATCCCGAAGACCATCGAAAACAACGGTGGCGAGCCCGAAACAAAAGGCACCACAACACAATCCACCAACCAGGGTTCGACAACCCAGCCCACCACCCAGCCCACGACGAATCCGGCCACCACACCGGCGTCGACCACTCCCACCACCGACCCGGACGACACCGACGACTCGACAGACGATTCGACCACCCCCGAATCGACCACTCCCCAGTCGACGGATCCGGGCTCGACCACCCCCGCCTCGACCACCCCGAGCTCAACCATCCCCGGTTCCGGATCGCCAAGTGGCGCAGGCTCTCCCGGCGGTGGGTCCCCGGGTGCGGGCACTCCGGGCGCGGGCACTCCCGGCGGTGTGGTCCCCGGAAGTCCGACGTCTGCCGGCACCGTCGCGGGCCGCGGAACCGGCGCGGGTTCCGGCACAGCGGGCCGCTCCGGCATGCCCGGCATGATGAGCCCCGGTGCGGGCAAGGGTGGCGGCAACGACGACGAATCGACCAAGGGCATCCCCGACTACCTCATCACTCAGGAAAACGGTGACGAACTCACCGGACTGGACACCCTGCCCAAGATGGTCCCGCCTGTCATCGGCGCCGACTAGTCGCCAATCCTGATGGAACAGAGTAGATCTCCCGTGCGTACCTGGCATTTAACGGCTTTAGATTTCCGCACCCTATGGGAAGCCGCGGGCCGCGACGTCCTCCCGTACCCCCTGCATCACCGCCACACCGACGTCGAAACACAGGCCGAGGTCCTGCGCCTGCGCAGCAAGGCTGCCGAGAACCTGATGGCCGAATTCGACAGCGATCTCGACCGCGCCATGGCCGCCCTGCTCGCCCCGTACGCCCGCGTCGAAGTCGCCGGGGCGGCCAAGGGTGTCAAAACCATCCGAGCCCACGGCGGCACCCGCGACACCTACGCCTCCCTCGCCGTCCAAGCCCCCGGCGACGAGACCAACCCCGGCGACATCACCCTGCACCTCTGCGCCCCCGACGCCCTGGCCGCCGCCGTCCTCTCCACCCTCCCGAAGGTCGCCCCGGGCAAAGGTCGCGAAATCCGCGTCACCGCAGCAGAACTCGCCGCCCCCCGCCCCCACGTCCGCGACCGCTGGAACCCCACCCCCCGCGAACAACTCGAATCCTTCCTGGCCAAACCCACCACCACCCTCACCCACATCGGCGTCTACGCCCACGCCAGCGTCGACAACCGCCACACCGAAGGCCGCGACGACTTCCAGCTCCACGACATCCCCGGCGACGGCCGCTACGTCTTCTACGGCGAAACCACCTTCATAGCCAAACCCACCACCCCACCCCGAATCCAAGCCACCCTCGCCACCATCCTCACCACCACAGCCACCAAGGCCCGCACCGGCACCTACCTCCCCCGCTGATCGTCGACTTCGGCTTCACACCGGCAATAGGGTGAGCACGGGCTCAAGCCCCTTGAAATCATCGGGATTGCGCGTGTAGAGCGGCAGGTCGTTGACCGATGCGATTGCCGCGATCATCAAGTCGCATTTGCGGGGCTTCGGGTTTCGGCCCTCGGCGACGACCAGCTTGGCCATCGTCGTGAATCGCCGAGCCGCTGACGAGCAAAAGTTCAGTGCGTCGAAGCTGTGCTCGATCTCCAGTAGCCGTTCGGTCCGCAAGGCCAGTATCTGTGGTGATTGGGCGAGCGCGATGCCGATGCCCAGTTCAGCCAATGTGACGGTGCTTATCCGGGAGTGCACCGGAAGTCTGTCGTCGTCGATTTTCGCTAGATCGATGAGAACGCACGTGTCGAGTAGCCCCACCGGGTGTCGCTGTTCAGTCATCGAGGCGATCCTCGCCGAACGCCGCATCGATCTCAGCCCGCTCCGCCGCGGCGTCCCCGGCTCCGGCGAAGCGCGCGAGCCGCGCCTTGAGGTCCGCTGTTGTCACGTTCCGCTGCGCGCGGATGGGACGCAGTTCTCCGACCGGATGCCCGTTGCGGGTGATGATGAAATTGTCGCCGGCCTCGAGCGCATCCATCACGCCCGCACTGCCGTTGCGCAGGTCAGCCTGTGTGATCGTCTTGGTCATACCCAAGGATAGCGTTCGATGCTATGCATGGCTATGCCGAAAAGGTGGTCGGATCTTCCGATTCCCCCGCCGACACCTTGGCCGACTGGAACATGGAGGCTAAGAGCCCCGACGAGTTCGTGCTGGACCAGATCGCGCTCGATGGCCGGCTCATGTGGGCGTGCGTTCAGCAGATCGCCGATTCGCGGCGCGATCCACCTGAGTCCGTTGAGGACGTTCTCGACGCGCTGGAAAGCGCGGGCTTGGTGGCGTCGGTGTCTGCGTTGCGAACCGGTCGGCCCTAGGCAACCAACCCGAGTAGCGGGATTGGGCGACCATCGCGGCGGGCCTGCCCGAGTTCCCGCACCGCCATCAAGATGGTGCAGTTCCAATTGTCGACGTGTGCCATCAGTCCGTGTCCGTCCTCCACGATCAGCGCCTCCGAGGACACGACCGCTAGGACATCACGAAGGAACTCCGTGACCGATCCCCACACCGCTTCTCGATCGGAGTCCACGTCCAAATCACAGAACACAACCTGCCCGACATGGCCCGCAGCGCCAGGATGAGAGTCGACTGCGATCGCCCAGTCGGCTGATGCGTGTAGTGGGCACCATCCGCGGTCCCACCAGACCATGCGAACCGCGCCGTCAGTCGAGCCGTCCAACTCCTCGTAAGGTACTCCGGGACCGCTGGATTCGGCCTCATCCGCCCGGGCAGCGCACCACCGTCCGGCCGACTGCGCGCCTTCCAGACACATCCCCAGGATGTCGCGACCACCGAGTACCGACCACAACTCGGCGACCTCCGCCGGTGCAGGTACACCCGTTTGGTCTTCGTAGCGGCTGGTGTCTTCGGATCCGCGCCGCAGCACCGGCTCGAAACCCCTCTCCACCATCACATCCCAGATGTGGCGGGCCAAGGTTGCTACTTCACCCATCGATAGCCTCTGAATCGTCCCTTCTGATCACAGTTCCTGTGGTCGAAGGATTTCCACCCGTTCGTCCGATGTGAGTCCACTGAAGACCTCGGCAGCCCACTTGATCGCTTCGTCGATGTCGTAGGAATACTCGATCCGGAATTTCCCTGATCGCGCGACCGTGCATTTCATCCCCGCCCATTCCTGGCCCTGTGCCAAGAACAGCTTGTCTGAATTTATGCACACTCGGTCGCTGATGTCATGATGGTCGAAAAGGTCCACATCCATTCCCTCGTCGCCCCGGTAGGCGATGACGCCCCAGGTGCCGACTCCTGATGAAGTCTGGACATTCGTCGATACCGCGTACACCCAATCCGGATACACGAGTGCGGCGGCCTCTCCGGTTGCCTGAACCAGCCCTGTTATGAGCTCGGCCTCGTCGATGTCGGTCATGAAACCCTCCTAGTGATCGTTTCTATATCGGTTGAAATCGGCGAATTGGATTCCATGTTGATTGCGTGCGAATGTATTCCCGCCATGGTTACTGAAATAGACAGGAACCCGTGTGAACTCGTTGCCTTTGGCGTCGATCATCTTCACCCCGCCGAGGACTCTGTCCGGTGTGACTGCACCAGGTGGATCTGTCCGAATACTAATACGCGTCTCTCGGCCGGGAAACGACCTGGGCCAGTCAGCGACAGCGTTCTCCAGCACACGGAACTGTTGTTGATTGAACCGGCTCTCTTGTGCGAAGAGGTTGACGAGCCCCCGGTCCAGAGTGGTTCGGTAGCTGGACGCATGCCCGCCATCGTACGTCCGCCCTGCACCCGTCGGATCTACGCCCTCATGGCCTGTGTTCGTCGCTGCCGTGCCTTCAGCACTGTCGCCCTTGCGCTTGACCTTGTCGCCGGTGGAGAAGTCGTGGCGGATCACACCGTCGGTCGAGACATGGCGACCGTTGAGAGACTCGGTGAGGACCACGTTGTCGCCGACCTGGGATCGCGAGAACGATCGGACATTGCCGGCGGCGTCGGGCGGAAAGATGACGTGCTGTTCATGGCGTAGCGCCGTGAACGTGCCGCCGCCACGCTGGTCGTATTTGACCGCACGTGGGGGGTAGTCGCGAACAACTGTTTGGTTCGGGGCATCTCCGTAGAAGGTGTCTGTGAAATGCGAGCCGCTCGGCGTCTTCCCGTGCACGACTCGGGTCGGGTCGCCTGGTGGTATCGGCAGCGGATAGTCGTCAGGGCTCAACGTGCCACGTATGTTCGCGTGCGCGGGATTGTGCGGGTCGTACAAAGGTCCGTCGACCACTCGCCGAGGTGGTGTGATTCGGTCGCGGACCGCATCGCGGCGGTCGCCGAATGGTGTCTCCGGGACTCTCGGAGGTGTGGTGGTCGGGGTATTCGGGTCGGGGCCTGTGGGATTGGTGTTCGGTGTCGGCTGTGAGCGGTCGACCGCGCTGTCCGCGTCGATGGTGTTCGTCGGCGTGGTTCCGGGCGGGTTGGCGTCGGTACCGTGGGGTGTGGTGGTGCCATTGGGGTGGTGTGATTGCCACTGGCCGTCGGGAGGTATCCGGGGGCTGCGGGAGCCGTCGGGGTTGGATACCGCGCTGGAGCTGAACACATTTCCGTTGGCGTCGGTCCATGCGCGATGGGTCGGCGCGAGTACTTCCACACCCAAGTTCTGGGCCAGTCGATCGGCGAAGCCGTTGGCGGAGGCATCGCACCCGAGGAGGCGGATGGGGGTTACGCCGTCCCAGCCGGAGCGGCGGAGGAGGTCGCCGTATTGCTCGGGGGTGAGGGTTTGGCCGCCGACTACGGCGTGGCCGTCGGGGGTGATGTGGGTGTCGGCGGTGAAGCGGTTGGGGTCGGCGGGGACTCGGTGGGGGAGGTCGCCCATGGTGGGGTCGCCGCGGTGGTGGGAGACGCCGGCTGGGGTTTGTTCGGCGTGGTTGTTGTGGATTGCGTCGAGGTCGACAGTGGTGTCGAGGTCGGTGTTTGTGTCGGGGGTGGTGGTTACGGTGTTGTCGGGCTGGGTTGTGGGGGTTGCGTGTTGGTCTGCCCAGGACGGGATTGTTGCGCGGGAGAGGTCGGCTCGGGAGATGTCGGAGCCGAGGCGGTGCATGTCGTCGGGGGTGAGGGTGGGGTTGTCGCGTGGGGGTAGGCCGAGGTTGGTGCGGACTGTGTTGGCGAGGTCGGTCAGGGTGGGGGCGGTATCCGCATTGATCGTGAGGTCGGCTGTTGATGGGTTGGTGGTGGGGACGGTGTCGACCATGAGCCAGTCGCCGAGGGGGAATTGATGGCCTTGGTTGAAGGCGATGTCGGTGGCTGTTTGGGCATTGTCGGCGACGGTGTCGAGGGTGGTGGGAAGGGTTGTGGGAGAGCCGGTTACGGCGATAGTTAGGCGGACTACTCGGACCGGCTGGGCGAACGTGTTGGGGTAGTCGGCGGCTTGGTAAGGGCGGCCGGTGGGTGGGTTGACCTGGAGGGCTTGGTTATTGGCGGGCTGGATGGGGCGGAGGGATTCGCGGGCTTGTCGGGCTTGGTTGGCCGCTTCGAGGTTTTGGGGGGTGAGGAGTGGGTCTGTTGGCGGCGTCGCGGGGGTGGTGTTGGTGGGAGTTGTCGGGTTCGTGGGTTGGGTCGTGTCGGTGGGAGTTGTGGTGGTCGAAGGAACCTCGCTGTGGGTTCCGTTCGCTGTGGGGGTCGGCGAGTTGGGGGCCGTGTTCGGTGCGGCTGGGGTGCGGCTGGTCGGCGGGGTGCTCGGGGTTGTCGGTCGAGCAGTGGACGGCGGTGTCGTGTGAGTCGTCGGGCTGGTGCCTGTGGACGAGTGGGGAGTGTTCGGTGTTGCCGGATTCGTAGCGGATGGTGGGGCGTTTGGCGTGGGTGTGGGGCCTGTGGATAACCCGGGATTGTTCGGGGTAGTCGGCTGGGTGGCGGACGGTTGGGCGGTGGGGGCTGTCGGCCTGGTGGTTGTGGATGGTTGGGGAGTGTTCGATGTCGGCGACTGGTGCGTGGCCGGGGTGATCGGTGCGCTGATGGGTGGGGTTGACGGTGTCGAGTTGGGAGGTGTTGTGGGTGTTGCGGTGGTCGGTGTTGCGGTGGGTGCTGTGGCGGTGGTCGCCGCGCTGGTTGTCGATGCCTCGGCTTGTTGGGGCTGGCGGGTGGTGTCGCTGGGGGACTGGATGTTCGGTGCTGTTGGCGTGGTTGTACTCGGGGTGGTGGGTTGTGGCGTCGTCCCGACCGTGGACGGGGTGGAGGTAGTCGGGTTGCTGCTGGTCGGCGTCTGTTCGCTGGTGGTCGGTGCCTGGGTGGGGGCCGGGCTCGATGGATTTGGTTGGGCTGCGGGCGAATCAGTAGGTGTCGCATCGACCGGGGGGAGGTCGAGCGAGGACGAGGGGGGTGCTGACGGACTGGGTTGGTTGGTGGGGTTGGAGGTGTCGCCCGGAGTGCTTGGGTTTGCGCTGTTGGGCGATCCGGTTGGGTTCGGATTCGTGGTGCCGGTGTTGCTCGGCGATGAGGGCGTGCCGTTGTCGGCGGGTACCGAGGGGTTGGTCGACGCTGGGCTGGGGTTGCTCGGTGAAGCCGGTGAGCCAGTGCTGGAAGGGTTTCCGTTGTCGGCGGGTGTCGAGGGGTTGGTCTCCGACGGGCTGGGGTTGCTCGGCGAGTCCGGTGCACCTGTGCTGGACGGGTTTCCGTTGTCGGCAGGCGATGTCGGGCCGGGGGAGGTCTCTCCAGGGGAGCTGGGGTTAGGCGTGCTGTCGCCTGGCGAGGTAGGGGAACTGTCGCCTGGTGAGCTGGGGCTTGGCGAGTTGTCGCCTGGTGAACTGTTGCCTGGTGAGCTGGGGCTGGGTGAGTTGTCGCTGGGCGAGTTGGGGCTGGGCGTGCTGTCGCTGGGCGAGTTGGGGCTGGGCGTGTTGTCGCCGGGTGAGCTGGGGCTGGGTGAGTTGTCGCTGGGCGAGTTGGGACTGGGCGTGCTGTCGCTGGGCGAGTTGGGGCTGGGCGTGCTGTCCCCGGGTGAGCTGGGACTAGGCGAGTTGTCGCCGGGTGAGCTGGGACTAGGCGAGTTGTCGCCGGGTGAGCTGGGGCTGGGTGAACTGTCGCCCGGCGAGCTCGGGCTGGGCGAACCATCCCCGGATGGGGTGTCCGTTCCGGTAGGTGCCGCATCGCCGGGAGTATCGGCCGGACTGCTGTTCGATGGCGAGCTGTCGCCAGGAGAGGAAGGTGAACCCGCTCCGGAAGGCTGGGTTGCGTTGTCCCCATTAGGTGTTGATGGCGTGCCCTCAGATGCCGGAGCTGTGGAACCAGGAGTACCCGTCGATGCGGGCGAAGTCGATCCCGGCGCACCACCGTTCGTCTGAGCCGGAGACGAACCCGGATCTTCCGTACCGGCCGGGCTGGTAGGCGAACCTGTATCGCCCAACTCGGGAACCGTCGGCGCCGGAGAGTCCCCGCCGCCCTGCGAGCTGGATTCCAACCCGCTCTGCAGCCCACCCGCACCAGCGCTGGTGAACGTATCAACGCCGATATCGAGTTTGAAATCCTGACCCATCAGCAAGGACGCGGCACCCGCCGACGCGACTTGCGCGGACAGATCCGCACCGAGTTCGGTCGCCGCGCCTGCCGCGGACTTGGCAGCCAACTTGCCGAGGCCGGAGGAGACGTTGTCGCCGACACCGCCCAGCTTGTCCCCGAGACCGCCACCGACAGCACCACCGACCGCACCACCGAAAGTCGCCAAACCCAGGTCGGCCCAACCGAAGTCATCCATCGAGCGATCGCCCTTGGCGACCTGGATGGTCCGGGCGAGCGCGTCGATCCCGCCCTCTTCCAGCGCTTCGAACGCCGCCCCACGGATCGCGGCCCGCGCGGCCGCTTTGGCGATACCGCGCGCGATCATCCTGGTGAGGAGCTGTTTCATCGCGATCTTCACCGCGACCTGCGCCGCGACACGCGCAGCCACGCCCGCCGCAGCACCGACTCCGGTCCACGCGGTCGCCAGCGCGATGCCGATCTCGACCGCCGCCACGATCATCGTGCCGATGATCACCAGCTTGGTGTGCTCGATATCGTTGGCACCGTCTTCGAGCAGCTCGGCCTGCTTCTCACACCACTTACGGATCGCAGTGAACGCCGCCTCGTCACCGGCCAGAAGTTTGTCGCGATAGGCCGCGATCGCATCGTGCGTCTCGCCCTCCGACAACGCCGACAACGCCGAATTCAGCGCCCGCGCCGCATCCTCGTCAACAGTGTTGAGCGTGTTCGCCGTAGTGGTCCACGCATCGGCGAGCCGCCGCATCGCGGTCTCATCGCCTTCGGGCCAATCACCCGCTCCGAGAATGTATTTAGCAACCCACTGCAAAGACTCCGGGATCTCGATACCCACGGACTATGACCCCGTCGACTGCTTCAACTGAGCCGCACGGGCCGTATCCTGCTCAACCAACTTGTCCGCGACAGTCACCATGTTCGTACCGAGCTGCGTCATCGACTTCGCGAGATTGCCAACAGAGGTCTTGCCCTGCTCCACGCCCGGTGTGTAGTTGCCCGCGAACGCCTGCCCGATCTCGTCCCCACCCCAGCACTCACCTTCGGCGGCCAACGCCGCGGTCAAGGTGGTCAACGCCGCAGACAGAGTCGAAGCGACCGAGTCGAACGAGGACTGCGTAGTACGCAGCGCATCGGGATCGGCCTTGATCGAACTCATCGCAAACCCCAACTTCGCCCAACAGTGCTGTCGAGATGTTGGACGCACGAGGCCGAGCCGCGGATCCCTATTGTGCGCTATGTCTCATTCGTGAGGCTGAGCCATTGCTCTGTGAGACAGCGTTATCCGTTGCTCATCTGCAAGTCCATGCTCTTCATCCTGGCCAAGTCGTCGAAGGCGATCTCCCCGGTGATGCCAGGTCCGGTGATCGTTGCCCGGGAGTGGTCGCCGGACCACTGGATGCCGAGTCCTCGATGATTGGCGTAGGCGTGGAGTGCGCGGCGCCGGTCGGTGAGAGGAAACTCGGTGAGCCCCTCCTGAATAACCCGGGCGATGCGCGGCGCGAATGGCGCGGGCAGCACGAGCGACGGATGCTCGATCAGAAACGCGGCCCTGGTCCCGCCGCCGACCGGCCCGCTGTAAGCGGTCCACACCCCGGAGATCGCCTTGGCTGCGTCCATGAATACATTCACCACGCCCTCGGCCCGATCGGGCGAACCGGGAAGTACGGCGAACGGCACTTCCACGTCAGCGATTTCACTGATCCCATAACGGTTTCCGATGTCGCGCACGGACTGCGCGAGCCCGGTGACCGAATCCGGGTAGCCGGCCGGGTTACCCCACGCCCACAACCAGGACTGTGGGCCCGGAGCGGCCGACCCGAGCAGATGCATCCGCTCGCATTCGATCGGCTGATCCCCGGTCAACGTGAACCGGCCGACCGCCAAGTCGACACTCCACCCACGATCACCGGCGATATCGGCGAGATGCAGTTGATGCTCGAAGGAATACAGAGCGGCATCGTCGAGCAGGTTCGCCAAAGTCACATCAGACATGACGGCGAGCGTACCGAGCGCGAATCGGATCGCGGGAACGATCTTTCCGCCCGCGTAGCCCTGCCGGAACTCGATGTGAACTAGTCGCACGGTTCTCGCGGAAGTTACTGGCCAGAGCGGAAACTCGCTAGTTGCTAGTGTGCGTGGGAGTGTGTAGCGTCACACGAACAAGAACGGCCGCCCGGCGAGCGCCAACTCACCGAACGGCCTAGGTACGAAACAGACAGCAGCTGTTCGCACCGTAGGGTGAAATCCTACATGCAACGGCTCGGCGCATCCTGCGTCGGGCTTTCGTCGTTCCAGGGGTGTGTCCATACCCTGACGACGGGCTGTCTGTGTCGTCTCCTGGGCTGGCCGCTCCTGTCGGTCGTTATCGGAGAGCCCGACCGAGGGACAGACAACCCTGACACCCAGCCTCCTGCGAGCACCTTCGTCGTACGCCTCGCACGTACGCACCTGGTCGGTTCGGGAGTGCACACCTTCGACCGGGTCCAACGCTGCCACACGCCGAAACAGGCGTGGGGCCAATTGTGTTGGCCGAGGACGCAAATCGGGGTTCGGTGCGGGGAAGCGGGCAGGGATGGTTACGACACCGGCACCCTTGGGTGCTCCTTATCGCCGACAGCACCGCACGTTCGGGTGAGGAGCGAGCCTTGGTGGAATCGCCGACCGAGGTTCGGGGCCGGTGAATGCTGTAGGCGGGCGGGAATCAGATGGTGAGAACGGTTTTCCCACGTGCGCTGCCCTGGCCGAGCACAGCAGGAGCGGCTTCCAGTGGCACGGTCATCTGCACCGGAACAACAACGTCACCGGCGGCGACCCGGGACAGCAGTCGGCTCAATTCCGTTGAGCGCCCCTTGGACTCGAAGTTGCCGCCGGTGATGTCGTGTTCGCGCAGCGCCGCTTCGTCGGCCGCCCAGGTCGTCGAGTAGGCATGGCCACCTCGGCGGACCAGGGTGGCGTGGGTGGCGAAATCTCCCGGTGAACTGATCAAGTCGAAGAGCACATCGATGCCGTCGGGGTGGGTGAAGCGGACGGCGTCGGCGACGCTCGAGTCCTGGCGGGTGGCCGGGTCCGGATCGACGAAATTCGGGTCGGCGGGGCGGAACTGGGTGTAGTCGACGGTTTCGGCGGCACCGAGCCGGGCGACCTGGTCGGTGGCATCGGTGCGAGCGGTGGCGATCACATGCGCGCCCGCGATGTTCGCCAGCTGGACGAGGAACGAACCCACGCCGCCGGTCGCGCCGACGATCAGCACCGTCTGGCCGGGCTGGATGTGCGCGGCGTCGACCAGATCCTGGGCCGTCACGCCGGCGACGGGCAGCGCCGCGGCGGCCACCGTGGTGACCCCGTCGGGGATCGGGACGAGAGTCGCGTCCTCGGGGACGGTGGCGTACTGCGCCCAACTACCGTGTCCCGCCGGCGCGGTCAGGAACTTGCCGACCACCTTGTCGCCGATCTTGAATTTGGTGACACCGGTACCGACCGCAGAGACGGTGCCCGCGCCGTCGACGCCGAGGATCATCGGGAAGTCGGTGGGCATCTTGCCCTCCAGGATGCCGTCGGCCATTTTCAGATCGAACGGGTTGACCCCGGCCGCGTCGAGCGCCACTTGAACCTCACCGGGACCCACGCCCGGCACCGGCACATCGGCGAGCTCGGGTGTGGCACCGAACTTCTGAACCACGATCGCGCGCATGGGGGTGAACTCCTCCGCATCGGGGGTGAGCCGGGCACCGCAATCCTAGGCGGATAGCCGTTCGACATGCAGTGATTGATCGTCTTCGGTGGTGTCGCGGCGTACCGTGAAGCGCGGCTTCGAAGTCCGCTGAAAATTTTTAGAGTTGAGCGGAACAGACTCAACTTTGTGAGCGTTGAACAAGTCGATACCGGACACACACAAGGGAGATTCGTGGACTCGTTCAATCCCACCACCAAGACGCAGGCGGCATTCAACGCCGCCCTTCAGGCCGCCGCGGCGGCGGGCAATCCGGAGATCCGTCCGGCGCACTTGCTGGTGGCGTTGCTGGATCAAACCGATGGCATCGCCGCACCGTTACTCAAGGCCATCGGGGTCGATCCGGCGACAGTCGAACGTGAGGCGGGTGCCCTCGTCGACCGCCTGCCGCGTGCTACCGGCGCCACCACCACACCACAATTGGGCCGTGAAGTCCTCGCCGCGATGACCGCTGCCCAGCGGCTCGCCACCGAGCTCGGCGACGAGTTCGTCTCCACCGAAAACCTGCTGGTCGGGTTGGCCGAAGGCGACTCGGACGTCGCCCAGCTGCTGCGTAAGCACGGCGCCACCCCGGAGGCCCTGCGCGACGCGTTCACGGCTGTCCGCGGCGGCAGTGGCCGGGTCACCAGCGCCGATCCGGAAGCGAGCTACCAGGCACTCGAGAAGTACTCCACAGACCTCACCGACCTGGCCCGCGCGGGCAAACTCGACCCGGTGATCGGGCGCGACACCGAGATCCGGCGCGTGGTGCAGGTTCTGAGCAGGCGCACCAAGAACAACCCGGTGCTCATCGGCGAACCCGGCGTCGGCAAGACCGCCATCGTCGAAGGTCTGGCCCGGCGCATCATCGAAGGCGATGTGCCGGAGTCGTTGCGCAACAAGAAGGTTGTCTCGCTCGACCTCGGCGCGATGGTGGCGGGCGCGAAGTATCGGGGTGAATTCGAGGAACGGCTCAAGGCCGTGCTCGACGACATCAAGAACAGCGCGGGCGAGATCATCACCTTCATCGACGAGCTGCACACCATCGTCGGCGCGGGCGGCACCGGCGACTCGGCGATGGACGCGGGCAACATGATCAAGCCGCTGCTGGCCCGCGGCGAGCTGCGCCTGGTCGGCGCGACCACCCTCGACGAGTACCGCAAGTACATCGAGAAAGACGCGGCGCTCGAACGGCGATTCCAGCAGGTGCTGGTCGGCGAGCCGTCGGTGGCCGACACCATCGGCATCCTGCGCGGCATCAAGGAACGCTACGAGGTGCACCACGGCGTGCGGATCACCGATTCGGCGCTGGTGGCGGCCGCGACGCTGTCGGACCGCTACATCACCTCCCGGTTCCTGCCAGACAAGGCGATCGACCTGATCGACGAATCGGCTTCGCGCCTACGGATGGAAATCGACTCGCGCCCCGTCGAGATCGATCAGATCGAGCGAGCGGTGCGACGCCTCGAGATCGAAGAGGTGGCGCTGGAGAAGGAGACCGACGCCGCGTCCAAGCAGCGGCTGGAGAAGCTGCGCCAGGAATTGGCCGACGACCGCGAGAAGCTCAGCCAGCTCACCACCCGCTGGCAGAACGAGAAGAACGCGCTCGATTCGGCGCGCGGGCTCAAGGAGCAGTTGGAGGCGCTGCGCGGGGAGTCCGAGCGGGCCGAACGTGACGGTGACCTCGGCAAGGTCGCCGAGCTGCGCTACAAGCGCATTCCCGACCTGGAGAAGGAGCTCGCCGACGCCGAAAAGGCCAGCGCCGCAGCGTCCGACGGTGACGTGATGCTCAACGAGGAGGTGACTCCCGACGACATCGCCGACGTTGTCTCGGCGTGGACCGGGGTGCCGGTCGGCCGGATGCTCGAAGGCGAGACCGCCAAGCTGCTGCGGATGGAAACCGAGGTCGCGGGGCGCGTTGTCGGGCAGGAAGAGGCGGTGCAGGCGGTCTCCGACGCGGTGCGCAGGGCGCGTGCCGGTGTCGCCGATCCGAACCGGCCGACGGGCTCGTTCCTGTTCGTCGGCCCGACCGGCGTCGGCAAGACGGAGCTGGCGAAGTCTCTCGCCGACTTCCTGTTCGCCGACGAACGCGCCATGGTGCGCATCGACATGAGTGAGTACAGCGAGAAGCACTCGGTGGCCCGGCTCGTCGGCGCGCCGCCCGGATATGTCGGCTACGACCAGGGCGGCCAGCTCACCGAGGCGGTGCGCAGGCGGCCGTATTCGGTGGTGCTGTTCGACGAGATCGAGAAGGCGCACCCGGACGTCTTCGACATTTTGTTGCAAGTTCTCGACGAAGGCAGGCTCACCGACAGCCAGGGTCGCACGGTCGACTTCCGTAACACGATCCTCATCCTCACCTCCAATCTCGGCGCCGGTGGCGACCGCGATCAGGTGATGGAGGCGGTGCGGCGCGCGTTCAAGCCGGAGTTCATCAACCGGCTCGACGACGTGGTGATGTTCCACGCGCTCGATGCCGGGCAACTGGAGTCGATCGTCGACATCAACCTGCGTCAGCTGCAGAAACGGCTCTCACAGCGCAGGCTGACCCTCGACGTCACCGACGAGGCCAAGCAGTGGCTCGCCGTGCGCGGCTACGACCCGGCCTACGGCGCGCGACCGCTGCGCAGGCTGATCCAGCAGGCCATCGGCGACAGTCTGGCCAAGGAACTCCTCTCCGGTTCGGTCGCCGACGGTGACACCGTGAAGGTGAGTGTGGACGACGCCGCCGACAAGCTCGTCGTCGAACGCGAAGTTATCCACAGCCCGTGATTTATCCACAGCCCGGTGCGTAGGGACCTCCCAAACGCACCGGGCTGTCCTACCCTGGAGCCCATGACGAACCCGAACGATCCGTGGGGGCAACGCCCGGAGGATTCGCCGACCGAACGGCTGGGTTCGCCGGGCACCGACTCGACCACGCCGTACGGAGGCGATTCGTTCGACGAGTGGGGGCAACCGTCGAACCCGACGCAGGCGTTGCCACCGCACGATGCGCAATGGGGTGCCTACGAAAGCGGCTATCCCGCAGCTCAACCCCCGCCGCAGCAGGCGCCGCCCGGCTACGGCCAGGGTTACCAGGCGCCGCCACCCGGCTATGACCAGGGCTATCCCGCCGCGCCGCCGCCCGGTTATCCACCGCGTCCGCAGGACGGTGACCAGCAAGAATCGCCCAAACGCCACACCGGTTTGTGGATCGCGCTCGGCTTGGGTGTGCTGGCGCTGATCGCGGTCGGTGGGGTGCTGGCCGGGCTCGTGCTGAGCGGCAACGACTCCGAGGACAACACGGCTTCGGCACCGACGACCACCCAGCTGGTCGTCCCGCCGACACTGAAACAGACCACGCCGGGCGTGCCGCCGAGCACGAGCGGGCTCCCCGGCTTGCCCGGCCTGGGTGGCGGCGAGGATCTCGGCGCCACCATGGGCAGTATCACCGCCAATACCGGCACCGAGATCACCATGAGCACCCTCGGCGGATCCGATGTGCGGGTGCTGATCGACGATGCCACCCAGGTGATCTCGCTGACCAGCACGAAGGCGAGCGAACTTCCTGTCGGCGACATGGTTATGGTGCAGGGCGACAAGAACCCAGACGGGTCGATCCACGCCAAGATCATTATCAGTACGGCGTTGCCGGGCGGCCCCCGATGAGCGACCCGCGCGTCGAATCCCCGGTGCTACCGGGCAATCACGGCGACGGCTGGATAGGCTAGGCGACGATGACGGCTATGTGGTTCGGGTTAGCAGCGATCGCACTCGTGGGTGCGGTAGTTCTGCTGTATTTCGATCGGGTCCAGCGGCAGCGCACCGGACACGCGAGACAGGTGTGGGCGAAGTCCCAGGGCTATACCTACGTGTCGGTGGAGCCGGCGCTCGCCTCGACGTGGCGTCGTGGCGCGCTGGCCAAGCTCGGCTACCTCTCGGCGGTCGACGTGGTCTCCGGCATTCGCAAGGGCGAGAAGTTCGTGCTCTTCGACCTGGAGGACGCGGCCACGCTGGTGGCCGTGCGACGCCAGATCGGCTCCGAGATCGATGTCGATATGCGGCTCAAGACCGCGGCGCCGCCGAAGGACCATGATCTGGAACTGCTCGGCGCCATCGGCGACCGGGTGGTGTTCGCCACCGATCCGGAGATCGCGCGCCACGCCGTAGATCAGCGGATGGTCGGCTTCATCGAGTCGCTGTCCGACACCGTGCAGATGCTGTGGAGCGAGGGCAACTGGACTCTCGGCATGCTTCCCGTCGGCAGCGGATCCAAGGACTGGGAGACCGCGATCGACGTGGTGCTCCGCCTGTCGGGCCTGCTGCACGTGCTGCCCCCGGTGGCCGAGCCCAACGAATTCACGCGGCCGAGGTCGAGTGCCAATCTCGCGCCCGGCTTCCGCCCCGAGTACGACGACGAAGACGACGATCGCGAATTCGCTTCGGGCCGGACGGAATACGCCGACGTCGAAGAGCGCGGTCGCGCCCGCTTCCCCGGTCCCGACGAACTCGATGCCGACGACGAGCCCTACGCCGCCCGCGGCGCGGCGGCACGCCAGCCCGAGACCGACGAGCCCTACGACAGACGTGGTGCCGCGGGCGGCATCGACGACGACGAGCGCTATGCCTCTCGCGGTGCTGCCGCACGCCAGGACGACGGCGCTCGTGGCGGCCTGTCCCGCGAGGATCGCGCCCCGATCGGCGGCCGCGCCCCGGCGCTGCCCGCCGACTACGACCCCGATCTCGACGACCCCGAGTTCGAAGACCAGCCCGCACCCGGACGCCGCCCGCTCGGCGAACAGCCCAAGCGCCCGTCGCTGGCCGTCGTCCCCGAGCCGCGTCCCCGCGTCGAGCCACCGCACGACGACGCGGAACCGGGCAGGCCGGGCGGACCGTTCCACCCCGGTTTCCGTCCGTACCAGGGTCCCGTACCGAAATGATCCACCTGCCGTGGTAGTCATCGCGGCACCCTCCTCGACCGGAATCGATCTGCGATGACCGCTAGTCCCCTGCGCCTTCCCGGCGTACACCGCCCCGTCGCCATGATCACCGGACCGACGTCCGGCATCGGGCAGGGCTTCGCCCACCGCCTCGCCGCCCTCGGCTACGACCTGGTTCTCGTCGCCAGGAACGAGGAACGGCTGCGTGGACTCGCCGACGAGCTGGCCCGCCGTTTCGCCACCTCCGCCGAGGTCCTCGTCGCCGACCTGGCCGATGACGAGGACCGTGCCCGCGTCGCCGCGCGCGCCGCGAGCGGCATCGACTTCCTCTTCAACAACGCGGGTTTCGCGCATTCGGGTGAGTTCTGGACGCTCGAGCCCGCGCAGCTGCAAGCCCAGCTCGACGTGAACGTCACCGCGGTCCTGCAGCTCACCAGGGCGGCCCTGCCGCCGATGGTCGCGGCGGGCACGGGTTCGATCGTGAATGTGGCGAGTGTGGCCGGGTTGATCCCCGGACGGGGGTCGACCTACTCGGCCTCCAAGGCCTACGTCGTATCCTTCACGGAGGGTTTGGCGGGTGGATTAGTGGGCACCGGTGTCCGCATCCAAGCGCTGTGCCCCGGATTCGTGCAGACCGAGTTCCACCAGCGCGCGGGCATCGAGATGAGTTCGCTGCCCAAGCGCCTGTGGCTCGACGTCGATCAGGTCGTCGACGGGTGCCTGCAGGATCTGGACTCCGGCCGGGTGATCAGCGTGCCCGGCGTGCAGTACAAGGTGCTCACCGCGGTCGCGGGCTTCATCCCGCGCACCCTGGTGGCCCGCATGAATCGCGGACTCTTCAACGCACGCGGAAGGACATGACTTAGATGATCGACCAAGCACGTCAGGCGCTCACGAAGGCCGATCGCGACCAGCTGGCCGCCCTCGTGCGCGAGCTCGCGGTCGTGCACGGCAAGGTGACGCTGTCCTCGGGCAAGGAAGCCGACTACTACGTCGACCTGCGTCGCGCGACCCTGCACCACCAGGCCGCCCCGCTGATCGGTTCGCTGCTGCGCGAACTCGTCGCCGACTGGGACTTCGACGCCGTCGGTGGGCTCACCATGGGCGCCGACCCGGTCGCGATGGCCGTGATGCACGCGCCGGGCCGCCCGATCGACGCGTTCGTGGTCCGCAAGGCGGCCAAGGCGCACGGCATGCAGCGCCAGATCGAGGGCCCCAACATCGTCGGCAAGCGCGTGCTCGTCGTCGAGGACACCACCACGACCGGCAATTCGCCGCTCACCGCGGTGCGCGCGCTGCGCGATGCCGGTGCGATCGTGGTCGGCGTTGCCACCGTTGTCGATCGGGAAACCGGCGCTGACCAGGTGATCGCCGAGGAGGGGCTGGAATATCGATCCATCCTCGGCCTCGACGATCTCGCCCTGGGTTAGCCTGAACAACGCCGAACCCGGACGACGACGTGGTCTGTCCGGAAAGTCTGAAGGACGTGTGAGTCACCTGTGGTGAGCATTGCAGTTAACAAAGGTCGCGACAACGTTGCGATGCTCGGGATCGGTGCCTACCGGCCGAAGCGCATCGTCACCAACGCCGAAGTGTGCGAGACCCTCGACTCGACGCCCGACTGGATCTTCGAGCGCACCGGTATCCACAACCGGCGCTGGATCAGTGGCGACGAGACGATCCGGTCGATCGCCGCGGCCGCCGGTGAGCGTGCGCTGAACAACACCCCGATCGATCGATCCAAGATCGGCGCGGTCATCCTGTGCACTTCGAGCTGGCTGAAGCTGACCCCGCACGGCGCCCCCTCGGTGGCCTTCGACCTGGGGCTCAACGGCGTCGCGGCCTTCGACCTCACCTCCGGCTGCGGTGGCTTCTGCTACGGGCTCGGCGTCGCCGCCGACCTGATCCGCGCCGGTTCCTTCGACTACGTGCTGGTGATCGGCGCCGAGACGATGACCGTCGGCCTCGACCCCACCGACCGCGGCACCGCGATGATCTTCGGTGACGGCGCGGGTGCTGTGGTCGTCGGTCCGGCCGAGGACAACGGCATCTCCCCGACGGTCTGGGGCAGCGACGGCGAGAACGCCGAAGCCATCGCCCAGGACGTCGATTTCCTGGAGTACATGAACAAGGCGCAGGCCCTGCAGGGCACCGATCCCTCGGTCGAGGCCGTCGGCCGGATGTCGCTGCGCATGGAAGGCCCGAAGGTCTTCCGCTGGGCCGCGGTCACTCTGCCGCGCGCGCTCTCGGCGGCACTCGAGACCTCCGGCGTGGCCAAGGACGACATCGAGGTGTTCGTCCCGCACCAGGCCAACGCCCGGATCAACGAGCTGATGAAGAAGAACCTCGGCCTTGCCGAGAGTGTGCCGATCGCCAACGACATCGAGAACACCGGCAACACCTCCGCCGCCTCGGTGCCACTGGCGATCGAGGAAATGCTGGTCACCGGCAAGGCGAAGGGCGGTCAGCTCGCGCTGCTGCTCGGCTTCGGCGCGGGCCTGAGCTACGCGGGCCAGGTCGTTACCCTGCCGCCCGCCCCGAAGGAACCGAGCTTCTGACATGCGAAAGCTGCGCGCCGCTTACCTGGCGGCGGGGGCGGTCACCGTGTTCGGTGCCGTCACCGGCCGTGACCGCCTGCAATGGGTCGCCAAGCCCCTGCTGATGCCGCTGCTCGCCGCCGACGCGGTGACCGGCGGTGTCGAGCAGGATCCGGCCGAGCGCCGGATCCTGCTCGGCTCGCTGGCCGCGGCCACCGTCGGCGACGTGCTGCTGCTCGACCCCGACGACGACCGCCGCCTCATCGCGGGCGCTTCATCGTTCGCGGTAATGCAAACCGGCTACTCGCTGCTGTGGTGGAAACGAGGCGCTCGTCCCCGTCCCGAGATCGCCCTGCCCAGGGTGGTGGCATGGGCGGGCGCGGCTGGTCTGCTGCGCGCTAAGGCCCCCGGCCTCGCGATCCCGCTCACCGCGTACGGCGCGACCCTCGGCACCGCCGCGACCCTCGCATCGGATCCTGCCCTTGCGCCGGACGCGAAGAACATCGCGGGCCTGAACATTCCGAACTCGGACCCCCGTAGTCGGCTCGGTGTCGGCGCCCTACTGTTCACCGTCTCCGACGCCCTGATCGTCCTGCGCCGCCTCTTCGCCGACGACGACCGCACCCGCAGGGTCACCGAAGGCGTAATCCTGGCAACCTACGTCGCCGCGCAATACCTGCTCACGGCCGCTCTTCGGGACCGCAGCCACTGATTTCGCTCGCACATGGGTAACTCATCGGGCACGAGCAAACCCGACCCGATCAAGACCGCAAGACGCCGGCACTACCTGTTTCGCGCCTCCGTCCGGCCATGAATCGCGGGGAGGCGGACCAGCACGCCCCGTCACACGGCGCTTACCTCGGTGTCGTCGTCATGCAACAGCCCGCGCGCACGCTTCCAGGATGACCGGGGAATCGCAGTTCATCGAGGTGCACGGGTATCGCCGGGCGTTCCGGATGGCGGGAAACGGGCCGCCGCTGCTGCTGATCCATGGGATCACCGACAGTTCGGGGACTTGGGCGCCGGTGTTCGACGCGCTCGCCGAGCACTACACCGTGATCGCGCCCGACCTGCTCGGTCATGGTGAATCGGCCAAACCGCGCGCCGATTACGCCGTGGCGGCTTATGCCAACGGCATGCGTGACCTGCTCAGCATTCTCGGCATCGAGCGGATCACCGTGGTCGGGCATTCGCTGGGCGGCGGGGTCGCGATGCAGTTCGCCTATCAGTTTCCCGAGAAGGTGGAGCGGATCGCGCTGGTCTGCCCGGCGGGGATGGGCGCGGGCGTGCACCCCGCGTTCCGGCTCGCGACCCTGGCGGGTGCGGGCCCCGCGCTGATGGCGATCACCAGCTGGCCGGTCCGCACCGCCGTGCGCGCCGCGATTCCGGTGGTGACGGCGGCGGGGGGACTCGGCCTCGGTCCCGACGCCGAATACGTGCTCCGCCTCTACGGCCACCTCGCCGAACCGGGAGCCCGCAACGCCTTCCTGCGCACCATCCGCGCCGCCGCCGACCGCCGCGGCCAGACCATCACCATGCTCGACCGCGGCTACCTCGCCGCCCACCTCCCGACGCTGGTGATCGGCGGCACCCGCGACACCGTCATCCCGTCGGGCCACGCCGCTCGCGCCCACCGAGCCTTTCCCGGCAGTCGCATCGAGATCTTCGCGGGCGCAGGCCATTTCCCGCACCACTTCAACCCCGACCGCTTCGTCAAACTGATCCGCGCCTTCATCGAAGAGACCGACCCGGCCGTCTTCGATCCCCTCCGCTGGCAGCGCACCCTCCGCCGCGGCCGTCCCATCGTCGGCCTCCCCTCGCCCGATCCCGAGCTCGAACCAGCGCCCGTGCCGACGGTCGAACACCTCAAAGAACCAGGATGATCCGATCCCGGTCCTGCGGGTCGACGCGAATCGGAACCGTCTCTCCCACAACCATTCTCGGCTTGTGTACCGGCATCACGTCCACCACGATCGTCCCGTGGTAGCTCTCGGCCCCTGGCACCGTGAGCTCCACATCGAACTCGGTCAGCTCACTCGCATGATCGGTCCGGCTCAACGGATGCACCCCGTCGATCCGCGCCCACCCCTCCAGCCCGTACTTGCGCAACCGCCGATCCGCCCGCGTCGGCATCGAAGCCCATGTCATCGCGATCCCGCACGCCGAGCCGAACAGCCCGACCATGATCATCACCTGATACGGCGCCGTGCCCGGCGGTGCGTGCGGTGCCAACCACCCCAGCCACACCGCGAGCGCGATCAGATACCCGGCCACGACGCCGATCAGCGCCCGGAATACCCGCTCATGATCCATCTCGCTCACCACCCGCAAGTCGGTGTTCTTCCAGGGTAAGCGCCCCATGGCCGCCGCGATTACGCTTGGCCGATGAGCTATCCGCCCCAGGGCTATTACGCGCGCCCGCCGGAGCACCCCGAGTCGAACACGGCCCTCATCCTCGGCATCCTCGGTCTTGCCCTGTGCGGCTTCTGCGCCCCGTTCGCCTGGGTGAAGGGTCGCAAGGTCGTGGCCGAGATCGATGCCTCCGGCGGCCAGTTCGGCGGCCGCTCGCAGGCCAACGCCGGCTACATCATGGGCATCGTCGGGACCTGTGTCCTCGGCCTGTACGTCGTGCTGACGATCGGTGTCGTGATCCTCCTGGCGACGACGGCCGATTCTTCGACCTACTGAGCCCCCACCTAGCATTGCCGGGTGAACGAACAAGAGGTCGCGGGCCCGACCGAGTGGGGCGAGCACCCGCACGGCCTCGGTCCGTGGGAGCAGGAACACGACACCCCGGTCCCCAGCGACGCACACTATGACCCCGTCCTGCTGGCCGAGGGCGACCGCCGCAATGTCGTCGACGCCTACCGCTACTGGACCCGCGAGGCGATCGTCGCCGACATCGACGCCCGCCGGTTCCCCTTCCACGTGGCCATCGAGAACTTCGGCCACGACGCCAATATCGGCACCGTCGTGCGCACCGCGAACGCCTTCGCCGCCGCGGCGGTGCACATCGTCGGCAGGCGACGCTGGAACCGCCGCGGCGCGATGGTCACCGACCGCTACCAGCACCTCGTCCACCACAGCGACCTCGCCGAACTGCGGGAGTTCGCCGCGCGCGAGGGACTCACGGTGGTTGCCGTCGACAATGTGCCCGGCGCGGTCCCACTGGAAACGGCCGACCTGCCACGCGACTGCCTGCTGCTGTTCGGCCAGGAGGGCCCCGGCGTCAGCGACGACGCGAAAGACGCAGCGGCGCTAACTGTTTCGATCGCCCAGTTCGGCTCCACCCGCAGCATCAACGCCGGGGTGGCCGCGGGCATCGCCATGCACGCCTGGATCCGTCAACACGCCGATCTGTCCGCGGCTTGGTAACGGAATGGGCACGCCAATGTCGGTACCACCTGGCACCATGGAGCCATGACCTCGCGCAGCGGCCGGCGCCCCCAGCCCTCTGATCGCGCCGGATCCGTGCCCACCCCGGCGCTGTGGTCCGAGCGTGCCGATATGGCCGAGTCCGCGATCGTCTCGCGGCATCTGCGCATGCTGTGGGGTTGTCCGGGAACGGAATTGGGTGTTGTCGGCTGGCCGGCGACCCGCCGTGAGCGGGCCTTCGCGGGCTGGCACTACTGGTGGCAGGCCCACCTGCTCGACGTGGCGGTGGACGCCGCCAACCGCGTCCCCACCCCGGCCAGACGCAGGCGCATCGGCGCGATCGCCCGCGGCATCCGGCTGCGCAACATCACCGGCTGGACCAACCGCTACTACGACGACATGGCCTGGCTGGCCATCGCCCTGGAACGCGCCGAGCGCACCCAGGAACTCACCTCGGCCCGCAGTGGACTCCTCGCCCTCGAACAGAAGCTCTACGGCGCCTGGGAACCCGAGGTCGGCGGCGGCATTCCGTGGCGGATCAAGTCGGACTTCTTCAATGCCCCGGCCAACGGCCCGGCGGGCATCGCGCTCTTACGCCTGGGTCGCGTGGAGCGCGCGCGAGAGATGGCCGACTGGCTCGACGCGACCCTCCGCGACCCCGAAACCGGTCTGATCCTCGACGGTATCCACCTACCCTCCGGTGAGATCGAACGCCCCGTGTTCAGCTACTGCCAGGGTGTCGTCCTCGGCTTGGAAGCCGAGCTGGCTGTGCACACCGACGACGACGAACGTCACATCGCACGGGTGAGCACCCTGCTGGCCGCGGTGGAAGAACACATGACCACCCGCCTGGTGATCAATGGTGGCGGCGGCGGTGACGGTGGCCTGTTCAACGGGGTGCTGGCGCGTTATCTCGCGGTGGTCGCCCTGATGTTGCCGGGCGAGGGCAAGCAGGCCGAAACCGATCGGCGCACCGCCGCGGCCATCGTGAAAGCCTCGGCCACCGCCGCCTGGGCCAATCGACTAGAGGTCGAAGGCGAGCCGCTGTTCGGGCACGACTGGAGCAAACCGGCCCGGCTCCCAGGAGGCACCGCTGGCGCGGGCAAGTTCACCCCGGGCGGTTCGGTGACGGCCTCGGCCGTGCCCGAACGCGACCTATCCGTGCAGCTGTCCGGCTGGATGCTGATGGAAGCCGCCTACCAGGTCAGCGCGGCCGGGCTGTAGCTCAGCGCTCGGCGTCGGCCGTGATGCTGGGCTCGAGGTCGTAATCCTCGACCGGCTTCGCCATCTCCTGGCGGTAGTGCCGGATACCGAGGATGGTGCCGATGATCAGACCGACGATCAGCGTGCCGATCACGGCGGGCATGAGCCACGGCACCTGCTCCAGGAACTCGCCCGCGTAATACCCGATCAGCAACAGCACCGGCGCCCAGATGATCGCGCCCAGCGTGCTGGCGACGGTGTAGCGCCGATGATCCATCCCGGCCGCGCCCGCCACCATCGGGCACAGCGTGCGCACCCACGGAATCCAGCGGGCCACCAGCACCGCGAGGAACCCGTGCCGTTCGAGCAGATCGGTGACCTTGGCCAGATTCTTGGTGTTGATGTAGCGGCCGTTCTTGCGCGCCACCACGCGATGCCCGGTACGCGCCCCGACGACATAACCCACTTGATTACCCGCGATCGCCGCGAGCATCGTGCCCACCGACAACGCCCAGACCTGCGCTTCGCCATTGGCGTGCGAGGCCAGCACGATACCGGCGGTGATCAGCATCGAATCACCGGGCAGGAACAGCCCGATGATGAACGCGCATTCGAGAAAGACGAAAACGAGCACCACCGTGCAGACCACAGCGGGGCCCGCCGAGATCAGCGGATCGAAGCTGCCCATAGCGAGGGTGGACGGTACTGCGGTCACAGGGATCAGTGCGTCTCGTTCGTCGAAGCAGCCAGCTCGCCGCTCTGCGCCGGCGCGGCGGGTGCGTTGCGGCGCTCGAGCACCTTCTTACCGACCGTGATGATCGCGGGCAGGATCGAGACGAACACGATCAGCAGGAAGATCGCTTCGACGTGGTCGCGAATGAACGGCACATTGCCGAGGAAGTAGCCGATGACCGTGACGCCGCCACCCCACAGCACCGCGCCGACGATGTCGAACGCCACATACTTGCGGTAGCTCATCTGCGACACACCGGCCAGCACCGGCATGAACGTGCGCACGATCGGCACGAACCTGGCCAGAATGATGGTCTTGGGGCCGTGCTTCTCGAAGAACTCGTGCGTCTCGGTGACGTAGTGCTTCTTGAAGAAGCGGCTGTCTTCCTTCTTGAAGATGGCCGGGCCGATCTTGCGGCCGATCCAATACGCACACTGGTCGCCGGCGAAGGCCGTGATAATCACCAATGGCACGAGCACCCAGATCTCCGGGCCGGTCTCACGCGCCGCCAGCATGCCGCCGGTGAACAGCAGCGAGTCACCAGGCAGCAAGGGGAACAGCAGGCCGGTCTCGATGAAGACAATCGCCAGGATAGCGGGGATAACCGCCTTGGACAGCCAGGTCTGTTCGAGTAGATACAACGGGTCCAGCAACTGGGTCAACGCAAGGTTGCTCGTCACCGCATCGGATACCGCCAGCAAAGTCACGGCCCCCACAGTACCGGTCCGATCTGTGACATGAGTGCCCTGCGGGTGAACCTCGCCCCACCGGGTGATCTCACGTTCGCCTTCCTAATTTAGGGTGTGGCCTGACAGAATTGGTTTTTGCTCCCCACAAGACGGAGGTCACTGCTGTGCCTATCGCGACCCCGGAGGTCTACGCCGAGATGCTCGGCCGGGCCAAGGCGCACTCGTTCGCGTTCCCGGCTATCAACTGCACTTCGTCGGAGACGATCAACGCCGCCATCAAGGGCTTCGCCGACGCGGGCAGTGACGGCATCATCCAGTTCTCCACCGGTGGCGCCGAATTCGGTTCCGGCCTCGGTGTGAAGGACATGGTCACCGGTGCGGTGGCACTGGCGGAGTTCGCGCACATCGTCGCCGCGCGCTACGACGTGACGATCGCGCTGCACACCGATCACTGCCCCAAGGACAAGCTGGACACCTACGTGCGTCCGCTGATCGCGATCTCGCAGGAGCGCGTGAACAACGGCCTGAACCCGCTGTTCCAGTCGCACATGTGGGACGGCTCGGCCATCCCGATCGACGAGAACCTCGAGATCGCCAAGGAACTGCTGAAGGCCTGTCAGTCGGCCAACATCATTCTCGAGGTCGAGATCGGTGTCGTCGGCGGCGAGGAAGACGGCGTCGAGGCCGAGATCAACGACAAGCTCTACACCTCGCCCGAGGACTTCGAGAAGACCATCGACGCGCTGGGCGGTGGCGAGAACGGCAAGTACCTGCTCGCGGCCACCTTCGGCAACGTGCACGGTGTGTACAAGCCGGGCAACGTGGTGCTCAAGCCCGAGGTGCTGGCCGAGGGCCAGCGCGTCGCGGCCGCCAAGCTGGGCCTGGCCGAGGGCGCGCAGCCGTTCGACTTCGTCTTCCACGGTGGCTCGGGCTCGCTGAAGTCCGAGATCGAGGACTCGCTGCGCTACGGCGTGGTGAAGATGAACGTCGACACCGACACCCAGTACGCCTTCAGCCGCCCGATCGCCGGTCACATGTTCGCCAACTACGACGGTGTGCTGAAGATCGACGGTGAGGTCGGCAACAAGAAGGTCTACGACCCGCGCAGCTACCTCAAGAAGGCCGAGATCTCGATGGCCGAGCGCGTGGCCGAGGCCTGCAACGACCTGAAGTCGGCCGGTCGCTCCGTCAGCGGTTCCTGATTTTCGCACCAACAAACGGGGCCCGAGCTCATGAGTCTTGATGTCCGTGTGCTCGGGCCCGTCCGATTGCTCGTCGGCGGTGAGCCGGTAGCGGTCGGCGGGCCCAAGCCGCGCGCTCTCCTTGCCGCGCTCACCGTCAACAGGCGGCGCGCGGTGTCTTCTGCTGTGCTTGCCGAGATGGTCTGGAACGAGGATCCACCGGATTCCTACGCCGCCAGTCTGCAGGTGTTCGTGTCGAACATTCGCAAAGCGCTGCGCAATGCGGGGATCGATTCGGCGCAGGTGTTGCGGACCGAGGGCGCGGGGTATCGGCTCGAAATCCCCGATACCGCCTGTGATCTCGGACGGTTCGAGAGCGCGCGAGAAGCGGGTTCGCGGTGTCTCGACGTGGGCGACCACCCCGGTGCCGCCAACCTCTTCGGCGCGGCACTGCGTGAATGGACCGGGCGGGCGCTGGCCGACCTGGCCGGATTGCAGTTCGCCGACGGCTTCGCCACCGCGATGAACGAGGAGCGGCTACTGGCCGTCTCCGCCCGCGTGGACGCCGAGATCGCCTGCGGTCGGGCGTCTTCGGTGATCGGCGAGTTGGTATCGATGACCAACGAGCATCCGCTGCGCGAGCCGCTGTGGGGGCAGCTGATCACCGCGCTGTATCTGTCCGGGCGGCAGGCGGACGCTCTGGAGGCGTGCCGGCGGGTGCGTGGGGTGCTGGCCGAGGAACTTGGAATCGATCCCGGCGCGGCCCTGATCGAGCTGGAGCAGCGGGTTCTGCGGCAGGAGCCGTTGAATGTGCTGGCGTCCAGGCGATCTGATCAGGTGGCCGCGGCGATGACCGAGACCGTCACCGAGGTGCCGCAGTCGATCCGGAACGGCAATCTGCGTTTCGCCGACGGCCGCACGCTGCCGATTCCCCACGGCGGCATCAGGATCGGCCGCATGACCGACAACGAACTGGTCCTCGATGATCCGAAGGCCAGCCGGTATCACGCGCACATCATGCCGAGCCGCGCCGGTCTGCTGATCAAGGATCTGCACTCCGCCAACGGGGTTTACGTCAACGAGGTGCCGATCGACAGCGGTGCCCTGTTGGCCGATGGGGACATCATCCGAATCGGTGGAACCGTTTTGGTGTTCATCGCGGTGAAGTAAGGCTGCTCCGGGCTACGTCAGCCGGATCTCAGCCGCTGCTCGACCGAAGAGCTTGCGGCCCTCGGAAACTCCGCTCAACAGCACCGTCGCCGCGCGCCGACCGGGATCGACCGACTTGATCTTTCCGGAGAACTCGATCACGCCGGCTTCGGCGGGCGGAACCGGAACGAACCCCGAGAACCGGACGCTCAGCTTCTCGATGGCAGTCGGGTCGCCCAGCCAATCGGTCAGGTACTGCGCGGCCAGGCCCATGGTGAGCAGGCCGTGGGCCACCACTGTGGGCAGCCCGGCCAGTTCGGCGGCGCGGTCGCTGAAGTGGATCGGGTTGGGGTCGCCGGAGACGCCCGCGTAGTTGGCCAGGTCGCCGCGGGTCAGGCGCGCGGTGGCGGTCGGGAGCTCGGTTCCCTTTGCCAGGGTGTCGAATTCGGGGGTGGTGTTGACCGCGACGGGTTCGCGCGGGAGCGGCTCGGGGACGGGGCCGGTGCGGCGGATCAGTACGTCGCCGGTGTCGGCGGCGACGTCGGGTCGGGGCTGCATGCTGATGTTCTCGACGGCTTCGACGATATTGGCGTCGACCTCGATGCCGCGGCGGGCCACGATCGTGGTGGTGCCCTGCACGGCGACCTGACCGTGCTGGTTGCGCAGCTTGAAGCCGACGTTGATGAAGTCGTTGTCGCCGAACTGACGGATCGACTCGATCTCGATCTCGGTGCTGATCCGGTCGCCGGCCAGCATCGGGTGGAACAGCTCGAAGACCTGGTCGGTCTGCAGCACCTGCGACAGGTCGTACTCGGTGAGCACGCTGTCGAGCAGGGCGCGGGTGGCGGTCATGCCGATCACCGAGGCGAAGGTCGGCGGGGCGATCACCCCGTCGTAGCCGAGCTTGCGCGCGTCGACTTCCTGCTGGTGGGCGGGGTGCAGATTCTGCACGGCCCTGGCGAATTCCCGGATCTTCTCGCGGCCGATTTCGTAGTGATCGCGGAACCCGAAGCGCTGACCAACCAGCGTCGCATCCGGGACCACAGCTTCGATGTCCGGCTGCTCCACTGTCTGTTCCCTGCTCATGATCCGGAAAACTTTACTTGTTTACCCATCTGGATCACCAGTTATGTGTGACCCGTCATAGCAGTCAGAAGTGTCCGCTACGACGGGTCGACGCACGATCAGGGAGTACCCGCCGGGTCACACACCTTCCAGCTACCGTCGGTGCGCTGCAGGTCGAACGTCCGCGCGGTCCGCTTCGACGGATCCGCCGAGGTGTACACCGTGGCCTGGGCCAGCGCGGTGTCGCCGGTGATCCGCACCGCGTCCACGCTGTCGACCACCGGAATGGAACCGCGCTCGGTCGAGACCTCGTGCACGCCCTTGAACTGTTCGGGAGTGATGCCCTGATAGAACGTGTGCAGCTCGCCACAGGTGCTCGCCCGCAGGTCCTCGAGGTCACCGCTGCGCAGCGCGTCGGTGTAGTCCCCGATCACCGCCTTCACCTGTCCCTCTGGCGAATTGTCCGCACCGCCCATCAACGCCACCACGGTCGCGATCAGGGCAACGACGAGCACCGCGGCACCACCGGCGGCCAGCAGCCACTTCTTGGGCCGCTTCGCGCCGGGTTCGGTGGGAGCCTCACCCGGCGTCCCGATTCGCTGGGGCGGCGCCACCTGCCGCTGCCCCTCCGCCAACTGCTGTGCGGGGCGCGTCGGCTGAATGTCCGCGGGTGAAGGTGCCGAGCCGCCCGTGCGCTGCGGGGCACCCGGTCCGCGTGGCGGCGAAGGCTGGGTCTCCTCGACGCCCTGCTGCCCTGCACCACGGGGGTCTTGTGGGCCGGGGCCCGTCGGCCCGTGCTGGCCGGGGCCGACAGGTCCTTGCTGACTACGTGCCGCCGGTCCTTGCTGACCCGGTCCCGCCTGCCCATGCTGACCCGGGCCCGCCGGCCCGTGCTGGCCAAGACCTGACGGCCCGTGCTGGGCCGGACCCACGGGGGGCTGGCCCTGACCGGCAGGCCCGAACTGTCCGGGCCCGGCAGGCCCTTGCTGCCCGGCCTGGCGCGGCCCGGCCGGACCACGCGGCGTGTTCGGCGGCGGGGTCATCGCGGGTCGTCCACCGGCAGGCGGCACCACGCGATCGGTCCCGCCCGGACCGGCGGTCTTCGCCCGCTGCACCGGCATGGCGGTGGTCGGCGCATCCGCCGCGCTCGCCACGCGCATCGCCACGGTCTGGTCCTCGGAAGCGGGACCGTCTGTCTTCGGCCCACCCGTCTGGAACTTCTCGGTCGCGTCGACGTCGACCGGTTTGTCACCCCGCGAGTCACCCGCAGCAAGCCCGGACCCAGCGGCCCCGAACCCGGAAGCCCCTGCCCCTGAGATGCCGGACTTTGCGGTCGTGGCCGAGTCGGCCTCGGAACCCGCGTCTACAGCGGCAGTCGGTTCACCCTTCGGGCCGGCGGCGGTCGGTGCACTCGAATCAGCTTCGGCTGCACTATCTTTCGTGCCGTTTGTGTGGCTGTCACCGTCCTGTACGCGCGTGTCGGAGCCACCATCGGCGGTCGACTTCGAGCTCCGCGGATCTGACGACTCGTCGGTTCCGCTGCCAGCAGCAGCACCGGCGACTGCGGCCCCTGCCACCGCTGCGCCGGCAACCGAGCCGCGTGCGGTCGTGCCGTTCGGCGCGGATGCCTTGTCGGACTTCGCATCCGAGGCTTCGGCGAGATCGGCCTTGTCCATCCCAGCGGTCGGCACATCCGCCTGTGCCGACTTCGCCTGGGCACCAACGATCTTCACCGTTCGGTCATCGGCCGAACCACGATCCGCCGCCGGATTCCGCCCAGGAATCGACATCGCGGTCGTCGCTGCGTCCGGTCCGGCGAGGTCGGGACCCTGTACGTCGCGAGGCCGCGAGCTCGAGGCATCTGCCTGCTCTCCGGGCAGCCCTTTCGACAACCCCGCCAACGGCGACCCGCCACCAGCTGAATCCTGTTCCGCACCTTGCCCACCCGGACTCGCGGGTGCGTTTCCTTGCCGACCGACGGGCGATCCAACACCGGGCACGCTCACTCGCGGAGCACCACCCGGCCCCGCAGGCCGCGGTCCACCACTCACGTTGCCTGGTCCGCCGATCGGCCGAGCGCCGGGCGCACCGGTGTTCTCCCCGGCGCGGGGTCCACCGACTTGCTGCGGACCTGGTCCACGTCCTGCTTGCGGTCCACCCGGCTGCTGTGGACCGGGTCGGCCGCTCGGTCCGTGCCCCGCTTGGGGACCACCGGTTTGCTGTGGACCGGGTCCACGTCCCGCTTGCGGTCCGCCGCCCTGTTGCGAACCGGGCCCGCCGACCGGACCACCGGATCGCGGTCCACCCTGACCCGGATGTTGTTGTGCACCGGGCGCGTTGCCCAGCCGACCTGAAGGTTGTTGCGCACCGGGCGGCTGTCCCGCGCCGGGACGCGTCCCACCGGGCGTAAACCCTGGCCGACCCCATGACTGCTGCGCCCCCGGACCCGAAGGCTGTTGTCCACCGGGCACATTGCCCGGCCGCGCCGGTCCCACGACGGGTGCGTTGCCGCCCGGCCGTCCACCGGCGGGGTTGCCCGGCGGTACGCGAGGTCCACCTTGCGGAGATCCACTGGCCTGAGCTCCACCGGGACCACCTGTGCGCTGAGGACCGCCCTGCCCCGCGGGAGGCTGCGTCCCACCGGAACGCGCGTCCTGCGCCCGCGCGGCATCATCGGGCTGACCCGGCAGATCCCCGCGCCGAATCACCACCGTCTGATCCGCACCCACCGGCGGCCTCGTCGCGCGGTCCGGCTCGGTGACCGACTCCGGTGCGCCGGGAGGAGACGCGGACGAATCGTCACGCTGGCCGGGCGCGCCGGGACCGGCAGACTCTGCTGCCGGGTTGTTCTCGTCGGTCGGGTCGGACACCTCTGTACCCCTCGCTCAGGCTCGAACGTTGCACTCTGCGCTCAGCCTAATAGGCGCGGACGCGAAGCGGTCCCAAGTCTGTTGCGCATGGCTGTCGCGAAGGCGCGGGGGCGCGTGGGTGAGTGCTGCGGCGGGCGGGTCGGCGCCTGTCGGACGCTCGGTGCACAATGAACCCATGACCTCCTTCGGTGACCTGCTCGGACCGCAGCCGGTCCTCCTTCCCGAACTGATCGACGCCGAAGACGCCATTGCCGCGGGCACCGACCCCGTCGAGGTCGCCGCGCAGTACCCGGCCGCATCGATCGCATGGGCCCAGCTGGCAGAGGCCGCGCTGAAGCGCGCCGGTGGCGAGGTGAACCACGACACCGTCGCCGCGTACGCCTTCGCCCGCACCGGCTACCACCGCGGCCTCGACCTGCTGCGTCGCAACGGCTGGAAGGGTTTCGGCCCAGTCCCGTGGAGCCACGAACCCAACCAGGGCTTCCTGCGCAGCGTCGGCGCGCTGGCCGCCGCGGCGAAGACGATCGGCGAAACCGAGGAGTACGCGCGCTGCCTCGACCTGCTCGAGGACTGCGACCCGCGCGCGGCGAACGAACTCGGCCTGGATTGAGTCAGTGGTCGGGTCCGAGTCGTAGGTGAGCGAGCACAAGCCTTTCGTCGCCGTCGCCACTCCGGTGGTCGCGGCCGCCAAGGTCACGACCGTCGGCCGGTACCGGGCGTCGATCGAACGCTTGCGGCTCTCGACCATCCCGATCATCCAGTGCGCGCTCGGCGCCGCACTGGCCTGGTTCATCGCCCACGACCTCGTCCACCACGTCGAACCGTTCTTCGCGCCGACCGCCGCGGTGGTCTCCATCGGTATCTCGTTCGGTGCGCGAGTGCGCCGCTCGGTGGAGCTGGTGGTCGGTGTCGCGGTCGGCATCGGGATCGGCGACCTGTTCATCGCCCAGGTCGGGACCGGTGTCTGGCAGGTGGGCCTGGTGGTCGCCGGCGCGATGGCGGTGTCGGTGTTTCTCGGCAGCGGCGCGCTCATGACGATCCAGGCGGCGGGTTCGGCCGTGCTGGTCTCGACCTTGAATCAGGCGCCCGGCGCGGGCCCCAACCGCATGATCGACGCCTTGATCGGCGGACTCGTCGGTGTGCTGATGGTCGCGCTGATCCCGCTGCACCCGGTCCGCCGCGCCCGCGAACACGCCGCCGACGTGCTGTCGGTGATGAGTAAATCGATGATCGCCTGCGCCGACGGCCTGCTCGAACAGGACTCGACGAAGGTGTCCGACTCGCTCTCGGCGGTGCGCGACACCCAGCCCCAGATCGACGCCCTACGCGACGCACTCGCAGGCGGCCGCGAGGTCAGCCGGATATCGCCGCTGTACTGGAATTCCCGAAAACGCCTGCAACGCATCCACAACGCGGCCGACCCGCTCGACAACGCCGTCCGCAATGCCCGTGTGCTGCTTCGCCGTTCGCTCACCCTGGTCCGCGACGACGAGGTCCTCGATCCGCGCTTGATCGACCTGGTCGACCAGCTGGGCCACGCCACCGACGTGGTCCGCAAGGTGATGCTTGCCGACCCTGGCGAGCAACCCGATCAGGCCGAGGCCCTCAAGTCGTTGCGCAGCGTCGCCAAGGATGCCCGCCCCGAACTCGTTGTCGGGGCGGGGTTGTCGGCACACGTGGTGTTCGCGCAGATCCGTTCGATCGTGGTGGATCTGATGGTGGTGTGTGGGATGCAGCGCATCTCGGCGATCGCGCTGCTCCCGCCCACGGTGCCCAATCCGTATGTGACGCCGGAGGAGTAACTCAGTCGCCGACGGGAGAAACGCGCGGGCGCCCGGAACGCAGCGAGAAGCGCTTGCGGTCGAAGTCCCACGCCCGGTAGATCGGCCACTGCGAGGTGTGCATGATCCACGCGCCGGTGATCACCGCGCGATGGAACGGCACGATGTTGTAGCCCTGGTTGGCGATGGTCTGCAGGCCGCGCAGCTGGTACTTCCACCACACGTCGGGCGGGGTCTTGCGCCGCCGCGCGGAGATCTCGGCCCGCAGCGTCGGCAGCTGGTCGATGCGCAGCTTCGCCTTCGAGAGGCACAGTGCCAGATCGAGGTCTTCGTGCAGGTCACGGCGGGTGGTGGTGGCCGAACGCACCTGGTCCCACGCCGCGCGCCGGATCGCCATATTGGCACCGTGCACATTGCCGACGGGCTGGGTCTTGATCATCCCGAGCCGTTCCTGCCCGCCGATCGCGGCGGCGAGGAAGATGCCGATCGGGGAGTCGTGATAGGTGCTGATGCCGGTCACCGCCATGGTGTCGGCGTAGGAGTCGAGGTGGGCGCGCACGGTGGCGCCCCACTCGGGGGAGACGAGGGTGTCGGCGTCGATGCGACCGAGGTAGTCGCCGCGAGCCTTGTCGAAACCGGTGTTGCGAGCGAACGCGACGCCGGGCTGCGGCTCGGAGATCAATTCGATCTTGGGATGTCGGGCGGCGAGTTCGGCGACGATCTCGCGGGTGTTGTCGGTGCTGCCGTTGTCGACGACGACGATCTCGTCGATCGTGTCCTGGCCGACAAGACGCTCGAGGCATGCGGTGATGCCCGCTGCTTCGTCGAGCGCCGGGATGACGACGGACAGGACAGCGGACGATCCGGTGGAGCTCATACGCAATTTCCGTTCCAGGGTCGAGTCTGACCCGAGGCTATCAACGCCAGAAACGGGTCAACTGGCCACCATAGGCGGCCCACACCTCAGGTACCCCCGACAATTCGAACAATGCGTAAACACCGTTGAAGAACACCTGACTCAGCGGGGTGAAGAAGATGACAGCGAACAGGATCAACATGCCGTAGGGCTTGAACTGATCGAGCGATCGCCGCGTCTGGTAGCTCAGCGACGGCTCGATGATCCCGTAGCCGTCCAGCCCCGGCACCGGCAGAATGTTCAGCAGAAACGCCGTGATCTGCAGAAACGCCAGAAAACTGAGCCCGCACCAGAACGCGGGATGCTCGGCGACCGATCCGAAAGCCCGGATCACGATCAGCAGCACCACCGCGCACAGCGCGTTCGACGCGGGTCCGACCGCACTCACCAGGCGTTGCACACTCGTCTTGAACCGCGTCGTGTCCACATACACCGCGCCACCGGGCAAACCGATCCCGCCGAGCGCTATGAACACCAGCGGCAGGCCGATCGACAGCACCGGGTGGCTGTATTTCAGCGGATTCAGCGTGAGATACCCACGCACCTCCACCTCGTGATCGCCCGCCCGCCACGCCACATACGCGTGGGAGAACTCGTGCAGGCACAAACTGACGATCCAGCCGAACACCACGAGCAGGAACACGCCGACCTTGGCGCGCACCGACTCGATATCGGCGTCCCAGGCGAGTGCACCGCCGCCCACCGCGACCAGCACGATCAGCAGGAAAACCGGGCTCGGCCGCACCGCGCTGTTCCCGGTCCGCCGATCCGAGGGGAAGGAGTAAGTCATCGCACCAGCAACCAGGGTTGTTCGAATCGATAGAAGGTCGAGCGGGGCACGGTGCGTTCGGCGGTGATCCCGTCGCGGGTGACCACGGCCCCCGGGGTGCCGAGCTGGGCGGCGCGACCGGAAACCCAGGTGCGCTTGCGCATGCCTTTGCGCACGCGTGCGCGGACACCGGGCATGGTCATCGTCGGCGAGATCAGCATCGTGGTGACCTTGCCGGTGAACAGCAGTGTGTCGTCGACATAGGCTTCGCCCTCGAGCTTGGCGCCGTCGACTCCGGTGATGCTCGCGCGCCCGACCAGCACGGTGCCGGTGTCGTCGCGGATCAGCGGCGTCTCGATCGCCCGGCCTTCCACCGCTCGTTTCGCGGCGCCGTTACCGGTTCCGGTCTGATAGACCCGCGAGGCATAGGTCGTATCGACCGGCACGAAACCGACTTCGACATGCAACCGCTCGGTGCGCATCAGATGGGTGAGCACGGCGGCGAGCGAGGCGTCGGCGCCGAGCACGATCAGGCGCGGCAGGCTGTCGGCGGCCAGCACCGGCAGCAGTTCATCGATCACCGCGACATCGGGCACCCGCCCGGTCTGGGTATTGGGTAATGAGGAGAGCGCGATCGGGACCGGCATATCACCGCATCGGAGAACGTGGGTACTCAAACTGCGGTACACCCTCCTCGGTCAAGCAAACTCACTGCCGACTGGTAACCGTAACCGATCAGGGCAGGTGCGGTAGGCCGGGGTCGGGAGGCCTGCGACGGGGCAGGTCGACAGGACCTGATCAGGCGTCGGCTAGACTGTGCCTCCGGCCACCGCCTCAGTGATAGACGCGCCAGCGTCTACGGCAGGTAGCTGCAGCGCCGCGTGTGCTGCCGTCGATCTGTAGGAGACTCCGAAATGCCGGCAATCGTCCTCATCGGTGCCCAATGGGGCGACGAGGGTAAGGGCAAAGCTACAGACCTGCTCGGTGAGCGGTTGCAGTGGGTGGTCCGATACCAGGGCGGCAACAACGCCGGTCACACGGTGGTTCTCCCCAATGGCGACAAGTTCGCTCTGCACCTGATTCCGTCCGGCATCCTCACCCCTGGCGTCAAGAACGTCATCGGTAACGGTGTCGTCGTCGACCCGGGCGTGCTGCTCGACGAGCTCGCCGGTCTGGAAGAGCGCGGAGTCGACACCTCCGGCCTGCTGCTCTCCGCTGACGCGCACCTGATCATGCCGTATCACGTGGCCATCGATAAGGTCACCGAACGCTTCCTCGGCAACCGCAAGATCGGCACCACCGGTCGCGGTATCGGCCCCTGCTACCAGGACAAGGTCGCCCGCGTCGGCGTCCGTGTCGCCGACGTGCTCGACGAGAAGATCCTCACCCAGAAGGTCGAGGCCGCCCTGGAGTTCAAGAACCAGGTGCTGGTCAAGATCTACAACCGCCGCGCGCTCGACACGCAGCAGGTGGTGGACGAGGTGCTCGAGCAGGCCGAATCGTTCAAGCACCGCATCTCCGACACCCGGCTCGAGCTGAACCTGGCGCTCGAGCGTGGCGACACGGTGCTGCTGGAAGGCTCGCAGGGCACGCTGCTCGACGTCGACCACGGCACCTATCCGTTCGTCACCTCGTCCAACCCGACCGCGGGTGGCGCGGCGGTGGGTTCAGGTATCGGACCGAACAAGATCGACACGGTGCTCGGCATTCTCAAGTGCTACACCACCCGTGTCGGCTCCGGCCCGTTCCCGACCGAGCTGTTCGACAACTTCGGTGAGTTCCTGGCCAAGAACGGTGGCGAGGTCGGTGTCACCACCGGTCGTGCGCGTCGCTGTGGTTGGTTCGACGCGGTGATCAGCCGGTACGCCACCCGCGTCAACGGCGTCACCGACTACTTCCTCACCAAGCTGGACGTGCTGTCCGGGCTGGACACGGTGCCGATCTGCGTGGCGTACGAGATCGACGGCAAGCGGGTCGAGCAGATGCCGACTACGCAGACCGAGTTCCACCACGCCAAGCCGATCTACGAGGAGCTGCCGGGTTGGTGGGAAGACATCTCCCACGCGCGCACCTTCGAGGAGCTGCCCGCCAACGCGCAGGCGTATGTGCTTCGGCTGGAAGAGCTGTCGGGTGCTCGGATCTCGTGCATCGGCGTGGGGCCGGGGCGGGACCAGACGATCGTTCGGCACGATGTTTTGGCTTGATGTGAGGCTGGGGAACTAGTCGGGAGGTCCGGTGCCGGTCAGGCGCCGGGCCTTTCTTTATGTGGTCTCTGGGGCAGAGCTGCGGGGGTTTGGTGCTCCCCGGGCGGTTTGTGGGGCGGGGCGCCCGGGGTTTGAGTAGTCCCAGGCAGGTTTGACGCTGTGTTTTTTGGAGCGCTGGCGCGCTCGAGTCGCGGCCCCGAGGGGCCGCCCGGGTGGCCCACGGGGGATGGGGGTGTTCGGCGGATGGCGAGGCCGACAAA
>NZ_JBHXNJ010000027.1:76799-85409 GCF_042719655.1 Nocardia sp. NPDC058518
GGTTGCTCCTACCGACCAAACCCCCCGGCCCCAAACGCCCCGACCCGGCCGCGACCGGCCACTTCGTGGCCGCCGCTCCCTAAGGGTCGCGGGTGGGGGGCTGGGGGTGCGGTCATGGCGGATTCGGTGCTGGTCCAGGCGGTGTGCGGGTGGTGATGTCTTTTTGCTATCGATTTGTGGCTTTCGGCTGGCAAACGTTATCGTTCGCGGGCGGCGCGCGGGGACGTGTCGTTTTCCTTGAACTGGTTAGTGGGTGTCGGCGTGATCCGTCGGTCTGTGAATGTGAACTCTTCGGCGGTGCGGCGGATTGCTCGGCCGGTTGTCGGGGTGCTGCCGATGGCGTTGGCGCTCGCGTGTGCGGGTGTCGCTATCGCGGTGCCGCAGCCGGGTGTGAACGTGGCTCCGGTGCAGCCGGGTGTTACCACCGAGTCGCCCGCGGACGAGGGTGGTCGCTCGGATCTGGCCAAGTTCGACGGTCCCGATACCCTTGGCCACCTGAACCCTGAGCAGTCGCGGCCGGTGCCGGAATACACTTCGCCCGCCCCGCCGATCGTCATCGAGGAACTCCACCTCCCGGAGCCGGTCGAGCCGGTGGCCCCGATCGCCCCGCCTGAGCGCACACTGCGCATCGGTGACTTCACCAGCCCGGTCCCGGACGAGGTCCCGAACGACATCCTCGGTGATGTCAACGGCGCGGCCGCGAACGTCGAAGCCGCCATCGCCACCCAGGGCCGGTCGGTCGGCATCAACCCGAGCCGCTCGGACAAGATCGCCGCGGCGACCGTCGGTGGCGCACTGGCCGGTGCCGCGATCGTGGGCGTTCCGGCTGCTGCCGTCGGCGCGGTCGGTGGCGGGCTCATCGGCGCGGGTATCGGCGCTGGTGTGGGCTTCGCGGTCGGTGCCGCGGGCACTGCGGGCGCCACCGCGATCCTCGCCGGAGCCGCGTCCCTTCCCACCGCGGGCGCCGGGGCCTTACCGGCGATCGGCGCCGGTTTCGTCGCCGCGTTCCCGATCGCTGCGGCTAGCACGGGCGCAGGCGCGGCCATCGGTGCTGCGGCCGGCGCAGCGACGGGTGCCGCTGTTCTCGGCATCCCCGCGGCGGCTGCGGGCGCCGTCGCCGCTGGCGTGCTCGGCAGTGGTTACGGCGCGACCCTCTGACTGCACCTCGGCGTCCGAATGCCCGCCGGGGTAGCGTCGAGACGGGTTTCGGACGGAGGTGGATGATGGCTCTGCGACGTGGATCAGCTGCGGCGGCGTTGCTCGCGCTGGCGGTTCTGCCCGGATGTGCCGCTCAGGACGCTCCTGCTCCCTCGCCCAGCGCCACCCCGGCGACTTCGGTGTTGCCGCCCGCGCAGACGCTGACCCCTTCGCAGCAGCGCAACGAGCGTATTCGCGGGATGCTCTATACCGTCGGATGCACGAGTAACAGCTGCGTCCAGGCCTACTTCGCCTGTTTGGACGGCTACCTCACCGGTGAGCCGTGCCAGTTCTTCCGCGATCACCCACCGCCACCCTGATCACCGTGTACGGGTGAGGAATTCGCCGACAGCGGGGGCGAGGATCGAGATCTTCGGGTTGTGACTCACGCCGGCGAGCTCGGCGAACTCCGCGTTCGGCAGCACCGCGGCCGCGGCCTTCGAGCCCTTGATGAGCAGCGGTGCGGTCCGGTCGCCCGCGAGGACGAGCACTGGAACCTCGACACCCTGCCAGTCGGCCGGATCCAGATTCTTCCCCCGCATGTACGGCTTCATCACCGCCCAGTCGTGCGCGGTCGAATTCGACGTTGCCGCAAGCGTTTTCCAGAACGGCGTCACCCGCATGGCCGCCACCATGAGCAACGGCATCCCCATCGCCTTGGTCATGTAGTACCGCACGGTCTTCCCGCGCTCGCCCGCGGCGATCATCGGATGCAGCTTGGCTTCCAGATCCTTCGGCGGCACATGGCCTTTCGTGTCGACCACGAACGGCGGCTCGAAAGCCACCACTTCGGTGACGCCGGGCACCGACTGAGCGGCCAGCAGCGCGAGCGCGGCACCGGAGGACCAGCCGAACAGCGCCGCCTTCCCGCCCTCGGCCTCGACCAGCGCCGCGATATCGGCGATCTCGTTCGCCGGGTCGTACACGCCGGGGGAGTCGGTGCTGTCACCACGCCCGCGCCGGTCGTAGTTCAGCACCGTCAGCCCGTAGTCGTCGGCCAGCGCCTGCGCGAGTTCGACCATCGTCGGGAACTCGCGGTAGCTGAACGCGCCACCGATCAGGATGACGGTCCCGGCGGTGCCCTCACCGATCCGGTCGTAGGCGATCGTGGTGCCGTCGGCCGACGTCACAGTCTGCATGGGGAGTTCCTCTCGATAACGGGCCGCCGCGCTCGACGGTACGCGATCACCTCGACCGCAGGTCCGCGTGGGTTTCGCGGACCCGGTAGTCGGCCCGAGTCTGATCTTGCTCATTGAGACGGGCGCAGCCGAACGAACTCATCGGTCGATGCCGATCAGAACAACATCGGTTCGCCGAACCCTGGCGTCCGTTCGATCTCCAGCAATCGCGCTTTGGTGCCGATCCCGCCCGGCGCCGAGAACCCGTGCAACGCGTGATCGGCCGCGAGCACCCGATGACACGGAATGATGAGCGGAACAGGGTTGCGACCTAACGCTTGTCCGACGGCCTGCGCGGAGCCGGGAACGCCGACGCGGCCGGCGATATCGCCGTAGCTGAGCGTGTGACCCGGGTCGATATCGCGCGTCACCGCGTACACCGAGCGATGGAATTCCGGCACACCCCGCAGATCCACCTCGATCCAGCGCAGCGAGTCGACCGAACCGTCGAGGTGGGCGCGGATACCCTCGATCGCCTCGACGATCACCGGCCCCGGCGCACTCTCCGGCACCGCGGAGCCATCGAACGGCCGGGTGATCCGCGCGAGGGTCTCCTCCTCGCTGGCCTCGGGTAGCTGGAACCGGACAACGGCATCACCGTGCCAGGCGATAGCGCACAGCCCGATAGCGGTGTCGAACAGTGCCGAGACCACCGTCTCGGTCTGCGTCGAGTCACTCATGGTCACAGTGTGCGCCGACCCACCGACAAAGACACACTCACGCGGCGAGCGACCCCCGCTGCGTGTCAGTCGAGGCATCTTTAAGGCCAGTTTTAGGCAACTGGACCGCATCGTCGCCGACTTCGTGCGCCCGCATCGCATCGAGATCCCGGAAGAGTCGTTGCTCGTCATAGGTGCCGAAAGCCCGGTCATGCGGCAGATATTGGAAGGGCCAGAACGGCAGCTCGCCCTTCTTGGGCGAGAAGTAGTAGACCGCCACCCCGAAGGCAACGGCAACGGCGAGGGCAAGGAAAGTGGTCATGCCAGTAAGAATCCACCGACTGGCCTTGCTTAGAAATATCCACTTAGGGAATACTGGACTTTATGGCGACAAGAGTGATCGGCGCAGCGGGCCTGGCTCGCGACCTCGGCCGGTGGCGGGACCCCGACACCGACGGCGATTCCGAACGCCGCCCGCACCGGCCCGCCTACCTGGCCCTGGCCGAGGCCATCCGCCTGCTGATTCATGATGGTCGCGCCCCACTCGGCGTCGCGCTGCCCAGCGAGCGCGATCTCGCGGGCACCCTCGGCGTCAGCCGCACCACCATCACCTCCACGTATTCGCTGCTGCGTGAACACGGGTACCTGATCAGCCGCCAGGGCTCCCGCAGCACCGTCGCGCTACCGCCCGCCATCCAGCACGACGGGGCAAAGCCCAGCCGCGGCATCATGGCTCTGATGGCGCAGCCGGAACTGCCGACCATCGACATGACCTACGCCGCGATGCCTGCCTCCCCTGAGCTGCACGACGCGTATTCCATCGCACTGCAAGGAATTCCGTCCTACCTCGGCACCCACGGCATGGACCCGGTCGGCATCCTCGCGCTGCGCGAAGCGCTGGCCCGCCGCTACACCGCCCGTGGCCTGCCGACCGAGCCGGAACAGATCCTGGTGACTCTCGGTGCGCAACACGGACTTCGGCTGCTCCTCAACGTGCTCGCCTCACCCGGCGCGCGAGTCCTGATCGAGCACCCCTCCTACCCGAACGCCATCGAAGCCATTCGCGACGTCGGCGCCCGCCCCATCCCGATCCCGCTGCGACCCGAATTCCCCGACGCTGGTTGGGATCTCGAAGGCTTGCGCAGCACGGCCAGGCAAACCGCCGCCACCCTGGCCTACCTGGTTCCAGACTTCAACAACCCCACCGGCCTGCTGCTCGGCGCCGAGGGCCGCGCCGAACTGGCCGCTATCGCCCGCGACACCAGGATGACCGTCGTCGTCGACGAGTCGATGAGTGAACTGAACCTGTCGGACGGGTCGATGCCCCCGCCGGTCGCCGCGTTCGCGAAGGGCTCCGAGATCATCACGATCGGTTCGGCGTCGAAGTCGTTCTGGGGTGGCCTGCGCGTTGGCTGGATCCGCACCAATCAGCCGCTGATCACCAAGCTGCTCGGCATCCGTTCCACTGTCGACCTCGGCACCCCGGTGATGGATCAGCTCGCCACCGTCCACCTGCTCGAGAACGCCGAACCCATCCTCGAGCGCCGCCGCGAACAGCTACGCACCCAGCGCACCGCCCTGCTCGACGCCGTGGCCGAAGATCTGCCCGGCTGGCACATCGCGGTCGGCGCGGGCGGCATGTCGGTGTGGGCCCAGCTGCCGAGCCCGGTCTCCACCGCGCTCGCCGCCACCGCCCCCAACCATGGTGTATTACTCGCCGCTGGACCACGTTTCGGTGTTCAGGGCGCCTTCGAACGTTTCGTCCGACTGCCCTACACCCACCCCGAGGCCGACCTGCGCATCGCCGTCAAGTCCATCGCCGCCGCCTACGACGCCCTCACACCGCGCGCCGCCGATCCGCTCCAACCGCTCACCTGCTACTGAACGCGCACGGGTTGTGCCCGGTGGCGACCGGTGCGGGGCGCACGGTTTCGTACCCGGCCCCGAACATGAACAGCACCGATGCCACCAACCCCACCGCGGTCAACGGCACCGCGACGGCGCTGCGTTCGGACGGGTAGCGGAACAGCAGCACCAGCAAACACAGCAGCGAGATCGCGGCGGCCAGCAGCAGCCCGGTCGCGAGCCCGTTGAGCACGCTCACCATCACCGGCACCGGTGCCTCACTGTGGCAATGGGTTTCGGCGAGGTCGGCTTGCCGGGTGTCGAACAATCCTTCGGCCAGGATGAAGCACAGCACCGCGGCGCCGAAGGTGGTCACCGCGATGAGGGCGGCGAGCACCTTCGGTGGCGTTCTGACGGTTCGGATCCTCAGCCTGTCGTCGATAAGGGAAAACTTTACCGACGACAGGCCGGCAAATCAGTCAGCCCAGACCGTTTCGATCGGTGTCGCGACGTTCGGCGGGGGAGTGGGCGTGCCGCCCGGCGTGCGCGAGAACCGCGGCGCGGGCGCGTGCTGGACCACACCGTCGATGTCGATCAGGCCGGTACGGGCCACGATGTGCGGGTTCTCGGTGGCCTCGGTGAAGGTCAGCACCGGTGTGGTGCAGGCATCGGTGCCGTCGAAGATCGCGGCCCACTCGTCGCGGGTCTTCGTCAGGAACTTGTCGGTGAACAGCTTGCGCAGCTGCTCCTGACCGTTCGGGTCGATCTGCATCGGCAGACCTTCCGGATCTATCTCCAGTCCGGCCAGCAGCTCGGCGTAGAACTGCGGCTCGATCGCGCCGACGGCCATGTACTTGCCGTCGGAGGTCTCATAGGTGTCGTAGAAGGCCATGCCGGTATCGAGCAGGTTGGTGCCGCGCTCGTCGGACCACAGACCGACCCCGCGCATGCCCCAGATCATGTGCGAAAGGGCGAGCGCGCCATCGATCATCGCGGCGTCGATCACCTGGCCCTTGCCGGAACCCTGCCGCTCCACCAGCGCGGCGAGCACGCCGAACACCAGGAACATCGAGCCGCCGCCGAAGTCGCCGACCATGTTCAGCGGCGGCACCGGCCGCTCGCCCTTGCGCCCGATGGCATTGAGCACACCGGTCAGCGAGATGTAGTTGATGTCGTGTCCCGCGCGGTCGGCGAGCGGGCCGTGCTGGCCCCAGCCGGTCATCCGGCCGTACACCAGGCGCGGGTTGCGGGCCAGCGCGTCGTCGGGTCCGAGGCCCATGCGCTCGGTGACGCCGGGGCGGAAGCCCTCGAGCAGCACGTCGGCCTTCTCGACCAGGTCGAGGATCTTGGCGACGTCGGCGGGGTCCTTCAGATTCGCCTCGACGATCGTTCGCCCGCGCCACTGTGGGCGTTCCATGAAGCCGGGTAGCTGGTTCGGGCGCTGCACGCGCACCACGTCGGCGCCGAGGTCGGCCAGCAGCAGCGCGGCGTGCGGGCCTGGCCCGATGCCTGCCAACTCGATGACCTTGATGCCCGCAAGGGGCCCCTGCTTGGCGGTGGACTCCGTGCTCACGCGGTGACCTCAGTTCGTCGTCGAACGGTATTGACACTCCGACAATAGCGCTGGGGTGGCGGCTCGGGTAGAGCATGGGTGAGAATTCGCACGAGCGCGACTCGGCGCGGCAACGGGAGGACCGGTAGTGAGCGTGTGGGGTGAGGTCCTTGTCGGCCTCGTCATTCTGGTCGGCATCGTCGGCGTGATCGTACCGATTCTGCCGGGGGTGATCCTCATTTTCGCGGCGATCGCGGTGTGGGCGTTCATGACCGGCGGCGCGACGGCCTGGACGGTGCTGGCGATCGCGACCGTCGCGCTGGTGCTCTCCGGCGTCGTGAAGTACACCTGGCCGGGTAGGCGGATGCGCGAAGCGGGGGTGTCGAACCGTGCGCTGCTGGCCGGTGCGGTGCTCGGCATCATCGGCTTCTTCGTGATCCCGATCGTCGGCCTGTTCATCGGCTTCGTGCTCGGTGTGTACCTGGCCGAGCTGTACCGCTTGAAGACCAACGACTTGGCTTGGCCCGCAACGGTGCACGCGCTCAAGGGCGTCGGCCTGTCGATGCTGGTCGAGCTGTTCGGCGCGCTGATCGCCTCGGGCGTGTGGCTAACCGGCGCGCTGTTGAGCTGAGTCTATGGCGGCTGGCGCCGCGGGTTCTCGGCCTGTTCCCTCGAGAACCGGCTACTCGATGACCGGCAGCGGGCGGGTGTGCTCGTCCGCGCCGGGCAGCAGGTTGCGCGGGATCGGGATGGTCGGGTTCTCGACGCGCGGGGGCGGCACCTGGTCGCGGCGCACGGGGGGCAGCCGGTAGAACTCGCGGGCGTTGTCCTCGAGTACCGCGTGCATATCCGCGCCGACCACCTGGCAGATCAGGTCAACATCGCGCTCCTCGAACGGTCTTCCGGCGCGCGTGCCGGGCAGATCGCTGCCGAACATCAGCGCACCCGGATTGACCGTGTGGATGCGCCGCAGTGTCTCGGCCACATCCATCTCCACCCGCCCGAACCCGGTCGCCTTCACCCTGGCGCCGCGGTCCACCAGGTCGAGCAGATACGGCAAACCCTCCTCGGACATGCCGAGATGGTCGATCGAGAGCGCGGGCAGCTTCGAGATCACCGGTTGCAGCGAGGCCAGCATCTGACCGTCGATATAGAGCTCGACGTGCCAGCCCGCCAGTTCGTGCGCGCGCAACGCCTGCAACGTCATCTCGGTGATGTCGGCGGCGGCGCGCTTGAGATTGAACCGCAGCGCGCGCACACCGGCTTTGTTCAACTCGAGGATCTCGTCGTCGGTGGCATCGAGATCCAGCCGGGTCACGCCGACCCAGTCGGGACCGAGCGCGGACAGTGCTGCCTTCAGATACGTCTGATCGGCGCCTTGAAAAGACGCGCTGACGACAGCACCGCCGCGGACATCGAAGTGCCCCATTCGCTTTCGATAGTCATCGATCACGTAGGGCTCGGGTAGATAGCCTTCGTTCTCGATCAGCGGAAACCGAGGATCGATAATGTGGACGTGGGCATCGAACACTTGTACAGAATGCCCTATCTCGGCAGCGGCGGCAGCTCAGGCCTTGTTCGGCTCGGAAGCGCGCAGCATGTCCTCGCGCTCGACGACCTTCACGCGCTCACGGCCTTCTGGCTCGCCGAGGGCGCGCTCGTGGGCGTCGAGGCGGTACCAGCCCGCCCATGTGGTGAACGGAATGCCCTTGCCCTCGAGGAACTCGGTGACGGCTTCGAGCTCGGGCTTCGGCGCGGGCGCGAAGGCCTTGGCGTCATCGAGCAGGCAGGCGATGGTCTCGTTGGCGTCGCCCTTGGTGTGGCCGATCAGGCCGACCGGGCCGCGCTTGATCCAGCCGGTCACGTAGGTGGCGGGCATGAACCGGGCGTCGCCTTCGGCGGTGTCGTCCGAGATCACGCGACCGGCCTCGTTGGGCACGGTGCCTGCCTGATCGTCGAACGGCAGCTGGGTGACGTTCTGCGACAGGTAGCCGACGGCGCGGTAGACGGCCTGGATGTCCCAGTCGGTGTAGTTGCCGGTGCCCTTGACGTTGCCGGTGCCGTCGAGCTGGGTGCGTTCGGTGCGCAGACCGGTGACCTTGCCGTCTTCGCCGAGCACCTCCGACGGGGACTCGAAGAAGTGCAGGAACAGCTTGTGCGGGCGGTCGCCGTGGTCGCG
>NZ_JBHXNJ010000028.1:0-60349 GCF_042719655.1 Nocardia sp. NPDC058518
GCCGGGGGGCGGCCCCCCCCCCCCCCCCCCCGCGCGGGGTTCTAAAAACACTTTGTGTCCCATCCTCCCCCGCGGGCCCCGCGGCCCCCCCCCCCCCCCGCGGGCCGGTCTCGTCGAGGGCCCGCCGCTCCGGCTCGCTCTCGCCGGACCGGCCGATCCGCCTTCGCCTCGGCGTCGGCCGGGTCACCCTGCTGGCCACCCTGGCGGTGGTCGCGTTGCAGCTGCTCTACATCCAGAGCCTCGCCGCCCCGGCGTTGCAGGCGCAGTCGGCGTCGCAGCGCACCAAGAAGGACACCGAGGCCGCGGTGCGTGGTCCGATCACCGACCGGCACGGCAATCAGCTCGCGTTCACGCTCACCGTGAAAGCCCTGACGTTCCAGCCGGTCACGGTGCGCAAGCAGCTGGCGGAAGCGAAGAAGCTCAAGCCGAGCGCACCGGACCCGGAGCAGCGGCTCGAGGATATCGCGAAGTTCATCCACGAGAAGGTCGGCGCGGCCCCCGGACTGCCCACCGAGCAGGAACTGCTGGACAAGCTGCGCAGCGACAAACTGTTCCACTACCTGGTCAAGAATGTCGATCCGCGCGTGGCGGCCGAGATCACCGCCAAATTCCCGGAGGTCGGCGCCGAGCGACAGGACCTGCGCGAGTATCCCGGTGGCTCACTGGCATCCAATGTCATCGGCGCGATCGGCGGCGACAAACACGGTCAGATGGGGCTGGAATCGGCACTGGACTCGGTGCTCTCGGGTACCGACGGTTCGCGCACCTACGACCAGGGTTCCGACGGCGCGGTGATCCCCGGCAGCTACCGTGACCTGCAGCCCGCGGTGAACGGCTACGGCGTCGAGCTGACGCTCGACGCGGACCTGCAGTACTACGTGCAGCAGCAGGTGCAACAGGCCAAACAGGTCTCCGGCGCGTCCTCGGCCTCGGCGGTGGTGCTCGACGCCAAGACCGGCCAGGTGCTCGCGATGGCCAACGACGGCACCTTCAATCCCGCACTCGGCCCGAATCATTGGGCCTCGGGCAAGATGGGCAACCCGTCGGTCACCGAACCGTTCGAACCCGGCTCGGTCAACAAGATCGTCACCGCGGCGGCCGCCATCGAATACGGCGTGACCACTCCCGACGAGGTGCTGCAGGTGCCCGGCTCGATCCGCATGTCGGGTGTCACCGTGAACGACGCGTGGCAACACGACGTCGCGCCGTACACGACGACCGGCATCTTCGGAAAGTCTTCCAACGTCGGCACTCTCATGCTCGCCCAGCGCGTGGGTGAGGACCGGTTCGCCGACATGATCAACCGGTTCGGGCTCGGCCAGCGCACCGGCGTCGGCCTGCCCGGCGAGAGCAGCGGCCAGGTACCGGCCCGTGACCAGTGGTCCGGTGGTTCCTTCGCGAATCTGCCCATCGGCCAGGGCCTTTCGATGACAACCCTGCAGATGACCGCGATGTATCAGGCCATCGCCAACGACGGCCTGCGGATCCCGCCGCGCATCGTCAAGGCCAAGGTGGCCCCGAACGGCACCCGCACCGAGGAACTGCAGCCCGACGGCGTGCGCGTGGTGAGCCCGCAGACCGCGCACACCCTGCGCGAGATGTTCCAGGCGACCGTGCAGAAGGACCCGATGGGCGTGCAGATGGGCACCGGCGCACCCGCCTCGATCGAGGGATACCAGGTGGCGGGCAAGACCGGCACCGCGCAGAAGGTCGACCCCGCGTGCCGGTGCTATTCGACCTCGTCGTTCTACAGCACGTTCGCCGGGATGGCCCCCGCCGACAACCCCCGCTACGTGATCGGCATGATGCTCGACGCGCCGGTGCGCAGCTCCGACGGCACCGGCGGCGGGTCGGCCGCGCCCCTGTTCCACAGCATCGCCTCCTGGGCCTTGCAGCGCGATCGGGTGCCGCCCTCGCCCGAGCCCAAGCGATTGGTGCTGGAGGCCTCGTCCTGAGTCCGTCCGTCGGCACATCTCGCGTTGGCCTCGGGCCGTACTGCGGCTTGCCCGCAGCGGCTTCGGATGGTGATCGGACCTTGGCGGGCCGACGGCTACCCTGAAGTGCTGCGCTTTGACGGCTGCGAAATGCCTTCTGAGTCATCACCATCGGTTCGTGGTCCTGAAGGTGGTGCCAGGTCCGGTGACAGTCAACTACCACGGACTTCCGGCCGGAGGTGCCGGAAGTGAGCGCCGCGCCGCTACTCGCTCGATGGTCCGGTATGCCGCAACCCCCACCCCGACTGATCGTCGCTGGCAGGGGCAAATTGTTCAGTAGCGAAATGGGATATTATTGCGAATAAGATCGATGGGGGGCAATACCGAAAATTCGATCAAATCGGGGACTGTCGACTTCGGCTATATGCCAACGTAAATTCGGGTCCACGCCGAAGTGGAAGATCGCTGCTGCGTTACGACTGACTACTGTAATCGAGTAGGCGCAATCCAGACGCTGCTATATGACTGTAGGCAATATCTTTAGAGTTTCGATTCTATTATCATGAAGCTCGACTTCGACGCTATTATTTAGCGTAAACACATCGTCGTTCATGGTTTCATGCCCCGGAGTCTATATTGTTTGGCGGAAATCTCTCTATCGTGCGAGCCGCGATGCAAGAAATGACATTTCTGAATTCAGTGTGCTATGAATGCATGACCAGCCCAGGGTTGAATTTCAAGCCAAGTTCGCTGACGTCGTATCTATCGATTTTTCGGGAGCTTTATGGTGGTTGACCAGGGCAGGAGCCACCCTTGGATTGTGAGGCCCCTGCCCGGTCATGACTCTAGGAACCGGTCCTAAGCGGGGCGGTAGCGAGCCATGTAGTAGTAATCCCAACGTACGGGGACGCAGTCTTGGAACTCGATGTATCTTCCCCCTCCTGCGTTCGCTCTGGCTTCAGCAAGGGCGTTATTGCATGCCGCCATGGAACGAAACGGGCCTTGCTTCTCCCAGGCGCCATTTGACGGCAAGGCATTACTGGATCCGACTGTCAGCAATGTAAAAGCCAGCGCTGTAAACGCGACGATCAACGTCCTGTTCATTTTCCCCTCCAAGTGAACCATTGCACTCCCCCCAAGTGGGAGCGGTTGTTAGTCTAGCTGTGGGCCAGGGAGTTTTCAACCATTTGCAGTTCGGGACGCGTGCTGCTACGCGGACGAATTAGTGCGGGCTCACATCGATGGCCGAGCGCGGGGCGGGGTTGCCTTCGAGGTGAGACGGCAGATGCCAGAAGCTACATCGTGGGCGTGGTGTGTCGTGGGCGGGAGCGCGCGCTTCAACCGCTATCGGTAACCTGACTGATCGACTCATCCGACCCGCTCGAATGACCAGAGGGAGCCCCGTGTCCGCGAAGTCCAACCCGCAGGCGCTCCGGCCGAACACGCCGCCGTTGACGCCGCTGCAGGCCGTGCTGGACCTCGCAGGTGCCACGGTCGTCGTGTCCGTATCAGAGGTGAGCGTCACCGGCATCGAGCAACGATCCAACGCGGTGCGCGCCGGTGACCTGTTCGCCGCGCTACCCGGCGCGAACTCGCACGGCGCCCGATTCGCCGCCGACGCGATCGCGAACGGCGCGGTGGCCGTGTTCACCGATGCCGCGGGCGCCGAGCTGATCGGTGACGTCGCGGTACCCGTGCTGGTGCGCGAGCAGCCCCGCGCGGTACTCGGCGAACTCTCCGCCGAGATCTACGGCCGCCCCAGCGATCGGCTGCGCATCGTGGGCATCACCGGCACCTCGGGCAAGACCACCACCTCGTATCTGGTGGAAGCAGGTCTGGCCGCGGCCGGACTGTCCACCGGGCTGATCGGCACCATCGAGACCCGGATCGGCGGGCAGCGGGTGCCGAGCGCGCTCACCACCCCCGAGGCGCCGCAACTGCACGCGATGTTCGCCGCGATGGTGGAGCAGGGCGTCGACGCGGTCGTGATGGAGGTGTCGAGCCACGCGCTCGCGCTGGGCCGGGTCGATGGTGTGCGGTTCGCGGTCGGCGCCTTCACCAATCTCTCCCAGGACCATCTCGACTTCCACGCCGACTTCGAGGACTACTTCGCCGCGAAACGGCGGCTGTTCGACGCGGATTCGCCGGTCGCCGCGCGCACCGCCGTGATCTGCGTCGACGACGAATGGGGCACCCGCCTCGCCGGTGACCTGGTCGATCCGGTCACCGTGTCGACGACCGGCGCGGCCACCTGGCAGGTCAGCGGCGACATCAAAACCACCGGCGGCGAACAGGAATTCACCGCCGCCGGACCCGACGGCGAACTGACGGTCGGCCTGCGCCTGCCCGGCCGCTACAACGTCGCCAACGCGCTCCTGGCCGTCGCCACCTGCGCCGCGGCCGGCGTCGATCCCGCCGTCGCGGCCCCGGCGCTCGCCGTCGTCGACGTGCCAGGCCGGATGCAGCGCGTCGAGCGCGGCCAGGATTTCCTCGCCGTCGTCGACTACGCGCACAAGCCCGCCGCCATCGAATCGGTGGTGACGACCCTGCGTGGCCACCTCACCGAAGCCGGAGCAGGCAGGCTGGCCGTCGTGCTCGGCGCCGGTGGCGACCGTGACGTGGCCAAACGCCCGCTCATGGGCGCCGCGGCGGCCCACGCCGATCTGCTGATCGTCACCGACGACAACCCACGCACCGAGGACCCGGCGGCCATCAGGTCCGCCGTGGTGGCCGGTGCGCACGAACTCCCGGCCACCGACCGCGGCGAGATCCGCGAGATCGGTGACCGCGCGGCGGCCATCACCGCCGCACTCGACTGGGCGCGTTCCGGCGACGTAGTGCTCGTCGCGGGTAAGGGCCACGAGGCGGGGCAGGAGATCAAGGGCGTCAAGCATCCCTTCGACGACCGCGAGGTGGTCGCGGCGGCGCTGGATGCCCTACGGATACGACACAGTCCGCACACGGACTCGGAGGACTTGACGGTTTCATGATCGAGATGACACTGCGGGAGATCGCGGACGTCGTCGGCGGCGAGCTGCACGACGTACCCGACCCCCAGGCACTGGTGACCGGTTCGGTCGAATTCGATTCGCGCCGAATCGGTTCCGGCGATCTGTTCCTCGCCCTGCCCGGCGCGAACTCCGACGGGCACGACTACGCCGCGAAGGCGGTCGCCGCCGGAGCGGTCGCGGTTCTCGCTGCCCGCCCGGTCGGCGTGCCCGCCATTGTCGTGGCACCCAGCCTCGGCGCAGTTCCGGGGACGTCGGTGGCGCTCAGCCACGATGACAGCGTCGGCTCCGGCGCGGCCGTGCTGGCCGCGCTGGCCGAGCTGGCGCGGGTCAGCACCGAGAGGCTGGCCGAGCGCACCGGTCTCACCGTCGTCGGCGTCACCGGGTCCTCCGGCAAGACCTCGACCAAGGATCTGCTGGCCGCCGTGCTGGCGCCGCTGGGTCCGGTCATCGCGCCGCCCGGCTCGTTCAACAGCGAACTCGGCCACCCGTGGACTGCCCTGCGCGCCGGTCTGGACACCAAGTTTCTCGCGCTCGAACTGTCGGCTCGCGGTGTCGGCCACATCGCCGCCGCGGCCCGCATCGCGCCGCCCCGGATCGGCGTCGTACTCAATGTGGGCACCGCCCACCTCGGGGAATTCGGTAGCCGCGAGGCGATCGCGCAAGCCAAGGGCGAGCTCGTCGAAGCACTGCCCGCCGAAGGGCTGGCCGTGCTCAACGCCGACGATCCGAACGTCTCGGCCATGGCATCGCGCACCAAGGCGCGCGTGGTGAAGGTCGGCCTGTCCGGCGACGCCGACATCCGCGCCACCGACGTGATCACCGACGACCAGGCCCGCGCCCACTTCACCCTGCACGTCGCGGGCGAGTCGATCCCGATCCAGCTCGCGGTGCACGGCGAGCACCAGGTCGGCAACGCCCTGGCCGCCGCGGCCGTCGCCCTCGAATGTGGTGCCGATCTGGCGACCGTCGCCCAGGCGCTGTCCGGTGCCACCGCGGCATCCGTGCGCCGGATGGATGTGACGACCACTCCCGCGGGCGTCACCGTTATCAACGACTCCTACAACGCCAACCCCGACTCGGTGCGCGCGGCGCTCAAAGCGCTGGTCACCCTCGCGAAGTCGAGCTCCGAACCCCGGCGCAGCTGGGCGGTGCTCGGTGAGATGGGCGAACTCGGTGACACCTCGGTGATCGAACACGACGCGATCGGACGCCTGGCTGTGCGCCTCGATGTCGACCGGTTGATCGTGGTCGGCACCGGACGACCCTCCCACGGTATGCACCAGGGAGCGGTGATGGAAGGCTCATGGGGCGAGGAATCGATCCTCGTTCCCGATATCGACGCGGCGATCGCGCTGCTCGACGACGAGATCGCCGCAGGCGATGTGGTACTGGTCAAGGCGTCGAAGGCGGTGGGCCTGTGGGCCGTCGCCGAGCACCTGACCGGGGCAGCGGAAGGTAATACAGCTCGATGAGGCAAATTCTGTTCGCGGCGGGGATCGCACTGGCGGTGTCGATCCTGTTGACGCCGTTACTGATCAGGGTCTTCGCCAAACAGGGCTTCGGCCAGGAGATCCGGGTCGACGGCCCGGCCAGTCACCAGGCCAAGCGTGGCACCCCGACCATGGGTGGTGTCGCGATCCTGATCGGCATGTGGGCGGGCTATCTCGGCTCGCACCTTATCGGTATCGGCTACGACGCGGAAGGTCCGACGGCGTCGGGTCTGCTCGTGCTCGGGCTCACCACCGCGCTCGGCATCGTCGGGTTCCTCGACGACTTCATCAAGCTGCGCAAGCAGCGCAATCTCGGGCTCTCGGCCGCGGGCAAGTACATCGGGCAGACGGCTGCGGCGGTCATCTTCGCTGTTCTGGCGCTGCAGTTCCGTAGTCCTGACGGGCTGACTCCGGCCAGCAAGCACCTCTCATACGTGCGCGACTGGAGCACGGTGTCGATGGGTGCAGTCATCTTTGTGATCTGGGTGCTGTTCCTGGTCGTCGCCTGGTCGAATGCGGTGAACCTGACCGACGGGCTCGACGGGCTCGCCGCCGGATCGATGAGCATGCTCCTCGGTGCCTACGTGATCATCACATTCTGGCAGTACGACAAGTCATGCTCCACCAACCCAGGTCCGGGGTGCTACGACGTGCGAGACCCTCTTGACCTGGCGTTGGTCTGCGCTGCGGCGGCCGCCGCGTGCATCGGGTTCCTCTGGTGGAATGCTGCGCCCGCGCGGATCTTCATGGGCGACACCGGTTCGCTGGCGCTCGGCGGCCTGATCGCCGGGCTGTCGATCACCACCCGCACCGAGCTGCTGATGGCCGTGATCGGCGCGCTGTTCGTCGCCGAGGCGGCGTCGGTGATGCTGCAGGTGGCGGTGTACCGCACCACGCGCAATCGGTTGTTCAAGATGGCGCCGTTCCACCATCACTTCGAGTTGAGTAAGTGGGCCGAAACCACGGTGATCATCCGGTTCTGGATTTTGGCGGGCATCTCCGCCGCGGTGGGCCTCGGCCTGTTCTACAGCGAATATCTGTCACAGGTCGGGTGAGTAGAGACATGGTCGAACACTCTCCCCGCGCCCTGCGTTCCCCGGGCCCGATGCTCGAATTCCTGCGTGGCCGCGACGTTCTCGTCGCCGGTTGGGGCGTCTCCGGGCGCTCGCTGATCGAACCGCTGCGCGATATCGGTGCCCACCCCGTTGTCACCGACAACGGTGCCAAGGCACTCGCCGAGGCCGCCGAACTCGGCCTCGAGATCGCCCCGAGCGTCGAACTCGAAAGCGCCGACCTGAGCCGGTTCGCACTGGTGATCACCAGTCCCGGCTGGCGGCCGGATTCGCCGGTGCTGGTCTCCGCGGTCACCGAGGGCGTGCCCGTCTGGGGCGACGTCGAATTCGCCTGGTGGGTCGATCAGGCCCGCATCTACGGGCCGGTCCGCAAGTGGCTGGTGATCACCGGCACCAACGGCAAGACCACCACCACCCAGATGACGCACTCGATCCTGCGTGCCGCCGGCATCTCCAGCGTGGCCTGCGGCAATATCGGCCTGCCGATCCTGGACGCACTGCGCCGCAACCCCGGTCCGCAGGTCCTCGCCGTCGAGCTGTCCTCGTTCCAGCTGCACTGGGCGCCGTCGGTGCGACCCGAGGCCGGTGTCGTGCTCAATGTCGCCGAGGATCACCTGGATTGGCACGGCGGCCTCGATGCCTACGCCGCCGCGAAGGCGCGTGCGCTGACCGGTCGGGTCGGCGTCGTCGGCCTCGACGATCCGGTCGCGGGCGCACTGGCCCGCAAGGCCAAGGCCCGCCGCACGGTCGGTTTCCGCATCGGTGTCCCCGCCGACGGTGAGCTGGGTGTCGTCGACGGCAAGCTCCTCGACCGCGCCTTCACCAAGGCCGCGATCCTCGCCGAGACCAGCGACATCAGCCCGCAGGGCCCCGCAGGCATCGCCGACGCGCTGGCCGCGTCCGCGCTGACCAGGGCCATCGATGTGGCGCCGCAGTTCGTCAAGGAAGGCCTCGCCGAGCACAAGGTGGGCCCGCACCGCACCGCGTTCGTCCGCGAACTGGGCGGTGTCGACTTCATCGACGACTCCAAGGCCACCAACCCGCACGCCGCGCGCGCCGCGATCATGGCGCACCCGCACGTGGTGTGGGTGGCGGGCGGTCTGCTCAAGGGCGCCGGTGTCGACGATCTGATCGAAGAGATCGGTGACCGGCTGGTCGGCGCGGTGCTGTTCGGGGCCGACGCGCCGGTGATCGCCGCCGCGATGGCGCGACACGCACCCGAAGTCCCGGTCATCGAGCTGGACGCGGGAGACGATGCAGACATGGAGTCGTCGAGATCCCAGCGAGCCGAGGCGGTCATGGGCCGCGCGGTGCGCGCCGCGGCGGGCCTGGCTCGTGCCGGAGACACCGTTCTGCTCGCGCCCGCGGCCGCTTCCCTGGATATGTACGACGACTACACCCATCGCGGACGCTGTTTCGTGGATGCGGTGACGGCACTGGAAGATGGTGACATCGGGCGGGCGCTATGACGAAGGCGCGCCCGGCCGACCCGTCACAGCCCAAAAGGGGGCAGCGTGGGTAAGAGCCGGGGCAGCGTGGACAGCAGCCGGGTCGGTAGCCAGGGCAGCACGGGTACCACCCGGCGGGGTTCGGGGCAGCCGAATTGGGCGGGGGAGCGCTTCGGTGCGTGGTTGGCCCGGCCACTGGCGTCGTTTCATCTGATCGTCACCATCGCGACCCTGCTCACCGTGCTCGGTCTGGTGATGGTGCTGTCGGCGTCGAGCGTCGAGGCCTATGCCGGTGGTGGTTCGGCCTACGCGCTGTTCATCCAGCAGGCCATGTTCGCCGCGCTCGGGGCGATCGGCTTCTATGTGGCGTTGCGGCTGCCGCTGCGGCTGTTGCGGCAGTGGTCGTTTCCGATCTTCAGCATCTCGGTGCTCGCGCTGGTGCTGGTGCTCATCCCCGGCATCGGTTCGATGCACGGTGGCGCGCGGCGCTGGTTCGATATCGGCCCGCTGTCCATCCAGCCGTCCGAAGTGGTCAAGGTGACCCTGGTGGTGTGGGGCGCGCACCTGCTCGCCTCGCGGCGCGGCGCGGCGCTCAAGGACATCCTGGTGCCGCTGGTGCCCGCCGGACTGCTGGTGTGCCTGCTGGTGGTGCTCGAACCGAACCTGTCGACCACCATCGCGCTCGGCATCGTGCTGATGGCGCTGCTGTGGTTCGGCGGGCTGCCGGTGCGGTTGTTCGTCGGCATCATGGTGACGGGCATCGTCGCCGCGTCGGTGCTCGCGCTGTCGGCCGGATACCGCTCCGACCGGGTGCGCGCGTTCTTCAACCCCGGTGACGACCCGCAGGGCGCCAACTATCAAGCGCGTCAGGCCAAGTACTCCCTCGCCGACGGCGGCATCTGGGGCCGCGGCCTCGGGCAGAGCCGCGCGAAGTGGAGCTACCTGCCCAACTCGCACAACGACTTCATCTTCGCCATCATCGGCGAGGAGCTCGGCTTCCTCGGCTGCATGCTGGTGCTGGCGCTGCTCGCCCTGTTCGTCTACGCGGGCATCCGCATCGCGCTGCGTTCGGTGGACCCGTTCCTGCGCCTGCTCACCGCCACCGCCACCACCTGGATCACCGCGCAGGCGCTGATCAACATCGGCTATGTCGTCGGGCTGTTGCCGGTGACCGGTCTGCAGTTGCCGTTGGTCTCGGCCGGTGGTTCGTCGCTGGCGATCACGCTGTTCATGTTCGGCATCATCGCCAGCGCCGCCCGGCACGAACCGGAGGCGGTATCGGCGCTGAAGGCAGGCCAGGACGGCAGGCTCAGCAGGCTCCTTCGGCTGCCGGTGCCAGAGGTGTACACCCCGCCCGCGCCCCGAAAAGTCGCGCCGCGTCCCCGAACCGAACGCCCACGTCAGGCCCCACGTCGCCAGCCGCCCGCCGATCGCAGGCGACGCGCGCCGGAAAGCCGCGGCACGAGTTCGCTACGGTCGACAAGGGCATGGGAGCCGACCTACCCGATGCCACACCGCCCGGTGAAACGGCGGACCGGCGGAGGCGGCGGAGCATGATCACGCATGCCTTCGCGAGATCGATTCGATACGACAGAGAACGAGGTAGATCCAGGTGAGTAACCCGCGATCCGGGTTGTCGGTGATCGTCGCAGGCGGAGGAACCGCAGGCCACATCGAACCCGCGCTGGCTGTCGCCGACGCGCTGCGCAGACTCGACGACTCGATCCGGGTGACCGCCTTGGGTACCGAGCGTGGACTCGAGACGAAACTGGTGCCCGAACGCGGGTACCCCCTCGAGCTGATCCCGCCGGTGCCGTTGCCGCGCAAGCCCTCCGCCGACCTGTTGCGGCTGCCCGGCCGGGTGCTCGCCTCGGTCAAGGCGACCAGGGCGGTGATCGACGACGTGCAGGCCGACGTGATCATCGGCTTCGGTGGTTACGTCGCACTGCCGGCGTACCTCGCCGCTCGCGGCGGGCTGTTCGGCCGCAAGCGCAAGGTGCCGGTGATCGTGCACGAGGCCAACGCGAAGGCCGGTATCGCCAACAAGGTCGGCGCGAAACTCGCCGCCAAAGTGCTCGCCGCCGTTCCGGACTCGGGACTGGCAGGCGCACAGGTCGTCGGTATTCCGGTCCGCGCCTCCATCACCGAACTCGACCGTCCCGCGCTGCGAGCACAGGCACGCGCGCACTTCGGTCTGCCCGCCGAGGGGCCGGTGCTGCTGGTGTTCGGTGGTTCGCAGGGTGCGCGCAGCCTCAACGAGGCCGTCTCCGGTGCCGCACCACAACTCGCGGCCGCTGGCGTCTCGGTGCTGCACGCGCACGGCCCGAAGAACAGCGTCGAGGTGAGCACCGCCGACGCGCCCGCACCGTATGTGGCGGTGCCCTACCTGTCGCGGATGGACTTGGCCTACGCCGCCGCCGACGCGGTGGTGTGCCGATCCGGTGCGATGACCGTGGCCGAGGTGTCGGCGGTCGGACTGCCCGCCTGCTACGTGCCGCTGCCGCACGGCAACGGCGAACAGGAATTCAACGCCCGACCGGTGGTCGCGCAAGGTGGTGGCACAATTGTGGCCGACGCCGAGCTGACCCCGAAATACGTGATCGATGAGGTGATTCCGCTGCTGCTCGACCACGCTCGACTCGCGCAGATGAGCCGCGCCGCCGCAGGCGCAGGCCATCGCGATGCTGCCGACACGGTGGCCAGGATCGTCACCGAGGTCGCCCGATGAGCGAGCGGGAACAGGAGATCGGGGAGTCCACCGGCGCGGCCCTGCCACCCGAACTCGAACGCGTGCACATGGTCGGCATCGGCGGTGCGGGCATGTCCGGTATCGCGCGCATCCTGCTCTCGCGCGGCGGCAAGGTCTCCGGTTCCGATGCCCGCGAGAGCCGCGGTGTGCTGTCGCTGCGGGCCCGCGGCGCCGAGGTGCGCATCGGCCACGCCGCCGACGCACTCGACCTGCTGCCCGGAGGCCCGACGGTCGTCGTCACCACCTACGCGGCCATCCCGAAGACCAATCCGGAACTGGTCGAAGCGAATCGGCGCGACATCCCCGTGCTGATGCGCCCGACCGTGCTCGCCGCGCTGATGCGCGGGCACAAGACCCTGCTGGTCTCGGGCACTCACGGCAAGACCTCGACCACCTCGATGCTGATCGTCACGCTGCAGCACTGCGGCGCCGATCCGTCGTTCGCGGTGGGCGGTGAGCTCAACGAGGCGGGCACCAACGCCCACCACGGCAGCGGTGACATCTTCGTCGCCGAGGCCGACGAGTCCGACGGCTCACTGCTGCAATATGACCCCGACGTCGCCGTGGTCACCAATATCGAATCCGACCACCTCGACTATTTCGGCACCGACGAGGCCTACATCCAGGTCTTCGACGACTTCGCCGACCGGCTCGCCCCCGGCGGTCTGCTGGTGGTGTGCCTCGACGATCCCGGTTCGCTCGCGCTGGCCCAGCGGGTCGCACCGCGCATGTCCGAGCGCGGGATCTCGGTCCTCGGCTACGGATCGGGCGATCTCACCGATGCCCCAGTGCCCGTCGGCGCGCGGCTGCTCGACTGGCAACCGCGTGACGTCGGCGGCATCGTCGAGTTCCTGCTCGACGGCGAAACCACCGCGCGTTCGTTGCGACTGTCGGTACCGGGCAGGCACATGGCGCTCAACGCGCTGGCGGCGCTGCTGGCCGCCCGCGCCACCGGCGCCGATATCGACGAGATCGTGCAGGGCCTGGAGGGATTCGGCGGCGTGCATCGCCGGTTCCAGTTCACCGGCCGGGAAAACGGTGTGCGCGTCTTCGACGATTACGCCCACCACCCCACCGAGGTCCGCGCCGTGCTCGAGGCCGCCGCGCAGCTCGTCGCCCAGGAGGCGCGCGACGGCGCCCGCCTTCAGCGCGGCCGGGTGATCGTGGTGTTCCAGCCGCATCTGTACAGCCGCACCGCCACTTTCGCCACGGAGTTCGGCACCGCGCTGAGCCTGGCCGACGAGGTGGTCGTACTCGATGTCTACGGCGCCCGTGAAGATCCGCTGCCCGGCGTCAACGGCGCGCTGGTCGCCCAGTCGGTGACCGAACCCGTGCACTACCAGCCGGATATGTCCAAGGTCGGCAAGCAGGTCGCCGGGCTCGCGGGCGACGGTGACGTGGTGATCACCATGGGCGCAGGCGATGTCACCATGCTCGGCAGCCAGATCCTCGACGGCCTGCGGGCCAGGCCGCAGCAGGGCGGCCGGTGAGATTGCCGATGCCCGCCGCACGCGGGTGGCACGGCTACCGCCTCTGGACGGTGGTCGGGGTGGTCGTGGTGAGCCTGCTGGTGGCAGTGGCCTGGTTCACCCCGGCGCTGTCGGTGCGCACCGTGCGCATCGACGGCCTGTCGGCGGTGCCGGAAACCGATGTGCGCGAGCGGCTCGAAATTCCGAACGGCCGCTCTATGTTACGGATCGATACCACCGCGATCGCCCAGCGCGTGGCCGCGATCCCGAAGGTTCGCTCGGTCCGGGTGCAGCGTAAATTCCCCTCGACAGTGCTGGTCACCGTCGTGGAGCGAACACCGGTGGTGTACTTCGAGGCACCGGACGGCGCCCACCTGATCGACGCCGAGAGCGTCGAATTCGCGATCGAGCCCGAACTGCCCATCGGGGTGCCGAAACTGCTCACCGAGGGCTCGTTCACCGGGCCCGCGGCGGCCAGGGCGGCGGTGGATGTGCTGGTCACCCTGCCGCCCGCCTTGTCGGTGCAGGTGGGTGAGGTTGTCGCACGGTCGATTTCGGACGTCTCGCTGAGCCTGCGCGATGGCAGGAAGGTAGTGTGGGGCGGCACGGGCGACGGCGAGCGCAAAGCTGCCGTCGTGTTGCCGCTACTGACCCGTGAGGGGACCGTGTTCGACGTTTCGAGTCCGAATCTGGTCACGGTAAAGTGAGCGACATTCTTTGTGGCACAAGATTCTGGCTCTCATCACGGCGCGCCTGCGCCGGGATCGCAGTGGCTGCGAATAGCGTTCCGCAGCAGTCGGATACTTGACATAACGCCAACCCTATGGTTGAGGTTGAGGGTTTAAGATCGAAGGAAGGCGAGAGCCCATGACGCCCCCGCACAACTACCTTGCAGTGATCAAGGTCGTCGGTATCGGCGGCGGCGGCGTGAACGCCGTCAACCGAATGATCGAACAGGGACTCAAGGGAGTCGAGTTCATCGCGGTCAATACCGACGCGCAAGCCCTGCTGATGAGCGATGCCGACGTCAAGCTCGATGTCGGCCGCGAACTCACCCGCGGACTCGGAGCCGGAGCCGATCCGGAAGTCGGTCGCAAGGCCGCCGAGGACCACAAGGACGAGATCGAAGAGGTGCTCAAGGGCGCCGACATGGTCTTCGTCACGGCAGGCGAGGGTGGTGGCACCGGTACCGGTGGCGCTCCCGTCGTCGCCAGCATCGCCCGCAAGTTGGGGGCCCTGACTATAGGGGTCGTCACCCGGCCGTTCTCCTTCGAAGGAAAACGGCGCGGGAACCAGGCCGAAGTAGGGATCAACCTGCTTCGCGAGTCGTGCGACACCCTCATCGTCATTCCGAACGACCGGCTGCTGCAGCTGGGCGACGCGGCGGTGAGTCTGATGGACGCCTTCCGCTCCGCGGATGAGGTGCTGCTCAACGGTGTTCAGGGTATTACCGACCTGATCACCACCCCCGGTTTGATCAACGTCGACTTCGCCGACGTCAAGAGCGTGATGTCGGGTGCCGGATCGGCACTCATGGGCATCGGCTCGGCGCGTGGCGAGGGTCGTTCGGTGAAGGCTGCCGAGACAGCGATCAACTCGCCGCTGCTCGAGGCCTCCATGGACGGCGCGCACGGCGTGCTGCTCTCGATCGCGGGCGGTTCCGATCTGGGCCTGTTCGAGATCAACGAGGCGGCCTCGCTGGTGCAGGAGGCGGCCCACATCGAGGCCAACATCATCTTCGGTACGGTCATCGACGATTCGCTCGGCGACGAGGTGCGCGTCACCGTCATCGCCGCGGGTTTCGACGGTGGCGGCCCGTCGCGGCGCAGTTCCGAGTCCAGCGCGGCCACGACGAGCCGGACCGGGGCGAACCCGATCGGTTCCGGCCGCGCCGGCGAGATCGGCCAGGGACGCACGTCCGACGCGCCCTCGCGTCCCATCGAGCCCGCTACGGCCGGGGTGTCCAGTAGCCGGGCCGCGGCGCCGAACTACCGCGATACCGAGCGATACCGGGAGTCGGAGCGTCAGCGGGTCACCGAGGCGGCCATGAACCGCGTCAACAACCCGGAAGTTCGCGAAGGCGACGATGACGACGAGATCAACGTCCCGGACTTCATGCGCCGATAAAGCATTCGCCCGTGCGACAGCGCCCGAACTCCCTTCGAGTTCGGGCGCTGTCGCGTTGCCGGGAAGTGGTGCGAAACGAGGCCGTCCGGGGCCATGCGATGGTTCGCACCCGGGTTGCCGACGTCACCCCTCGCGGTGACCGCGCGACCCCGTGACCGCACTACGCTCGAACTATGACTTCCGCACCGCCTACCGTGACCGTTCGCCGGGTGACCACCACCCGCGCCGGTGGCTTCTCCGCCGCGCCCTACGACTCGTTCAACCTGGGTGACCACGTCGGTGACGATCCGGAGGCTGTGCGCCGTAACAGGATCCGGCTGGCAGAAGGCATCGGCCTCGCTCCCGACCGGCTGGTGTGGATGGAGCAGGTGCACGGGCGCACTGTCGAGATCGTCGACGGGCCGCGCGCCGAACCGGTGCCGGTGACCGACGCGCTGGTCACGACCGTGCCGGGACTGGCGCTGGTGGTGCTCACCGCCGACTGCGTGCCGATCCTGCTCTCCGATGACGAGGCGGGCGTCATCGCCGCCGTCCACGCAGGCCGCATCGGCGCCCGGATCGGCATAGTGCCGCGAGTTCTCGACGCGATGGTCTCGGTCGGCGCCCGCATCGACCGCATCGGTGCCTTCCTCGGCCCCGCCGCCTCGGGTCGCCAGTACGAGGTCCCCGCCGCCATGCGCGCCGACGTGGAAGCCCACCTGCCCGGCAGCGCGACCACCACCGTCCGCAAGACCCCCGGTCTCGACCTGCGAGCGGGCATCCGCCGACAGCTCACCGAGGCTGGCGTCGGCGGAATCGCCGTTGACCCACGCTGCACCATCGAGGACAAAACCCTGTTCAGTCACCGCCGTGGCGCACCCACCGGCCGCATCGCGGGCGTGATCTGGATGGACCCCGCCGCATGACGACGGACACGGTCCGCACCGCGGAGCTCTCTGCCCGTCTCGACGGTCTCCTGGCCCGCATCGATGCCGCCGTCGAATCCGCGGGTCGCCCGGCGGGTTCGGTCAGCCTCCTCCCGGTGACGAAGTTCTTCCCCGCCACCGACGTCGCCATCCTGCACGCCCTCGGCCGGCGCGAATTCGGCGAGTCCCGCGAACAGGAAGCCTCCGCGAAGGTCGATCAGCTCGCCTACGACGACGTCGAATGGCACATGATCGGCCGTTTACAACGCAACAAGGCACGCGCGGTAGCGCGGTGGGCGCACACCGTGGCCTCGGTCGACAGCGAACGTCTGGCAAACGCTCTAGACCGTGCCGCGCAGGACGCACTGGCAGCCGGCGAGCGTATCGCGCCGCTGCGGGTTCTGTTGCAGGTGAGCCTGGACACCGACCCCGGACGCGGGGGTGTCGCACCGGCCGATCTACTCACCCTCGCCGACCTGGTAGCGAAGGCGCCCGGCCTGCATCTGGCCGGTCTGATGGCGATTCCGCCCCTTGACGTCCCCAGTGATGTGTCGTTTGCGAATCTTGCGACATTGCACACTTCGCTGCTGGGGCAACACGCCGAAGCCACCGAACTTTCTGCAGGTATGTCGGGTGATTTAGAGATTGCGGTCGAACACGGTTCGACGTGTGTGCGTGTCGGAACCGCCTTGATGGGCGCCCGGCCGATAACCTCGGCGTAGCAAAGAAACCTCATCAGTCACATTCGACACATACGATTGGGCTGAAGAGGCGCTGAGCAAGAACTTCAACACCCGGCCGCCACCGGGGCCGAAGGAAGGTCGACCAGATGAGTACCCTGCATAAGTTCAAGGCGTACTTCGGCATGGTTCCGCTCGATGAGTACGAAGACGACTACGTCGACGATCATGCCCCTCGCGGCGCCGAGGAGCGCGCGGGCCGCGCCCGTCCGCGCAGCTACGACCGTTACGCCGACGACCGTTACGGCTCCGACCGTTTCGAGGACGAGGCCGACGACTTCCCCCAGCCGGCCTACAAGTCGGCCTACCAGGCGCGTCGTGACGACTATGTCGCCGACACCTACGCCGACGATCGCTACGAGACGCCGCGTCGCCCCACCAGGATCGAAACGGCGCCGTCGTCGGGCCGGTCCTTCCGGGCAGGCGGTGTCGCACCCGGTATGCGCGGCTCCACTCGTGGTGCGCTCGCGGTCGATCCCGACGCCGAGGAGCGCAGGCTGGAGGAGCGCATGCGCCCCGAGCCCGCGCCCGCACGGCGTCCTGGGATCTTCGAGGACGGAGGTCCCTTGTCCAAGATCACCACGCTGCGTCCGCGCGACTACAGCGAGGCCAGGATCATCGGTGAACGGTTCCGTGAAGGGAATCCGGTCATCATGGACCTGGTCGACCTGAGCAATGCCGATGCCAAAAGGCTGGTCGATTTCGCGGCCGGACTCGCTTTCGCGCTGCGTGGCTCGTTCGACAAGGTGGCGACGAAGGTGTTCCTGCTCTCACCGGCCGATGTCGACGTATCAGCGGAAGAACGCCGCCGCATCGCCGAAAACGGCTTCTACAACCAGAAATAGGGAACACACACCCGACACCGAGATGGCCGCCCGCGCACTGCGCGGCGCGGCCATTTTGCACCTTGCCGGTTTTGCGGCAGAGTGAAGCCGTGGCCCTGTTCGCGGTTCTGTACCTCGTGCTTTTCATCTTCTGGCTGTTGCTCATCAGTCGGGTGATCGTCGAGTTCATTCGCAGTTTCGCGCGCGACTGGCGCCCGACCGGTGTGGTGGTGATCGTCCTGGAGGTGATCTTCACCGTTACCGACCCCCCGGTGAAACTTCTGAGGCGGTTGATACCTCCTGTGAATCTTGGGGGGATTCGTCTCGATCTTTCGATAATGGTCCTGCTCTTCCTCGTCTTCATCCTGATGTCGATCGTGGGTAGGCTCGGTCAGCCCGTGACCTCCGTGTGACACAATGAATCGAGAAGACCGCTTGCTAGTTCTCCAAAAGACGCGTGAAGGGATCCTTCGATGCCGCTGACTCCTGCCGATGTGCACAACGTCGCGTTCAGCAAACCGCCGATCGGTAAGCGCGGCTACAACGAGGACGAGGTCGATGCCTTCCTGGATCTCGTCGAACAGGAGCTTTCGCGCCTGATCGAGGAGAACGCCGACCTGCGTCAGCGGGTCGCCGAACTCGACACCGAGCTGGCCGACGCCAAGAAGAACCGCGGGCCCGCCCCGGTCAGCGCCCCGAAGGCGCCCGTGCAGCAGGCGCCTCCCCCAGTGCCAGAACCTATTCCGCAGCCTGTGCCCGTCGCGCCGCCCGCCCCGATGCCCGTCGCGGCGCCGGTGCAGAACAACGGCCCGGACGCGAACATGCAGGCCGCGAAGGTGCTCACCCTGGCGCAGGAGATGGCCGACCGCCTCACCACCGACGCCAAGACCGAGGCCGAGGGTCTGCTCTCGAACGCGCGAGCAAACTCCGAGCGACTGGTCGGCGACGCCCGCACCCGTTCGGAAGCGATGATCGCCGACGCGCGTCAGAAGTCCGACGCGATGCTGGCCGACGCGCAGAACCGCTCCGACACCCAGATCCGGCAGGCCAAGGACAAGGCAGAGGCGCTCACCGCCGACGCCGAGCGTCAGCACGCCGAGATCATGGCCACGATCACCCAGCAGCGCACGGTGCTGGAAAGCCGTATCGAGCAGCTGAAGACCTTCGAGCGCGAGTACCGGGTGCGCCTGAAGTCCTACCTGGAATCGCAGCTGGAAGAGCTCGAGAACCGTGGGTCGGCCGTGCCGGTCGACGGCGGCGAGTTCGCGGGCGAAACCAACGGTTCGGCCAACAGTCTGGCTCCCGCTTCCTTCGCCAAGGGCGGCAAGTAAACTAGTTCCCGAGTCGCGCGGCGCAGCGCGTCGCGTGATTCGGGAATGCCCAGTTATCGTCGGGCTGCTCGGTTGGCTTGGGAGTCGCCATGCTCGTCTTGACGCTTGTTCTTGCGGCGATCGGCTTCGGACTGCTCGTCGCGGCGCTCGCCACCGGTTCGGTGGTGTGGGCGTGGGGGTGCATTCTGATCTGTGTTGTCGGTGCCGCGAGTTTGCTCGTGAGCGCACTGGCCACCCCGAAACCCGAGAGCGAGCAGGTCCCACCCGGCCGACACGCCCGGCGGAACTGAGCGGGCGCGGAATATCGACTGGACGCACCCGGTTAGAATCGAACTACACATGGCACCGATCCGGCCATCACCGGGGAGCCTTCGGAAGAACGGCGCGTGAGCGCTCAGTAGAACCGAACGGGTGAGCCCGTCACAGCTCACACAACGAGAGGCTCGTGCCGCTCCCGGCGAGGGGCAGCGCGAGCAAACGGGGTGGTACCGCGGTACGGCGCACCGGCGCCGACATCGTCCCCGTGCCCACATCTCGCGCCCACGGCGCGGCGGCACGAGGAGCAATCCGCGATGGCGGACGAGACAACTACCGGTAGCGCATACCCCCGAGTCGACTTCGGCGCGGGTTCGGGCGCGACGTTCCCGGAGCTCGAAACCCAGGTGCTCGACTACTGGGCCCGCGACGACACCTTCCGCGCCAGCATCGACAACCGTGACGGTGACGAGTTCGTCTTCTACGACGGCCCGCCCTTCGCCAACGGCCTGCCGCACTACGGGCACCTGCTGACCGGCTACGTCAAGGACCTGATCCCGCGCTTCCAGACCATGCGTGGCAAGAAGGTCGACCGCCGCTTCGGCTGGGACACCCACGGCCTGCCCGCCGAGATCGAAGCCGAGAAGCAGCTCGGCATCACCGACAAGGCCCAGATCGACGAGATGGGGCTGGCCGAGTTCAACGCCGCCTGTAAGTCGTCGGTGCTGCGCTACACCGGTGAGTGGCGCGACTACGTCACCCGCCAGGCCCGCTGGGTCGACTTCGACAACGACTACAAGACCCTCGACCTCGACTTCATGGAGTCGGTCATGTGGGCGTTCAAGTCGCTGCACGAGAAGGGCCTGATCTACCAGGGCTTCCGCGTGCTGCCCTACAGCTGGTACGAGCAGACCCCGCTGTCGAACCAGGAGACCCGCCTCGACGACGCGTACAAGATGCGTCAGGACCCCGCGGTCACCGTCGACATGCCACTGAGCGTCCCGGCCGAGCACCCGTTCGCCGCACTGGACGGCGCGAACGCGCTGATCTGGACCACCACGCCGTGGACCCTGCCGTCCAACCTCGCGATCGCGGTGCATCCCGACGTGCGCTACGTGCACGTGCGCGGCGCCGACGACAAGCGCTATCTGCTTGCCGCCGAACGCGTTTCGCACTACAGCCGCGAACTCGGCGAGGAGCCGACGGTGCTCGGCGAGTACGACGGTGCCGCACTGTCCGACCTGTCCTACGCCCCGCCGTTCGACTTCTTCGTCGGGCACCCGAACGCGCACCGCGTGCTCACCGCCGACTACGTCACCACCGACTCCGGCACCGGAATCGTCCACCTCGCACCGGCTTTCGGTGAGGAGGACATGGATGTCGCGACGGCCAACGGCATCGAGATCGTCCAGCCACTCGATCCGGCGGGCAAGTTCACCTCGATGGTGCCGCCGTACGAGGGCATGATGGTCTTCGACGCCAACCCGGTGATCATCAAGGATCTCAAGGCCGCTGGAAAGCTGTTGCGGCACGAGACGATCGAGCACTCCTACCCGCACAGCTGGCGCTCCGGTCAGCCGCTGATCTACATGGCCGTGCCGTCGTGGTTCGTCGCGGTCACCAAGTTCCGCGACCGGATGGTCGAGCTCAACCAGCAGATCAGCTGGGTGCCTGAGCACATCCGCGACGGCCAGTTCGGCAAGTGGCTCGAAGGCGCGCGCGACTGGAACATCAGCCGAAACCGCTACTGGGGCAGCCCGATCCCGGTCTGGGTCTCCGACGACCCGGCCTACCCGCGCGTGGACGTCTACGGATCGCTCGACGAGCTGGAAGCCGACTTCGGCGTGCGGCCCACCGACCTGCACCGCCCGCACATCGACGACCTCACCCGGCCCAATCCCGATGACCCGACCGGGAACTCGACCATGCGGCGGGTTCCCGAGGTGCTCGACTGCTGGTTCGAGTCGGGCTCGATGCCCTACGCCCAGGTGCACTACCCGTTCGAGAACAAGGAGTGGTTCGACAGCCACTTCCCCGGCGATTTCATCGTCGAGTACAACGGGCAGACCCGTGGCTGGTTCTACACGCTGCACGTGCTCTCGACCGCGCTGTTCGACTCACCGTCGTTCAAAACCGTTGCCGCGCACGGCATCGTGCTCGGTGACGACGGCCTGAAGATGTCGAAGTCGAAGGGCAACTACCCCGACGTCAACGAGGTCTTCGACCGCGACGGCTCCGACGCCATGCGCTGGTTCCTGATGAGCTCGCCCATCCTGCGTGGTGGCAACCTCATCGTCACCGAGCGCGGCATCCGCGAAGGCGTGAGCCATGCGATGCGGCCGCTGTGGAACGCGTGGACGTTCCTGCAGCTCTACGCCTCGAAGCCCGGCGTATGGCGCACGGATTCGCCGAACGTGCTCGACCGCTACATCCTGGCCAAGCTCGCGGTGACCCGCGACGTGGTCACCGAGGCGCTGGAGACCTACGACATCGCCGGTGCCGCCGACGAGCTGCGTGGGTTCGCCGACGCGCTCACCAATTGGTATGTGCGCCGGTCGCGTTCGCGGTTCTGGTCCGAGGACCGCGACGCGGTCGACACCCTGCACACGGTGCTGGAAGTGGTTACCCGCTTGGCCGCGCCGCTGCTGCCGCTGATCACCGAGGTCATCTGGCGTGGGCTCACCGGCGAGCGTTCGGTGCACCTCACCGACTGGCCCTCGGAGACCGAGCTGCCGCACGATCCCGAACTCGTCGCCGCGATGGACGAGGTGCGGGTCGTGTGCTCCACCGTGCTGAGTCTGCGCAAGGCGCAGAACCTGCGGGTGCGGCTGCCGCTGGCCGAGGTCACCATCGCCGCGGCGGATGCCGAGCGGCTCACGCCGTTCACCGAGCTGATCGCCGACGAGGTCAACGTCAAGAAGGTCGACCTGACCACCGACGTCTCCGCGCACGGCCGGTTCGAGCTGGTCGTCAACGCGCGTGCCGCCGGTCCGCGCATCGGCAAGCAGGTCCAGACGGTGATCAAGGCCGTGAAGGCGGGGGAGTGGAGCGAATCCGCCGACGGTGTCGTCACCGCCGCCGGGATCACCCTGCTGCCCGAGGAGTACACCCAGCGCCTGGTGGCCGCCGAGCCCGAGTCCACCGCCGCCCTGCCCGGCAATGCCGGCCTGGTGGTGCTGAACTCGGTGGTCACCGAGGAGCTGGAGGCCGAGGGCTGGGCCCGTGACCTGATCCGCGACCTGCAGGAAACCCGCAAGTCGCAGGGCCTGGACGTGTCCGACCGGATCAGTGTGGTCCTGGATGTGCCCGCCGAGCGGGCGGAGTGGGCCGCGACCCACCGTGACCTGATCGCCGGGGAAATCCTCGCCACCGCACTGACTTTCGGTGACGCGGGTGCCGATGCCGCCGAGATCACGGGCGGCGTCAAGGTTTCGGTCGCCAAGGTCTGAGTTCTTTGCAGCTGAGAAAGGTCCGGGCGTTCAGAGCCCGGACCTTTCTTGTTCGGTGGACCTACTCGACAATCAGTTCCACCGGGATGTTGCCCCGGGTGGCGTTGGAGTACGGGCACACCTGGTGGGTGGTCTCGATGAGTTGCTGCCCCTGCTCGTTGTGCAGGTGCTCGGGAAGTTCCACGCGCAGCACGACCGAGAGCCCGAACCGGCCGCCCTCGAGGGGGTTCAAACCGACCTCGGCGGTCACCGACGCGTCGTCGGCATCGATCTTCATCCGCTTGGCGACCAGCTGCAGCGCACTGGCGAAGCAGGCCGAATAGCCCGCCGCGAAGAGCTGCTCCGGGTTGGTGCCCGCGCCGTCGCCGCCCATCGCCTTGGGGTGGGCGAGCGTCAGATCGAGCACGCCGTCATCGCTGTAGGAACGGCCTTCGCGGCCGACCGAGGTTGCGACCGCAGTGTAGATAGGTGCCATGGTGTCCTCCTAGACAGACTTGTCTGTTCTCTTGTGAACATCAGAGTAGACAGACCTGTCTGGTATCGTCAAGAGGAAGCGTTGATTCCAGGAAAGGGCGCAGGTCAGGCGATGAGTGCGGCTCGTGAACGTCTACTCGACACGGCAACCCGGTTGTTCTACGCCGAGGGTGTCCACATGGTGGGCATCGACCGGATCATCGCCGAGGCCGGCATCGCCAAGGCCACGTTCTATCGGCACTTCAAGACCAAAGAAGACCTGGTCGTCGCCTATCTACAGCGCGAATACGCGCGCCAGCGCGACGCGCTGGAATCGGTGCCGGGTGAAGGCTTCGCCACCATCACCACCATCTTCGACACGCTCAGCGACATCAGCTGCGGCCCCGGCTTCCGCGGCTGCCCCTTCCTCAACGCCGCGGTCGAATTCCCCAACCCGGAACATCCGGTGCGCCGCGTCGTCGACGACTACCGCACCTGGTTCCGCGAACTGATGGCCGAACACCTCCGCGAGGGCGGCCACAGCGCCCCCGACGACGCGGCCCGCGCCCTACTCCTCACCCGCGACGGTGTCACCATCAGTGGCGGGGTCGGCGACAGTGAGACGGTACGCGCCGGCATAAGAGCCGCACTGAATCTCATCGCCTGATCACGGACTCAGGTCGGCGAAACGGGCTGGAAATTCAGTAGTTCATCCGCCCCGGCACGCACGATTCCGGCACAGGATTCGGGTACCTCGTTCCATGCGCCGGGAAGGTCACGCAGTGGTTCGGACACCACGAATCGGGTCTGGTCGCCGAGGCGGTGCAACACGCTGACCTCGGGATGCAAAGCCCGCAGTTCGGCGATTCTCGTCGAGAAGAACAGCGATCTCGACTGTCGTTCACTCGAGTAACGAAAGATCCACAGGGATTGCCCATCGGTCGTCGCGACGGTCATCTGGACCGGATTCTCCACCCGGTGCGTGCGACCGACATCTTCGACAAATCCGACCGCGCGAGCGACGGCGCCGAGAGGATCGTCGGTGAGACCGAAGGTCAATGCCAGATAGAACAAAGTTTCCGAATCCGTCGACCCTTCGAGGTCGGCAAACAATCCCGGATCGATCGCGGTGACCAGGTCCCGGCGAACCTCGCGGAACCCCCGCAGAGCTCCGTTGTGCATCCACAGCCACCGCCCGTGCCGGAACGGGTGGCAATTACTGCGCTGCACCGGTGTCCCGGTCGACGCGCGGATATGGGCGAAGAACAACGACGTCCGGATCTGACCCGCAACCTCACGCAAATTTCGATCATTCCACGCCGGTTCGATACTCTTGAATACCGCGGGCTCGTCACCCTCCCCGTACCAGCCGATACCGAATCCGTCACCATTGGTCGTCGTGGCTCCGAGTCGAGAATGCAGACTCTGGTCGATCAACGAGTGCCGCGGCTCGAACAGCAGTTCTTCAGCGAGAATTGGCTCACCCGAGTATGCCATCCACCTGCACATACATCTATTCAAGCAGGCCGGACCACCAATGTTAAGAAGCTATCGGCACATGCGAACAGATAGCGGGAGCTGGTCCTGGCGAGCTACCAGCCGCACGCTGTTCGGCGGAGTCGCGGGAGGCCACGAGCTCGGATTGCGAACCTGAAACATCGCTGTATCAGCAGGAAAGTGTCCGGTAAACTCGCTGCGTGTCAAGATCGACGGATCGTGGGCGATCGATTCCGATCGCGAGCACACCTCAGTCGGCGCTGCGCAGATTCTTCCCGCGCAATCCGCCGCGCAATACTTGAGTACGCGATTGCCCTGATGTCGCGTAACTATGCGATGTCCGGAGTTTTCGCTGCGGCGAGGGGCTTACTATGACCGAGCGCAATCCTTCTGCAAATCGACCTGTCCCCGAGGACGAGCCTTTTGAGCGGCAAGCCGTCGCCGCGGGGATCTCCGTGCTGGCGGCGATCATGCTGTTCATCACCGCGGCGGCCTCCATCCTCGAGGGAATCGCCGCGATCGCCGAAGACGAGTTCTATGTCGCCGGATTCAGCTACGTCTACGAGTTCGACGCGACCACCTGGGGATGGATCCATGTCGTCCTCGGTGTGATCGCCATCGTCTGCTCGATCGGTTTGATGTCGGGCACCGCGTGGGCGCGCTACGCGGCGGTGGGCATCGCGGCACTGGTGATCATCGCGAACTTCTTGTCCCTGCCCTACTACCCCGCGTGGTCGATTGTGATCATCGCGATGAGCGTCGTGGTCATCTGGGCTGTCACCGCGTGGAAGCCTGCTCGGCGACATGACCGTCTGTGATGTCGAAAACTTCGAAGCGCGTAGCTTCGGCGGCTCATCCGAACCGGACCGAACGCCAACATCGCGGCGTCACCGCCCGTCGAAAGACCCCGCTGGCCGCGCTCGCCGAGCTTCGGGTCGCCGCTCGGCGTGACCCGGTCGGCATCCTCGAGAAGCAGGCAGCCGACCGGGTCCCCGAACTGGTCCCGCTCCGCTACGGACGGATGGCCGCCACCGCGTTCACCTTCTATCGTGGCGCCGCGGTGATCATGGCAGACGATCTGTCCCACTCGCCCACCACCGCCCTGCGGACGCAACTGTGCGGGGACGCGCACCTGAGCAACTTCGGCGTATTCGCCACGCCGGAACGCAAGTTGGCCTTCGATGTCAACGACTTCGACGAGACCTATCCGGGCCCGTTCGAGTGGGACGTCAAACGTCTGGTCGCGAGTCTCGCTGTCGCGGCGGACGAAAACGGATTCAGCGACAAGAAGCGCAGGAAGATCACCCGAGCCTGCGCCGCCGAATACCGCGAAACGATGGTCCGGCAGGCGGAGCTCGGAAATCTGGCGGTTTGGTACGCCCATATCGAGGCAGGCTCGGACCTGACCGAACTCCGCGATCACCTCAGCAAGGCCAGAAAGCGGCGCACCCGCGCTGCGCTGGAGAAGGCAAGCCGACGCGACAGTATCCAAGCGCTCTCGAAACTGACCACCGACGTCGATGGCACGAGACGCATCATCAGCGCACCACCGCTGATCGTCCCGATCGAGGACATGTACGACGGCAAAGACATCACAGCGATGTATCTGGATCTCCAAGCGCGACTCGATAGTTACGCGGACACCCTGCAAGGGGATCGCCGACTGCTCTACAACCAGTTCCAGGTGGTGCAGATGGCCCGCAAGGTCGTCGGAGTCGGCAGCGTCGGCACCCGCACCTGGATCATCCTGTTGCAGGGCGCAGACCCGGATGATCCGCTGTTCCTCCAGGTCAAGGAGGCGAAACCGTCGGTGTTGTCGGCCTATCTCGATGGGCCCGCATTCGCTACCGAGGGTGAACGCGTCGTCGAGGGACAGCGATTGATGCAAGCCGCCGGCGATATCTTCCTGGGGTGGGAGCGCGGTCCGGATGCCGATGGCATCGACCACGACTTCTATATACGCCAACTGCGTGACGGCAAAGGCTCCGCGGAAGTCGAATCCCAAACACCCCGGGTGATGAAGCTGTACGGGCGGATATGCGCGCGGGCACTGGCTTTCGCGCACGCTCGGGGCGGCGACCGGATCGCCATCGCCACCTACCTCGGAGACGACACCGAATTCGACCATGTGATGGCGGAATTCGCCGACACCTACGCCGAACAGAACACTCGAGACCACGCGGCCATGCTCGACGCCATCGCCGCGGGTCGCATCACCGCCGATATCGCGACCTGAATCAGGACGGCTTCGGCACGACTTCCGGTATGCGCCTCATCCGGAACGAGTTGAACAACCCGACGAGACCGGCCAGGAACGGAACCAGCAGTGCCACTTGCAGAGCGAGGGGCCGAGCCTCGGTGTTGATGCGAACGACCTCGTCACGGATCTGCGGAGGTTGGTCAGCGAGAAGCTGATCGAGCTGGGTATTGCTCATGACCTCGGCGTCGTCCTCCAGCACCTGTGCCACCTGTTGTTGCTGTGCCTGCGGGAGCACTGTGCTCGATTCCGCCTTGCTCGTGAACGTGATGGACAAGGTCGCCAGCATGATGGCACCGGCGAACGCGAGCCCGAAGGACAACCCGAACGACCCGGCCGCCGAATTGACACCGGCGGCTTCGCTGATCCGCTCCTCCTCGATCGGGGCCAGTGTGTAGTTGTTGAGCTGAGACACCAGCAGACCCAACCCCGAGCCCGCGATGATCAGGGGAATTATGAGCCCCCAACCGAATTCCGCGCGGGGCACGATCGGAACGAGTACCACTATCCCGACAGTGAGGAGCACGAATCCCCACCGGATGATGTTGCTCGCAGGCCGATCGCCCGCGAATTTACCCGTGAGCACCGCAACGGCGAACATGCTCAACGACAGGGGCGCGATGGACAGGCCGGCTTGCATCGCGTTGTACTCGAGCACCATCTGCAGATAGATCGGCAGGGCTATCATCGTGCCGCCGAGGGCGATCTGCTGAAGCAGCTGTCCTGAGATGCCCAGCCTGAAGATCTTGGATCGGAACAAGTCCGGGTCGAGCAATACCGGCTTACCCGCGCGATGGCGCCGGACAAGCCAATAGGCGAGGCAGGCCAGCGCGATCGCGCCGACCGCCAGGACCGCACCGACCGATTCGCCGCCCTCTTGCCACACCAGGACTCCCAGCACGATTCCGCCCATGCCGAGAACCGACAGCACCGCTCCGACCAGGTCGACGCCGCGGGGGCCGGTGTAGGGCACATCGCGGACGATTCCGATGCCGGACAGCACGATCGCGATAACGACGACTTCCAGCACGAACCCGACGCGCCACGACAGGTAGGTGGTGATGATTCCCCCGAGCAGCGGGCCGACCGCCGCCGCGATCGCGGCCGCCGCGCCGACCAGGGCATAGACCTTCTTCTGTGCCGCTCCCTGGAAATTGCCGTGGATCAACGATTGCATGGCGGGCAACAGCAGGGACGCGCCGATCCCGCCGAGTACTGCCCAGAACACGACGATCGCGGTCAAGCTCTGCGCGAACGCCATCGCCGACGCCCCGACCGCGTAGCCGAGCAGACCCAGCGCATATGCCCGCTTACGTCCGATCAGATCGCCTACTTTCCCGCCGATCAGGATGAACGCGGCCGAAACCAGCGCTTCCAAGGCGATAGCGGCTTGGACTCCACTGACGGTCGTGTCCAGATCGCGAACCACCGCCGAGATCGACACGTTCATCAGCGATGTATCGACGACCAGTACGAACATCGCCATCGCCAGCAGTGCCGCCAGCAGGCGTTGCGTGCCACCCACCTGCCCAGCCGAGTTCATCGATCTATCGCTCATCGAAGCCCCACCGTCCCGACAGTCGTGACGTGCTCCTGATGCCGGGATGGCTAGGATGCCATCCCGGTAACGTGAAAGTTTGCGATATAATCCTAGCTTATCGAGATCGACGGATCGTGGTCATCTGAAACCATATGCAAGCGCTCAATTTTCGATGAGTCTCCGGTATTCGCAGTCAGGAGTCGTCGTGCCGAAATTGGAGATCAAGAGGAAATCCGAACTCTCCCGCAAGGAGATATCCGAGCACATCATCGCGATCGGACACGCCCTCGCGGGCGGCTCCGAGGTGCAACTCGGAGAAAGCGGGGATTCGATCCAGATCAGCGTCGCCAATCGCGTCCAATGGGAACTCGAGATCGAAGTCGACGGCGATAAGACCGAAATCGAGATCGAGATCAGCTGGCACGACAATCCGTCCCGGGAAACTCCGACACAGCGCGCGGCTCCGGCCAAGTCTGTGCGTCGTGGGCGGCCTCACAAGGCCTGATCCGACCAGCCGGCGTCGGTGCACTCACCGCCGCGGTCGCGGCCCTTCGGGCCCCGATTACCGCGCTCAGTCCACCAGCTGACGCAGTAGCGGGCCGTATTCGGGATGGGCGAGGGCCGAGGCGAACTGGGCTACCAGGTAGTCGGCCGGGTTGCCGGTGTCGTACCAGCGGCCCTGGATGACCTGGCCGTACACCGCGTGCTCGGCGGCGTAGTTGTTGATCGCGTCGGTCAGGTACACCTCACCGGTCTGGTGGGTGTACCAGTTCTCGGTCTGGATGCGCAGCTCGTCGATGATGCCCGGCGTCACGACATACCCGCCGATCGCCGCGAAGGCCGACGGCGCGTCTTCGGGCTTTGGCTTCTCCATCAGGCCGGAGATGCGCAGCAGTCCGTTGTCCAGGTCCTCGCGCACCACCGGCACGCCGTAGCGCTGCGATTCACCCGGCGACATCGGCAGCAGCGCCAGCACCGGGCAGCCGGTGGACTCGTAGGCGGTGATCAGCTGCTGGGCACGCGGTACCTCGGCGACGAACACATCGTCGGGCCACAGCACCAGCATCGGTTCGTCGCCGAGGTGGCGCGCCGCGTTGAGCACCGGCGTGCCGTTGCCGTACGGGCCGTGCTGGTCGAGGTAGGTGATGTGTCCCTCGCGGGAGAGCTCGCCCACCTCCTCCACCGCGTCGGCGTAGGCGGATTTGCCGTCGGCGCGAAGCTGGGCGACCAGCGCCGGATTCGGCCGGAAGTGATCCTGGATCAGCGACTTGCCGCTGCTCACGACGATGGTGATGTCGGTGATCCCGGAGGCGACCAGTTCGCGCACCGTGTGCTCGATGACCGGTTTGTCCCCGACCGGCAGCATCTCCTTCGGCGTCGCCTTGGTCAGCGGAAGCAGCCGGGAGCCGATTCCCGCCGCCGGAATGACAGCCTTGCGGATCTTCATCCTCCGATCATCACATATTCGGCTGTGTCATCGGTGTGCGACGGCTGGCAACGGGCTCGAGGAATTGTCGGTGGTTCGGCGTAGATTGCGCCTCGTGAGCACCCACACCCCTGCCGCCGGGGCTCCGGCCAGGTCCGATGCGGCGGTCACCGCCCGTCGCTGGGTGCTGCATATCGATATGGATGCCTTTTTCGCCTCGGTCGAACAATTGACCAGACCCACGCTGCGTGGGCGCCCGGTCCTCGTCGGTGGGGCGACTCAGCGCGGTGTCGTCGCGGGGGCCAGCTACGAGGCTCGGGTCTACGGCGCGCGCTCGGCCATGCCGATGCATCAGGCCCGGCGCCTGATCGGCGTGTCGGCGGTGGTCGTGCCGCCGCGTGGCGCGCTGTACTCGGTGCTGAGCGCGCAGGTGTTCGACGCGTTGCGCAGCCGTGTTCCGGTGCTGGAGACGCTGTCGTTCGACGAGGCCTTCGCCGAACCGGCCGAGCTGGCGGGCGCGAGCGTCGCCCAGGTCGAGGACTATTGCGCGATGCTGCGCGCTCTCGTTCGAGCGCAGACCGGGCTCACTGCCTCGATCGGCGCGGCGACCGGGAAACAACTCGCCAAGATCGGCTCCGGTCTCGCCAAACCCGATGGGATGCGGGTCATTTCACCATCGGAACAGGGCGAGCTGCTCGCCGCGCTGCCGGTGCGCAAACTGTGGGGGATCGGTCCGGTGGCCGAGGCCAGGCTGCGCAGCCTCGGCATCGAGACGGTCGGCGCGTTCGCCGCCCTGCCGGAGTCGGAGGCGGTATCGACCCTCGGGGGCAGCATGGGCGCCGCGCTGCACCGGCTCGCGCGCGGGATCGACGACCGCCCGGTCACCGAACGCGCCGAGGCCAAGCAGATCAGCGCCGAGAACACCTACGAGCGCGACATCGTCACGATGGCCGACCTTCGCGTCGCCGTCACCGCGATGGCCGCGTCGGCGCATCGCAGGCTCGAGCGCGACGGGCGTGCCGCCCGCACCGTGGTCCTCAAACTCAAGAAGTCGGATATGGGCATCGTGACCAGGTCGTTCACGCTGCCCTACGCCACCGCCGACCTGACCACCCTGGCAGCGGCCGCGCAACGCTCCGCGATCGATCCGGCCGAGCTCGGCCCGATCCGCCTCGTCGGGGTCGGTTACGGCGGGCTGTCGCTGGTGCGCCAGGAATCGCTGTTCCCCGAACTGGATCAGGCGGTGCCCGCCGACCTCGGCACCGTCACCGACGCCGCACCACCCCCGGAGGAACAGCCGAATCTGCCTGCGGGACTATGGTTTCCGGGTATGGACGTGAGTCATCCGGACTTCGGGCACGGCTGGGTGCAGGGCGCGGGTTACGGCGTGGTGACCGTGCGTTTCGAGACCAGCTCGACAGGTCCCGGCCCGGCGCGTACCTTTCCAGCCGACGACACGGGGCTGACACGGGCCGATCCGCTGGCCAGCCTCGCATGAGGAGTAGCCTCGGCTACCGCGATGGAACAACTCCCACCTCGAACGCAAAGGACGAGCAGTTGAAGCTTCGTACGACCGGACGTGTAGCGATCGCCGGACTGGCCGTGGTCGCCGCCCTCGGCCTGAGCGCGTGCAGCGACGACAAGGGTGACAAGCCCGCCGCCAAAACCACCACCAGCGCCAAGGCTGAGACTTCGGCGGCCGCGAACCTGCCCCCCGTGCCGACCGTGGAGCAGCTCAACGAGCAGCTCACCACCGCGCTGGATCCGTCGGTCCCCAACGATCAGAAGCTGGACTTCGTGCAGGGCGGCGAGGCCGATCCCGAGCTGCCGAACCGCTTGGCCCAGGCCGCCTCGGACGCCAACGTCCAGGTGCAGGTCACCGAGGTGACCTCCTTCGGTGACAGTGTCAACGCGAAGGCCAACTTCACCGTCAACGGCCAGACCAATGTCGTCGACGTGCCGTTCGTGGCCGAGGACGGCAAGTGGAAGGTCCAGAAGTCGTGGGCCTGCGGCATGATGACCAACCTGGGTCAGACCTCGGTCGCCTGCCCCTGATCTCGCACGCTCTCGCCCCGTTCGGATGTTTCCGGACGGGGCTTTTGCGTGCGAGTCGCGACGGTGTTTCGCCTGCTGTCGGTGGCGCGGCTACTATCGGGCCCCGTGGTAGAGACGATCGTGCGGCAGGGGCATCCGCCCAAGGGTGTTTCGGAGCCGACGCGACGTGATCGCGCGGGATGGGCGCGCATCGTCGCGATCGTCGCGGGACTGATCGGCATTCTCAGTGCCGCGGTGATCCCGTTCCTGCCCGTCCGGGTCGACGCCGCGACGGTGTCCTGGCCGCAGCAGGGATCGCCCGCCGCGGTCGAATCGCCGCTCATCGCCTACGCGCCCGCCGCCCTGTCGGCGACGGTGCCCTGCGCCGCGCTGAGTTCCCTGGCCGCGACCGGCGGTGTCGCGGTCTCCACCGTGCCGCGTCAGTCGGCCGACATGGAGAAGTACGGTTTCGTCGTCAAGGTGGTCGCCGATACCGCCGAACGCCCCGGCCGCGTGGATGTGGTCTCGCGTTCGACCCTGGTGTGGACGGCACCGCTGGCCGAGGTCGTCGACCGCTCCTGCGCGCTGACGATCGCGATCACTCCCCAGCAATCCTCGGTCACCACAACAGGTCTCACCGCGTCCGGCGCCGTGGTGGCCGCTGATCTGCGTCCCCAGGTCGTCGGCGTGTTCAGTGAGCTGACCGGCGCGGCCCCCGCGGACCTCGCGGTGCGCGTCGACGTCGACGCCCGCTACACGTCGTCCCCGACCTGGCCCAAACTGGCCGCGATCGTGCTGTGCCTGCTCGCGACGGCACTGTCGCTGTTCGCCCTGCACCGCCTCGATGCCCTCGACGGCCGCTCCGCGCGCCGATTCCTGCCACAACGCTGGTGGCGGCTGCGCCCCGTCGACTGGCTGGTGTTCTCGGTCCTGCTGGTCTGGCATTTCATCGGCGCCAACACCTCCGACGACGGCTACATCCTCGGCATGGCGAGGGGTGCGCGCAGTTCGGGCAACATGTCCAACTATTACCGCTGGTTCAGCGTCGACGAGGGCCCGTTCTACACCCCCTACACCGACATCATCGGCTGGCTCACCCACATCTCCGCGGTCAGCCCGCTGGTCCGGCTGCCCGCTCTCGGCGCGGGCGTGCTCACCTGGTGGCTGATCAGCCGCGAAGTGCTGCCCCGACTCGGCGTGGCATTGCGCCGCGAACGCGTCGCCACCTGGACCGCTGCCTTCGTCTTCCTGGCCTTCTGGCTGCCCTACAACAACGGTCTGCGCGCGGAATTCGTTGTCGCGCTGGGTGTTCTGGTCACCTGGGTCTCGGTCGAACGAGCGATCGCGACCCGGCGGTTGCTGCCCTTCGCCGTCGCGGTGATCGTGGCCGCGTTCACCCTCACCGGCGCACCGTCGGGCCTGATCTGCCTCGGCGCGCTGGTGGCCGGTGCGCGTGTGGTCACCGCGGTGGTCGTGAAGCGGGCGAAGACGGTGGGATATCTCGCGTCGTTGCTGCCGATTCTGGCCGCAGGCACGGTGGTACTCACGGTCGTCTTCGCGGACCGGACGTTCGCCGGAGTGCGGGAGATGTTCGCCGTGCACAGCGTGATCGGGCCGGGGGAGTCCTGGTTCTTCGAATTCCTGCGCTACCAATTCCTGCTGCAGCTCAATGCAGACGGCTGGCTGACCCGACGCTTCGGTGTGTTCGCGATGCTTCTCGGCCTGGTTGTCTGCATCGCCATCATGCTGCGTCGCGGCGGTCATATCCCCGGTACCGCAGTCGGTCCAACTCGGCGCATCCTCGGAATCACTGCCGCCGCCATGGTCTTGATGATGTTTTCGCCCACCAAGTGGACCCACCAGTTCGGCGTGTTCGCCAGTTTGGCCGCCTGTGTTGCCGCGGTGACGGCGGTTGCGGTGAGCGCGAACGTGCTGCGGCCTTTGCGTAACCGCGCGCTGTTCGCGGCCGCTCTGTTCTTCGCACTCGCCGTGACCTTCGTGGGTGCCAATGGCTACTGGTACGTCTCCGCGTGGGGAATCCCGTTTTGGGACAAGCCGCCGACCGTCGCCGGATTCGGTATCTCAACCGCGTTCGTCGGGCTGACCGTGCTAGCGCTTGCCGTCGCTGCGTGGTTCCATATCCATCCGAATCCGAAGCCTGGGCCAGTGACTGGGCGACTTGCAGGGCTACCTGTCCTCGCAATCGCGGCCGCGATGATGGTGCTCTTCGAACTTGCATCGTTCGCCAAGGCCACCGTCGCCCAGTATCCGGCGTACTCGCTGGCGAGCTCCAACTTTTCGGCGGCCTTTGCTGGTGGGTGCGCCATGGCTGACGAGGTCCTGGTCGAAACCGATCCGAATGCTTCCATGCTCTCGCCTCTGACTGGCGATCTCGCCACCGCCATGGCGGGAACCGAGTCGGCAGGTTTCCAGGTCGGCGGTGTCGCACCGGTTCTGGTCTCCGACGAGGTGGAATCGACTACGGGTCAGGCAAATTCGGTTTCTGATGATCCGGACAAACTGCGTGATGCTTCGACCTCGGCCGGCTCGGAGTCCCGGCAGGGATCGCTGCAGCTCCCGTTCGGGCTCGATCCTGAGTCGACCCCCGTTATGGGTAGCTACCGCTCTGGTGCGCAGGAACCTGCGTCGCTGACCACCGGTTGGTTCCGGCTGCCAGACGGTCCGCGCGGCCCGCTGCTCGCGCTCTCAGCGGCCGGCCGGATCCGGTCGGCCGACGCTGACGGTGTCGTGCGTCCCGGTCAAGAACTTGCTGTCGAGTACGGCACTGCTGCGGCGGATGGCTCCGTAACTGTCGCCGGCCAGGTAGTCCCTATCGACATCGGTCCAGCTCCCATGTGGCGCAACTTGCGCGTTCCGCTGAACCAGCTGCCAGCCGACACCGACGTCATCCGTCTGGTCGCTGTGGACAAAGATCTCGGCTCAGACCAATGGTTGGCCGTCACGCCGCCGCGTATGCCGCAGACCATCACTCTGAGCTCTCTCGTGGGTCGTACCAGTCCCGTTCTGTTGGACTGGGCTGTGGGACTGCACTTCCCGTGCCAGAATCAAATGCCCACCTACAACGGTGTTGCAGACCTCCCCGAATATCGCATCCTGCCTGACCGCAACACGGCCACCATCACCAACCTCTGGCAGGGCCACGACGGCGGCGGCCCACTCGGCTGGACCCAGCTCCTGTTCACCGCCCGCACCCTGCCGACCTACCTGAACAACGACTGGGACAGGGACTGGGGCTCCCTCGAGCAATACCTCCCTCTCGACACCACCGCCACTCCCGCGAAGGTGGATATCGACTCCGGCAACCGCTGGGGTACATGGACCCCGGGCCCCATCATCACCGCCTGGTAGTCACCGGTCGAGTGCCAGCTAGCCGGTCCGGCTGCCGTCGGACCGGCTAGCGGGAGTTGGTGGCGATGCGTAGGGCCAGGTCGGGGAGGTCGGCGCCGGTGAGGCCGGGGTAGCCGTGGAGGATGGCGCGCCAGCGGGCGGGGACGGCCGAGGCACCCCAGCGGGCGCCGAGTAGTCCGCCCGCGATGGCCGCGGTGGTGTCGGTGTCGTTGCCCGCGCGCACGCACGCCTCCAAGGCGAGCGGAAGCTGTTCGGGCGTAGCAGGATCGGTGGTGGTGATCGCCCACCACGCGGTCTGCAGGGCGTGCACCACCCAGCCGTTGTTCGGGAAGTCGGCGGGCGTGCCCTTCTCCGCTTCGTCGAGCCGTTCGGTCCAGAACGCGGATTGTGGTGAGCCGCTGACATATTCGCGGACGCCGTCGAAATCGGCGTTCAGCACGGCGTGCCGGATCGCGTAGGTCCACATCTTGCACGCCTCGACGGCGTTCTCGTCGTAGTGCGTGAGCAGCCCGACTCGGCCCGCCGCCGCCACGCATTCGGCGGCGTCGTCGAGGTAGGCCAACGCGACCGGCGCGGTCCGCATCAGCGACCCGTTGCCGCCGGTTCGTCCGGTCAGCGACATCGCCACGGCCTGCATGTCCAGCGCGGAGGAAGGCCTGGCGGACAACACAGTTCGAGTCTGATTCCCGATGTCGGGTGGCTTCGAGTCGTACCAGGAGACGAACCCGGCCGCGACCGCGTCGAGATCGATCCCCGGCCCGTTGGCTGCCGCTACCGCCACGGCTACGGCCATCGACGTATCGTCGGTCCACTCACCCGGCGCCCAGCTGAACACCCCGCCGCCGACCATGTCGATCACCGTGTCCGGCCCGGGATGAGTGAACTCGTAGCCTGCCCCCAGCGCATCACCGGCCGCGGTACCCACCAGCACGCCCGCTACCCGATCCGAGAACCCCGCATCGTGCACAGAACCCACCTCTCTCGGGTGCCCACCAGCCGATTGTCCGACTAGCGAGCCTACCGGTCGGCATGCGATCCACCGGCGAGTCGCGCCGGGGTGACACCGAATCGAGCTAATGCGCGGTCGCGTCCGTCGCCTCGGCCACCGAGAGCTGCCGGTTGCGCCGCCCCCGCAGCAGGGCGTCGGTGGTGAACACCGCCAGCGCCGCCCAGATCAGGGCGAATCCGGCCCAGCGTGAGGCAGGCATGGGTTCGTGCATGACCGCCACGCCCCAGGCCATCTGCAGGGCAGGGGTGAGGTACTGGAGGATGCCCATGGTCGAGAGTGGGACCCGCTTGGCCGCCACCGCGAACAGCAGCAGCGGCAGCAGGGTGACCGGCCCGGTGGCGAGCATGAGACCGAAATGGGCGGGGCTGGAAGTCATCTCACTCCGGCCGGTGGCCATCAGGACGATCAGGAACGCCAGCGCGAACGGCACGGCCACTATGCCCTCGGCCGCGATGCCGGGGAGCGCGTCGAGCCGGATCACCTTCTTCACCAGCCCGTAGGCGGCGAACGAGCAGGCCAGGATCAACGCGATCACCGGCGGCCTGCCGTAATCGACGGTCAGCACCACCACCGCCAGCGCACCGAGCCCCAACGCCACCCACTGCGCCCTGGTGAGCCGTTCCCGGAACAACAGCACCCCGATGGCGACGGTGACCAGCGGGTTGATGAAGTAACCGAGCGCGCATTCCACGATGTGCCCGGTGGTGACGCCGAAGACGTACACACCCCAGTTCAGCGACAACGCCGCCGAGGCGGCCGCGGCCATTCGCCAGGTCCTGGCATCGATCCCGCGCAACCCGCCCAGCCGCCCGGTCAGCGTGAGCACGAGCAGCACCACGACCAGCGTCCAGACGATCCGCTGCGCCACCACTTCGGCAGGCGAGGCGAACGACAGCAGCCCGAAGAAGGCGGCGAACGAGCCCCAGATGAGATAGGCCCCCGCACCGAAAACGACACCGGGCGGGGATGAGCTGCGCTGCATTCATCCCATGATACGACCGGCTAATCTGGCGGGCATGTCCATATCCGTGCAGGAGCCCGCCGCCGCCGGGCTCACCGCAGCACAGGTCGATGAGCGCCGCCGTGACGGGCGCACCAACGACGTCCCGGCCAGGGCGAGTCGTTCGGTCGGCGAGATCGTCCGCGCGAATGTCTTCACCCGTATCAATGCCATTCTCGGCGTGCTGTTCCTGCTGGTGCTCTCGACCGGTTCGATCATCGACGGCATGTTCGGTCTGCTCATCGTGGCCAACAGCGCGGTCGGCATCATCCAGGAGGTGCGGGCGAAGCGAACCCTGGACGAGCTGGCGATCGTCAGCCAGGCCAAACCGACGGTGCGCCGCGACGGCGTCGCCCATCAGGTCGCGCCCGGCGAGGTGGTGCTCGACGATCTGATCGAGCTCGGCCCCGGCGATCAGATCGTGGTCGACGGCGAGGTCGAAGAGGCCGCCGCGCTCGAGATCGACGAGTCGCTGCTGACCGGTGAGGCCGACCCGATCGACAAGGGCATCGGCGCGCCGGTGATGTCGGGCAGCTTCGTGGTGTCGGGTTCGGGCGCCTACCGCGCGACCAAGGTCGGCAAGGACGCCTACGCCGCGAAACTGGCCGAGGAGGCCAGCAAGTTCACGCTGGTGCACTCCGAATTGCGTTCGGGCATCGACAAGATCCTGAAATTCATCACCTACCTGCTCATCCCGGCCGGTCTGCTCAGCATCTACAACCAGCTGGTCTCGAGCGGGGAATCGTGGCGTCCCGCGGTGACCGGGATGGTCGCCGCGCTGGTGCCGATGGTCCCCGAGGGCCTGGTGCTGATGACCTCGATCGCCTTCGCGGTCGGTGTGGTGCGCCTGGGTCAACGTCAGTGCCTGGTGCAGGAACTACCCGCGATCGAGGGCCTGGCCCGCGTCGACGTGGTGTGCGCCGACAAGACCGGCACCCTCACCGAGAACGGCATGCGCCTGGCGCAGGTCGAACCGCTCGGCGCGTTCGACGAGGCGCAGGTGCGGGCCGCACTGGCGGCGCTCGCGAGCGACGACCCGCGCCCCAATGCCAGTGTCCAGGCCATCGCCGAAGCGCTGCCCGACTCGCCCGGCTGGTCGCGGACCGCCGTCGCACCGTTCTCCTCGGCCAAGAAGTGGAGCGGCGTTTCCTATGGCGCCCACGGTGATTGGCTGCTCGGCGCCGCCGATGTGCTGCTCGATCCCACCTCCGCCGATGCCGCCCACGCCGAACAGCTCGGCTCGTCGGGTCTGCGCGTGCTGCTGCTGGCCCGCAGCGACCGTCCGGTCGACGCCGACGACGCGCCCGGCCGGGTCGAGCCCGCCGCGCTGGTGGTGCTCGAGCAGAAGGTGCGTCCCGACGCCAAGGAGACCCTGGAATACTTTGCGAGCCAGCAGGTCTCGATCAAGGTGATCTCCGGCGACAACGCCGTGTCCGTCGGCGCGGTCGCCACGTCGCTGGACCTGCCCGGCGGTGACCACGCCGTCGACGCGCGCACCCTGCCCGACGATCCGGCCGCGCTCGCCGACGTCCTCGATCACGAAACCACCTTCGGCCGTGTCCGTCCCGATCAGAAGCGCGCCATGGTCGGCGCCTTGCAGTCGCGCGGGCACACCGTCGCCATGACCGGTGACGGCGTCAACGACGTGCTGGCGCTCAAGGATGCCGATATCGGTGTCGCGATGGGCGCCGGTAGCCCCGCGACCCGCGCGGTGGCGCAGATCGTGTTGCTGGACAACAAGTTCGCGACCCTGCCGTATGTGGTGGGCGAGGGGCGCCGGGTGATCGGCAATATCGAACGCGTCTCGAACCTGTTCCTCACCAAGACCGTGTACTCGGTGCTGCTGGCCTTCCTCGTCGGCCTGGCGGGCGTCGGTTCGCAGATCTTCGGCTACGACCCCATCGGCTACCCGTTCCTGCCGCGCCACGTCACCATCGCGGCCTGGTTCACCATCGGCATCCCCGCGTTCGTGCTCTCGCTCGCGCCCAACAACGAGCGCGCCCGCACCGGCTTCGTCGGCCGGGTGATGCGCCTCGCGGTGCCCTCCGGCGTGGTGATCGGCGTCGCGACCTTCGTGTCCTACCTCATCGCCTACGCGGGACCGGAAGCCTCCGAGACCCAGAAGGTGCAGGCGGGCACCACCGCGTTGATCACGCTGATCATGATCGCGGTGTGGGTGCTTGTGCTGGTGGCGCGGCCGTATGTGTGGTGGAAGGTGGTGCTGATCGCGGTATCGGTGCTGGCCTACGTCGCGCTGTTCACGATCCCGTTTACCCGCGAGTTCTTCAAACTCGACCCGTCGAACCCGCGCCTCACGCTGGCCGCGGTGGTGTGCGGTGTGATCGGCATCGTGCTGGTCGAGTTGGCGTGGTGGGTGCAGGCACGGCGTTCCGGCGGCGCGGGCAAGTTCTTTCCCCCGGTCGGTGCGCAGGGCGCGTGAGGAATCACTGACCCGAACGTAATCGATTCGAGAACCCTTGTGCCGGATGGACATTCGGTGTTGGAGTACCTTTGCCGGTTATGGAGGTAACGCTGTCGCATCGTCTCGGGACCACCCGGTGACCCCCGACGAACTCGACGATCTGTTTTCCGGCCTCATCGTGCAGCTCGACCGGCTCGATGCCGGTGCGCTCGAATTGATGGCGGGTGCCTACGACCACGCCGGCGATGTGGACCGGGCGCGCACGCTGTGGGAACTGGCCGATACGCGCCGCGCCACCGATCGGCCGTAGGCGGCTCCAGCATCGGCGAACACCGTTGCGGTTCAAGGACAGTCGTGGCCTCGACCGGCGTACTACTCGGTCGGCACCGGGCCGTCATCGGGGTTCGGGGTGACGGTATCGGTGCTGCCCGGCAGCAACGGGCTCACCGCGAACCGGCCCGCGACGGCGTCGGCGGGCAGCGCCTGCACCGCCCTGACTCCCGATTGTGTTGCCAGGTCGCGTAATTGGGGGAGCGTGCCGCGCACGATGAGGCCCGCCGTGCACGCGCAGCCCGCGCGCAGGCGGGTCTCGGTGAGATGGGCGATCTCGGCGCTGCGCTGATCGCGGAACTGTTGTGCCGCGACCAGGCCCGCGGCCGCGTCGCCGGAATTCACCGCTGCCTCGTTGCCGCCCGGGGTGGCGACCGTGATCACCGGTGTCTGCACCCGCTCGACGGGCACGTGCTGGATCACCCCGGAAACCCGCAACCCAGCGGCTGCGGCCGGAATCTGTTGGGGCGTCAGGTATTCGGCGAAAGACACCAGCGCCCAGTGCGGGTCGGTGTCGGCACCGCCGAGGGATGCCCGTGCGTCGCCGAGGTATTGCTGAACCTGCTCGCCGGGTGCGGGCCCCAGCCGATCGGTCGCCACCGCCGACGTGGGCGCCGGTTCGCGGTAGGCGACAACCAGCAGGATCACCGCGCCGATGGCCGCGATCGCGTAGAAGGCGGCATTACGCCGGGAGAATCGGCCGTCGTCGTCGGCCTGCGATACCGGCTCCGCCGGCATGTTCCCGAGATTCTCCGAGGATGTGCTCGCGGTGTCGTCCATCGCTACTCCCGCCTGGTCGGCGGGCGGTTCCCCGCGGTCGTCCGGCGCCGTATCCGGCGCCGGTTCGGACGACCGCGGGTCGTCAGGCATTGCGTAGTACGTCCAGGGCGCCCGCCAGATCGTCGGGGTACTCGCTGGTGATCTCGAGCCAGCGACCGTCGGCGGGATGGTGGAAGCCGAGCTGGCGCGCGTGCAGCCACTGCCGTTCCAGGCCGAGGCGTTTGGCCAGCGTCGGGTCGGCGCCGTAGGTGAGGTCACCCGCGCAGGGGTGGCGGACCGCGGAGAAGTGCACCCGGATCTGGTGCGTGCGGCCGGTCTCGAGGTGGACGTCGAGCAGGCTGGCCGCCTGGAACGCCTCGAGGGTGTCGTAATGGGTGACGCTGGGCCTGCCGTCACCGGTCACCGCGAACTTCCAGGCATTGCCCCGCGCGCGCCCGATCGGCGCGTCGATGGTGCCGCTGCTCGGATCCGGGTGTCCCTGCACGAGTGCATGGTATTGCTTGTCGACCGTGCGTTCCTTGAAGGCGCGCTTGAGCATCGTGTAAGCGTGTTCGGATTGTGCCACCACCATCACACCGGAGGTGCCGACGTCGAGCCGGTGCACGATGCCCTGCCGTTCGTGCGCGCCCGAGGTGGAGATGCGATAACCCATCGCCGCCAGGCCGCCGACCACGGTCGGTCCGGTCCAGCCGACACCGGAGTGCGCGGCGACGCCGATCGGCTTGTCCACGGCGACGATGTCGTCGTCGGCGTAGAGGATGTTCATCCCGTCGACGGGAGTGGCCTCGACCGTCAGTGCCCGCTTGGGTTCGGGGAAGATCACTTCCAGCCACGCGCCCGCGGTGAGCCGGTCGGACTTGCCCGCGGCGACCCCGTCGATCTGTACCGAGCCGTCCTCGGTCAGCGCCACGACCGCGGTCCGCGAGAGGCCGAGCAGGCGGGCGAGTCCCGCGTCCACCCGCATCCCGTCGAGTCCATCGGGGACGGGCATGGTTCTGGTTTCTCTCATACGGTCTCCTCGGTGTGTTTGCGACCGCTGCGGGTGCCGTCCGGTTCGAAACCGAACACGGTGAGCGCGACCAGCAGGATCGCCCCGCACACGATGGCCGAGTCGGCGACGTTGAAGACCGGCCACCAGCCGATGGCGACGAAGTCGACCACATGGCCCTGCAGCGGGCCTGGGTATCGGAAGATCCGGTCCACCAGGTTGCCCAGCGCCCCGCCGAGCACCATGCCGAGGCCGATGGCCCACCACAGCGAACGCAGGGTGCGCCCGATCCGGATCACACCGATCACCACCGCGGCGGCGATCAGGGTGAGCAGCCAGGTCATGCCGGTCGCCATCGAGAACGCCGCGCCCGGGTTGCGCACCAGGGTGAACCGCGCGAAATCGCCGATGATCGGCACCGATTCGCCCGGGTCGATGAGGGCGACCGCGAGGCACTTGGTCAGCAGGTCGAGCCCGAACAGGACGACGGCGATGATCAGCAGCGTCGTCAAACGTCGGCGACCAGCGGGTTTCGCCGTCTCGGCCGTCTCGGGTGCGGCAGGGGCCGCCGGTGCCGCTGAGTCGTCGCCGGTCTCGGGGACGGCAGCGTTGTCGGTTGGCCGGTCTTCACTCACGCGTCCATCATTCCCTAGTGGCGATCTGGCCTTCGCCGCGGTGCCGGGGAGTCCCAGGTGTTACTCAGGAAGCGGTCGTACCCTGATGGCTGTGACGGTGTTGTCTAGATCTCGCTTACCCCGCATCGCGCGCCCCGGGGTGTTACTGGTGGCGCTCGTGCTCGGGTTCGCGACCTTCGGCGCCGGGTGCGCCGACCGCTCGGCCCCTGCCGCGGAGGTCGACGGCACCGAGCCGCTCGGCATCGGCAAGGAAGTCACCGTGCCGATCTCGGCCGCGGTCACCACGATGGTCTCGCCCGGCGAAGAGCCGCGAGATCTATTGCGACCGCGCTATGCCGCGGGCACCACCCAGGAAGTGACGCTGCGCACCGACTACCGGATCCAGCAGCAGGTCAACGATCAGCCTGTCCGTGACTTCTCGCCCGCCGCGCTGACCATCCCGATGGTCGCGCGCACGGGCACCGACGGCGTCGACCTCACCGTCGGCGCGGTCACCACCCCCGACCCCGCGCTCAACAAGGCGTTCACTTCCGCCGACGGCTCACACGCCGGTCTGGGGATGAGCGACCTCGGCGCGATCACCGAGCTGCGCATGGCCCCGTCACCGGACACCCCGAACACGGCGCGGGCCGCGCTCGAGCAGGCCTTCTACCAGGCTGTGTATCAATCGATCGCGTTCCCGGACCAGCCCGTCGGGATCGGTGCGGTGTGGACGGTGCACCAGAAGATCACCGGCGGAGTCACCCTGGACCAGATCACCACGGCCACGCTCACCAGCCGGGAGGGCGACCGGCTCACCATCGATCTGCAGGTGAATCAGACGCCCACCGACACTGTGTGGGAGTTGCCCAACGACGCGGGTGAGCTCGACATCGACGGTTACGTGATGGAAGGCGTCGGCTCGATCACCATCGATCTCGGTATGCCGCTGCCGGTTTCGGGCTCCATCGAGATCGGTGGACAGCAGACCTATCGGGACGCGCGCAGTGTGAGCACGTTGGTGCAGACGCAGTCGACCCGGGTGACCTGGACGGAATGATGCGGGTGGTTTCGCTGCGCGTCGGCGCGGCTGTTTCGGCATGCGTCGGGTTGGCCGGGATCGTTGGCTGCGGATCCGACGACACAGTGGCCTCGCCGGGATCGGGTCCGTTCTCCGCGGCGGTCACGGCCGCACCCGGAACCGGCGCCGTTGTTCGTGATGCGGCGCAGTTGTCGGCCGGTCTGCTCGCCGCGACGGATCTGCCCGGTGAATTCGCGGTGGTGCCGCCACGCGATGAGTCCGGCGAGCCCGCGGTGCCGCCCGCGGCGCTGACGGATCCGCCGGACTGTGGGCGTCTGCTCTTGCCGATCGCGCAGCAGTGGCCGGGGTCGGCCGCCGCCGCGTCGGTACAGTTCGCCGGGCCCAGCTTCGCCACCATCGACATCGATGCCGCGAGCTATCCGGACGCGGCGCTGGCCCCGGCGTTCGACGCGCTCCAGGCCCAGCCCCGGCGCTGTACCAGCTACTCGGGTGACGACGCCGGGGTGCGGATCGAGTATCGAACCAGCGCGCTCGCGCAGCCGCCCGCGGGCGACGCGGGCTCGGCGTTCACCCTGACCGCCACGAGTGAGGGGCTCACGCTCACCTCGGCGACATCACTTGTCCAGGTGGGGAACACGCTGGTTCAGGTGGTCGTCACCGCGCCGGAGGTCGTCGACCCCGGCGTGCTCGCCGATCTCACCGCGGTTCAGGTGCGCAAACTCCGCGGCTGACACCCGTTCGGATTCACGCCGCGACGGCGAGCTTCCCGCCGAGGTGGCCGAGATAACCACGGACGTCCTCGGCGCTCTTGTCGGGAAGACCGAAGACCACCTCGGTGACGCCGAGGTCGGCCCAGCGAGCGAGTTGCTCGGCATCGTGACGACCCGCCAGCGCGATCACCCGAGGGGTGCCGTCGCGGCCCGCGTCCTTCCAGACCCGGTGCAGGAGTTCGACTTTGGCGCCGAGGTCGCCTTCGGTCGGGGTGGTGATCCAGCCGTCCGCATTGGCCGCCAGCCAGCCGAACGACTTCTCGGTACCGCCCGCTCCGAGCAACACCGGGACCCCGGCGCGCACCGGCTTCGGCCAGGACCAGCTCGGTCCGAATTTCACGAAGTCACCGGCGAATTCGGCTTCCTCCTGCGACCACAGTGCCCGCATCGCGTCGAGGTTCTCGCGCAATACCGTGCGCCGCTTGTTCGCGGGAACGCCGTGATGGGCGAGTTCATCGGTGTTCCAGCCGAATCCGACACCCAGTTCCACCCGCCCGCCGGACAGGTGATCGAGGGAGGCGATGGTCTTGGCGAGGGTGATCGGGTGGTGCTCGGCGGGCAGCGCCACCGCCGTCGACAAGGTGATCCGCTCGGTGACCGCGGCGGCGGTGGCCAGCGCGACCCACGGGTCGAGCGTGCGCAGGTACCGGTCGTCGGGCAGCGAGGAATCCCCGGTCTGCGGATGGGCCGCGGCCCGCACCACCGGAATATGGGTGTGCTCGGGGACGTAGAACGCGTCGAATCCGGCGTCCTCGGCGGCCTTCGCCGCATCGGCGGGCGTGATGCCCCGGTCACTGGTGAACAAGACAACCCCGTAGCGCACGTCCCGGCCCTCCGACTTCGACAGCAAAACTGAAACAGGTTCTATAACCTGCAACAAGTTCTACAGGAGTAAAACGAGTTCTACTAGTCCTGATCTCACCGACCGGCCGAAGAGTCCGGCAGCCTTTCCCCGATCAGGCGAGGGGAATACGCTGGTGGTCGTCCGAGCATCACTCTCGACACGGAGGTATCCGATGTCTGATGTTTCCCCCTTCCCCGACGGCTATCCGCGGATCTGTCCCGGGCTGGCGTGCGCGGGAGCCGGCGCGGCGATCGACTTCTACACCGCGATCTTCGGCGCGACCGTGCGCATGAAGATGGACGGCCCCGGCGGCACCATCGTCCACAGCGAGTTGCTGGTCGGCGACTCGGTACTGATGGTCGGCGACCCGGTGCCCGAGATCGGCTTCAGCGACCCGAAGTCCGTCGGCGGGTCCCCGGTGAACCTGATGGTCTACGTCGCCGACGCCGACGCCGCCTTCGCCGCGGCGCTCACCGCCGGCGCCACCGCGATCACCCCCATGACCGACCAGTTCTACGGCGACCGCAGCGGCGCCTTCGAAGACCCGTGGGGTCACCGCTGGACCGTGGCCACCCACATCGAAGACGTCTCGCCGGAAGAGATGGAACGGCGCATGTCCGAGATGATGGACGCCGCCGGCTGATCGAATCGCCACACCCGCACCGCCCGCTTTGCCGCGGTGCGGGTGTGGTGCGCGGTCGGGTTACCCGGCAACGATCGAGTCCCCCTCGACGCGAACGGGTTTGGCTGGCAGCGGCTGGTTCGCGGGGCCGCCGCGCACGGCTCCGTCGAGCCCGAATCGGCTGCCGTGGCACGGGCAGTTGATGGTGCCGTTCGCCACCGTGGCGACCTTGCACCCAGCGTGCGTGCAGGTCGATGACAGCCCGACGAAAGTGCCCGCGGTCGGCTGGGTGACGACGGTGTCGCCGACGATCACCCCGCCGCCCACCGGAACATCGGCCGCCTTGATCAGCGCACCGGCGGGTGCCCCTGGTTCGGCGGCCCTGGCGGGCGCCGCCTCGTTCTTCTCGTAGGTACCGCACGCGGTCAGCGTCGCCGCGGCGGCCAGTACGCCCGCACCCACGAAGACGGTGCGGCGGTTCGGCGAGTAGTCGTTGATGGTCATCGGTCGTTCTCCGATTCAGTTGGTGCGGCCGCCCGGTCCGCGACGCACGCCGACCGGCTCCTTCCCTGTCAACGGCCCACACCCCCTCCCGGTTCGACCGATTCCGAAGTCACGCGGGTCAGTTCCGCACATGGCGTGAAATCTCCGGACGGATCAGGGGATTCCCTGATGTGGGCGGGTGGTCGGGGCGCCTAGCGTTCTCGGTGTGAGGGCGATTACGCAGCAGATATACGGGTCATCGGCGATGTTGGCGGTGGCCGAGGTCGGGCGGCCGTCGGCGGGCGCGGGGGAGGTGCTGGTTCGGGTGCACGCCGCGTCGGTGAATGCGCGGGATTGGCATGTGATGCGGGGAGACCCGAAGATCGCGCGATGGATGGACCGGTCGGTGTTCGGTCGCCGGGGACCGGCGAACCCGGTGCAGGGCGGGGACTTCTCGGGGACGGTCGAGGCAGTGGGCGACGGTGTCTCGGACCTGGCCGTCGGCGAGGAGGTGTTCGGCGAGGCGGTCAGCGGTTCGTTCGCCGAGTACCTCGCGGTGCGGCGGAAGTTGCTCGACCGGAAACCGGCGAATCTGAGCTTCGAGGAAGCGGCGGCGGTGCCGTTGGCCGCCAATACCGCCCTGACCTGCCTGCGTCATGTCGGCGACGGCGAGCGGGTGCTGATCATCGGCGCGTCCGGTGGGGTCGGCACCTTCGCGGTCCAGATCGCCCGAGCTCGGGGCGCGCGGGTCACCGCGGTGTGCAGCACCCGCAATGTGGAGGCGGCGCGGTCGCTCGGCGCGGAGCATGTCGTCGACTACACCCGCGACACCGTGACCGGCCGCTACGACACCGTCCTCGACCTGGCCGGAACCCGGACCCTGCGTGCACTGCTCCGCCTGGTCGAATCCACCGGCACACTGGTCCTGTCCGGTGGCGGCAACTTCGACGGCGGCAGCTGGTTCGGTCCGGTCGGCCTGCTCGCGCGCGGTCAGCTGGCTCGACCGTTCGTGAAACCGGCTATCCGTGTTCCCATGGCGGAACAGACGTCGCAGTCACTCACCGAGCTCCGCGAACTGATCGAGTCGGGCCTGCTCCGCCCGGCCGTCGACCGGACCTATCCGCTGGCCGAAACGCCGGCCGCCATCGAGTACATGGAGACCGAGCACGCTCGCGCGAAGATCGTGATCACCATCGCGTCGGCGGGCTGACCTCACAGCAGGCGGAACTCCATCATCGCGATCGCGTCGTCGACGGAGGTGGACAGCGCCGCGAGCCGACTGTGCGGATCCGGGGCGGACAGGGCCGACTGGCGGTCGGTCGGGCCGATCGGCAGGCGAGCGGCGAGCTCGTAGGAGCGGGTGGTCGGATCGTCGGACAGGTCCTCCAGCGAGGCCGAGGGCGGCGGGCGGCGGATGCCGTTGCGGCGCGCGAACTGGGCCGTCAGGGTGTGCAGGCGGTCCGCGCGTTCACGCAGACCCGCCAGCAACGCGCTGTCGTCGGCGCCGGGGCCGTCGGGCCAGTGCGCGGCTTCGGCCTGGGGGTACGGGGCGTCGACGAGCCACTTGTCGATGCGGATGCGGTCGGTACCCTTGCAGCGCAAGCGGTATCGCGAACCGGGCAGCTCGATGACCTCGGTGATCCGGGCGACGGTGCCCACCTCCGTGCGCACCTCACCACCGCCCACCTCGTGCCCGCGCGCGATCAGCACGACGCCGAATTCCGGCTCCCGCCGCCCGTCCGTGCAGTCCTCGACCAGCGCCACGTACCGCGGCTCGAAGATCTGCAACGACAGCGACTCACCGGGTAGCAGCACCGCGCCCAGCGGGAACATAGGTATCTCCACCGTCCCAGCATGCCCGGTGTCGCGGAGTCCCCGCCCATCCGGCGCGCTCACGCGGTGGCGATCGATTCGAACACCGTCGGGTCGACCAGTGTCGAGGTGTCGCCGAGTTCGCGCCCTTCGGCGACATCGCGCAGCAATCGGCGCATGATCTTGCCGCTGCGCGTTTTGGGCAGCTCGGGCACGATGTGGATCTCGCGCGGCCGCGCGATCGGGCTGATCTCCAGCGAGACCGCCGCCTTGAGCTCGGAGACGAGCGCCTCGGCCACACCGGCCGAACCGGTGAGGATGACGAAGGCGACGATCCCTTGACCGGTGGTCTCGTCGGCCGCACCGACCACGGCGGCCTCGGCGACGGCCGGGTGCCCGACCAGCGCGGATTCCACCTCGGCGGTGGATATGCGGTGACCGGACACATTCATCACGTCGTCGACGCGCCCCAGGATCCACAGATCGCCGTCGGCGTCGAGCTTGGCGCCGTCCCCGGCGAAGTACCAACTTTCGGAAGCGAAACGCTGCCAATAGGTTTCGCGGTAGCGGTCCATGTCGTTCCAGATGCCGCGCAGCATCGACGGCCACGGCTGATCCAGGACGAGCAGACCGGATTCGTCGAGACCGAGCGGCGTGCCCTCGTCGTCGACGACCTGGGCGGAGATCCCCGGTAGCGGGCCCATCGCGGCGCCGGGCTTGGTCGCGGTGACGCCCGGCAGGGGCGAGATCATGATGGCGCCGGTCTCGGTCTGCCACCAGGTGTCGACGATCGGAGTCTTGTTGGCGCCGATCACTTCCCGGTACCAACGCCATGCTTCGGGGTTGATGGGTTCGCCGACGGAGCCGAGCAGTCGCAGGGTGCTCAGGTCGTGGGCGTCGGGGATCTCGCGGCCCCATTTCATGAACGTGCGGATCAGCGTGGGCGCGGTGTAGTAGATGGTGACGCCGTATTTTTCGATGATCTGGAAGTGCCGGTGTTCGTCGGGGGAGTTGGGGGTGCCTTCGTAGACGACCTGGGTGGCGCGGTTGGCGAGTGGTCCGTAGACGATGTAGCTGTGTCCGGTGACCCAGCCGATGTCGGCGGTGCACCAGTAGACGTCTTGTCCGGCTTTGTGGTCGAAGACGTTGTGGTGGGTGTAGGCGGTCTGGGTGAGGTAGCCGCCGGTGGTGTGGAGGATTCCCTTGGGTTTTCCGGTGGTGCCGGAGGTGTAGAGGATGAACAGCGGGTGTTCGGCGGGGAAGGCTTGCGCTTCGTGGGAAGGTGAAGCGACGGCGACGGTTTCGTCCCACCACAGGTCGCGAACCTCGGTCCACGGCACGTCCAGGCCGACCCGGCGCACCACGAGCACATGCTCGACGGTCGACGGGTCCGAGCCCAGCGCCTCGTCGACGGCGTACTTCAGCGCGGCGGGCTTGCCGCGTCGCCACTGTCCATCGGTGGTCACGATCAATTTGGCTTCGGCGTCGTCGACCCGCTGCCGCAAGGCGGTGGGGGAGAACCCGGCGAAGACCACCGAGTGGGTGAGCCCGAGTCGCGCGCACGCCAGCATCGTCACGATGGCTTCGGGCACCATCGGCATGTAGATCGCGACCCGATCACCGGCCACGAGGCCCAGCGCGGTGAAAGTGTTCGCCGCTCTGCACACTTCGTCGAGCAGCTCGGCGTAGGTGATCGCGCGGGAGTCGCCCGGTTCGCCCTCCCAGTGGATGGCGACCTGGTCGCCGTGCCCGTCGATGACGTGGCGGTCGAGGCAGTTGTAGGCGACGTTGAGCTCGCCGTCGCCGAACCAGCGCGCGACCGGCGCGTCGGTCCAGTCGAGGACCTCGGTGAAGGGCTTGTGCCAGTGCAGCCGGTTGGCCTGCTCGGCCCAGAAACCGTCGCGATCGGCGCGCGCCCGCTCGTACAGCGAGGCATCGGCGTTGGCCGACGCTGCGAACTCCGGGGCAGGCGGGTAACTGGTCACAAGAAATTCTCCTTCGAAAGCGTGGGGGTACAGCCCGTGCCGGTGGGGCGAACCACCGGCACGGGCAGGGTTGGCGTCAGTGCGAGATCGCCTTCTCCGCACCGACGCCGGTCATGGACCGGACTTCCATCTCCGCGGCCTTGGCTTGATCGACCTGCTCGCCACGGCCACCGAGGAAGGTGCCGAGCACGCCGAGCGCGAACGCCAGCGGAATGGACACGATGCCCGGGTTGGACAGCGGGAAGTAGTCGAAATCGGCACCGCTGATCATCGCGGTCTTGTTGCCCGACACCGCGGGCGAGAACACGATGAGCACGATGGTCGAGATCAGGCCGCCGTACATCGACCACAGCGCGCCGGTGGTGTTGAAGCGCTTCCAGAACAGCGAGTACAGGATCGTCGGCAGGTTCGCCGCCGCCGCCACCGCGAAGGCCAGCGCCACCAGGAACGCGATGTTCTGGCCGTTGGCGAGGATACCGAGACCGATCGCGAGCACACCGATCACCACGGCGGTGATCCGCGAGACCCGCACCTGCTTGACCTCGTCGACCTCGCCCTTCTTGAGCACGCTGGCGTAGATGTCGTGGGCGAACGAGGCCGACGCGGTGATGGTGAGTCCGGCCACGACCGCGAGGATCGTCGCGAACGCGACCGCCGAGATCACCCCGAGCAGGATCACCCCGCCGAGTTCGAACGCCAGCAGCGGCGCCGCCGAGTTCTGGCCACCCGCCGCGGCGAGGATCTTGTCCGGGCCGACGATGGCCGCCGCGCCGTAACCGAGCACCAGGGTGAACAGGTAGAAGGCGCCGATCAGGCCGATCGCCCAGACCACCGAGCGCCGAGCCTCTTTCGCGGTCGGGACCGTGTAGAAGCGCATCAGCACGTGCGGCAGACCCGCGGTGCCGAGCACCAGGGCAAGGCCGAGCGACAGGAAGTTCAGCTTGGACATCTCGCTGCCGCCGTATTGCGCGCCGGGCGCGAGTACATCGCGGGCGGCGACCGCCTTGCTGGTGGAATCGCTCACCGATTCCTGTGCGGCACCGAGGATGTCGGAGAAATTGAAGCCGAACTTGGCCAGCACCATCACCGTCATCAGCGCGGCGCCCGCGATCAGCAGCACCGCCTTGATGATCTGTACCCAGGTGGTGCCCTTCATGCCGCCGACCAGCACGTACACGATCATCAGCACGCCGACTGCCGCGATGACGACCGATTGTCCCGCGCGACTGGAGATATCGAGCAGCAGCGCGACCAGGCCACCGGCGCCCGCCATCTGCGCGAGCAGATAGAACAGCGAGACGGTGAGGGTGGTCAGCGCGGCCGCGGTGCGCACCGGGCCTTCCTTCAGCCGGAAGCTGAGCACGTCGGCCATGGTGAATTTGCCGGTGTTGCGCAGCATTTCGGCCACCAGCAGCAGCGCGACGAGCCAGGCGACGAGGAACCCGATCGAATACAGGAACCCGTCGTAGCCATAGACGGCGATCGCGCCCGCGATGCCGAGGAAGCTCGCGGCCGACAGGTAGTCACCGGCGATGGCGACGCCGTTCTGCGGGCCGGAGAAGCCGCGCCCACCGGTGAAATAGTCCGCGGCACTGGCATTGTTGCGGCTGGCCCGGATCACCACGACCATGGTGACCGCGACGAACAGCAGGAAGATAGCGATATTGGCGATGGGGTTGCCCACCGTCTCGGACGCGGCAAGGGTGACGCTCATGCCCGGCCCCCCTCGAGTTCTTCGCGAATGGCCGCGGCGCGCGGATCCAGCTCACGGTTGGCGAAACGGACGTAGAGCCCGGTGATGAGGAACGTGGAGGCGAACTGCCCGAGGCCGAGCAGCAGGCCCACATTGATGTTGCCGAAGACCGGCCGCGCCATGAAGTCGTGCGCGTACGCGCCGAGCAGCACATAACTCAGGTACCACACCAGAAACAGCGCGGTCATCGGGAAGATGAAGCGGCGCAGCCGGTTTCGCAGATCTTGGAACTGCGGACTCGCTTGTACCGCGAGCCATTCGTCGGCACTCGGCGTGCGCGGATCGGGCGCCTCGGTGTCGGTTTGGGTCATGCCGGTCGTCCTAGCGTGAAGGGGGGTCGTGCGTGGAGATGACGGTAAGGGGCCGGACGTGCCCGCATGATGGTGTGGCGTGGGTCACTCGGTGAAGGTGGCTGACCGTGCGGTGAGCGGTCGGTGTGGTGCGACGAACGGTCGTCGCAAGATCACCGGTGGGCGGTGGTTTCGGGGTCGCGGTCGGCGCTCATCCCGAGCCGTTCGGGGGCGTGCATGCGCAGGAAGACTCCGGCTACCGTCCGGGGATCCTGGCCCGTGGTGGCGAGGCTCACCAGGATGGTCACCGCGAAGGCCAGTGGCACGCTGACCGCGCCCGGATAGTCGACGATCGCGGCGGCCCAGCCGTTCGCCAGGTCGGGGGAGACGCCACCGAGCACCGCCAGCACGGTCGCTCCACCCGCGGTGATGCCGCCGGTGAGCATGCCGGCGGCCGCGCCGGTCGCGGTGAGTCCGCGCCACCAGATACCGAGGACGAGCAGTGGGCACAGGGTCGACGCGGCGACCGAGAAGGCGAGGGCGACGGTGCGCGACAGATCCAGGGACGCGACGGTCACCGCGAGCGTGAGCGGGACCAAGCCCGCGACCAGAGCGGCCAGCCGGAAGTCCCGGATGCGCCCGCGCAGCACGTCGGTACTGAGCACGCCCGCCAGGCTGACCAGCAGCCCCGACGAGGTGGACAGGAACGCCGCGATCGCCCCGGCCGCCGCCAACGCGGCCAGCAGCTGTCCACCGAGTCCGCCGAGTACCGCGCCGGGCAGCAGCACGACCGCCGCGTCGGAGGCGCCGGTGATCAGCAGTTGTGGCACGTAGAGGCGGGCGAAGACGCCGAGCAGGATCGGGAACAGATAGAACACGCCGACCAGCCCGATCACCGTCAGCGCGGTCCGGCGAGCGGACGGGCCGTCGCGGTTGGTGTAGAAGCGGACGAGCACGTGTGGCAGTCCCATGGTGCCGAGGAAGGTCGCGACGATCAGCGAGAACACCTGGTACTGCGGATGTTGTCCGCCGAAGCCGCCGCCGGCCGCCACCCAGCTCGCGCCGTCGGCCGGTGCTCCGGCCACCACCGGAACGGCCGAGCCCGGCGCGAGGATCAGCTCGCTACCTTCGGCGAGAGTGTGATCGCCCGGTGTCAGCACGACCGGACCCGCGATGGGTTGCCCGTCGAGCGTCCCGGTGATCGTGACCCGCTGCGAAACATCCAGGTGCACTACGACATCGGTGGAGATGTCGACGGTGGTGCGCTCGTCGACGGTCGGTGGCACGGGCGTTGCGACCGGTCGTTCATCGGCGAGGAAGTGCATGCCGAGCACCAGTGCCGGCACCGCCACGGCCGTCAATTTCAGCCAGTATTGGAAGGCCTGTACCAAGGTCACCGACCGCATTCCGCCGCCGATCACATTCACCAGGACGATCGCGCCCACCGCGACCGCGCCCACCCAGGCGGGCACCCCGAGCAGAATGTGCAGAGTGAGTCCGGCGCCCTGGAACTGCGGGATCAGATACACCGCGCAGACCAGCACGACGAGACCGGCGGCCATGCGCCGCAACCGAATCGACCCGAGCCGGAATTCGGCGAAGTCCGGCACGGTGTACGCACCGGATCGGCGCAGCGGCGCGGCCACGAACATCAGCAGGCCAAGATAGCCCGCGGTGAATCCCACCGGATACCAGAGGGCGTCGGCGCCGTATTTGGCGATCAGTCCGGCGACGCCGAGAAAGGAAGCCGCGGACAGATATTCACCGGAGATCGCCGCCGCGTTCCATCGCGAACCCACGGTGCGTGAGGCGACCAGGAAGTCGGAAGTCGTGCGGGACAGGCGCACTCCGTAAACGCCGATGCCGACAGTGGCAAGGGCGGCCAGCAGCAGTGCGGCGACCGTCAGTGCTGGATTGTCGGGGCTCATGTGTCAATCCCCGGCCAGTTCCAGGAAATCGTCTTCGTTGCGTTGGGCGAGGCGAACGTACAACCACCCCACCGCGTACAGCGTCGGGAACGCGAGGACGCCGAGAACCAGCCACGGCAGCCGAATTCCGGCAACGGTGGCCTCGGCGATCGCGTCGACGCGGAACAGCACCGGCAGCGCACCGAACCCGACCGCCACCACCAATCCCAGGCGCAATGCCAGTCCGAGCTGCGCCCGGATCAACCCACCGATCAACGCCGCACCCAGATCGGTCTGCTCGACCATCTCCGTGCGAGTGCGCACCTGACGGGCACCCCGCCGCTGCGCCAGCACCACCCGTTCGCGCGGGGGCCGCTGCGGACCCGTCATCGTTGCGACCAGTTCTGCCGAGGTCCGTGCACGAGCCGCTGCTTGAGTTCGCGCACCTGCCGCCTGCTCACCGGCAACTCCACCGCGCCTGCCGCCCCCTCGGCCCGCAAACACACCACGGTCGCGTTCCCCGCACTCCGCAACCCGGTCACCAATCGCAACGCCACCAGATAGGACCGATGCACCCGCAGAAACCCGGCGTCCGCCCACCGTGATTCCAGCGCCGACAACGGAATCCGCACCAGATGCGACCCGCTTCCGGTATGCAACCGCGCGTAGTCCCCATCGGCCTCGACCCACGCCACATCCGCCCGATTCACCAATGTGGTCACCCCGCCGAGCTCCACCGGAATCACCTCACTGGGATGCGCGGACTCCGTATCCACCGCGCTGGGCACCGAAACCCGCCCGGCCAGAATCCGCCGCACCGCCTCGCCCAACCGGGCACCTCGCAACGGTTTCAGCAGATAGTCCACCGCGCCCAAATCGAAGGCGGCCACCGCGTGATCATCGTGAGCGGTCACGAAAACCACCGCGGGCGGCTCCGCGAACTCCGACAGAATTCCCGCCAACTCCATTCCCGTGAGCCCAGGCATATCGATATCGAGAAACACCGCGTCGATCGGATGCGCCCGCAACAACCGCAATGCCGCGGTCGCCTCACCCGCCCGATGAATCTCACCGACCCCCGCCTGCGTGCTCAGCAGATATACGAGCTCATCCAGCGCCGGTTTCTCGTCATCGACGGCGAGCACCCGCAGAGCGGTCGGGGATTCTTCGGTGTTCCAGGTCACAACCCATCCATCGTAACCGGCGCCGTCGGTGGCGGTGTCGAACTGCCCTGCTACGCGAATCAGGCGCGGATTCCGGCGCGGAACTTCGGTACCCGCATGCTGACCTTCGTTCCCGCTCCCGGCGCGGTTTCCACGACCAACCCGTAGTCGTTGCCGAAGGCGGCACGCAGGCGGTCGTCGACGTTGGCCAGGCCTACGTGGGCGGCCTCGCCGGTGCGGGCAGGGCCGGAATCGGTGTCGACGGCGTCGAGGGCGCCGGAGCGCAGCAGGTCGGGGTCCATGCCGATGCCGTCGTCTTCGACGCTGATCAAGCAGTCGGTGCCCGCGTCGCTGGCGACGATGCTCAGCTGCCCGCCCCGGCCGCCGCCGGCGAGGCCGTGCCGGACCGCGTTCTCGACGAGTGGCTGCAAGGCGAGGAACGGCAGCACGACGCCGAGGACTTCCGGCGCGATGCGTAAGCGCACGTCGAGGGCGTCGCCGAAGCGGGCCTGTTCCAGCGCCAGGTATCGCTCGATATTGCGCAGTTCGTCGGCGAGGACGGTGAATTCGCCTGCGGCGCGGAAGGAATAGCGGGTGAAGTCGGCGAATTCGAGGATCAGTTCGCGGGCCCGATCCGGGTCGGTGCGGACGAACGAGGCGATCGTATTGAGCGCGTTGTAGATGAAGTGCGGGCTGATCTGGGCTCGCAGCGCACGCAATTCGGCCCGGTCGACCCGAGACCTCGAAGCATCCAGCTCGGCGAGTTCCAGCTGCCCACACGCGTACCGCGCCACCTCCGCAGCGGCGCCGAGCATGCCCGGTCCCGGCTTCCCGGTCGTCACCATGCCGAGCACACCGACCGCCGCTCCCGTGTCGATCGGCAACGGTTGGGCGATCAGCGTGTGCTCGTCGCCGGTGACCAGCACGGGCCGCTCATCGGCAACCGCCCGCCGCGCGGCATCGGCGAACGACGCGAGCATTCCGGTATGCGGACCGTCCCAAGCCAGCAGAGTCCCCTCGGCATCGGCCACGCCCAGCGCCTCGGCGCCGGCGAGGGCGCGCAGGTGTGGCGCCGCCTCGTTCGCGGACTCCTCGGTCAGCCCACGACGCAACGGCACGGCGGCCAGCGAGGCGGTGTGCAGCGCTTGGTGGACCGCACGCTGGGCCGGTGTGGTGACGACACGCTGGGTCCGCTGCCACACCAGTAATGCCACGACCAGCAGGGCGGCGACGACCACAGCGGCCACGATGAAGGTGGTCAACGAGTGGGCCGATCGGAGTACACCCACCGATTATGTCGGTGTGGGCACCTGAATCGGCTCAGGTCGCCTTCATCGCGCGGTCGGGTGCTCCTCGGTGACCTTCACCACGACACGCCGACCCACGCCGAGGTGCGGTTCGGGGCGCGCGTGCCGAGTGCGAAATCTGTCGGACCCCCGTGCATAGAATGCCAAGGCCAACCCCCGCCGACTCTATGGGAGGAAGGACCGTCTTGGCTCCGTCCGGATCGTTCGTTCACCTGCACAACCACACCGAGTACTCGATGCTCGATGGTGCGGCGAAGATTTCGCCGCTGTTCGCGGAGGCGGATCGGTTGGGCATGACCGCGGTCGGCATGACCGACCACGGCAATATGTACGGCGCCTCGGAGTTCTACAACTCGGCCAAGAAGGCGGGCATCAAGCCGATCATCGGCATCGAGGCCTACATCGCACCGGGCTCGCGCTTCGACACCAAGCGAGTGAAGTGGGGCGATCCGGGTCAGAAGGGCGACGACGTCTCCGGCTCGGGTGCCTACACCCACATGACCATGGTCGCCGAGAACGCCGTCGGCCTGCGCAATCTGTTCAAGCTGTCGAGCCTCGCCTCGATCGAGGGCCAGCTGGGCAAGTGGGCGCGCATGGACGAGGAGATCATCGCCCAGCACGCCGAGGGCATCATCGCGACCACGGGCTGCCCGTCGGGTGAGGTGCAGACCCGCCTGCGCCTCGGCCACGATCGCGAAGCGCTCGAAGCCGCCGCGAAGTGGCAGGAGATCTTCGGCGCCGACAACTTCTTCCTCGAGGTGATGGACCACGGTCTGTCCATCGAGCGCCGGGTCCGCGAGGGCCTGATCGACATCAGCAAGCAGCTCGGCATCCCGCCGATCGCCACCAACGACTGCCACTACGTCACCAAAGACCAGTCGGTGAACCACGAAGCGCTGCTGTGCATTCAGACCGGCAAGACGCTCTCGGACCCGACCCGCTTCAAGTTCGACGGTGACGGCTACTACCTCAAGTCCGCCGCGGAGATGCGCGCGATCTGGGACGCGGAAGTCCCCGGCGCCTGCGACAACACCGAACTCATCGGCGAGCGCGTACAGCCCTACGACGACGTCTGGGCACACCGCGACCGGATGCCGGTCTTCCCCGTGCCGGAAGGCCACACCCAGGCCACCTGGCTGCGCAAGGAAGTCTTCGACGGTCTCGATCGCCGCTTCCCCGACGGCCCGTCGCAGGAGTACATGGCGCGCGCCGATTTCGAGCTCGGCGTCATCTGCGAAATGGGTTTCCCCGCCTACTTCCTCGTCGTCGGCGACCTGATCAAGCACGCGCTGGAAGTCGGCATCCGCGTCGGTCCCGGCCGTGGTTCGGCCGCGGGCTCGCTGGTTGCCTACGCGATGGGCATCACCAATATCGACCCCATCCCGCACGGTCTGCTGTTCGAGCGATTCCTCAACCCCGAGCGCGTGTCGATGCCCGATATCGATATCGACTTCGATGATCGCCGCCGCGGTGAGATGGTCCGCTACGCCACCGAGAAGTGGGGCAGCGACCGCGTCGCCCAGGTGATCACCTTCGGCACCATCAAGACCAAGGCCGCGATCAAGGACTCCGCGCGAGTCCTGTTCGGCCAGCCCGGTTTCGCCATCGCCGACCAGATCACCAAGGCGCTGCCGCCGCCGATCATGGCCAAGGACATCTCGGTCTCGGGCATCACCGATCCCGACCACGAGCGGTACAAGGAAGCCGCCGAGGTCCGCGAGCTCATCGGCTCCAACCCCGACGTCGCCAAGATCTACGAGACCGCGCGCGGCCTGGAGGGCCTGATCCGCAACGCGGGTGTGCACGCCTGCGCGGTCATCATGTCCTCGGAGCCGCTGACCGACGCCATCCCGGTGTGGAAGCGCGCGCAGGACGGCGCGATCATCACCGGCTGGGACTACCCGTCGTGCGAGGCCATCGGCCTGCTGAAGATGGACTTCCTCGGTCTGCGCAACCTCACCGTCATCGGTGACGCCCTGGAGAACATCAAGGCCAACCGCGGCATCGATCTCGACATGGATCACCTGCCGCTCGACGACCCGGCCACCTACGAACTGCTCGCCCGCGGCGACACCCTCGGCGTGTTCCAGCTCGACGGCAGCGCCATGCGCGATCTGCTGCGCCGCATGCAGCCCACCGGCTTCGGCGATATCGTCGCCGTCCTCGCGCTGTACCGCCCCGGCCCGATGGGCATGAACGCCCACAACGACTACGCCGACCGCAAGAACAACCGGCAAGAAGTCAAACCGATCCACCCCGAGCTCGAAGAGCCACTGAAAGAGATCCTCGCCGACACCTTCGGCCTGATCGTCTATCAGGAACAGATCATGCAGATCGCTCAGAAGGTGGCCGGGTACTCACTCGGCCAGGCCGATATTCTGCGCCGCGCCATGGGTAAGAAGAAGCTGTCTGTCCTGGAAGAGGCCTACGCGGGCTTCCGCGACGGCATGCTCGCCAACGATTTCTCCGAGCCCGCCATCAAGGCGCTGTGGGACACGATTCTCCCCTTCGCCGGTTACGCGTTCAACAAATCGCACGCCGCCGGCTACGGCCTCGTCTCCTTCTGGACCGCCTATCTCAAGGCCAATTACCCGGCCGAATACATGGCGGGCCTGCTCACCTCCGTCGGTGACGACAAGGACAAGGCCGCGATCTACCTGTCGGATTGCCGCAAGATGGGCATCACGGTGCTGCCGCCCGATGTCAACGAATCGGAGCTGAACTTCGCCTCCGTCGGCACCGATATCCGGTTCGGTCTCGGCGCGGTCCGCAATGTCGGCACCAACGTGGTCGGCTCGATCATCACCGCGCGCAAGGAGAAGTCGAAGTTCACCGACTTCTCCGACTATCTGAACAAGATCGACGCAATCGCCTGCTCCAAGAAGGTCACCGAATCCCTCATCAAGGCAGGCGGTTTCGATTCCCTCGGGCATCCGCGCAAGGGCCTGCTGCTGATCCATTCCGATGCGATCGACGCGGTGATGTCGACCAAGAAGGCCGAGGCGATCGGCCAGTTCGACCTGTTCGGCGGCCTCGACGACGGCGACGACTCGATGGCGTCGGTGTTCAACGTCAAAGTCCCCGAGGACGAATGGGAGACCAAGCACAAGCTCGCCCTCGAACGAGAGATGCTCGGCCTCTACGTGTCCGGGCATCCGCTCAACGGCGTCGAGCACGTGCTGGCCGCGCAGGTCGACACGCCCATCCCGGCGATCCTGGAAGGCGACGTCAAGGACGGCGCGCAGGTGACCATCGGCGGCATCCTGGCCTCGGTGAACCGCCGCATCAACAAGAACGGCCTGGCCTGGGCCTCGGCTCAGCTCGAGGACCTCACCGGTGGTGTGGAAGTGCTGTTCTTCCCGCAGTCGTACTCGGTGTACGGCATGGACGTGGTCGAAGACGCCGTGGTGCTGGTGAAGGCCCGCGTCTCGGTGCGTGACGACCGCATCTCGCTGATCGCCAATGATCTTGTCGTGCCGGATCTCTCGGCCATCGGCGTGGCCAAGCCGGTAGCGGTCGTGATGACCACGCGCATGTGCACGCCCGACAAGCTCGGCGAGCTCAAGAAGGTCCTCACCCGCCACCAGGGCACCTCGGATGTCTTCATCCGCCATGTCGGTGCCCGCGAGAAGACCACCATGCTCAAACTCGATGACGCCTGGCGGGTCTCCCCGTCGTCGGCGTTGATGGGCGATCTGAAAGCACTACTCGGTCCGGGCTGCCTGGGCTGAGCAAGCTCGCAAACAGCGAAACCACCCGCAGCGCGGGGGGGGGGGGGGCGGGTGTGAAGTGGGGTGGGGGGGGGTTAGAGTGTCTCTTTTGAAAAAAACAGACCACACAACCACAG
>NZ_JBHXNJ010000028.1:60359-82817 GCF_042719655.1 Nocardia sp. NPDC058518
AACCCCCCTCTAGCCGGCGCCGGCTTATTTTGTTTAAACCCCACGGGCGGGGGTGGCGGGGGCTCACCACCCCCCAAACCCCCAAACCCCCCCCCCGCGGGGGGGGTGTTTCCCCTGTCTACAGGTCTACTGGGGGATGAACTCGAGTACGCGAGGCTCGGAAGACACAGCGGCCGTGACGGGTTCACGCTCCAGTCGGTGCGACAGGCCCACGGTGGCGAGCATGGCCAGTCCGAGCGCGGCGCCGATCCAGCCGACCGAGGCGAAGCCGAGCCCGGCACCGATGGCCAGGCCACCGAGCCACGGGCCGACCGTGATTCCCACGTTGAACGCCGAGTAGTTGGTCGCCGCGGCCAGCGTCGGCGCGCCGTCGGCGAGTGCGAAGACGCGGGTGTTCAACGCGGGGTTCGTGGCGAACCCGAAAGCGCCGAGCAGCACGACGAGCACGATCATCGCGGCGGGGGAGTGCGCGGTGACGGCGATCGCGGCCGCGGCCACCGTCATCCCGGTGGCTCCCACGTACAGGGTGCCGAACGGGTGCGCGTCGGCGAAGCGGCCACCGATGGTGATGCCGATCAGCCCGCCGAGACCGTACAGTCCCAGCACCGCCGGGACCCACGCCTCCGAGATACCGGTGGTGTCGGCCAGCATCGCGCCGAGATAGGCGAAGGTGACGAACGCCGAACCCGTCGACAGCGCGGTGGCGCCGTAGGACACCCACAGGCGCGGGTTCGCCATCACGCGCAATTCGCCGCGCAGCGCGGTGACCGTGCTCGGCCGCCCGCCGGGAATCTTCGCGAGCACTCCGATCATGGTCAGCGCGGACAGTCCGGCGACCGCCCAGAAGGCCGCGCGCCAGCCCAGATGCTGGCCGATCACGGTGCCCGCGGGCACCCCGACGATCGTGGCGATGGTGAGTCCGCCCGCGACGATGCTCATCGCCCGCCCGCGCAACCGCGGCGCCACCAGGCTCACCGCCGTCGTCGCCGCCAGCGCCCAGAACCCGGCGTAGACGAAGGCGCTCACCACTCTCGTCCCGAGGATCAGCCAGTAGTCGCCGCTCAGCGCGCCGACGACATGGGTCGCGACGAAGATCGCGAGGAAGGCGAGCAGTGCGTCGCGGCGTGGCCAGCGCAGCGTCACCACGGCCAGCAGTGGCGCGCCGACCAGCATGCCCAGCGCGAAGGCCGAGATGAGCAGTCCGGCACTGGGAATGGACACGCCGAGGTCGGCGGCCATTTCCGGGAGGAGACCGGCGAGCATCAGCTCGGAGGTGCCCTGGGCGAAGATGGACAGGCCGAGGATGTAGATAGCGGTCGGCATGACAAACCTTTCCTACGAACTATTTTGAATCAATCAGTCCAAAATGAGGACATGACTAGAAGACGGTTCAGGTTCGGTGATCTCAGAGGCAGCGCATCGCGGTATCGGCGATCGCCGTGAGGGTGGCGCGGTCCGCACCACCGCGCGCCGCGACCCGCATGCCGCTGATCGTGGCGGTCAGGAACTGGGCGATGGCGCGTGCCTCGCGATCGAGGGCGAATTCGCCTGCGCGCTGGCCGCTTTCGATGGTTGCGGTGAGCGCGTCGAGGCGGCGCTCCTCGTCGGCGCGCAGGTCGGCCTTGACGGCGGCGTCGTGCGGCGCGAGTTCGACGATCGAGTTGACGACGAGGCAGCCCGCCGGTTCGGTGTCGGGTGCGTCGGCGATCCGGCGCAGCACGGCGCCGATCCGCTCCCGAGCCGGTGCGTCGCTGTCGAGGATTTCGAAGATGGGCGCGTTCTTCGTGGTCATGTAGTGCCGCAGTGCGCGGTCGAACAGCTCGCGTTTGCTGGTGAAGGTGTTGTAGATGCTGCTGCGGCCCAAACCTGTCGCGGCGCAGAGATCCTGGGTGGAGGTCGCCTCGTAGCCCGCGGACCAGAACGCCCGCATCGCGGCGTCCACCGCACGGTGCTCGTCGAATTCCTTGGGTCGGGCCATGTCGATGACCGTAGCACATTTTGAACAGATCAGTACAAAATATGCACTGTGCGAGCGCAGGTCCGCTGTGGTGGGTCGTGATGGCCGCCTCGCGAACTACGAACTAGCGTCGAGAGACGTGACGTCCGTGCCGCTGCTCGACTCGCCATCGCCCGCCGAGATGTCGTCTCGGCCGGGACGGCTCGCGTTGTCCGGGCCCGCGGTGCTGCTCGTCGCGGCCTGCCTGATCGTGGCGCAGCTGGTGCTGCGCGGCTGGGTGGCCGGTGCCGGGTTCTTCTACTGGGACGATTTCCTGCTGATCGGGCGGGTGAGCAGTCAGTCGGTGTTGTCGACGGAATTGCTGTTCACCAGTCACGACGGGCACGTGATGCCGCTGGCGTTCGTGCTGACCTGGCTGGTCACCGAAGTGGCACCGCTGAATTGGACGGCGGCGGTCCTCGCGCTGCTGGCGTTGCAGCTGCTGGCGTCGCTGGCGGTGTTGCGCCTGATCGTCGTGCTGGTCGGAGTTCGGGCGCGGATGCTTGGGCCGTTGGCGTTCTACCTGTTCGTGCCGTTGACGGTGCCCGCCTTCGCCTGGTGGTCGGCGGCGGTGAACGCGCTGCCGTTGCAGATCGCCCTGGCCTGGGTGAGCGCGGATGCTGTGCGACTGGTGCGGACCGGGCGGCGCGGGTACGCGGTGTCGGGGGCGGTGGTGTTCGCGGTGGCGTTGCTGTTCTTCGAGAAATCGGTGGTCGTGCTGCCGGTGGCTTTCGCGGTCGCGGTGCTCGCTGCCCACGTATCAGGCGCGTCGGTGCGCGAGGCCGCTCGCCGTGGCGCCGCGCTGTGGACGGCGGCAGGCGCCGTGTTGCTGGCGTGGGCGGCGTGCTTCCTGCTCGTCATCGAGCGCCCGCGCGGACTCTCAGCGCCCGAACATCCCGGATCCCTCTGGAGCCGGGCGCTGTCGGACGGGCTGGTACCCGCCCTGTTCGGCGGTCCGTGGCGCTGGGAGCGCTGGCAACCCGCCACCCCGTGGGCCGATCCACCGAGCGTGCTGGTCGCGCTGAGCTGGCTGGTGCTGATCCTGTTCGTGGCGTGGACAATGTGCGCCCGCCGCCGGGTCGTCGCGGTCTGGGCGTGCGCTGCCGGATACGCGGTGCTGACCATCGCGCCCGTCGTCCTCCTGCGCGACGGCCCGAGCACCGCAGGTCTGCTGCTCCAGTCCATGCGCTACTTCGCCGACTTCGCCGTGATCGCCACCGTCGCACTGGCACTGATCGCTCTGGCGCCCGGTCGGCACGGGCCGAGTTCGGTCACCGGATCGAACGAACAACAGGTTCTGTCGGTCGACCCCCAGACACATGCGCGCACCGCCGGTGGGTCGGCTCGGATCGAGGCCGGGCGCGACGGCCCAGTGCGGCAGCTGGCGGGTATCGCGGCGATCGTCCTGTTCCTGGCGAGCAGTGTGTACTCGACGATCACTTTCACCAGATCATGGGAACCGAGTCCGGCCCGCACCTACGTCACCGGCGTGCGAGCCGCCCTCCCCGGCGTCGCCGACGCACCGCTGCTGCCACAAGAGGTTCCGTGGAATGTGTTGAACCCGTTGGCATTCCCCGAGAACATGACCGACCGTGTCTTCGCCCCGATCGCGACACCCACCACCTTCGCCCTCTCGACCCCACGCCTGCGCATGATCACCGACGAAGGCGCCGTCGTCGACGCACAGGTCTGGTGGAACCGGGCTATCGTCGCGGGCCCCGAACCCCGCTGCGGCCACCGCGTGCGCGGCACCGCCGGAGCCAACCTCCCGCTCGACGGCCCCATGCAGATCCGCGACTGGACCGCCCAGGTGAACTACAACGCCGAACGTGACGGCCGGATCGCCCTGTCCTTCGAAGGCGAGACCGAAACGATCGCCGACGCGCGCGCGGGCTTGAACACCGTGTACATCCGGCTGCTCGGGGGTGGCGACACCCTGCGGATCAGGTCCCTCGACGAGCGGCAGTCGCTGTGCATCGGCTCCGGACCGGTCGGGGTCACCGCACACACGCGGTGATTCGTTGATCGAGCACGCCGGCGCGGGGCATGCGATGCTGGGCCGATGAGGCAGTTTCGGGTGTGGGCACCGGAGGCGGGAGCGGTGCGGCTGCAACTGGACGGGGTCGAGCACCCGATGCGAAGAAACGGTGGCGGCAACTGGTCGGTGCGCGTCGACGCAGGTCAGGGTGCCCGATACGGGTTCCTGGTCGATGACGATCCGACGGTGCTGCCCGACCCGCGCTCGCCCCGCCAACCCGACGGCGTGCACGAAACCTCCGCGGTCCATGACCTCGACCAGACGGCCTGGACCGACCGGAACTGGACCGGCAGAGCCCTGGCAGGCTCGGTGTTCTACGAACTCCACATCGGCACGTTCACCCCCGACGGCACCTTCGACGCGGCGATCACCCATCTCGACCATCTCGTCACGCTCGGCGTCACCACCGTCGAACTCATGCCGGTCAATGCCTTCGACGGCACCCACAACTGGGGCTACGACGGCGTCCTCTGGTACGCGGTGCAGGAAAGCTACGGCGGCCCCGACGGCCTGCAACGCTTCGTCGACGCCTGCCACGCCCGCGGCCTCGCCATCTGCCTCGACGTGGTCTACAACCACCTCGGCCCCTGCGGCAACTACCTGCCACGCTTCGGCCCCTACCTCACCACCGGCCGCAACACCTGGGGGCGCGGCCTCAACCTCGACGGTCCGGGCTCGGACGCGGTCCGCGCCTACATCATCGACAATGCCCTGCGCTGGCTGCGCGAATTCCACATCGACGCACTGCGCATCGATGCCGTCCACGCGCTGGTCGACCGCACCGCCACCCACCTGCTCGACGAGCTCACCGTCGAAACGACCGCGCTGGCGGCACATCTGGGCCGCCCGCTCAGCTTGATCGCCGAGAGCGACCTCAACGATCCCCGCCTGATCACCCCGCGCGCGGCAGGCGGCTACGGGCTCACCGGCCAGTGGAACGACGACCTGCACCACGCCGTCCACACGGCTGTCTCCGGCGAAAGGCAGGGCTACTACGCCGATTTCGGCTCACTGGCCTGCCTCATGCAGACGCTCACGCACGGGTTCTTCCACGCCGCGACGTATTCCAGCTTCCGTGGCCGCACGCACGGTGCTCCCATCCCGCGCGATCTCGTCCCCGGCAGCGCCCTACTGGGCTACACCTGCAACCACGATCAAATCGGCAATCGCGCGATCGGTGATCGCCCCAGCGACTACCTCACCCCCGGCCAGCTCGCGGTGAAGGCGGCGCTGGTGCTGCTCTCGGCGAGCACCCCGATGTTGTTCATGGGGGAGGAGTGGGGCGCGCGCACCCCGTTCCAGTTCTTCACCTCCCATACCGACCCGGTCGTCGCCGCGGCCACCGCCACCGGGCGACGCGCCGAATTCGCCGAGCACGGCTGGTCCACCGAGGAGGTGCCCGACCCGCAGGATCCGGCCACCTTCACCCGCTCCAAGCTCGACTGGACCGAGGTCGGACGCGAACCGCACGCCCGGTTGCTCGCCTGCTATCGCGGCCTGCTCGCCCTGCGCAAGTCGAGGCCGGAATTCACCGACCCATGGCTGGAACGAGTTTGGGCCGACTACGACGAGGCGCAGCGCTGGTTCATCCTGCGGCGTGGCCGAATCTCGGTGGTGTGCAACCTCGCCGAGGACGAAGTGGTGATCCCGGTGCACGGCCGGGTCCTGCTGGCCTGGTCGCCCGCCACCGAAAGCGGTGCGGGAACACTCATTTCGGGCCACAGTTTCGCGGTGCTGGAGGAAGGCGACGGCGCGGGCACGGTGGTCACCGAGTGATGACGCCGGGGCACAGGTCGGCCACAGTCCGAAACGCGGCATTGCCGAATGGGCATAACGCCGTATAGTCAGATGATGAGCAACGACGCTTACGGGCAGGAAAGCGCTGCCCTCCCGGCCGGTGTCGGGGGCTACGCCCCGGCCGGATTCGGCCCGCTGGTGCGCGCATTCGCCGCCTTGATCGGCCATCGCCGCGACGCGGGCGGTGCCATCGCCATCTATCGGCACGGTGAGCCGCTCGCCCATTTCTGGACCGGTAGCGGGGGTGACCGGCCGTGGAACGCGGATACCGGTGCGATCGTGTTCTCCGCGACCAAGGGCGTCACCGCCACCGTGATCCACCGGCTCGCCGATCGCGGACTGATCGATTACCAGGCGCCGGTCGCCGAGTACTGGCCGCGCTTCGCCGCGCACGGTAAGGGTTCGATCACCGTCGCCGACGTGCTCACCCACCGCGCCGGGCTGTCGTCGCTGTCCGCGGTCGCGAACACCGCCGCGGAAGCCCTCGATCACGAACTCATGGAGGACCGCCTCGCGCTGGCCACTCCCGACCGCATGCGCGGCACCCCGACCTATCACGCCCTGACCTACGGCTGGCTGCTCGCGGGCCTGGCCAGGGGTGTGACCGGCCGAAGCATGAGTGAGCTGATCCGCAGCGAGGTCACCGATCCGCTCGGTATCGATGGCATCCACCTCGGGCGCCCCGCCGTGGACTCCTCGACCGAATACGCCCGGCTGGTGGGCGCGCACATGAGCTTCGCCGCGCACCCGATCGCCGCGGGCTTTCTCGCGAAGGTCGGATTCCGGCTGCCCGGACCGCTCGGTGCGGCCGCTCGCTGCCTGTTCGTGCCCGGCCTCGACGGCATCCTCGACGGCGACGACCCGACGATCCTGAACACCGAGATGCCCGCGGGCAACGGTGTGGCCACCGCCGACGGGCTGGCGAAGATGTACGCCGCGCTGGCCGACGGCTTCACCGTCGACGGCGCACCGTACCTGCGGCCGAGCACGCACGCCGCGATCCGCCGGGTCCAGACCTACCGGCTCGACCACGCGCTGTTCTACCTCCCGATGATGTGGCACCTGGGCTACCACTCCCTGCCCGTCCCCGGCGCACGGCACGGCTTCGGCCACATCGGTCTGGGCGGTTCGTTCGGCTGGGTCGACCCGCAGTCAGGCCTGTCGGTGGCCTACGTCCACAACCGCCTCGACCAGGTACTGCTGCCGTACGACCAGGTCGCCATGGGCTGGCTGCTGCCGCTGGTCCTGTCGAGCGTGCGCGCGAGCCGGGTACCCGGATCCCGCGAGGACCGCGCGGCGGCGTAACCGCCGCGCGGCATCGGCGCTACGTGAGGTAGCGGTAGGCAGGGGAGCCCGGTTCCAGGCGTTCGGCCTGGATCGGGGACTCCTCGATGCGGTGCATCAGCGAGGCCAGGTCGTCGGTGGCGCCGAGTTCGATGCCGACCAGCGCGGCCCCGGTATCGCGGTTGTTGCGCTTGACGTACTCGAACATGGTGATGTCGTCGTCGGGGCCGAGGACATCGTCGAGGAAGCGGCGCAGTGCACCGGGTTCCTGCGGGAAGTCGACCAGGAAGTAGTGCTTGAGGCCGCGGTGCACCAGTGAGCGTTCGATGATCTCGCCGTAGCGCGAGACATCGTTGTTGCCGCCCGAGACCAGCACCACGACCGTGCTACCCGGCACGATGTCGATCTCGGTCAGTGCCGCGGTGGCCAGTGCGCCCGCGGGCTCGGCGATGATGCCTTCGCTCTGGTAGAGGTCGAGCATCGCCGTGCAGATGGCACCCTCGTCGACCATCATCACCCGGAAAGATGCTGCGCCGGTCTGGGTTTCGGGTGTGGTGAGCAGCGGCAGCGAGGCGTGCGAGACCATCCGCCCGCCGAACGAGGCCGCCGCCCGGTAGGGCAGGTCGCCGATGCGGCGCACGGCGGCACCGTCGACGAACGGGTCGATCTCGGGCAGTGTCACCGGAGCACCGGCGACGAGCGCGGCGGTGAGCGAGGCCGCGCCCGCGGGTTCGACGCCCAGCAGACCGGTCTGCGGTGCTCGTTCGCGCAGGTAGGTGCCGATGCCGGCGAGGCAGCCACCGCCACCGACCGGGACGATCACCAGGTCGGGCGCGGTGCCGAGCTGCTCGAGGAACTCCGCGGCGATGGTGCCCTGGCCCGCGGCGGTGCGCGGGTCGTCGAACGGCGGCACCATGGTGGCGCCGGTGCGGGCGACATCGTCGGCGGCCGCGGCGGCCGCGGCGTCGTAGGTCTCGCCGACGGCGATCAGCTCGACGAACTCGCCGCCGTGCACACGGATGCGGTCACGCTTCTGCTTGGGGGTGGTGGTCGGCACATAGATGCGCCCGCGCACACTCATCGCCTGACAGGCGAAGGCCACGCCCTGCGCGTGGTTGCCCGCGCTGGCGGCCACCACACCGGCCGCGCGCTCGGCGGCGGTGAGCTGCACCATCAGGTTGTAGGCGCCGCGCAGCTTGTAGGAACGGACCGCGGTCAGGTCTTCGCGCTTGAGGTAGACCTGCGCACCGGTGCTCGCCGATAACCGCGCGCTGTACTGCAGCGGAGTCGGCTCGATGATGTCGGAAATTCGCTTGGCGGCGGCGTCGATCTCGTCCGCGGTGAGCGGCGGACGGATTACGGACACTTCGGCGACGTCAGCGATGGGGGACACCCGGACAATGCTACCGAGGCGGCTCGCGCGCTCGGTGAGCGGAACCACCCGCCGTGGCAGCCACGGCGGGTGTGCCCGGACCTGCGGGTTCAGCGCGGGGTGAGGACGAAGACCGGGATCACGCGATCGGTCTTCTTCGTGTACTCGTCGTAGTCGGGCCACACGGCCACCGCGCGTTCCCACCACCGCGCTCGCTCGTCGCCGGAGACCTCGCGAGCGGTGTAGTCCTTGGTGGTGGTGCCGTCGCGCAGTTCGACGTGCGGATCGGCCTTGACGTTGTAGTACCAGACGGGGTTCTTCGGCGCCCCGCCCAGCGACGCGACGACGGCGTACTCGCCGTCGTGCTCGACCCGCATCAGCGGTGTCTTGCGCAGCTTGCCGGACTTGGCGCCTGTGGTGGTGAGCAGGATGACGGGCTTGCCTTGCAGCGAAGTCCCCTCGGCGCCGCCGGAATTCTCGTAGGTCTCGGCCTGTTCGCGTGCCCAGTCCGAAGTGCTCGGTGCGTACTCTCCTGTCAGTGGCATGACCTGCACAACGAATCGACGCTGTGTGATGTTCCCGACAGGGTGACCCGGGAAAGTTCGGTGGCCCGAACTTCGATGTGCGCCTATCCTGGTCTGCATGGCAGTGCTCACCTCATCGGCAGCATCCGCGACCGTCGACATCGCGGGTAGCGCTTGGCCGGTCTACAAGCTCGAGGCGCTCGTCGCCGCGCTCGTGGTCGGTGCGCTGTTGCTGCTGATCGTCGGGTCGCCGCAGGTAGCGGTGCTGGCCGCGGCAGCAGTCGCCGCTCTCCGCTGGACCGTGGGCGCCGCCCGTACCGTCTCGCGCCACTGATTCGACTCGGCTCCGTGGCGGATTCACTCCGTCAGGTCGAGCCCGCTCAACTCGCCGCGCGAGAGCACGCCCAGCTTCGGATATGCCTTGTACAGGTGATGGCCGACGGTGCGGTGGCTCAGGAACAGCCGCGCCGCGATCTCCCGGTTGGACAAGCCCTGCGCCGCCAATCGCACGATCTGTGATTCCTGTGGGGTGAGCAGGCTGAGCGGGCCGCCGCCGGCTCGGGCGCCGGTGCCGATGCCGAGCGCACCCAGTTCGGTGCGGGCGCGTTCGCTCCACGGCGTCGCGTCGAGCCGATCGAACAGGTTCATGGCCTGCTCCAGTTGAGCCCGCGCGTCGACCTTGCGTTTGTCGCGGCGCAGCCACTCGCCGTAGAGCAGCCGGGTACGGGCTTCGTCGAACGGGCGGTTCGCGGCGAGCGCGGCCACGAAGTGCTGCTCGGCGGCTGATCCGTCGGCCAGCAGCGCACGTCCGCGGGCGGCCAGCGCCGCGATCCACTCCTGTCCGGCCCGCTGTGACCAGTGGGTGAGCCGATCCAGTGCTTCGGTCGCACGGTCGGTCGCGCCGAGGCGAACCGCCACTTCGATCTGATCCGGGAGGGTGCGCAGCCCGATGACGTGGTGGCGAGCCGGCTCGATCGTCATATGGGCGAGCTCTGTCCGCGCCTGCTCCAGTCGGCCTTCCCCGAGTGCGAGCAGCGCCATGGCCGCGTGCGCCCACGACGCACCGACCGCGCCCGGCCCACCGAATTCCTCGGCCACCGCGCGATCGGCGTGGTCGCGACAGGATGTCGAATCACCGTGCAGTGCGGCGAGATACGCCAGAAACGCGTGGATCTGGCTGACCCACTGCGCCTGCCCGATGTCGCGTGCGATCCGCAACCCCTCCTCGGCCGCGATCCGGCCCTCCCTGGGCCGCCCACCGAACGACAACCCCTCGGATCGGAAGAACAACAGCGGCGCCAGCAACCCGATCCGCCCCTGCTCCCGGCATTCCCTGATCAACTCACCGGCCAGCTCCTCGACCTGCTCGTCTTGGCCGACGACCAGGCCGCTGCCACACAGCTGCACGAGATCGGCCGGACTGTCCGCCCCGCTCGCCCTCGCCGCGGCCGCCGCGTCGCGCAGGTCAGCGACCCGCTGTCCCGCCACCGACCCGGACAGATACCGCACGATCGGCGTCGCGGGATCGTCCTCCACCAGCCGCAGCGTGGCGAGGACGGCCGCGACCTCGTCGAGCTCATCGGGTCCGAGGTACCACGCGGTGTGGACGGCCTTGGTCAGAATGCGGGCAGCGCCACGTGGATCGGTCTCGCGCGCCGCGACGGCCGCCGACATCAGCCGCCGATGCGCGGAACCCGGTTTACCACCGGCGAATTCGGCCTGCGCGCGCACCAAGTCCAGGCGCAGCTCGAACTCGGGCTTACCGGAATCGAATTCGGTTCTGTGGGAGAGGGACTCGGCCCGCTCGGCCAGTCGTTCCGCTCGGTCGGTGAGGCCGGCTTCGGTCGCGGTCTCGGCGGCGAGGACGAGCCTGCGCACTCGCGCCCCGGCGTCGGTACTCAACGCCGCCGCGCGATCGTAGGCGGCCATCGCGCCGTGGAAGCCGTGGCGGCGCCGGGCGCGATCGGCTGTTCGTTCCAGCGCGGTCGCGGTGTGCTCGTCGGGACCTGTTGCCGCGCAGGCGAGGTGCCACGCGCGCAGGTCGGCGGCGTCGTCGTCGTCGACCAGCGCGTCGGCGAGCGCACGATGGGCGGCGAGGCGGTCGGTGAGCGCCGAGCCCTGGTACACCGCGGACCGCAACAGTGGATGGCGCCACGTGAGCGTTTTCCCGTCGGTGGCGACCATGCCCGCGTCCTGCGCGGGTTGCAGATCTTGTAGTGACGCGCCGAGCGCGGACGCGGCACGCAGCACCGGAGCGAGGTCCGCCGCACCTGCCGCCGCGGCGACCAGGAGCACGGTTCTGGTCGCGGCGGGCAGTCGGGTGACCCGCCCGTGGAAGGCCAGCTGCAACCGCTGTGTCAACGGCAGCGGATTCGTCTCGTCGACGGTGTCTTCGCCGACCGCGGACGGAAGTTCCAGCAGCGCAAGCGGATTGCCGTCCGACTCGGCGAGCAGCCGATACCGCACGGCCGGAGTCAACGGGGTGGTACCGGCATCGAGCAGTGCCGCTGCCGCGTCGGGACGCAACCCCGACAGTGCGAGTTCCGTCAGCCCGGGAGCGGGAAAATCCTGCGGCCCCGAGCGAGTCGCGAACAGCATCACCACCCCCTCGGCGTCGAGCCTGCGTGCCGCGAACAGCAGCGCCTCCGCGGTGGCCCGGTCCAGCCAGTGCGCGTCGTCGATCAAGCACAGCAGCGGCCCCTGCGCCGCCTCCTCGGCGAGCAGTGTCAGCACCGCCAGCCCGATCAGCATCCGATCGGCGGGAGCGCCGTCGCCCAGCCCGAACGCTGCTTCCAGTGCGTCACGCTGGCGCGACGGCAGTTGGCGTACCAACTCCATACCGGGCCGGACCAGCAGATGTAGTGCCGCGAAGGGCAATTCGGCCTCGGACTCGATGCCCGCACTGCGCACGGTCGGAATACCTTGCGCCGCTGCGTAATCCAGCAGCGCGGTCTTACCGATCCCGGCTTCACCGCGCAGGACCAAGGCCCCGCTCCGGCCCATGCGCGCCCCACTGAGCAGGTCATCGATCCTGGCCTGTTCGGTGTCGCGTCCGTGCAGCATGGGCACCACCGTATCGCCGTACCGGTATCGCGACGGAGAAAGTACCTATAGGCGACTGATTCGACCGACCCCCCTCGCGCCATAACGTTGGTGTCATCGCAGGAACAACCCGCGAAATACCAGCTCAAAGCCCATTTCGGAGGTCGATATGAACACCGTCGTCGCGCAGTACCTGGAAGCCTGGAACACCCGCGAGCCCGCCGCCCGCCGCTCCGCGGTCGCCCGTCTCTTCACCCCGGACGCCCGCTACGTCGACCCGCTGGTCGCGGTCACCGGCCACGCCGAACTCGAGGCCGCTATCGCGGGCGTGCAGTCCCAGTTCCCCGACTGGACCTTCACCCTGGCCGGCCCCGTCGACGCCCATCACGACCAGGTCCGCTTCACCTGGGGCCTCGGCCCGGCCGACGCCCCCGCCGTCGTGATCGGCTTCGACGTCGCCGTCCTCGCCGACGGCCGCATCGACAGCGTGTACGGCTTCCTCGACCAGGTCCCCACCACCACCTGATAGGCGCACTCGCCTAACCCTTTCGCAGCCAAGGAGCACAGCCATGACCACCACCGCCCCGTCCCGTCTGTCCGCACTGCTCGCCTCCGGCGAGAACCTGCTGCGGCTGTCGTTGCGCCTCGACGCCGTCGTCACCACCGCCAACGGCCTCGCCTACCTGGCGCTGGCGCAACCGCTGGAACGGCTACTCGGCCTCGAGGCCGGTGTCGGCCTCGCGATCGGCGCCTTCCTCACCGCCTACGGCCTCGCCGTCGCGGTCGTCGGCCGATCGTCGCCCGTCAACCGTGCCGCGGCGTCGGTGGTGGCGGTGGGCAACACCGCCTGGGTCGTGGCCAGCCTTGCCGCGCTGTCGACCGGCGTACTCGGTCTCACCACGGTGGGCGCGGTGTGGGCGGTGATGCAGTCGGTGACCGTCGGCGGTTTCGCCGCCCTGCAGTACCTCGGCCTGCGCCGAAGCCACTGAGCCGGCCACGAGGGACCGACGCACGCAGCGTCGGTCCCTCGCTTGCGTTGTTCAGCGCACCAGCAGCGCGACAGGCAGTCGGGCGAACAGTTTGTCCAGCCGCGCACTACCCGCGAAGGTGTTGCCGGTGAGACGATCGGTCCAATTACCCTGCGGCAGCGGCAAAGTGGTATCGAGCCAGCCCGTTGTGCCGAGCCCGACCGAATGCCGGGTCGCCGCCACGATCACCTCCGGCGCCTCTCCCGCGGGCCCCCGCCCATAGGCGATGAACCGATTCGCGTGCTCCCCGATGGCATAGAGCGGCCGGTACATCCCGCCGACGAAGCACTCCGGCCGCTCCCGGCGCAACCACAGCGCATACGCGACCACCCACATCTTCGCCGCGCCGGTGGTATCCAGAGTCGGTGTGTCGGTGAGTGATTGGAGCATCCCCACCCGGGTGGCGAAGTTGACCGGCCGCCGGTTGTCGGGGTCTACGAGGGAGTCCTCCCACAACTCGGTACCCTGATAGATATCGGGAATCCCCGGCGCGCCCAGCTGCAAGAGCTTCTGCGACACCGCGTCCGACCACGCGTGCGGTGCGAGCTCATGCGCCAGGTCGCCGATGCCGGTACCGACCGGCCCGTCGATCACCGCGTCGAGCCAACCGTGCACGGCCGATTCGAACTCCGCGTCCGGCTCTTCCCACGAGGTCTTGGTCCCGGCCTCGCGAATCGACTTCTCCGCGAAAAGGTGCAGCCGATCGCGCAGGCCGGGCACCGACGAAGCGGGCCGTCCGTCGGCGGGCCACACACCGAACATGTTCTGCAACAAGAACAGTGCCGTCGCCCCGTCGGGCGCCGGGGTGGTCTCCAGCCAGCCGCGAACGCGCTGCGACCAGACATCGGCGACCTGCGACAGCACCCCGATCCGCGCGCGCACATCCTCACCACGCTTGGTGTCGTGGGTCGAGATCGTCGTCATGGTCGCGGGCCAGCGCTGCGCGCGTTCGCTGTTGGACAGGTGGAAGTCGTTGACGGAGTGGCCGAAGCGCGCCGGATTCCCGCCCACCTCCTGGAGCGACACCAGCCGTGCGCCCTGATAGAACATGGTGTCCTCGACCGACTTGGCGGTGATCGCCCCACACACCTGCGAGAACCTCCGCGCCGCTTCACCGCCCATCGTCAGCGCGGTCACCAGGACCGAAAGCGGCGCCGTCAGTTCGGCATTGCGCTTCTCCACCTCCGCCACGACAGCGGCGGTCATCCCGGCCAGCGGCGCGTAGTCCACCCGGTACACCGGCATGAAAGCCAGCACCTCGATGGTCGCGTTGCTCACCGCGAGGGTGTCGAAACTGCCCGCATTGCCGTCGCGCTTGATCGCGGCGACCAAGCGCCGGATCTCCGGCGCCAGAATGGTTTCGGCGACGGCCCGCTTGATCCGATGCTCGGTCTCACCGAACCACGCCCGGTCGCTACCGTGCCCCGCGACGTGCTGGGACAGCTCGGTCAGCGTCGTCTCACCCGCCGGATCGATCAGCACCCCGCCAAGATCGGCCAGCGCGTCGTAGCCGGTGGTTCCGTCGACCGGCAGTGTCGCGTCGAGCGGCTCGCGATTGGCGAGGATCTTCTCGATGAGCAGCAACCGCTGCGGCCCGATCAGCCTGCGCAACCGGGTGAGATACGCACTCGGATACGACAATCCGTCCGGATGGTCGATCCGGACACCGTCGATCAGATCGTGTTCGCACCAGGCCGCCAGCTCCCGGTGCGTCGCCTCGAACACCTCCGGGTCTTCCTGCCGGATCGCGGCCAGACTGCTCACCGCGAAGAACCGCCGATACGTGCACACCCCGGCCTTCCAGCTCACCAGCCGGTAGTGCTGGCGGTCGTGGATGCGCAGCGCGTTGTCACCGTCGGTACCCGCCGCGATCGGGAATCGCAGATCGTGTAGTGCCAGCATCGGTTCGGCCCCCGACCGGTCCACGGTCAGCGCGGCCGGGTCGTTCTCGTTCTGCAGGACCGGCAGCGCCAGCCGTCCGCCCGCGCCGTTGCCCGAGCTCCAGTCGATGTCGAAATACTTGGCGTACTGCGACTTCCGGCCGTTGCGCAGCACGTCCCACCACCACGGATTCTGCCGCGGATCGGCGACACCCACATGGTTGGGCACCATGTCGACGATCAATCCCATGCCCCGACTTCGCACTTCGTCGGAGAGTGCTTTGAGCCCCGTCGGCCCGCCGAGCGCGGCGGAGACCGTGGTGGGGTCGGTGACGTCGTAACCGTGTGTCGACCCGTGCGTCGCGGTCAGGATCGGCGACAGATAGAGGTGCGAGATGCCCAGCTGCTGCAGGTATTCGGCGATGGCGCGGGCATCGGCGAAGGTGAGTGCGTCGGGGCGCAACTGCAACCGGTAGGTGCTGCGCACTGTGCCGGCCCGGACGGGCGCGCGATGCAGCATGGTCACTGGGTCGGTCACATAGGTCTCGGTCATCGTCTCGCTCGGCGGCTAGGCGGTTCGGCGCAATACGAGCAGGCAGCGGCTGGCGACCGGCAGCGTCGCCGCGGCGGCGTACACCGCGTCGGCCGCGCCGGTCGGGGTCGAACAATCCAGGGCGAGCGACCAGTGCGCGCCGAACTCCGGTCCGGGCAGTACGAAATCGATCGCTTCGTCGTGCGCATTGAAGCACAGCAGGAACGAGTCGTCGGTGATGCGCTCACCCCGCGGACCCGGTTCGGCGATGCCGTCGCCGTCGAGCAGCACAGCCAGTGACTTCCCGAAGCCGCTGTCCCAGTCGTCATTGGTCATCTCGGTGCCCGCGGGCGCGAACCAGGCGATCTCGCGCCGGTGACCCTGGTCGTCGCTCGGCCCGGCGGCCAGGAAACGGCGCCGCCGGAAGATCGGATGCTCGGTGCGCAAGGCGATCACGGCCCGGGTGAACTCGAGCAGATCGGCATTGGTCTGCGCCAGCGACCAGTCCATCCACGCCAGCGGCGAATCCTGGCAGTACACATTGTTGTTGCCGAGCTGGGTGCGTCCGATCTCGTCGCCGTGGGCCAGCATCGGCGTGCCCTGACTCAGGATCAGCGTCGCCAGCAGATTGCGCTGCTGACGAGCACGCAGCGCGAGGACCCGCGGATCGTCGGTCTCACCTTCGACGCCACAGTTCCACGATCGATTGTGGCTTTCGCCGTCACGATTGCCCTCGCCGTTGGCGTCATTGCGTTTCTCGTTGTAGGACACCAGATCTCGCAGCGTGAAACCGTCGTGCGCGGTGACGAAGTTGATGCTGGCCCCCGGCCGTCGCCCCGTCGATTCGTACAGATCCGACGACCCGGTGAGCCGGGACGCGAACTCGCCCAACGTCGCAGGCTCCCCACGCCAGTAATCACGCACCGTGTCACGGTATTTGCCGTTCCACTCGGTCCACCGACTGGGGAAGTTGCCGACCTGGTAGCCGCCTTCGCCGACGTCCCACGGTTCGGCGATGAGCTTGACCTGACTCACCACCGGATCCTGGTGCACCAGGTCGAAGAACGCGGAAAGCCGGTCCACATCGTGCAATTCGCGTGCCAGAGTCGCGGCGAGGTCGAAGCGGAAGCCGTCGACGTGCATGTCCAGAATCCAGTACCGCAGCGAATCCATGATCAGTTGCAGCGTGTGCGGATGCCGGACATTGAGGCTGTTGCCGGTGCCGGTGTAGTCCTTGTAGTACTCGGGTTCAGTGTCGTCGAGCCGGTAGTAGGCGGCGTTGTCGATGCCGCGCAGGCTCAGAATCGGTCCGTTGTGGTTGCCCTCGCCGGTGTGGTTGTAGACGACGTCGAGGATCACCTCGATGCCCTCGACATGCATCGCGCGCACCATCGCCTTGAACTCCGCGACCGCGCCGTCGCCACGCGGCCGGGCCGAATACTGGTTGTGCGGCGCGAGATACCCGATGCTGTTGTAGCCCCAGTAGTTGCGCAATCCCTGATCGGTGAGCACGTGATCGTGGAAGAACTGGTGCACCGGCATCAGCTCGATCGCGGTGACGCCCAACGATTTCAGATGTCCGATGATCGCCGGATGCGCCAGGCCCGCATAGGTGCCGCGCAGATCCTCCGGGATCTCCGGGTGCGTCATCGTCAGGCCCTTGACGTGCGCCTCGTAGATCACCGTCTCGTGATAGGGCCGGTTCGGCGGCCGGTCGGGACCCCAGTCGAAGAACGGGTTGATCACCACCCCGGTCATCGTGTGGCCCAGCGAATCCAGTCCGTAGGTGTAGAGCGAGGGGTCGTTGACGAACTCGCCGTCGAACGCCTTCCCGTACGGGTCGAGCAGCAGTTTGCTGGGATCGCAGCGCGATCCGAGCTCCGGATCGTACGGGCCGTGGATGCGATAGCCGTAGCGCTGACCAGGCGTGACGGAGGGGAGGTAGGCATGCCAGACATAACCGTCGACTTCGTCGAGGTCGACGCGGGTCTCGGAGCCGTCCTTGGCGATCAGGCAGAGCTCGACCTTCGTGGCGACTTCGGAGAACACCGAGAAGTTCGTGCCCCCGCCGTCGTAGGTAGCGCCGAGCGGATACGCGGTGCCCGGCCACACCTCGGGTCGGTCGTTCGGGCTCGACATGCTACGACAGTAATGGAACCCATGGCCCCACCGCGCACGATGTGACTGGGCGCTCGCCGACGCCGCTCAGGCGGATGTGGTGGCGAGCAACCGCCGGGCGTAGCCGGTGCGCCGCGCGAGCCCGGCCAATCCGCCGAAGATCAACCGCTGCAGCAGCGCGGGCGGACCGGCGAGATAGCCGTCCTGGTACTCCCACAGCAGCCCGAGGGCGAGCAGATTGCGGGGGAGTTTGCTCGCTGTCGTCTTGTTCGCGTTGTCGAGGCCGCTCCAGAACTCGAACATCTCCCAGTGTTGCAGCGGCGGGCGGATCACATGGTCCATCACGGTGTCGCCGGCTTCGTTCCAGAACTCGTGCACGGCTCGCGGGGGAGCGGTCACCGTATCGCCCGGCCCCGCGACGATTTCCACTCCGTCGACCCGGAACCGCACCCGACCGGTACGGATGGTCCAGGTTTCACCGATCTCGGGATGCCAGTGCGGGCCCGCCTGCCGACCGATCTGTGGCAGCACGTGTTCGAGGCGCAGATAGGCACCCTGCGCGTCGGCGCCGCGGTCGACGAGCGTGACCCGATGCCCGTTGCGGAAGGTGAGGACGGAACCGATGTCAGCCATCATCCAGATATAAAGGTAACCTTCCTATTATGTCAATGGCTGAGCGGTCCTCATTGTTGAAACTGCTGGTCCAGGCGGCCGATGCCTACGAGCGCACGCTGAACCCGATGCTGCGCGCGGGGCTCGGTACCGACCTGCGCCCCGCGCACTACGCGGTGTTCCGGTACCTGGCGCCGGACGGATCCCGGGTGACCGCGCTGGCCGAGGCCGCCGGAATGACCCAGCAGTCGATGGGGGAGTTGGTCACGCACTTGGAGAAGTGCGGATACGTGGAGCGCGTACCCGATCCCGCGGACGGGCGCGCGCGGCTGGTCGTCACCACCGCGGCGGGGCGGGCGGTGGTGACGCTGGCCGGGCAGCACATCCAGCGGATAGAGGAGTCGATCGCCGCCGAACTCGGCGCGGAATCGCTCGCCGTGGTCCGGGACGCGCTGGCTCGGCTGCCCGCCGCGCTCGCGAATCCCGGCGACACCCGGTCCGCCGACGGCGGCAAGTGATAACTTGAACGGCGTTCAAGGCTGTCGTCTCGGCAGCACCGGGCGACGACGAGGAAACCTGTGGACCTGAGCCCCGAGCAGATCACCGCCCTCGATGCCGAACACGTCTGGCATCCCTATGGCGGATTCCCCGCGACCACCGAGCCGCTGGTCGTGGCCGGTGCGGCGGGCACGCGACTCACCCTCGCCGACGGGCGCGAACTCGTCGACGGGATGAGCTCGTGGTGGGCGGCCGTCCACGGCTACTGCCACCCCGTGCTCGACGCGGCCCTGCTCGCGCAATCGCAGCGGATGAGTCACGTCATGTTCGGCGGCCTCACCCATGAACCGGCCACCCGCCTGGCCCAATTGCTGGTCGAACTCACCCCCGCCGGCTTGGACAAGGTCTTCCTCTGTGATTCCGGCTCGGTCTCGGTCGAGGTCGCGACGAAAATGTGCCTGCAGTACTGGCGCAGCGTCGGGCGCCCGGCGAAGAACCGGCTGCTCACCTGGCGTGGGGGATACCACGGCGACACCTTCACGCCGATGAGCGTCTGCGACCCCGACGGCGGTATGCACGCACTGTGGACCGACGTCCTCACCGAGCAGGTCTTCGTCCCCGCGCCGCCGCGCGACTTCGAACCCGACTACGTCGCCGTACTCGAACGCGCGATCGACACCCATCGCGACGAGCTGGCGGCGGTCATCATCGAACCCGTCGTGCAGGGCGCGGGCGGCATGCGCTGGCACGACCCGCGCTACCTCACCGAACTACGCCGGATCTGCGACGACAACGACGTGCTGCTCGTCTTCGACGAGATCGCCACCGGATTCGGCCGCACCGGTGCACTGTTCGCCGCCGACCACGCGGGCGTCACCCCGGACGTGATGTGCGTCGGTAAGGCGCTGACCGGGGGTTATCTCACCCTCGCCGCGGCGCTGTGTACAGAGCGGATCGCGGAGACGATCAGCGCGGCGCACGGCGGGCTGATGCACGGGCCGACCTTCATGGGCAATCCGCTGGCCTGCGCTGTTGCGGTCGCCTCGATCGAGTTGCTGCGCTCGCGAGACTGGCAGGGCGAGGTGGCCAGGATCGAGTCCGAACTACGGGCGGGCCTGGCGCCGCTCGCCGACCTGCCCGGCGTCGCCGAGGTCCGCGTTCTCGGTGCGATCGGCGTCGTCGAACTCGATGAACCCGTCGATATGCGCGCCGCGACCGATGCCGCCGTCGACGCGGGCGCCTGGCTTCGCCCGTTCCGCAACCTCGTCTACACGATGCCCCCGTTCATCAGCAGCACGGCCGATATCGCCACCATCACCGAGGCCGTGCGCGCGGCGGTGAAGGCCTCGGTCGCGTGAGCTTCGCGGCTGATCGACACCGGGGCCGACACGGTGCCGCTCGCCCGACCGACTGGTCGAGAGATGTCGGCGTCATGCCGGCCGCGGTGACGGCAGCGCTTCGATGTGTGCGCGGGCAACCGTCCTGAACGGTGTTCAAGTATGCTGCTCAACTGTGAGTAAGGATCCGTTGAGCTGGTTGGACGAGCGCGCGGCCGAGCGGGTCGACGCCGGGCTACGCAGGCACTTGCGCGAGCGTGCCGCTGAGTCGCCCGCGATCGACCTCGCCTCCAACGACTACCTGGGCCTGCACCGGCACCCCGAAGTCGTCGAGGGTGCGATCGCGGCTGTGCGCCGGTGGGGGGCGGGGGCCACGGGTTCGCGACTGGTCACCGGAACGACCACCGAGCACGCGCTCCTCGAGGCCGAACTGGCCGAATTCGTCGGCGCCGAAACAGGATTGGTCTTCGCCACCGGCTACGCCGCCAACTTGGGTGTGGTCACCGCACTGGCCGGCCGCGGCACCCTCGTGGTCTCCGACGCGGGCTCGCACGCCTCGCTGGTCGACGCGTGCAGGCTCTCCCGCGCCAGGGTCGCGATCGCGCCGCACCGCGATGTCGCCGCGGTCGAACGACTGCTCGCCGACCGCACCGAGGAGCGCGCGCTGGTCCTCACCGATTCGGTCTTCAGCGCCGACGGCGACCTCGCACCACTGGCCGACCTCCATCGCGTCACCCGGGCGAACGGCGCCATCCTGATCGTCGACGAGGCACACGGCCTCGGGGTGCGCGGCACGGGCGGACGCGGGCTCGTGTACGAGCTGGGCCTGGCAGGCGAGCCGGACCTCGTCGTCACCGCGACCCTGTCGAAGGCATTCGCCGCCCAGGGCGGGGCAGTCCTGGCCGATGCCAGGATCCGCGCCCACCTCATCGACGCCGCCCGCACCTTCATCTTCGACACCGGCCTCGCGCCCGCCGCGGTCGGCGCGGCCCGCGCCGCGCTGGCGCTGCTGCGACGCGATCCGGCGATGGCCGCCCGCGTCCTCGACCGCGCCGCCGACATCGCCCGGATCGCCGGAGTGCCCGACCCCGATTCCGCGGTGGTCTCGGTGGTTCTCGGCGAGGCCCAGGTCGCGTTCGATGCCGCGCAGGCCTGCCGTGCCCGCGGACTCGACGTCGGCTGTTTCCGCCCGCCCTCCGTTCCCGAAGGCACCTCACGGCTGCGTCTCACCGCCCGTGCCGACCTCACTTCCGCCGAACTCGAGACCATCGCAGAGGTACTCGGCGATGTACTCGCTTCGGCCCGCGGCAAGGAATCGGTGACGGCATGACTGTCCTGCTGATCAGCGGCACCTCGACCGACGTCGGTAAAACCGTCGTCACGGCGGCACTGGCCGCCGCCGCACAGGCCGAGGGCCGCACCGTCGCGGTCTGCAAGCCCGCCCAGACCGGCATCGCTCCCGGCGAGCCCGGCGACCTCGCCGAGGTCACCCGCCTGACCGGGGTGACCCGGACCCTCGAGCTCGCCCGCTACCCGGACCCGCTCGCCCCCGACACCGCCGCGCGCCGCGCGGCCATGCCCCTACTGACGCTGAGCGAAACCGTCGCCGCCGTCGATTCGCTCGCCGACGCCGACTTGGTGCTGGTCGAAGGTGCGGGTGGACTGCTGGTGCGCATGGGGGAGTTCACCCTGCTCGACCTCGCCCAGAAGATCGGTGCCCCGGTGGTGGTTGTCGCCGCGGCCGGCCTCGGCACCCTCAACCACAGCGAGCTCACCACTCGCATGCTCGCCGCGGCTGGTGTTCCCTGCGCAGGCTTGGTCATCGGCTCCTGGCCGACCGATCCCGACCTCGCTTCTCAGTGCAATCGGGACGACCTTCCACGAGTCACCGAGACTCCGATAGTCGGCACAATCCCCGCAGGCGCGGGACAGTGGGACCGCCACCGCTTCACCGCGGCAGCGCCGAACTGGTTCACTACCGACCTCCTGCATGGAAAGCGCCCTTGACCAGCCGATTTGACTTCGTGTTTGTCGGCACGTAACTTTATTCGAGTCAGAGCGACACGGACACCGACTCAGCCACTGGTTGAGACACGAGGTAGGACGTTGAGCGCCTGACTGATCATGTGTTCAGAGGAACTCGGATCGGATTTGCTTCCGACCGGTTGTCTGAGCTAAGTTTGAACCCTTGCCTCACCGAAACCCCTCCGAGAAGTTGTGGGTAGAAGTGTGTGCGTGTGTTCTTTGAGAACTCAATAGTGTGTCGATGAATGTCAGTGCCAATAATTATTATTGGTTCCAACCTTTCATGTACCCCCCGGTCATGGGAGATTGGACATTGAACAACAGCGAATCTTTTTGCTGGTGTTTGCTTTGCTAGGTTTTCGGACTCTAGTTAGA
>NZ_JBHXNJ010000029.1:0-77950 GCF_042719655.1 Nocardia sp. NPDC058518
GGGTGGTGTGGTTTTTTTTTAACACCCCCCGCCCCCGTGGGGGGGGGGGGGGGGGGGGGGGGTGGGGGCTCTGGGCGTATCTGGGGGGGGGGGTGGGGGGGGGTTGGTTTTTGGCGGCCCCCCCCCACACCTGGAAGCAACCTACTGAGCGGCGCGGTTCACTGCCGAGACGACCGCGCGCAGCGAAGCGGTGGTGATCGAGGTGGCGATGCCGACACCCCACACGACCTTCTCCCCGATCGCGACCTCGACGTAGGCAGCGGCCTGCGCGTCGTCACCGGCGGACATGGCGTGCTCGCTGTAATCGAGCACCCGCACATCGAAGCCGACGGTCGCGATCGCGTCGACGAACGCGGCCAGCGGGCCGTTGCCGGAACCGCTGATCTCCTGCTCGGCGCCCTCGACCTTCACGGTCGCCACGATCGAGTCCACACCACCGTCGGTCTCGGCGGCGGTGACCTTCTGCTTGATCCGCTCGAGCGGCAGGATCGGGTTCAGGTACTCGGTGGCGAAGACGTCCCACATCTCCTTGGGCGTCACCTCGCCGCCCTCACCGTCGGTGATCGCCTGGATGGCCTGCGAGAACTCGATCTGCAGGCGACGCGGCAGCACCAGCCCGTGATCGGTCTTCATGATGTAGGCCACGCCGCCCTTGCCGGACTGCGAGTTCACCCGGATCACGGCCTCGTAGGTGCGGCCGACATCCTTCGGGTCGATCGGCAGGTACGGGACCTCCCAGACGATGTCGGACACGTCGGCGCCCTGCGCGTCGGCGGTGGCCTTCATCGCGTCGAGGCCCTTGTTGATGGCGTCCTGGTGGCTGCCGGAGAACGCGGTGTAGACCAGATCGCCGCCGTAGGGGTGACGTTCCGCGACGGCCAGCTGGTTGCAGTACTCCACCGTGCGACGGACCTCGTCGATATCGGAGAAGTTGATCTGCGGGTCGATGCCGCGCGAGAACATGTTCATGCCCAGCGTCACCAGGCAGACGTTGCCGGTGCGTTCACCGTTGCCGAACAGGCAGCCCTCGATGCGATCGGCGCCGGCCTGGTAGCCCAGTTCGGCGGCCGCGACGGCGGTGCCACGGTCGTTGTGCGGGTGCAGCGACAGCACGATCGAATCGCGACGGGCCAGATTGCGGTGCATCCACTCGATCGAGTCGGCGTACACGTTCGGCGTGGCCATCTCGACGGTCGCGGGCAGGTTGAGGATCAGCGGCTTCTCGGGAGTCGGCGCGATGATCTCGGAGACCGCGTCGCAGACCTCACGGGCGTAGTCCAGCTCGGTGCCGGTGTAGGACTCCGGGCTGTACTCGTAGCGCCACTCGGTGTCGGGGTAGCGCTTCTCGATCTCCAGGCACAGCTTCGCGGCATCGGTGGCGATCTTCTTCACCGCGTCGCGCTCGGCGCGGAAGACCACACGACGCTGCAGGATCGAGGTGGAGTTGTAGAAGTGCACGATCACGTTCGGTGCGCCGGCGCAGGCCTCGAAAGTGCGCTCGATCAGCTCGGCGCGGCACTGGGTGAGGACCTGGATGGTGACGTCGGCGGGGACCGCGCCGTCTTCGATGATCTCGCGGACGAAATCGAAATCGGTCTGGCTCGCGGCCGGGAACCCGACCTCGATCTCCTTGTAGCCCATCCGCACCAGCAGGTCGAACATGCGGCGCTTGCGGGCCGGGCTCATCGGGTCGATGAGGGCCTGGTTGCCGTCACGCAGGTCGACGGCGCACCACGCGGGCGCGCGATCGATGATCTTGTCCGGCCAGGTGCGGTCGGGCACCGTGATCGGCTCGACCTCTTCGGCGAAGGGCCGATACCGGAACGACGGCATCGAGGAGTTCTTCTGGGTGTTCCAGGCGGGCTGGTCGGCCGGTGCGGGTTTGCCGGGGGCCGAAATGGTGCGCGAAGCGGATACGAATGCGTCAGCCGAGGACATGCAAGTTTCTCCGTGGGTGTGATGGATTCCCTGATGGGAGCGGGTCGACCGGCGCGTTGGAACCCCGCGACGGGAGCCGGTCCGTATCAGGACCCGTCGCGGCGGCCGAGAAGAAGAGCCCGCTGCAGCATGATCCTCCGAGCTTACCGCGTGCCCACCCTCGCTTGTCAGCGACCCGGACCAATTCGGTGAATCAAGTCCGCTGCCATTCACTCACCAGTTGACCAGTACGGTTTCCCCCATAACGCACGCTTGTACGGACCTGCGCGTCCGACGAGACGTACCAAAGGAATTCGAATGACTTGGTTACAACAGGTGGCCATCTTCGCCGCGGGTATCGCGGCGGGTGGCATCAATACGATCGTCGGATCGGGCACGCTGATCACCTTTCCCGCGCTGCTCGCGTTCGGGTTGCCACCGGTGACGGCGAATGTGTCGAACACGATCGGGCTCGTCCCCGGCTCGGTGAGCGGGGTAATCGGGTACCGGCGCGAACTGCGGGGACAGCGGTCGCGACTGCTGCAATTGGGCACCGCGTCGCTGCTCGGCGGCATCACCGGCGCGATCCTGCTGCTGACGATGCCGGAAGAGGCGTTCAAGGCGATCGTCCCGGTCCTCATCATCGTGGCGCTGATCCTCGTTGTCGTGCAGCCACGACTGGCCGCGTGGGTGAAACAGCGCCGCGAGGGCGGTGAATCGGCCGCGCCGGAGCACGGTGGCCCGATCCTGCTGGTCGCGGTGTTCGCCACCGGCATCTACGGCGGGTATTTCGGGGCGGCGCAGGGAGTGCTGCTGATCGGTTTGCTCGGGGTCTTCGTGCACGAGGACATTCAGCGGCTCAACGGCGTGAAGAACGTGCTGGCGCTGATCGTGAACGCGGTGTCGGCGGTGATCTTCATCGTGGTCGCCGAGGTGGATTGGCAGGCGGTGGCGCTGATCGCGGTCGGTTCGATCATCGGCGGGCAGCTCGGCGCGAAAGTGGGTCGGAAGTTGCCACCGAATGTGCTGCGCGGGGTGATCGTGGTGGTCGGAACGATCGCGGTGGTACGCCTGCTCACCAGCTGAGTTCCAGCCGGGCCGCTCGCGCCGTCGTGACTTGGGACAAATGTGGGTACCACCGGGCGATTTGCGTGTTTGCGGGGTATTCTTCGCGTCGGCCATGCGTGATGAGGGAGGTGGCCTGGTGCACAGACGTGCCTTCTTCAAGGCGGCGGGACTGGCGGCTGTTGCCGGTGCCGTGGGAACGACGCTGACAGGCGCGCCCGCTTCGGCGGATCCGCGCGAGGCGATGTTCCGGTCCTGGGTGCCGGAGATCTTCGCCCCGATTCCCGACGCGCCCGCGCACTCGCCCGCCATCGTGATCGGATCCGGCTTCGGCGCTGCCGTGACCGCGCTGCGCCTGGCCGAGGCCGGAATCGCCAATACCGTGCTCGAGCGCGGTTCGCACTGGCCCAACGATCCGTGGCGGGAGATCTTCACCGGCGACGATCTGCCCGACGGCCGCGGGTTCTGGCATCGCACCAGCTTCACCGGCGTCACCAAGGTGCCGGTGAGTTTCGGCGCGTTCGGCGGGGTGCTGGATGTGACCGAGTACTCCGGTATCGATGTGTGGCGGGCCGCCGCGGTCGGTGGCGGATCGGTGATCTTCACCGGGGCGATGGTCGCGCCGGAACGCAAGCTCTTCGACCAGGTCTTCGGTGGTGTGGTCGACTACGGCGAGCTGGAACGCGTCTACTACCCGCGGGTGCGCCAGATGCTGCGGCTGGACACGATGCCCGCCGACATCTACAACTCCTCGCCGTTCGCGCACTCGCGCGCCTGGGACGACCAGGTGCGCGCGGCCGGTTACCAGCCGCTGCCCAACGATTCGATCTTCACCTGGAACGTGCTGCGCAGCGAGCTCGCGGGCAGCTCCCGTGTCTCGGCCACCTCGGCCCGCTCGAACCTCGGCAACTCCAACGGCGCCAAGTTCGATCTCAACCAGAACTACCTGCGCTATGCGCGCGAGACCGGCAAGTCGCAGGTCTTCCCCGGCCACCGCGTCGACGCCATCGCCCAGGAGGCGAGTGGCAAGTTCGTGGTCGCTGTGTCGAAGCTGGCACCGAGCGGTCAGGTGCTGAGCACCCGCAACCTGACCTGCGACAAGCTGTTCCTCGGCGCAGGCTCGATCGGCACCTCGGAACTGCTGGTCCGGGCCCAGGCCACCGGGACGCTGCCCAACCTCAACGAGCACATCGGTGACGGTTTCGGCACCAACGGTGACGTAGTGCTGGCCCGCGGCGCGAGCGCCATCGCGGGCCACGGCCAAGGTGTGCCGAGCGCGAGCCGGATCTACGACGAATCCAGCGTGCCCCTCACCCTGGAGAACTGGTACATCCCCGGCATTCCGTTCGAGACCGGCGCGCTGGCCTCGCTCGGCATGGTCCTCGACCCGACCCGCGCCCGCTTCGGCTATCACGCCGCGACGGGCGGCGTCGGCCTGAACTGGTCGGCGGCCACCCAGCACGCGGTCGCCGCCGCGGCCCGCGCGGTCGACCACCGGATCGCCGAACGCGCGGGCGCGGTCGCCGAATACGGCGCGCTCGGCTACGACGCCAACGCCCAGTTCACCGCGCATCCGCTCGGTGGCGCGGTCCTCGGCAGGGCCACCGACGCCTTCGGCCGCGTCCACGGACACCCCGGTCTCTACGTGATGGACGGTGCCGCGATCCCCGGCAGCACCGCAACAGTCAACCCGTCCCTGACCATCACCGCGCTGGCTGAACGCAATATCGAGGCCATCCTGCGGGGCTGAACACGCCGCCGCCCGGCGTCCGCAACTACCCCTCGCGGCACCGGTCAACCAATTAGCGTGGGCAACTCAAGGCCGACCTACGCGGCGCCGACCGCCAGATGATCAGGAGCAACAGTGGCTTCACCGGGGATCGAACGGGTCGAGGCCCTGCCGGACGTACGTTCTAAAACGCCCACGCTGCGCACCGACATCTTCATGCTGATCCTCGCGATCATCTCGGTGGTGCTGGTCGTGTGGATCACCTTCTTCGACGTCAGCGAACCGACCTATCACGCGATCGTCATCGTCGACACGTCGATCTGCGCGATCTTCCTCGTCGAGTTCCTGTGGCGCTGGCGGCGCGCGGGCTGGCCGTGGTCGTACCCGTTCATCTACTGGTACGAGATCCTCGGCATGATCCCGGTGACCAGCCCACTGTTCCGCAGTTTCCGGCTGCTGCGGATCGTGGTGATCGTGATCCGGCTCGGCCGGGTCGCCGATCGGGCGCTGGGGGAGCGGGTCACCGCGTCGGTCGTCAACCGGTTCGTCGGCACGATCGTCGACGTCATCAAGCGCCCGATGACGATCGCGATCCTCGACGAGGTCTCCAAAGTCCTGCGCGCGGGCCACTACACCCAGAACATCGCCGCCGCGCTCGAGGAGAACCACGCCGAGGTCGACCAGCTGATCATGGACCTGATCAAGAACGACCCGCAGACCGGCAAACTGCGCTACGTCCCGTTCCACGACGACATCATCCGGCTCGTCGCCGACACGGTCTACCGCATGCTGCGCCAGCTGCTCGACGACCCGCGCACCGACGAACTCGTCGCAGACATGTTGCGGGAGAACCTCGACCAGATCAACGACGCCGTGCGCGCCGGGGTGCGGGTTCCGCCGTCGCACCGTGGGGCGACGCCCGCCGAGCACGGCGTGCGCCACCACCTCGGTCAGATCAAGCGTGTCTGATCTGGTCGCGCGGCTCGGCGAATCGCAGGGTCTCGAAGATCACCAGCGCGGCCAGCAGCGCGCACAGCAGGGTGAGTGAGGCGAGCGCGGGCAGATGCGCGGCGAACGGGATGAGCCCGAACAGCAACGCGGCGACCACGAGGCGCTCGGCCGACAGTGACTTGGTCGCATAGTACTTCGCGAACGTGATGCCGATCAGGAACAGCGCCGGACCGCCGTAGAGCGCGCCGAGCGGGATGCCGTACAGCGGGTCGGTGAGCGTGTGATGCGACGAGTCGCCGACGTAGTACAGCACCTTCTTCAACCCGAGCGAGAGACCGATGATGCCGACGATCATCGGGAAATGCCCGTACATGTAGGTGTTCTGGGCGATCTTGATCTGCCGCGCGTCCTTGGCATGGGCGAAGGCGTGCTCGATCGAGATCGCGGCGACGTCGAAGTACAACCACCACAGCAGGCCAGAGATGGCCAGGCCCAGCATGGAACCGAGTGCGATCGGCCAGGAGATGGGCAAGCCGGCCACCCCGATGCCGATCGAGACGATGGATTCGCCGAGCGCCACGATGATGATGAGTCCGTAGCGTTCGGCGTAGTGCTTGGCCGAGTTGAGCCGCCAGTCGGTGCCCGCCGCCCAGGTCCACAGCATGTCGCCGACGATCGCGGCGAGCCACAGCAGGATCTGGGCGAGACCTGTCGTCATCGCGGCGACGACCAGCAGCGTGGTGCCGACGGTGATCGAGCCGAGCGCCCAGCGCAGCAACTGCTTGCGCAGCTGCGAATCCCCGGCGCTGATCGTCCAGAACACCGTGACGTGCACCAGTCGCACGATCAGGTAGGCCACCGCGAAGACCAGCGGACCGGACCAGCCACCGGGTAGATCGGTGAAGGCCTCGGGAATGGTGAGCGCGGCCAGGAACGCGCCGCCCATCGCGACGAACATCGCGACCCGGGTGATGCCCTCGTCGGCCCGCACCACATTGCCCAGCCAGGAGTACGCGATCCACAGCCACCACATCAGGGCCAGGACCAGCGTCGCCCGCAGCATGTTCGCCGCGGTAGTCGCCTCGGCGGCCAGCGCCGTGACCATCGTGAATGCGAAGACGATCACCAGGTCGAAGAAGAGTTCGAGCTGGGTCACCGAGTTCTCTGCGGTGACGGGCTGGAACCGGGCCCGTCGATTTCCGATCATGCGCCAATCGTCGCACCCCTGGCCGCGATTCGCGCGGACAGGAAATCGACGACGCGATGGTTTCGCCGACGGCGCAACTAGCCGGCCGCGAAGCCCCCGACCTCGGGGTACCGCTCGGCGAAGTCGATGAAGTTCGCGACCGTCTCCTCGTGCAGCTTGCGCAGCGAGCGGTTGAACAGGATGCCCGGAATGGGTAAGGGGAGCGAGAGCTCCACGTGGTAGTCGACCTCGGTGCCCTCTGGAGTGTCGAGCAGCTCGATCCAGCCGCCGCCCTTGGATCCGCGGCTGCTGTCGACGACCCGCCACGACGACCGGTATTGCTCCCAGGTGTATTCGAGCACCTGGGCGTCGGAGTTGCCCATGAAGTGAGCGGTGGCGAAGACCCGGCGTGGCCTGCCGTCGGCATCACGCGGGCCGACCCGGACATCACTGAGCGAGGTCGACCACTCCGACATCAGGTCAACGGCCAGTAGTGCGTCCATCACTTGGTCGATCTCGGCGTCAACGGTGAATCGGATGTCGATCTTCGAGCGCATCTGTGTCTATCCTCCGAACCCCCGCAGCTTTCGCGCCCGATTGTGCACAGTCGTACTAGTGATCGTCAACACGTCTATGGTCTGGACATATGACCGGGTCAGCTGCATATCACACGCTCTACGGCTTTTTCGATCAACGCCATGCTCTGTTCCTCGGTGAAGATTCCGGGCAGTGTGAGGTGTTCGACAATGAGCCAGTTGAGCGCCAGATAGAGCAGTAGTACCGACTCCGCGTCGCCCGGCAGCCCGGATGCCAGATGGTTGCGCACGTTGAAATCGATGTCGGCGCGGACGCGTTCGGTGAGCACCTCGCGGAGTTCGGGGCGCCGGGTGGCCTCGAGGCGGAGTTCCAGCAGCGCGAGATAGGCCTTGCGATGCGATTCGATGCGCCCGACCACCTCTTTCATCAGTGCGGTGATGTTCTCGATGGTTTTGGGGCCATCGCTGACCAGGGCCATCGTCTCCTCGCTCGGCTGCACCACCTCGTAGAAGCGGATGCCCGCCTGGGTCAGTAGCTCGTCGCGATTGGCGAAGTAGTTCGATGCCGTGCCCGCGGGGACGGCCGCCTGTTTGTCCACGGCGCGGAAGGTGAGGCCACGGGCGCCTTCATCGGCGAGCACCTCGATGGCCGCGTCGAGCAGGGCTTGTCGTCGTTCGGGGTTGGTACGCACTTGACACCACTCCATCTGTAGTACTACGTTGAAACCACTTCAATCAGAGTACAACAACTGAGGCGGTAACCATGCGAAAGCTTGTCTACTACATCGGCGTCTCCCTCGACGGCTACATCGCAGGTCCCGGCGGCGAGGTCGACTTCTATCCGACACCGCAGAACTATGTGGAGTGGATGACGGCCGAGTTTCCCGACGCCATCCCGACCCACCTGCGTGGGCACTTCGGCATGGACCCCGACCTGCCTGCCGAGCACTGGGACACCGTGCTGATGGGGCGCGGCACCTACGTGCTGCCGGATGAGCACGTCGAGAGCCCGTTCTCGCACCTGAAGCAGTACGTCATCTCGTCCACGCTCGACCAGGCCGATCATCCCGGGGTCGAGATCGTCTCCGGTGATCCCCTCGAGCTGGTGCGCGAGCTCAAGCAGCGCGAAGGTGGCGACATCTGGCTGTGTGGCGGCGGGAAGCTGGCCGGGCAACTGCTCGACGAGATCGACCAGATGATCATCAAGAGCTATCCGATCGTCGCGGGTGACGGCGTCCCGGTCTTCACCGGCGTCTTCAAACCGACACAGTTCGCTCCGGTGCGGCGTAAGGAATTCGACAACGGCACGCAGGTCACCTGGTTCGATCGAGCGTGAATCCCGTGGTTATCCACAGGTGACAAGCCTGTGTCGTTTTCCACAGGCAGGGTAGGTAGCAGCAAAACCGGTGGACCTGGGCCGGTACTCTTGGTCGCTGATACCAACCTGACACTCGATCGTGAAGGACCTGCTGTGGCTCTCGTAGTTCAGAAGTACGGAGGATCCTCGGTGGCCACCGCCGAGCGGATCCGGCGCGTCGCTGAACGGATCGTGGAGACCAAGAAGCAGGGGCACGACGTAGTTGTCGTGTGCTCGGCCATGGGTGACACGACCGATGAATTGCTCGATCTCGCGGAGCAGGTGGCCCCGGCGCCGCCTGCTCGCGAGATGGACATGCTGCTCACCTCGGGCGAGCGCATCTCCAATGCCTTGGTGGCCATGGCTATTCATACTCTCGGCGCCGAGGCTCGCTCGTTCACCGGTTCGCAGGCCGGCGTGATCACCACCGGCGCGCACGGCAACGCCAAGATCATCGACGTGACCCCTGGCCGCCTGCAAGAGGCACTCGCCGAGGGTCAGATCGTGCTGGTGGCGGGCTTCCAGGGCGTGAGCCAGGACAGCAAAGACGTCACCACACTGGGCCGCGGCGGTTCCGACACCACCGCCGTCGCGTTGGCCGCGGCGCTGAAAGCCGATGTCTGCGAGATCTACACCGACGTCGACGGCATCTTCTCCGCCGACCCGCGCATCGTGCCCGACGCCCAGAAGCTCGACAAGATCTCCTACGAGGAGATGCTCGAGATGGCGGCCTGCGGCTCGAAGGTGCTCATGCTGCGCTGCGTGGAATACGCGCGCCGCTACAACGTTCCCGTTCATGTTCGGTCGTCCTACACCGACAAGATCGGCACCACTGTTTTCGGATCGATGGAGGACATTCCCGTGGAGCAGGCAATCCTGACCGGCGTCGCGCACGACCGCAGCGAAGCCAAGGTGACCGTCGTCGCCCTACCGGACGAGCCGGGCTACGCGGCCAAGGTGTTCCGCGCGGTGGCCGACGCCGAGATCAACATCGACATGGTGCTGCAGAACATCTCCAAGGTCGACACGGGCAAGACCGACATCACCTTCACCTGCCCCAAGACCGATCTGGTCCGCGCGGTGCAGATGCTCACCGCGCGCCAGGACGAGATCGGCTTCGCCGAGATCCTCTCCGACGACCACATCGGCAAGGTGTCGCTGGTCGGCGCCGGAATGAAGTCGCACCCGGGCGTCACCGCCACCTTCTGTGAAGCGCTGGCCGACGCGGGCGTGAACATCGACCTGATCTCCACCTCGGAGATCCGGATCTCGGTGCTGGTGCGCGATACCGAACTCGATGAAGCGGTACAGGTGTTGCACAGGGCATTCGATCTCGGCGGCGACGAGGCCGCTGTCGTCCACGGCGGAACGGGGCGTTAAGCAATGGGTGTACGTGTAGGTGTTGTCGGTGCGACCGGTCAGGTCGGCACCGTCATGCGCAAGCTGCTCGAAGAGCGCAACTTCCCGGCCGACGAGGTGCGGTTCTTCGCCTCCGCTCGGTCCGCGGGCAAGACGCTGCCCTGGCGTGGCGGCGAGATCGTTGTCGAGGACACCGAGACCGCCGATCCCGCCGGCCTCGACATCGCGCTGTTCTCGGCCGGTGCCACCATGTCGCGTGTGCAGGCCCCGCGTTTCGCCGCGGCCGGTGTGACCGTGATCGACAACTCCTCGGCCTGGCGCAAGGACCCCGATGTGCCGCTGGTGGTGTCGGAGGTCAACCCCGAGGCCACCCGCAACCTGCCCAAGGGCATCATCGCGAACCCGAACTGCACCACCATGGCCGCGATGCCGGTGCTCAAGCCGCTGCACGACGTGGCCGGGCTGCAGCGACTGATCGTTTCGAGCTACCAGGCTGTTTCGGGTAGCGGGCTGTCCGGCGTGGAGGAGCTCGCCTCGCAGATCCGCGCGGTGTCCGCCGACGCGGAGAAGCTGGTGCACGACGGTTCGGCCGCTGAGTTCCCCGCGCCGAACAACTACGTCGCGCCGATCGCCTTCAACGTGATCCCGCTGGCCGGTGCCCTGGTCGATGACGGTTCCTTCGAGACCGACGAGGATCAGAAGCTGCGCAACGAGAGTCGCAAGATCCTCGGGCTGCCCGATCTGCTGGTGAGCGGCACTTGCGTGCGGGTTCCGGTCTTCACCGGGCACTCGCTGTCGATCAACGCCGAATTCGCCGAACCGCTTTCGGTGCTGCAGGCCAAGGAACTGCTGGCCAAGGCGCCGGGCGTGCGCCTGGTCGACGTGCCGACCCCGCTGGCCGCCGCGGGCCAGGACGACTCCCTCGTCGGCCGCATCCGCCAGGATCCGGGCGTGCCGAGCGGCCGTGGTCTCGCACTGTTCATCTCGGGTGACAACCTGCGAAAGGGCGCCGCGCTCAACACGATTCAGATCGCGGAAGTGCTGCTCGAAAACCGCTGATTCTCGCAGGAAGGCCGGGTCATCGATCACGATGGCCCGGCCTTTCTGCTGTCCTCAGCCGATCGGGCGGATGCCAGGGGTGCGTGGGTCGTTGCCTACGCAGGCGAGGATGGCGCAGCCGGGTGGGATGCTGGCGAACGGCGGGGCAAGGGGCTGGTTGAGGCAGTCGAAGACGGTGCAGCCGGGGTAGGCGCCGGGGCCGATGCCGAAGACGGCAAGCAGGATGTTGGCGTCGATGAGCTTGCCCGCGTCGAATTGGAGTGGAGGCTCTACGTAGGGTTCGGCGATCGGGACCCGCGTGTCGGTGATGGCGGCGAACAGGCGGCGGAAGAATTCGTGGGGCAGTTCTTCGGCGTGCGCGAGGACGCCGCTCGGGCCGTGGGCGGTCTGGTTGCCGAAGGGGCCGGTCCACATCACCGTCATGTCGAGGCTGGGCAGGAAGAACACGTTCTGCAGGCCGAGCCCGGACATGAAATACGTGTCGTCGGCCAGGAATTCGGGGGATTCGCCGCAGTTGGCCCCGAGCCAGAACAGGTAGCCGTAGCAGCTGTTCGCCTTCGACGGTGTGCGGGCTTTGCGCAGATAGTCGGCCGATATCACCCGTTCGGCGCCCCAGCGGCCGTCATTGGAGACGAGCAGCCCGATCTTGGCCAGGTCGTTGGGCGGCAGCATGAGGTGGGCGTAGCCGTAGGTGTGGCCGGATCGGTCACTCGCCCAGTAGTAGTCGGTGCGCGGGATGCCGAGTGGGTCGAACAATTCCCGCTGCGCGAACTGCTGGAGCGGTTCGCCGACGGCCAGCTCGATCACATACGACAGCAGGTCCACATTGCGCTGGCTGTAGCTGAACGTGGTGCCGGGCGGGTTGGTCAACTCCACCGACAGCGCTTGCACCGCCGAGTGCGGGTCGATAGGGATCACCGCGGTGATGCCCTCCGAAAGCACACCCACCTTCATACCTGAGGTTTCGGTGAGCAGGTTCTCGACGGTGATCGAGCGGTGCACCGCGTCGCCGAGACCGGGCGGCAGATAGCGGTCGATGGGCGCGGCGATGTCGATTTTGCCTTCGTCGGAGGCGATTCCGGCCAGCATCGACACCACCGATTTGGTGACGCTCCAGATGTTCCACGGCGTATTGCCGGTCTCGTCGTTGCGCAGCCCTTCACCGACGAGGCAGTTGTGCCGGAAGATCTGGACATTGAGCCGGTTACGCGTGGCGGCGAACTGCAGTGCCGCTTCGAGTTTCGCCGAATCCAGCCCGACCTGTTCGGGTTCGGCTCGTTCCAATTCGCGACCGGATGTCACCTCGCAGGTCGTACTCGGCGCAGCGTGGGCCGGAACGGCGAACAAGCTCGCCGAGGCCAGCACCGCAGCGATCGTTCCTGCGAAAACGCCCGTGATGTGCCGCATGTGGGCGAGAGTAGCCCCCGACACGCACCGTAACCCGTATAGCGTGGCCGCGGAATCAACCGCGAATCCCATATACCGCAGCACCAACCGCGAGCACAGCGAGCCCGGCCAGCACCGATCCGATCGGCAACGCGAACCCGACCACCACACAACCCACCGCGCCGAGCACCGGAACCCAGCGTTGCGGCCTACCCTCGGCGGCGGTCAGTGTGGCCGCCGACAGGTTGGCGACGAGGTAATACGCGAGCACCGCGAACGACGAGAACCCGATCGCCGCCCGCAGATCCACCGTCGCCGCGAGCACCGCGACCACCACACCCACCGCGAGCTCGGCCCGATGCGGGACAGCGTATTTCGGATGGATCTCGGCCAACCCCTTGGGCAGATGGCCGTCACGCGCCATCGCCAGCGAAGTCCGCGAAACCCCCAAGATCAACGCCAGCAGCGAACCCGCCGCCGCCAGCACCGCACCCACCCGCACCACGGGCGCCAACCAGCCGGCCCCCGCCGCCTCGACGACCTGCGCGAGCGGATCACGCGCCGCCGCCAGCCCACCCGACCCCAACGTCAGCAACGCGGCCACCGCGACCAGGGCGTACACCGCCAATGCCACCGCCAATGCGAGCATGATCGCCCGCGGAATTGTGCGCTCCGGCTCACGCACCTCCTCTCCGAGCGTGGCGATCCGCGCGTACCCCGCGAACGCGAAGAACAACAACCCCGCCGCCTGCAACACCCCATACGGCCCGATCTCCTTGTCGAGAACCGTTGCCTCCGTATGACTCCCACCGACCCCGACCACAACAACCACCGCCAGCACCGCCAGCACGACCGCCACGATCACCCGCGACGCCGACGCCGACTTCTGCACTCCCACATAGTTGATCCCCGTCACCAGCACCACGGCTCCCACAGCCACCGCGTGCGCCTGCTCCGGCCACGCGTAACTCCCCACCGTCAACGCCATCGCCGCACACGACGCCGTCTTCCCCACCACGAACCCCCACCCCGCCAAGTATCCCCAAAACGCCCCCAACCGCTCCCGCCCGTACACATACGTCCCCCCGGACACCGGATACAGCGCGGCCAACCGCGCCGAAGACATCGCATTGCAATAGGCGATCACCGCGGCCACCCCCAAAGCCACCAGCAACCAAGACCCACCCACCCCTGCCGCAGGACCCAACGCCGCGAAAACCCCGGCCCCCACCATCGCCCCCAACCCCACGACTACCGAGTCCCCCAACCCCAACCCCCGCCGCAACCGCCCATCCGAAGTCATAGGCCCATCCTCGAGCATGGGCGAAGGGCCCGCGACCCGGACAAGACAAACGCCGCCAGGTCGATGAGGGTGACCTGGCGGCGTTCGCTGGGGCCGACGCCCCACAAGCGCCTCTCGGCGGGTGGTCGCTCGTAGCGACAAAGGGGTGAGGCCCGGGGCTGTTCGGACGTCGACTCCCGTGTTCAACCGCGGCAGGCAGTGAACTATTCCGACGGCTCGATGTGATCCGCGCAACGCATGAGGCAGGTACCGCGAAAGGCGTACCTGCCTCGTGTCATAGCGGGGCGAAGGGCCTGGTTCCGGGCTCTTTCGTGGTCGGTGTCAGGGGTCAGAAGTTGCTGAACCAGTACAGGATGCTTGCCAGCAACCAGACGATCGCGGTTTCCATCGTCGTTCTCCTTGCGTCGGTACTTCCATCATCGCCGACGACGCGCGTTTGCCGACAAGTTGTTCTTAAGAAGCTCTAGAGACCGACACCGCATTGTTGCTTCAGACACCGGAACAACCGGGTCCGATCGGTCTCGAGGGGTGATCGGTCGGACCCGGCGGTGCAGACCAGAAGGTGGCTCTTCCAGACGCTGAAGACGCACTGCCGACGGTAACCACACCGACGGGCTGGGCCGGGAATGTTCCATGACGTGTCGTCGGGTATGCGGACCGGGCCGGTCTGATCGAGGGGTGATCGGCCCGGCCGTTTGCGTATGGCCCGGATTCGGGTAAGGGTTGTGGGGTGGTCGATATTGCGGAGCACTCCGACGCGCTCGACCGTGCTGAGGTGCGGCTGCGCGAAGAATTCGCGACAATGTTCGAGCCGGAGACGATCCATCGTTTCCTGCATTCCTCCTACGACGACTTCGCCGCCAGGGCGACGGTGACCCTGTACTTACCGCTGCTGGCCGAGCGATTCGGGCGGCAGCGCTTGCAGGCGCTGGCCAAGATCGAGGGCAAGGTGGCCCAGCCGCGCCCGACGGTGCTGTTCCTCTGTACGCACAATGCGGGCCGCTCGCAGATGGCGCTCGGCTTCTTCGAGGACTTGGCGCTGGGTCGGGCGGTGGCCTGGTCGGGCGGGTCGGTGCCGAGCGGGCAGCTCAATCCTTCCGCCGTGGCGGTGATGGAAGAGGTCGGCGTCGATATCTCGCGCGAGTATCCGAAGCCGTGGACCGACGAGATCATCCGCGCCGCCGACGTGATCGTCACGATGGGCTGCGGCGACACGTGTCCGCTGGTGCCGGGGGTGCGCTACGAGGAATGGATCATCGAGGATCCGGCCGGGCTGGAGGTCGAGCATGTGCGGCCCATCCGCGATGACATCGGTCATCGCGTGACGGGCCTGCTCGCCGAGCTCGGCATCGACGTCATCGATCCCGTAGATACGCCACCCAGCTCCCGTACCGCGTGATGTCGGTGGCGGCGACGGCGGCGTCGTAGCTGCACGCGAAGCCGACCACCGCGCGTCCGTCGGACAGATCGATGCTGGTCAGGGCCATCGGCGGCGGTAGTTCGGCGAGGAATCGGCCGATGCCCGCCGGGGAGACCAGGAACAGTTCGCCGAGGATCGGTGCGCCCTGCCCGTCACCGTGGCGGACCAGTCCGGGTTTGGGCGGGGTGGTGTCGAGGGCGGTGAGTCGGTAGGCGTCGCTGGTGGTGATCTCGCCTGCGAAGCGGGCGCCGAGGTGTTCGAGTTGCCAGTGCAGGGGTTGGCCGCGCAGGTGTGCGCCGAAAACCGCGAGGGGCACACCGGTTTCCACGAGTAGCGGTGCCGGGGTGTCGGTGATGCGGGCGGCCAGGTCGACGGCGAGTTGGTCGGCGAAGGCGGGGACTACGACCGTCACGCCGAACGGGAGGCCGTCGGTGGTGGGCTTTCCGGGGACCGCGACGGCCGCGAGGTCGAGGAGGTTGCAGAAGTTTGTGTAGGTGCCGAGACGGCGGTTGATCGCCAGTGGGTCGGCTTCGACTTCGGCGATCGACGGGTGCTCGGTGGTGGTGGGGAGTAGGAGACCGTCGAAGTCGGCGAGCAGTGTCGCCGCGGTGGTGCGTGCTCTGGCCAGGGTGTCCAGATCATGGACGAAAGCATGGGCGTCGAGTTCTTTTGCGGCACCGATGATTCCAGCGACGGTTTTGTCGAGCCCGAGGGCGCCTTTGTCGACGAACTCGCCGACCGCCGCGTATCGCTCGGCTACCATCGCGCCGTCGTAGAGCAGGCGGGCTGCGTCGAGAAGTGGGGAGATGTCGATTTCGGTGATATGGAGCCCCTGATTATGCAGGGCTGCAACAGTTTCGGTGAAGGCTGTGCGGTAGGCCGGGTTCAGGGGCTCGAGATCTTCGGGCCGGGGGATTGCGATCTTGGGATCGGCGGATACCGCGAGGCGGACGTCAGCGGGCCATTCGCGGCTACGTGGATCTCGAGAATCCTTGCCCGTCATCAACTTTGCTGCGGTGACGGCCAGGTCGAGGTCGGCGGCGAAAATGGTGACCGCGTCATAGTCGGCGCAGGCGGGGACGACGCCATGGGTGGGGATCACGCCGAGGGTCGCCTTGATGCCCACGATTCCGTGGAACGCGGCGGGCACGCGACCCGAGCCCGCCGTATCGGTGCCGATGGCGAGGTCGGCGATGCCGAGCGCGACAGCCGCCGCCGAGCCGGAACTCGAACCACCCGAGATCAATTCGGGATGCAGCGCATTGCGCACAGCACCGTAGGGGCTGCGAGTGCCGACGAGCCCCGTGGCGAACTGGTCGAGGTTGGTCTTGCCGAGAACCAGCGCGCCCGCCGCGACCAGACGCTGCACAGCAGCGGCGGTTTCCGTTGCCGTATAGGCGAATTCAGGACAGGCGGCGGTGGTGGGCAACCCCGCCACGTCGACGTTGTCCTTCACCGCGAGGAGCAGACCTGCCAGCGGGAGTTTCTCGCCCGCGGCGACACGGCGTTCCAGATCGACGGCCTCGGTCGTCAGATCCTCCTGCGACCGCAGCGTGATCCAGACCTCGGGCCGATCCACCTCGGCGATCCGCGCGTAGGCGGCGGCGACCCGCGCGGTCGGGGTTAGAGACATTGACGCTCCTGTGATCACTGAGGGCTCTATTCGCTGAGGGACATGGCGGCAACGGCACGCGAAATGCGCTCGAGCACCACATCCAGCGAATCGCCGATGTGGGTGTGCAAGAGCTGCTGAGCCAGCGTGAGGTCGTCGGCGAGAACCGCGTCGAGGATGCCGAGGTGCTCGCTGATCGTGGTCTCGATGCGGTTGTTGATCATGAAGTCGTACATGCGCACATGCCGGATCCGGGAGTTCACCGCCACCAGGGCGCGCACCATCTCGGCATTGCCCGCCGCGGTCAGCAGCGCGACGTGGAATTCCTCGTCGACGACGACGAAACCCGGCTCCTGGGCGGGCGGGTCGGCCTGTAGAGCCAGCCATTTCTCCTGTTCGGTGCGCAGCAGCGCCGCGTCGTGGGTGAGCCGCGGATCCACCCGCACCCGCGTCATCCCACCCAGCTCCAGGGTCAGCCGCAGCTCGTAGAGATCGCGAATGCGCGCCACACTCGGCCGCACCGGACTGAACCCGAACTCCTCACGCTGCAACAGCCCGTCCGAGCAGAGCATCGTGAGCGCCTCCCGAACCGGCGTGCGGGAGATCCCGAACCTGGTCGACAGTTTCGGTTCGGTGAGTCGCTCCCCGAACCGGATGTCGCCGTTCATCAACTCCCCCCGCAACGTCGAATACACGACGTCACGCAACGGCCGTCCCGAGCCATCGCCCGGTGCATCCACCCTTGTCGACATGGGTGTATACGCTATCGACCGCGAATTTCTATCAAGTGACAGAAAGTAAGCGCCACGTTATCCCTTGCTCACACCGGCACCCTCACCACGCCGAGCCTCGCGAAGGGAGAACTTCTCAACCAACCCCGAACACGCAGGCAACCCCACCCGCCACGCGGACGCCCACACTCGAACCACGAGCCCACCGCCGCGCTCCCACTCCGCTCACCCCGGAAGGGCGACCCCATGAGCCCCACCATCCTGGCCCTCATCCTCGGCCTGATCTTCCTCACGGCCATCACCATCTGCTGGCCGAACCCCCTCGACCGCAAACCCCCACAGACAAGCGAAGAGCCCCTGACCAGTGAACTGATCAGGGGCTCTTCTGTGTCTCAACCAACACGTCGGGGTGACAGGATTTGAACCTGCGACCTCTTCGTCCCGAACGAAGCGCGCTACCAAGCTGCGCCACACCCCGTGAGGCGAACCTGAAGTAGCTTACAACGTGGGGTCGTGAAACGTTAAATTGGCTGGTCAGGTGGGGGTTAGTCGAGGGATCTGATGGTGCTGAAGATGCGCTTGGCCGCTGCGACGTCGATGGCGCCGGGGACGCCGGTGTCGGCGATCATGACCATGACGAAGCTGCCGTCCTTGGCGCCTTTGAAGGCGTAGGTGTAGACGGAGTAGGTGGCGGCGCAGCCGGGTTTGGGGGCGGGGACGGTGCCGGTGGTCTCGGTGAACATGCCCTCGGTTCTGCCGTCGATCGACTTCAGAGGCTGGGCGGGGCCGGGGGTGCCCTTGGAGCCCTGGTAGGCGAGGGGGGCGGCCTTGGTGCCGAGTTCGGCGCCCGCCGCGGCGTTGTCGGCGTTCTTGGAACCGGTGAGCAGCGACATGGTGCGGGTGGAGTTGGGGCAGTAGTCGCGGCCGTCGGAGGCGTAGCCCTTGCCGATCACGGAGTCACCGGGCGGTTCGCCGACGCCGCCGATGGTGGTTTCGGTAGCGACTTTCCAGCCTGCCGGGACGTCGTAGGCGGCACCACGGTCGGGGGAGGCGACGACCTGGTAGCCCTCGATGAGGGGTTTGCGGTTCGACGCGGCACCCGTGGGGGCGGGGGTGGTCGTGCTGGGTTCGGACTTGCTCGACGAGGTCGGCTTGGGAGTGGTGGACAGGGCGCTGACCATCGACGGGGTGGCGCCGGCGTTGGTGGTCGGTGCGTCGTCGCCGCGAGTCAGCGCGACCGCGGTGATGGTGCCGCCGACCAGGAGAAGCGCCGCGACACCTGCCGCGGCCCAGATCGCCGCCTTGTTTCCGGATTTCTGACCGGGCGGGAAGGGCTGGCCGTAGGACTGGACGCCGCGGTGGTCCAGCGGGGGGACTTCGCCGTATTGCTGCGGCGCGGGCTGCTGCCAGCTCGGCGCGCCGACCCTGGTCGGATCGGCATGTCCCGCCTGTGTGCCCCACTGCTGCTGACCAGGCTGTTGCGGATCAGCCGCACCCCAAGCTTGCGGGCTACCCGCGGCGGGGGCACCCCACTGCTGGCCGGGAGGCACCCACTGGCCCGCAGGCTGGTGTCCGGCAGGATTCATGCCCGGTTGCGGACCCCCGGGGTGCCACTGCTGGCCCGGAGGATGTTGTCCCGCCGGGGGATTCATGCCGGGCTGCCATGGCTGATTCGAACCCGGCTGGCCCACAGGCGGATTCGCGCCCGGCCAAGGTGCGCCCGGCTGACGGAGCTGGGTCGGGTCGCCCTGCCCCGGCGGTGGACCCTGTTGTCCCGCAGGAGGATTACCGGAATCCTGCCAATCCTGCGGACCCGCGGGAGCCCACGAGGTGGGCTCGGGGAGCCCGGGCGGTGGGCCGGAGCCGTCCCAGCGCAGCGTTGGCGGCAGGCCGGTGCTGCCCGGCGTCCAGACCGCGGTGGGGTCGGGTGTGCCCGGATTCGGTTGTCCCGCAGCCGGATCCGGTGAACCGGGCCGCTGCCACTGCTGGTCGGGCTGGTTCGGTGCGCCGGGCCCGCCGGATACGGTCGGGTCGTCGGGTCCACTGCTCACGGTCGTCTCCTGATGACACCTCAATGACAAATGTCGTTCGGAGCCAGACCCTAGCGGGCGACGGCCTCCGAGGTCGAAATGCCGAAGCCGGTGTCGGCGGAGGGCCGCTTGGGCTGGGCGCCGACCAATGTCAGCAGCGTGGCTTCGGGTCGGCAGCAGAAGCGGTAGGGCGCCCACGGTGAGGTGCCGATGCCCGCCGAGACGTGCAGCTGGGTGTGCTCGCCCCACTGGGAGGCGCCCTTCACGCGGGACTTGTCGATGCCGCAGTTGGTGACCAGCGCGCCGTAACCGGGAACGACCAGCTGCCCACCGTGGGTGTGACCGGCCAGCACCAGGTCGTAGCCGTCTTCGGCGAAACGATCGAGCACGCGCGGCTCGGGCGAGTGCGTGACACCGATGCTGAGCTGCGCCAGCTGGTTCGGTGCGCCCGCGACGGTGTCGTAGCGGTCGCGCTGCAGGTGCGGGTCGTCGACGCCGGCACTGGCGATGCGGATACCCGCCACTTCGAGGTCGCGCCGGGTGTGGGTCAGGTCGAGCCAGCCGCGTTCGGTGAATGCCGCGCGCAGGTCCTTCCACGGCAGCGGATCACCGTAGACGCGACGGTGATCTTTCTTGAAATACTTCAGCGGATTCTTCGGCACCGGCGCGAAATAGTCATTCGAACCAAACACGAACAAGCCAGGTCGAGCCAGCAGCGCACCGAGAGATTGCACCACGGCGGGCACGGCCTTGGGATGGGAAAGATTGTCGCCGGTATTCACGACCAGGTCGGGTTCGAGCCGGTCGAGTTCGCGCAGCCACTGTTGTTTGAGCTGCTGGCCCGGCATCATGTGCAGGTCACTGACGTGCAGAATGCGCAACGTCGGCGAACCGGGCGCGAGCACCGGCATCGTGGCTTCACGCAGGACGAACGCGTTCCGTTCGATCAGCGTGGCGTAGCCGATGCCTGCGACGGCGGCCCCGGCGGCTCCCAACGCGGTTCGGCGGACAGCGGACGTCGAGATAACGGGCATTTGCCCAGCATAGGCGACCCCCTCCCGGATCGGCGCGTGTGTTTCCGCACAAACGGTCTGGAATTTCCGTCGCGACGAAAATGTGATGGGACTCCACAGGGTGAACGACTACGGTAAACCGCATGTCGGAACTGAAAGCCAAGCTGCGCGCGGATATGACCACCGCGATGAAAGCCAAGGACAAACTGCGTCTCGCGACCCTGCGGATGCTGCTCGCCGCTATCCAGACTTCCGAGGTCTCCGGTACGGAGGCACACGAACTCTCCGATACCGATGTCGTGTCGCTGTTGCAGAAGGAAGCGAAGAAGCGCAACGAAGCGGCGGTGATCTACGAGCAGAACGGTCGCGGTGAACTGGCCGCGAACGAGCGCGCCGAAGAACAGATCATCGAGGAGTACCTGCCGACTCAGCTCGACGACGCCGAGGTGGCGGAGGTCGCCGATACCGCGATCGCCCAGGTCGCCGAGGAGCTCGGTGCGCGCCCCGGGATGAAGCAGATGGGCCAGGTCATGAAGGCCGCCACCGCGCTGGCAGGCGGCAAGGCCGACGGTTCGCGAATCTCCGCCGCGGTCAAAGCCCGGCTCTGAAACGAACAAGGCCGCCGTCCGAATCGGACGGCGGCCTTATCCGTGTGACTAGCGCGGCACCGGAATGGGGATCGGTGGCAGGCGCGGAATCTGCGGCAGCCCCGGAATCACCGGTGCGGGCGCGGCGGGCGGGGGAGTCGTCGGCGGGGGTACGCGGACAGTCCCGTCACTGATGTAGATCGTGACCACCGAGCCCGGAATGGCCGAGCCGTTCGGGGAACTGCCCATCACGGTGCCCTTGGCCTGCGAACCGGCCCCCGTCACCGCGGAGACCTGGAAGCCGGCACCGGACAGGATCGAGGTGGCCTCGCCCTGCGACTTGCCCGCGACATCGGGGACCTGGGAGTTGTTCGCGCCGCGGACGTACTTGTCGTCCAGCGGCGGCAGCGCGGCAGGCGGATATCGGTCCATCAGCGGCTTGATGGCGTTGAACCAGGTGCGGGCCGGTTCATTACCGCCGAACAGGCCGGACGCATCGCTGGCGCCACAGTTGCGCAGCGGGAACGAGCAGATCTCGCCGGGGGTCGGGCTGTCGCCGTAGACGTAGACCGACGATGCCAGCGAGTTGGTGAAGCCGAGGAACGCCGAGGAACGGTGGCTCTCGGTGGTGCCCGTCTTGCCCGACATCGGCGCCGCCCAACCCGCGGCACGCGCCGCGCCCGCGGCGGTACCGCTGATGTCGTCCTTGCTCATCGCGTTGGCGAGGGTGTTGGCCAGGCCGGGGTCGACCACTTGCTCGCAGGCCTGCTGGGTGAGCGGAACGGTCTTGCCGCTGCGGTCGAGGACTTCCTTGATCGGCGAGGGCGGGCACCACTTGCCGCCCGAGCCCAGTGTGGCGGCCACGTTCGTCAGCTCGAGCGGGTTGATCGAGAACGGGCCGAGGGTGAACGAGCCCATGTTGTTGTTCTTGATGTGGTCGGCCAGGCTCGAGTTGCCGTGGCCGGAGGTGCCGGGTTCGGTGTATGCCCGCATGCCGAGGCGCACAGCCATATCCACGGCGGCCTCGACGCCGACGTCCTGGATCATTTTCACGAAGGTGGTGTTGGGCGAAGTGGCGAGCGCGTCGGTCACCGACATCGATCCCGGGTAGTTGCCCGCGTTCTTGACGCACCACGAGTCGGCCGGGCAGCCCGGCGAGTTCGAGTAGCCCATGCCCCTTGCTGCGTAGGTACCGGGGACATCCACCTGGGCGGCGATTCCGAGGCCCTTCTCCATCGCGGCGGCGGTGGTGAACAGCTTGAAGATCGAGCCGGCGCCGTCACCGGCCAGCGAGTACGGCTGGCCGAGCAGCGTCTCGTTCGCGTCGCGGTTGAGGCCGTATGTGCGGCTCGACGCCATCGCGAGAACGGGGTGCGAATCCTGACCGGGCGCGACCACCGACATGACCTCGGCGATGTTGTCGAGGTTGGGGTCGGCTTGCTCGTTCACCGAACGCTTCACCGATTCCTGCAGGACCGGATCGAGGGTGGTCTTGATCAGGTAGCCGCCCTTGTCGATCTGTTCGCGACTGATCCCGGCCTCGGCCAGGTATTGCAGCGCGTAGTCGCAGAAGAAGCCTTTGTCGTTGGCCGAGATGCACCCGCGCGGCAGACCCTTGGGCTCGGGCAGCACACCGAGCGGTTCGGCCTTGGCCTTGCGGAACTCCTCGGCGCGGTGCGGGATGTTCTGGATCAGCGTGTCGAGCACGGTGTTGCGGCGGTCGGTGACGCCGTTCACGTTGGTGTAGGGGTTCAGCTTGGAGCTGGACTGCACCATGCCCGCCAGCATCGACGCCTGGGTGATGTTGAGCTGGGCCGCGTCGATGCCGAAGTAGGTCTGGGCGGCGTCCTGGACGCCGTAGGAACCGTTGCCGAAGGGCACCAGGTTCAGGTAGCGGGTGAGGATCTCGTCCTTGGACAGTTCGCGGTCCAGCGTGAGCGCCATCCGGATCTCGCGCAGCTTGCGCGCCGGTGTGGTCTCGATCGCGGCGCGGCGTTCGGCGTCGGTCTTGGCGACCACGAGCAGGTTGAAGTTCTTCACGTACTGCTGGTCCAGGGTCGACGCGCCCTGCTGCACCGCACCGGAGGAGGTGTTGGTGAGGAACGCGCGCAGCGTGCCCTGCCAGTCCACGCCCTTGTGGTCGGCGAAGCGTTTGTCCTCGATGGACACGATCGCCAGCTTCATGTTGTTGGAGATGCGATCGCTGGGCACCTCGAAGCGGCGTTGCTCGTAGAGCCACGCCATGGGCGACCCGTTCGCGTCGACCATGGTCGAAACGGCGGGGACGGTGCCCTCCACCAGTTCGGCTGAGACATTGTCGACGGCATCGGCGGCGCGGTTGGAGATGAACCCGAATCCACCGGCCAAGGGGAACAACAGCCCAGCGACAAGCACGGCGGCCAGCGCGCAGCTGCCGGCCAGCCTCGCGAGCGTTTGAGTGATCGGCACCAGCCCAGACTAAGGGGTGGCGTGGCGAGGTTCACTGCTGTGCTGCTCGATGGGGAATGTCCGGGCGGTGCCAGGGGGGTTGCTCGGGCGTGTCAACAAAATGATCACATCGGCGTGTCGCGACCGGCCACGCCGGTGAACAGCACTACTGCGCCGTTCTGGCCGGATTTGAATGGACGCCCGTACCAAAAAATCAGGGGGCGGTCTTGCGTAACCGCCATACCTTTACCTAGATTGAGAACCCAGTGTGATAGAGCTAACACTCAAAGTGGAATGTGGTGCGGGACGCAGCGGTAGTTGGGTTGCTGTGATCCGCGCTCGCGATTCTGGAGCGCCGCACAACGGTGTTCGGACTGCAAAGGGGCACATCAAATGCACATCACAACCCCCATCGCTCGACTGGATGTAGAGCAGGCCGAGGCAAGGATCGCTTGGGTTGCCCAGGCGCGATGCAAGGAAGTGGACCCTGATCAGCTGTTCGTTCGCGGTGCGGCCCAGCGCAAGGCGGCAACGATCTGCCGTCACTGCCCGGTGCTGATGCAGTGCGGTGCTGATGCGCTCGACAACCGGGTCGAGTTCGGTGTGTGGGGCGGGATGACCGAGCGGCAGCGGCGTGCGCTGCTCAAACAGCATCCCGACGTGACGTCGTGGGCCGAATTCTTCAACGCCCAGCGGCAGCACCAGGTGGCTATCTAGCAGACGAGACCGGACCGTTATCACAAACGGCGCCGAGACCGCGTGGTTTGCGGAATCGGCGCCGTTCGTGAGTGTTACCGGATTGTGAGCTATAGCGGATTTGTCTGAATCGATCAGGCCGAAGCCGGGGTACCTGTCAGCTGATCGGCGACCGCGCGCAGTGCTTCGAGGTCCGAGACCTCGAAGGGCAGCGCCGTCACCGAGACGATCTGCACGCGCGGATGCGCACCGGTGAAGCGATGCAGCAGCCGCCGCTCCCGCGCTGCCGTCGACACCCGGTCCGCGTGGATGCGCAGCACCGAGGCAGTCAGCGGGTCCGAATCGGCCAGCTGGTCCGACGCGGTCAGCGCGTGATCACCGGACAGCTCCGAGAGCGCGGGGTGCGTCCGGTTCAGCACCAGACCGGCCAGCGGCATCTTCTCGGTCGAGAGCCGGTCGACGAAGAACGACGCCTCGCGCAGCGCGTCCGGCTCGGGCGCGGCGACCACCAGGAAGTGGGTGCCCGGCCGGGACAGCATCGCGAAGGTGCGTTCGGCCCGGTCCTGGAACCCACCGAACAGCGATTCCAGCGATTGCAGGAACGTCGAGGCGTCCTTGAGCATCTGCCCGCCGACGATGGTCGACACCCCGCGCATCGCCAGGCTCATCGCCCCGGTGACGAATCGGCCGACACCGCGCCCCGGCGCCATGATCAACCGGATCATCTTGCCGTTGAGGAACGTGCCGAGCCGCTTGGGCGCGTCGAGGAAATCCAGCGCGTTGCGCGAGGGCGGAGTGTCGACCACGATCAGGTCCCACTCCTTGCGCGCGGCCAGCTGGCCGAGCTTCTCCATCGCCATGTACTCCTGCGTGCCACCGAACGAGGACGCCACCGTCTGATAGATCGGATTGGCGAAGATCTGCTCGGCCTTGTCGGCGCTGGTGTGCTCGAGCACCATGTCGTCGAAGGTGCGGCGCATGTTCAGCATCATCGCGTGCAGCTCGCCGGGCACCTCGGGCTGGAGTTCCACGCGCTGCGGGGTGTTGTCCAGCTCGGCCACGCCGAGCGACTGCGCCAGCCTGCGCGCCGGATCGATGGTCAGCACCACCACCTTGCGGCCCGATTCCGCCGCTCGCAGCGCGATCGAGGCCGCGGTGGTGGTCTTGCCGACCCCGCCGGACCCGCAGCACACGATCACCTTGGCGTTCGGATCGGCGATGATCTTCGAAACGTCCAATAAGGGCGGGGTGGAAACGTGCTCGCTCATCGGACTCCCTGCGCGGATAGCTGTTCGGCCAGTTCGTAGAGGCCACCGAGGTCGATGCCGTCGCCGAGGGCGGGCAGCGACAGCTGGGGGACATCGATCTGCGCCAGTTCGGCGGCGCTCGCGTTCTGCGCGGTGAGCACGATCGCGTGATCGACCGTTTCGGCGATCAGGCCGTCGAAGTCGGATTCGGACAGGGTGATCCCGGCCTTCGCCAGGCCTGCGGCGATGGCGGCGGTGTCGAGCTCGCCCGCCACGGCCGTGTCGCGCACCGCGGGGGTGAGTTCGGCGGTGGCCGCCCGGTTGACGATCACCGTGCCGATCCGCAGATCGTCGGCGGTGAGTTCGGCGATCGCGTCGGCGGTCTCCTGCACCGGCAGCGCCTCGAGCAGCGTCACCAGGTGGATCATCGTCTGATCGGAGTGCAGCAGATTGGACACGCCCTCGGCCTGCGAGGCGATCGGGCCGCCCTTGGCGATCTCGGCCATGGCCGTGGTGACGTCGAGGAACCCGGCGATCCGGCCGGTCGGCGGCGCGTCGACGACGATGTCGTCATAGGCGGGCTTGCCGTCCTTGCCGGTGCGAACCACGCATTCTTTGATCTTGCCGGTGAGGATCACATCGCGCAGACCAGGCGCGATGGTGGTGACGAACTCGATGGCGCCCATCCGGCGCATCGCCCGGCCCGCGAAGCCGAGGTTGTAGAACATGTCGAGGTATTCGAGGAACGCGTACTCGATGTCCAGTGCCAGCGCCGTCACTTCGCCGCCGCCGTCGGCGCTGGCGATATGGGTCTCGGTGGGCGGCAACGGTGGCCGGTCGAACAATTGCGCGATGGACTGGCGACTCTCGACCTCGACCAGCAGCACTTTGCGTCCCCCCGCGGCGAGCGCGAGTGCGAGTGCGGCCGAAACGGTCGACTTGCCGGTGCCTCCCTTGCCGGTCACGTAGTGCAAGCGGGCCTTGGCCGCGCGCTGTGGCCATCCGGTCGACGGTCCGGGAACCGACGAAACCGGCTCTGCTGTTGGTGCTCCCACGTCGCCGAGCCTATAACCCGTTTCTCTCACGTGTTCGGGGTGAGCCCTAAACTCTCCCCATGAGTGAAGTCACCCGTTGGGAGTACGCGACCGTGCCGCTGTTGACGCACGCGACCAAGCAGATCCTCGATCAGTGGGGTTCCGATGGCTGGGAACTGGTTTCGGTGCTGCCCGGACCGACCGGCGAACAGCATGTCGCCTACCTGAAGCGGCAGAAGTAGCCGTGGCCACCGCGTGGAAGGACGCGCTCGACCGGCTCGGTGTCACGCTGCCGCCGGTCGCCGCGCCTGTCGCGGCCTACATCCCCGCCGTGCGCACCGGTTCGCTGGTGTACACCTCCGGCCAGCTGCCCTTCGTCGACGGTGAATTGTCGGCGGTCGGCAAGGTCGGGGCCGAGGTGGATGTGGAGCAGGCCAAGGAGGCGGCCCGGCTGTGCGCGCTGAACGCGCTCGCGGCCGTGCACGATCTGGTCGGGCTCGACCAGGTGGTGCGGATCGTGAAGGTCGTCGGATTCGTCGCCTCGGCGCCGGGATTCAGCGATCAGCCGATCGTGATCAACGGCGCGTCGGAGTTCCTGGGTGAGGTGTTCGGCGAGGCGGGCGTGCACGCGCGCTCGGCGGTCGGCGTCTCGGAACTGCCCAAGAACACGCCCGTCGAGGTGGAATTGATCGTCGAGGTTAGTTAGGCAGCCGCCATGGCACTGGAACATCCCGCGTACAGCCAGGTCAGACAGGTCACCCCGACGGCATCGGTACTACTGGCCGACAATCCCGGTCAGATGACGCTCGACGGCACCAACACCTGGCTGCTGCGCGGTCCGGACAGTGACTCCTACGTGGTCGTCGACCCGGGACCGAAGGACAAGAAACACACCGCCGACATCGTCGAGGCCACCGGCGGCCGGATCGCGCTGACCCTGATCACCCATCACCATCACGATCACACCGGCGGTATCGATCACCTGGTGAAGGCCACCGGGACGCCGGTGCGTTCGGTGGATCCGGCGTATCTGCGCGGTGCGGTCGTGCCGTTGGCCGACGGCGAGGTCATCGAGGCCGCCGGCCTGCGGATCACGGTGCTCGGCACGCCGGGACACACCACCGATTCGGTGAGCCTGCTGCTCGACGACGCGGTGCTCACCGGTGACACGGTCCTCGGCCGTGGCACCACCGTGCTCGAATCAGCTCCCGGCGCGCTGGCAAGCTTTCTCGCGTCGCTGGAGAAGCTGCGTGAGCTGGGTGCGGGCAAGGCGTTGCTGCCCGCGCACGGGCCCGATCATCCCGACGTGGCGCCGGTCGCGCAGTACTACCTCGACCATCGGCGCGAGCGGCTCGACCAGGTGCGGGCCGCGCTGGTCGAACTGGGTTCCGACGCGGGCGCTTTCGCGGTGGTCCGCAAGGTGTACGCCGATGTGGACAAGCGGCTGTGGCCCGCCGCGCGCAGTTCCGTGCGCGCGCAGCTGGAATACCTGCGGGCCGAACAGAACTGAACCCACTCGATCGCCGACGCGTTTGCTCCGTCGGCGATCGAGCTATGTCCGGGGTAGAACACAGATGTCCCGGCACGACGAAACCGCGATGGTGTGGACGAGGCCCTCTCCTCGTGAGCCCACACACATACGCGGCCCCGCTGTACCGGGACGACTTCGTGTTCGAACGTCAGCGAGCGCGACGTGCCAGACGCTCGGAATCCGAGATCAGCACGCTCTTGCCCTCGAGGCGCAGCCACCCGCGATGAGCGAAGTCGGCGAGCGCCTTGTTGACGGTTTCCCGGGAAGCACCGACCAGCTGGGCGATCTCTTCCTGGGTCAGGTCGTGGGTCACGCGCAGCGCGCCCGCTTCCTGGGTGCCGAAACGCTGTGCGAGCTGCAGCAGCGCCTTGGCGACGCGACCTGGCACGTCGGTGAAGATCAGGTCGGCGAGGTTGTTGTTGGTGCGGCGAAGGCGTCGTGCCAGCACGCGCAGCAGCTGCTCAGCGATCTCGGGGCGCTGATCGATCCACGACTTGAGAGCGTCGCGGTCCATCGTCACGGCGCGGACCTCGGTGACCGTGGTTGCGGTCGAGGTACGCGGGCCCGGGTCGAAGATCGACAGTTCACCGAACATGTCGGACGGACCCATGATGGTCAGCAGGTTCTCCCTGCCGTCCGGGGACCGTCGGCCGATCTTCACCTTGCCCGTCGTGATGATGTACAGCCGATCGCCGGGTTCGCCCTCGTTGAAGATGACGTGGCCGCGCGGAAAATCTACGGGCTGCAGCTGCTTGGCGAGCGCGGCCACCGCGGTGGGCTCGACGCCTTGGAAGATGCCTGCTCTGGCGAGGGCCTCGTCCACGAATGTGCTCCTTATGGGATATGGCTTGCGAACCTGGTCGAGCGAATCGACCAACCGCGCAGTCTACGCGGCATTCCGGCACCGCAGTGACAGACACCACGTAAAGAGTGGATTGCGCTCTGTGAATCGATCGTTTAGCTCGCCCGGGCAACGTCCATTTCGGAGGTTCGGGAACGGCGCTTGCGCACGCGCGCCACGGCGGCGGGCAGGCCGAGCTTCGTCAGCTCTTTCACTTCGGCGTTGCTGGCGCTGTCCAGGTACTGCTGAACCTCTTCGTCGGGTTCGAGAAGCTTTCGGAGCCGATTCTCGACCCGCTCCATCCCCAGCGCGAACAGCATCAACAGCACTGGGAAGAGCACCACAGCGAGTCCTTGCATGACTGGCAGTAAACACGGTCCAGGTCTCAGATGGAACACAGCGGGCAAACTGGCCGGGCAATGTTGTCGTAGCGGTTCCGTATGGTGAAGCAGTGCCCGTTTCCCCTGCCCCAGCCGCCGCCGGCGATGCCGATCCGGCAGCGGTCACGGCTGCCGTACCCGCCGGAATTTCGGCCGCCCGTAAGCGCAAGAACCGTGCGATAGCTGCGGAAACGCGGATCGGACTTGTCCGGCGCGCCCGCCGGATCAACCGCACGCTCGCCGAGGCGTTCCCCGGCGCGCACTGCGAGCTCGACTTCACCACGCCACTGGAACTGGCCGTCGCAACGATCCTGTCCGCCCAGTGCACCGACGTCCGGGTGAACCTCACCACTCCGGCGCTGTTCGCGAAGTACCGCAGTGCCTACGACTACGCGCAGGCCAACCGGGTGGAGCTGGAGGAATACATCAGGGCCACCGGCTTCTACCGGAACAAGACCAGTTCGCTGATCGGCCTCGGCCAGGCGCTGGTCGAAAAATACGACGGTGAGTTGCCTCACACTCTGGACGAATTGGTGAAATTGCCGGGGATCGGGCGCAAGACCGCCAACGTCATCCTCGGCAACGCGTTCGAGGTGCCCGGCATCACCGTCGACACGCACTTCGGTCGGCTGGTGCGCCGCTGGCAGTGGACCGACGAAGAAGATCCGGTCAAGGTCGAGCACGCGGTCGGCGCGCTGTTCGAGCGCAAGGACTGGACGATGCTCTCGCACCGGGTGATCTTCCAGGGGCGCCGGGTGTGTCATGCGCGCAAACCGGCCTGCGGCGCGTGCGTGCTCGCCGACGACTGCCCGTCGTTCGGGCTCGGTCCGACCGATCCGGCGGTGGCCGCGGAGTTGGTGAAGGGCCCGGAGCGCGAACACCTGCTGAACATGGTCGGCCTGTGAGCGAACCTTCGCTGCTGCGGCGGCCCGCGTTGCGCTGGGTGCTCGCCGCGGTGATCTTGGTCGCCGCGGCCACGGTGGCGCTGTGGCCGCGTGAGGGTTCCGAGATCACCGGCAGTGTTTCGCAGACAACGCGGCAGACCTCGGGCGTGTCGGCCGAGGAACGAGCAGCAGCGGAACTCGCACCCTGCCCGGCAACGCAAGCATCTGTGTCCGGCCCACAGCCGACCGCGCAGGGATCACCGCAGACAACGCAGGCGCGAGCGGCTGGGTCGGGACCGTTGGCAGAACTTCAGCTGACCTGCCTGGCCGATGGCAAGCCGACCGATCTGGCCGCCGCGCTGGCGGGAAAGCCCGCACTGCTCAATCTGTGGGCGTACTGGTGTGGCCCCTGCGCCACCGAGTTGCCCCACCTGCAGGAATTCGCGCAGCGGGCGGGCTCGGCACTCACGGTCATGACCGTGCACAGCGATCCCGACGAGGCGAAGGCACTGTCTCGGCTGAGCGGGCTCGGCATCACTCTGCCCGGTGTCGAGGATCCGCAGGCCGCCGTGCGCAGTGCGGTCGGTGCGCCCGCGGTACTGCCCGTTTCGGTGCTCGTGCGGGCCGACGGCACCATCGCGAGTGTGGAGGTGCGTACCTTTGCCGACGTGGCCGACATCGCGGATACGGTATCCGCGAAGCTCGGGGTCACGGTATGACAGAGGACGTAACAGTGGCGTGCGGATCGAAGGCGATGGCGTGAACGATGTAGCGAGGCTCGACGATTCCGGCGTTCCCTCCTGGCTGCGCAGCGCGATCAGATCCGGTGGCCACGACGCCGACGACACACTCGCTACCTCCCGAGCGCTGCGCCGGGCCATGTCGATCACCGGCAAACCACGCCAGGCCGCCGTCCTCGTGCTGTTCGGCGGCTCGCCCGACCCCGACGAGTCAGCGCCCGGCGGCTTGCCCGCCGACGCCGATGTCCTGCTCACTCAGCGCGCCTCGACCATGCGCCAGCACCGCGGCCAGATCGCGTTCCCCGGCGGCGCCGAGGATCCCGGCGACGGCGGCCCGGTGGGCACCGCGCTGCGCGAGGCCGCCGAGGAAACCGGTCTCGACCCCGCGGGTGTGCAGCCGTTCGCGCTGCTGCCGAAACTGTTCGTTCCGCCGTCGAAGTTCGACGTGACTCCGGTGCTCGGCTACTGGCGAGCACCCAGCGCGGTCCGCGTCGTCGATCAGGGCGAAACCGAGCGTGTCGTGCGTGTGCCGCTCACCGAATTGCTTGATCCGGCGCACAGATTCATGGTGCGTGGCAGTCTCGGCTACCAGAGCCCCGCGTTCCAGGTCGACGGCATGCTGGTGTGGGGACTCACCGGCGGTATCCTCGCCGGCATCATCAAATCAGCTGGGTGGGAACGAAACTGGGATCGGGGCGACGTGCGTGACCTGGAGAGCTCGCTGGCTGCGGTCGGAATGACCCTGTGAGCGAGCGTAGCGAGCGGCAAATCGGTGCAGCCGCCACCGCGGTCATGCTGGAGCCGAGCGCCAGCGAGGTGGAAGCATGAGCGCGTCGGTATGGCTCGACATCGCGGTGGTATTGATCGCGCTGGTCGCGGCGTCCACCGGGTGGCGGCAGGGCGCGGTGGCGTCGGCGCTGGCGTTCTTCGGGGTCGCGCTCGGCGCGGTCGCGGGCATTCTGATCGCACCGCACATCCTCAAACACCTCAGTGAGGGTCGCAGCCGGGTACTCGGCGGCATCCTGCTGATCGTGCTGCTGGTGATCGTCGGCGAGGTCGCGGGCATGGTGCTCGGCCGGGCCGCGCGCACCAGCATCCGGCAGCCGGTCGCGCGCAGTGTGGACAGCGTCGTCGGCGCGGTGTTGCAGGCGGTGACCGTGCTGGTCGCGGCCTGGCTGCTCGCGTTGCCGCTGGCTACCGCGTCCCAACCCGCCGTCGCCGCCGCGATCAACGGGTCAAGGGTTCTCGCCGACGTCAACTCCGTCGCGCCGGACTGGTTGCGCAAGGTACCCAACGAATTCTCCAAGCTGCTCGACACTTCCGGGCTGCCCGATGTGATCGGACCGTTCGGCCGAGCGCCGATCGCCGCCGTCGAACCGCCGGATCCTTCGGTGCTGGCGAGTCCGGTAGCGGCGTCGTTGCAGCAGAGCGTGCTGCGCATCCGCGGCACCGCACCCAGCTGCCAGCGGGCGCTGGAGGGTTCGGGCTTCGTCGTCGCGCCGGAACGCGTGATGACCAACGCGCACGTCGTCGCCGGCACCAACACCGTGTCGGTCGATACCGCGCGCGGCGCCCTCGATGCCACCGTGGTGCTGTTCGATCCGTCCAAGGACATCGCGGTGCTGGCCGTACCCGGGCTCACCTCGCCGGTCCTGAACCAGGCACCGGAGCCCGCGAGTTCGGGCGAGAGCGCGATCGTGCTCGGTTATCCCGGCGGCGGGCCGTACACGGCCAGCGCCGCCCGCGTCCGCGAGACTCTCGACCTCACCGGCCCGACCATCCACCGCGACGGCACCGTCGAGCGTGAGGTGTACACCGTCCGCGGCCAGGTCCGCGCCGGCAACTCCGGCGGACCACTGGTCGATGCCGAGGGTCAACTGCTCGGCGTGGTCTTCGGCGCGGCCGTCACAGACGACGACACCGGGTACGTCCTGACCCTGCACGAGGTCGCGTCCGAATTGGCCGCAGCCGCCCCGAGCAGCACCCCGGTGAACACAGGCGCCTGCGTACTGAGCTGATCAACCCTCCGGGAGCAGGTTCCGCCCGGGCATGTCTCTTCCAAGGGGCCCGAAGGGCCCCGCTCGAGCGCGCCAGCGCTCCAAATTACGGAGAGACCAGGTCGTCGTGGGGTGGTGACCCGTTGACGCCGTTCTGCTCGCGCCAATGCGTGGTCAGCGCCTCGTTGACCTTGCTCGGGTTCTCCTGGTGCGCGTAATGCCCGGCGTGCGGAATCGACACCAGCGTCCGATCGGTCGCCAATCCCGCTCCACGGTGGAACGTGGCGTCCAGCAGGTAGGGATCGTGTTCGCCGCGCAGCATCAGCACCGGGATGTCGATCGGGGTCCGCATGGTCGCCATGAACCGCTTGCCGTCGGGCCGCCACTGACTGCGAAAGGCCCAGCGCTGGTACTCCAGCGCACTGTGCGCGGCCCCGGGAATTCGGATGGCATGCCGCATCCGCGACGCGGTCTCGACGAATTCCGCACTGCGCGACCAGGATTCACCGACCCGGTCGTGCAGCAGTCGCTCCACCTCGGCGCCACCACGCCGGGTGAGCAGGTTTTCGGGATAGCGCGGCAGCTGATACCGCAGGAAATCGGGCAGCCAGGTCGCACGCTGCGCCGGATCGCGCAGGACTGCGCTCTTGAGCGCGGCGGGATGCGGCGAGCTGACCAGCGCGATCCGGCGGACCAGCCGCGGATGCAGCACCGCGGTGGCCCAGCAGACCAGTCCACCTTCGGCATGTCCGACGAGCGTGGCCTCGGTGTGTCCGAGCGCCCGGACCAATCCGGCGATGTCACCGGCGAGGGTCCACCCGTCATAGCCGCGCGGTGGTTTGTCGGTATCGCCGTAGCCGCGCAGGTCGACGGCGACGGTGCGGTACCCGTGGTCGGCGAGTGCGGTCAGCTGATGCCGCCACGACCACCAGAAATCGGCGAAACCGTGCAGCAGCAGCACCAAGGGCGCCTCGGAGCGGTCCGTACCGTCGGCTTCGGCGGCAACTGCTTCGACGACGTGGAAGCGGATTCCGTTGGCGTGCACGTCCCGGTGGGTCCACGGTCCATCGAAACGGACGCTGGAGGGATCCGGGAATGAGTTGGACGACACGCCGATCGAGCCTAGTGGGCGGGTCCGGCTGTTGCGACCGGGCCCGCCCGGTGCGTCATCGGTTGCTCGACTTCTCCAGCGAAGGAGTCACGTCACGATGGGTGAACGCGGCAGGCAGAACCTCGGCGGTCTGCTTGAGCGAGCCGATCGTCTTCTCCGGCGCGCGGACCTTCCGTACCTTGAGCCACCCCAGCAAGGCCAGCAAGACGGTGGTGAGCACCATCAGTGCGAACACGATCAGGAACGCGGCCCAACGCCACAGACCGAACCAGTCGAGCAATTCGGCCAGGAAGAAGAAAAAGAAGAACGAGCTGAACAGCAGGACCACCAGCGCGAGGATGAAGAAGACGCTGCCGGTGAGCCCCTTCTTGATCTCACCGGTGACCTCGGCCTTGGCCAGCGCCACCTCGGCGCGCACCAGCGTCGACATCTGCTCGGTGGCATCGCGCACGAGGCTGCCGATGCTCGCCGATCCGGGCGGATTGGCGTCGGTCAACGGGATCGAAGTGACCGTCCGACCGTCATGTCCGCCTTGGGTGTAACTCACTTCGTCGACCCTTCTCCCTGTGGTAACTGGTCTGCATCGCGGCGCGCCTGGTGCACACGTCCTCGGCGCAACAGTAGCGCCGATCCGATCAGCGATGCTGCCATCGAGGTCACCAGAACGGCGGCCTTGGCAAGATCGATGGCATCGGTGCCGACGTCGGCGAGCGCGAGTTCCGCCACCAGAAGGCTAACGGTGAACCCGATCGCGCCGAGTACCGACAGGGCGAACATGTCGCGATACTCCAGTCCGGCCGGCCGTTTCACCCAGCCGAGCCGGATCGCGACCCAGCTCACCCCGAAGATCCCGATCGTCTTGCCGAGCAGGAGCCCGAGGATGATCGCCAGCGCGAGCCGGTCGGTGAACAGCGATCCGAACACCGCTCCGTTGAGCGGCACACCGGAAGCGAACAGTGCGAACAGCGGCACACAGAACCCGGCCGAGATCGGCTGCACCACATGTTCGAGATGCGTCGCCGGCGCGGTTTTCTCGCCGGGATCCTTGCGCGCCCTGGTGAGCAACCCGAGCGCGACACCGGCCAGCGTCGGATGGATGCCCGCCTCGTGCAGTGCGTACCAGCACACCAGCGCGACCGGAACATAGAACAGCGGCGTGTGCAACCGCAGCTTCTGGGCGAGCGCCCACGCACCGCAGCAGGCGATGGCCGCGGCCAGCCACAGCAGCGACAGCGAGGCGGTGAACAGCACCGCGATGAGAACGATGGCGAGCAGATCGTCGACCACGGCCAGGCTGAGCAGGAACACCCGGGCGCTGGTGGGGATCCGCGAGCCGGTCATCGCGAGGATCGCGAGCGCGAAGGCGATATCGGTGGCGACGGGAATGGCCCAGCCTTTGTCCATGCCGGGCACGCCGTGGCCGATCACCAGTGCGATCACGGCCGGGGTGATCACACCGCCCACCGCGGCGATGACCGGCAGCGCGGCCCGTTTCGGGTCGGCCAGCTCGCCGACGGCGAACTCGCGTTTGAGCTCGAGCCCGGCGACGAAGAAGAAGATCGCGAGCAATCCGTCCTTGGCCCAGTCGGCCAGGGTGAGGTCGAGGTGCAGCGCGGAAATGCTGAGGTGGGTGTCGATCATCGTCTGATAACTCGCGCCCCACGGCGAGTTCACCCAGATCAGCGCCACCGCGGCGGCCACGAGCAGCAGCGCACCGCCGACCGTTTCGGTGCGGAGATAACGGGTGAGCTCGGAGCGGACGCGTGTGATCAAGGGCAAGCCTTCCGGCAGGGGTCGACTGAGCTGCGGACGCTCATCGACTCGATTCACGACCGCATGCCGACCAGACTTCCCGGCACACCTCTACGCGATCTTAACGGACCCGGCCGGTGACATCCGGCGTCACCGGCCGGGTGCTCGTCAGTTGCTCCCGGTGCGAATGGCCTCGAAGACGCCAGGATCGACCAGCGTAGAGGTGTCGCCGAGCTCGCGTCCCTCGGCGACATCGCGCAGCAGCCTGCGCATGATCTTGCCGCTGCGCGTCTTGGGCAGCTCCGGCACGATGTGGATCTCGCGCGGCCGCGCGATCGGGCTGATCTCCTTGGACACCTGCGCCTTCAGCTCGGCGACGAGCTCGGGCCCCGCCGACCCCGCGGCCTCGCCGGTGAGGATGGTGAACGCGACGATCCCCTGCCCGGTGGTCGCGTCCGTAGCGCCGACCACGGCGGCCTCGGCGACAGCCGGATGCCCGACCAGCGCGGACTCGACCTCAGCGGTGGAGATGCGATGCCCGGAGACGTTCATGACGTCGTCGACCCGGCCGAGCACCCACAGGTCACCGTCGGCGTCGAGCTTGGCGCCGTCGCCCGCGAAGTACCATCCCTGCTCGGCGTAGCGCTCCCAGTAGGTGGACCGGTAGCGATCCATGTCGCCCCAGATGCCACGCAGCATCGACGGCCACGGCTTGTCGAGCACGAGGTATCCGTTGGCCTCGGTCTCCCCGAGCTGCACCGGATTGCCCTCTTCGTCGACGACGGTCGCGGAGATTCCGGGCAACGGACCCATCGCGGCGCCGGGTTTGGTGGCCGTGACGCCCGGCAGGGGCGAGATCATGATGGCGCCGGTCTCGGTCTGCCACCAGGTATCGACGATCGGAGTCTTGTTCGCGCCGAACACTTCCCGGTACCAGCGCCATGCTTCGGGGTTGATGGGTTCGCCGACGGAGCCGAGCAGTCGCAGGGTGCTCAGATCGTGGGCGTCGGGGATCTCGCGGCCCCATTTCATGAACGTGCGGATCAGCGTGGGCGCGGTGTAGTAGATGGTGACGCCGTATTTTTCGATGATCTGGAAGTGTCGGTGTTCGTCGGGGGAGTTGGGGGTGCCTTCGTAGACGACCTGGGTGGCGCGGTTGGCGAGTGGTCCGTAGACGATGTAGCTGTGTCCGGTGACCCAGCCGATGTCGGCGGTGCACCAGTAGACGTCTTGTCCGGCTTTGTGGTCGAAGACGTTGTGGTGGGTGTAGGCGGTCTGGGTGAGGTATCCGCCGGTGGTGTGGAGGATTCCCTTGGGTTTTCCGGTGGTGCCGGAGGTGTAGAGGATGAACAGCGGATGCTCGGCCGGGAAGGGCTGGGCTTCGTGGGAAGGCGAAGCGGTAGCTACGGTTTCGTGCCACCACAGATCGCGCCCGTCGGTCCACGGCACCTCCGTGCCCACCCGGCGCACCACGAGCACGTGCTCCACCGACGACGGCACGTCACCCTTGGCCGCGAGCGCCTCGTCGACGGCCTCCTTGAGCGGTGCCGGCTTACCGCGCCGCCACTGACCGTCGGTGGTGATGATCAACCGGGCTTCGGCATCGTCGACCCGCTGACGCAGCGCGCTCGGCGAGAATCCCGCGAACACCACCGAGTGCGTGAGTCCCAGCCGCGCGCACGCCAGCATCGCCACAACCGCCTCGGGCACCATCGGCATGTAGATGGCGACGCGATCGCCTGCCTCCAGCCCGAGCTCGGTCAGGTAGTTCGCCGCCCGCGAGACTTCCTCCAGCAGTTCGCGGTAGGTGATCTCGCGCGAGTCGCCGGGTTCGCCCTCCCAGTGGATAGCGACCTGGTCGCCGTGCCCGTCGATGACATGGCGGTCGACGCAGTTGTAGGAGACGTTGAGTTCGCCGTCGCCGAACCAGCGCGCGACCGGCGCGTCGGCCCAGTCGAGGACCTCGGTGAAGGGTTTGTGCCAGTGCAGCCGGTTGGCCTGTTCGGCCCAGAAGCCGTCGCGGTCGGTCTCGCCACGGTCGTAGAGCGTGGCGTCCGCGTTGGCGGCGGCGGCGAATTCCGCACTCGGCGGAAACGAGTCCTGGTGTCCTGCAGCAGTTTCGGTCACGTCGGTTCAGCCTCACATGCCTGGTGCGGTCGGGTCGGTTGCCGGCGTGCGGCCCGGCTGTCTAGACAGTAGCCAACAGACCCGCGCCGGGGTGGCTCGTTGTCCCGGCGATGTTTCGCGACGGTCAATAGGGCTAGTTCATCCAATGACTTCGCGGACAGACCGGCCGGTCGCGAGCTATCGTTTTTACTCAACGGTTCAGCTGATGGTTCCCGATATTTGTTCATATTTTTCTGCCGAGGGTGAGGGGCTCGGCAATTTTTCCTGCGTTTCCAGCGAGTAACCGTACTGATACATGTGACCTGAAAATGGCTCGGATCGCTGAAAAATCCAGCCGGAGCCGCTAACCTCCGACCGTTAGCCACGGAATTGAACCGGGAGAGAGCGTTGAGATTCATCAGAGCGACCGCGCTGGTCGCGGCGGGACTGGCGGCCACAAGCCTCGGTCTCACCGCGTGCTCGTCCGACGACAGTGCTGATTCGAGCATCGTCACCACCAATGCGGGCGAGCCGCAGAATCCATTGGTGCCAAGCAATACCAACGAGAACATGGGCGGCCGCGTTGTCGACCGCTTGTTCGCCGGGCTGAAGTACTACGACGCCAACGGTGTTGCCCACGACGAGATGGCCGAGAAGATCGAGACGACCGATCGTAAGTCGTACAAGATCACCATCAAGCCGAATTGGAAGTTCACCGATGGCACCACGGTGACCGCGAAGTCCTTCGTCGACGCGTGGAACTACGGCGCTCTCGCCGACAACGCGCAGCTGCAGAGTTATGTGTACAACCCCATCGCCGGGTTCGACGAGGTAAGCGCGGAAAAGCCGACCACCAAGACAATGTCGGGCTTGAAGGTCGTCGACGACCGAACTTTCACCGTCGATCTGAAGTCGCCCTCGATCGACTTCGAGAGCGCGCTCGGCTACGCGCCGTTCTATCCGCTGCCCGAGGCCGCTTTCAAGGATATGAAGGCTTTCGGTGAGAAGCCGATCGGCAACGGTCCCTACGCTTTCGGTTCGTGGGAACACAACGTCAAGATCGATTTGACGCCCAACCCGGACTACCCCGGTGGCCGCCCGGCCAAGAACAAGGGCCTCCGATTCGTGATGTACCAGTCCTACGACACCGCGTACGCGGATCTGCAGGCGGGAAACCTCGACACCCTCGATACCATTCCCGACAGCGCCATCACCACGTATGAGAGCGACCTCGGCGACCGCGCGATCACCAAGCCGACCGCGCAGAACCAGCACATCGGCATCCAGACCACCGTGCCGCATTTCGGTGGCGAGGAAGGCGTTTTGCGGCGCAAGGCCATCTCGATGGCGATCAACCGCCCGCAGATCATCGACAAGATCTTCAACGGCACGCGCACGCCGTCGCGCGACTTCACCGCCGCGACCCTGCCCGGCTACGACGCGAACCTGCCAGGTGCGGAAGTGTTCGATTACAACCCCGACCAGGCCAAGAAACTGTGGGCGCAGGCCGACGCCATCTCGCCGTGGTCGGGTCAGTACCAGATCACCTACAACAGCGACGGCGGCCACCAGGCCTGGATCGAGGCCGTGGCCAACAGCGTGAAGAACACCCTGGGTATCGACGCGGTCGCCAACCCGATGCCGACGTTCAAGAACATCCGTGACGCGGTGAACGCCAAGACCATCGGTACGGCGTTCCGCTACGGCTGGCAGGGTGACTACCCGACGATGATGCAGTTCCTCGGTTCGCAGTACTACAGCTTCTCCGAGACCAACAACGTCAACTACAACAATCCCGAGGTCGACCGCCTGTTCAACGCCGCCCTCGCCGCCCCGACGCAGGCGGATTCCTACAAGCTGATCGCACAAGCGCAGGCCATCATGATCAAGGACATGGCCGACATCCCGGTGTTCGACTATGTCGCCAACGCGGGTCGCTCGGACAAGGTCACGAAGGCCGAGCTCACCTGGAACGGTCTGTTCGACTTCGAGAACATCGAGAAGTAGAACTCGACGATGGGGCCGAGTCACTGTGTGTGGCTCGGCCCCCGTCGTTTTCGGAGGAAATGATGGCTTGGTACGTACTTCGGCGTCTGCTCCAGATGATCCCGGTATTCCTGGGCGCGACGCTGCTCATCTATGCGATGGTCTTTCTGATACCGGGTGACCCGATCAAGGCGCTGGCAGGCGAGAAACAGCTCACGCCTGCCGCCGAGGCGGTACTACGCGCTCGATATCACCTCGATCAGCCTTTCATTATGCAGTATTTGCATTACTTGAAAGGGATCCTCACGCTGGACTTCGGCACTTCGTTCTCGGGTCGGCCGGTGCGCGAGGAACTCGAACGCGCCTTCCCGATCACCATCAAACTCGCGTTTCTCGCGGTGCTGATCGAAGGCGTATTCGGCATCGTTTTCGGATTGATCGCCGGGTTGCGGAAAGGCAAACTGTTCGATTCGACGATGCTCATCGCGAGCCTGGTGATCATCGCGCTGCCGGTATTCGTCGTGGGTTATCTCGCGCAATTCCTGCTCGGTGTGAAGTGGGGGATCGCCCCGGTCACCGTCACGGGTAAAGCGAGCCTGAGCGAGTTGATCGTGCCCGCGTTCGTACTCGGCTCGCTGTCGTTCGCCTATGTGCTGCGGCTGACCAGGAACTCGGTGGCGGAGAACAAATCCGCTGATTTCGTTCGCACCGCGACGGCGAAGGGGCTCGGGCGCCGACGCGTGGTGACCGTGCATATTCTGCGGAATTCGATGATCCCGGTTGTCACCTTTCTCGGTGCCGATTTCGGTGCGCTGATGGCGGGCGCGATCGTCACCGAGGGCATCTTCAACATTCCCGGCGTCGGCGGCACCATGTACCAGGCGATCATCCGCGGCGAGCCGCCGACCGTGGTGTCGTTCGTGACGGTGTTGGTGGTGTTGTTCCTGCTCGTCAATCTCGTGATCGACCTGCTCTATGCCGCACTGGACCCGAGGATCCGTTATGCATGACAAGCAACAGCATTTCGTGGCCCCCGCCGACGAGGTGGAGGTGCTCGCCACCGACCGTGTCCTGGACAAGGGCACCCCGACCAGCATCTGGGGCGACGCGTGGCGGCGACTGCGCCGTAACCCGGTGTTTCTGGTCTCGGTGGTGTTGATCGTGTTCGTCATGCTCGTGGTGGTGTGGCCTTCGCTGTTCACCAGCCAGGACCCGCGATTGTGCCTCGGCGAGTTCGGCATGGACGGCCCGCGCGAGGGTCATCCGTTCGGATTCGACAAGCAGGGCTGTGATGTCTTCGCGCGCACCATCTACGGCGCGCGTGCGTCGGTCACCGTCGGCATCGCGTCGGCGGTGCTGTTTCTGCTGGTAGGTGGCATCCTCGGTGCGATTTCCGGCTTCTACGGCGGCTTGCTCGACACGATCGTCTCCCGTATCGCCGAGGTCTTCTACGCCATTCCGATGGTGCTGGCCGCGATCGTGCTGCTGCAGCTGCTGCGGCCCGCGGGGATCATGACGGTCGTCGCGATCCTGGTGGCTTTCACCTGGCCGCAGGCCGCGCGCATCACGCGTGGCGCGGTGATCGAGGCCAAGAACAGCGAATATGTCACCGCTGCCAAGGCATTGGGTGTGTCGCGTCTTGGCACGCTGATGAAGCACGTGCTGCCCAACTCGGCGAGTCCGCTGATCGTGGTCGCCACCATCTGGCTCGGCGTCTTCATCGTCACCGAGGCGACGCTGTCCTACCTCGGCGTCGGCCTGCCACCGAGCATCGTGTCGTGGGGCGCCGATATCGACCGCGCCAAGACCGAGATCCGTACCTCGCCGATCCTGTTCTACCCGGCGACCGCGCTGGCCATCACGGTGCTGAGCTTCATCATGCTCGGTGACGCGGTGCGCGACGCGCTCGATCCGAAGGAGCGCACCCGATGAAGCCCCTACTCGAAATCCGGGACCTGGACGTCGGTTTCACTTCCGACGGCAAGCAGATTCCCGCCGTGCGCGGGGTGAACCTCACCGTCTATCCCGGTCAGACCGTCGCCATCGTCGGCGAATCCGGCTCGGGCAAGTCGACGACCGCGCACGCGATCATCGACCTGCTGCCCGGCACCGGCAAGGTGACCGGCGGTTCGATCCTGTTCGACGGCAAGGACCTGACCACGGCGTCGGAGAAGGAGATCGTCGCGATCCGCGGCAACGGCATCGGCCTGGTCCCGCAGGACCCGATGTCGAACCTGAACCCGGTGTGGAAGATCGGCTTCCAGATCCGGGAAACCCTGGTGGCCAATGGCATCGCCACCGGTGACGCCGCTCGTAAGCGCTCGGTGGAATTGCTGGCAGAGGCGGGTATGGCCGATGCCGAACGCCGGGTGAACCAGTACCCGCACGAGTTCTCCGGCGGTATGCGTCAGCGCGCGCTCATCGCGATCGGCCTGTCGTGCAGGCCGAAACTGCTGATCGCCGACGAGCCGACCTCGGCACTCGACGTCACGGTGCAGCGCCAGATCCTCGGTCATCTCGAACAGCTCACCACCGAGCTCGGTACCGCGGTGCTGCTGATCACCCACGACCTCGGCCTCGCCGCGGAACGGGCTGAGCACCTGGTGGTGATGTATCGCGGCAAGGTGGTGGAATCCGGGCCGGCGCTACAGATTCTGCGTGATCCGCAGCACGCGTATACGAAGAAGCTGGTGAACTCCGCGCCGTCGCTGGCGGCATCGCGGATGTCGTCGTCGCGGCAGCGGGCCGAGGTGCGTGCTCAGGCTGTCGAGGTAGCTGTCGCCGAGAAGGCGTCCGACGCGGTACCAGACACTGTGCTTGAGGTGCGAAACCTGTCCAAGGCGTTCAAGATTCGCGGCAAGCGGCCGTGGCAGTCCGCGAATTTCGTGGCCGTCGACGATGTGAGTTTCACGGTCTGTCGGGGTACAACCACCGCGATCGTCGGCGAGTCGGGATCGGGCAAGTCGACCATCGCGCAGATGGTGCTCGGCCTGCTCGAACCGACCTCGGGCACCGTGGCTTTCGACGGTAAGGACGTCGCGAAGCTGGACAGCAAGGGTGCGTTCGCGTTCCGGCGCCGGGTGCAGCCGATCTTCCAGAATCCCTACGGTTCGCTCGACCCGATGTACTCGATCTTCCGCACGATCGAGGAGCCGCTGCGGGTACACAAGATCGGTACCGCCGCCGAGCGCGAAACGGTGGTGCGCGACCTGCTCGACAAGGTGTCGCTGCCGTCGTCGGTGCTGCGGCGCTATCCCAACGAGTTGTCGGGCGGGCAACGTCAGCGGGTGGCGATCGCCCGCGCGCTTGCCCTCTCGCCGGAAATGGTGGTCTGCGACGAGGCGGTCTCGGCCCTGGACGTGCTGGTCCAGGCCCAGATCCTCACCCTGCTCAACGATCTCCAGGCCGAGCTGGGGCTGACCTACCTGTTCATCACCCATGACCTGGCAGTGGTGCGGCAGATCGCGGACAACGTGTTGGTGATGCGCGAGGGCAAGGTGGTCGAGGCGGCCACGACCGATGAAGTGTTCGCGTCGCCGCGCGAGGAGTACACGCGGGCGCTGCTCGAGGCGATTCCCGGTCGCGAACTGCTCACGGGGTAGGGGATCGGCTGGGCTCTCGAAACCCTTCGAGAGCCCAGCTCATCGGCGTACCGTGGGTTCGTCCGAGGTGGTGCGGTGTTGATCGCAGGGGTTGGAGACGCCGGTGGATCGAATCGATGCTGAACGGCTGGCCGAGCGGGAAGCGCGGCGGCGCAGGGCGGTGACTCCGGCGGCCAAGCGGCTCGCCGAGGTGCCGTGGCCGGATCGCAGCTGGCCGACGGTGCGCGGGTTGTATGTGACCGTGGGGGCCGCACTGTACGAGCGGTAACCTCCATGCCGTGACTGATCCGCTGCAGCCCCTGGTCGACCTGCCCGGCGTGCGCGAGGCCGCCGACAAGGCGCGCGACGCGCTCGCGGCCGTGCACCGGCACAAGTCGAATCGGCGCGGCTGGGCGACCACCGCCGCCGAAGCCGCCGTCCGTGCCGCCCGTTCCTCGGCGGCCATCGAAGGCGCGAGTACCGACCTGCCCGCCGACGGTCAGGTCAGCGACCCGGTGCTGGCCGGCGCGTTGCGGGTGGGTCAGGCGCTCGACGGCGACGCGCTCACCAACCTCATCGGCACCTGGCGGCGCGCGCCACTGCAGGCGCTGGCCCGGCTGCATCTGCTCGCCGCCGCCGACCTGGTGACCGACGAGCAGGAACTCGGCCGTCCGCGCGCCACTCCTGGCGTCGCCGAGCGGCTCGATCTGCTCGCGCAGACCGTCCAGACCAGCAAGGCGCCCGCCCCCGTGATCGCGGCGATCGTGCACGGCGAGCTGCTGACGTTGCGTCCGTTCGGCACCGGCGACGGGGTCGTCGCGCGCGCTGCTTCGCGCCTGGTCGCGGTGGCCAGTGGGCTCGATCCGCACAGCCTCGGCGTGCCCGAGGTGTTCTGGCTGCGCCGCCGTCAGGCCTACCTCGACGCGGCGGCCGGATTCGGGATGGGCACGGCCGAAGGCGTCGGCGGCTGGGTGTTGTTCTGCGCGGGCGCGCTGGAAGACGGTGCTCGCGAGGCCAACTCGATCGCTGACGCGGCAGCCGGCTGAGCCGGACCCACACATCGAAACGGGCGGCGTTGCCGATTGCTCGACCTCACCGCCCGCTAGCACGGAACACCCGGTTACCAAGCGTGCAGGGTGGGTTGTGTTCGGTGGCCTCGGCGATCATCCCAACCCCGCCGGTTCATCCCCGCAACCTGTGCGAGGCGTTCGCCGACGTGAACTCGGATTTCGCAGGCCCACAACTCTTTCGGCCTTGTCGCGGCGCGCTCCGCGTGGGTGCCTGGTGTCCGTGCTGGGAAGGGTGGGATGGGAGGCGAAACCTTCTCTTCCGGCTCCGTCTTGGCCTTCCGTCCTTCCGTGCCTCCATTCTTACACTGTGATGGCACTCACATCAAGGGTTTCAGAGGCATTACCGAATCCTATCGAATTCGGCGTGTCGCTCGGAGATTCGTGCTGGAGCGTCGCAGGTCAGCGTCGTTTACGTAGCAGTCGATAGCTGATCGCACCCGCGATGATCGCGCTGAGTCCGACGGCTGCCGTCGCGGCGACGGTGGTGGTCGAGGGCGTCTGGAATCGCGACCACAGCGACACCGGATTGGAGAACGTGAGCACCGGCCAGCCACGGCTCGCGGCTTCCTTGCGCAGCGCGCGGTCGGGGTTGACCGCGGTCGGATGGCCGACGGCGCTCAGCATCGGCACATCGGTCACGGAGTCGGAGTAGGCGTAGCACCGTGACAGGTCGTAGCCCTGCTCGGCGGCGAGCTTCTCGATCGCGGCGACCTTGCCCTCGCCGTAGCAGTAGAACTCGATGTCGCCGGTGTACTTGCCGTCCTCGACCACCATCCGGGTCGCCTCGGTGTGCGAGGCGCCGAGCACCTCCGCTATCGGGCTGACGATCTCCTCGCCGGAGGCCGAGACGATCACCACATCGTGTCCGCGGATCTTGTGATCGGCGATCAGATCGGCGGCTTCGGCGTAGATCAGCGGGTCGACGAGGTCGTGAAGTGTCTCGGCCACAATGGCTTTCACTTGCTCCACATCCCAGCCCGCGCACATGTTGGCCAGGTTTGCCCGCATCCGTTCCATCTGGTCGTGATCGGCACCGGAAAGCAGGAACAAAAAGTGCGCGTAGCTGCTCTCCAACACCGCTCTGCGGTTGAGCAGACCCTGTGCGTAGAACGGTTTGCTGAAGACGAAAGCGCTCGACTTCGCGATCACCGTTTTGTCGAGATCGAAGAACGCGGCGACCCGCCCACCCGGCACCGGGGCCGCGCCCGATTTGCCGAGTCTTGTGTCCGTAGGCGAGGTCTGGTCGCGTTCTGGCGTCACGTCAACAGAATAGGCACGACCTGCGCGCGCCGCAGGATCGGCTGCCCGCACCGTGGAAAAGGGTTTGCCCTGGGGACGCCGGGTGGTGCGAATCGCCGAAGAATGTCGGCGAATGCTACTTGCGCCCCGAGCAGGGGATGGGTGTAGTATTGCTGGCACCTGGACTTAGTCCAGGCGCGTTCAGCCCGACCCCCCGGGGCTGAACCCGACGGCCCCAGCCTCCTCCCCCCCGGCTGGGGCCGTCCTCTATTTCGGGGACGATCGTAAAAGTTCTCCACACCCCCGAGTTATCCACAATCGTCGTTTTCGGGGTGTTGACAACTTCCTCGCTCGGCGACGCTGAGTCGTATGAACCCAGCTCCGATGCGCAGTGCCTCCCCACCCATCGCGCCCGCTCTCGTGCTCGTGCGTGACGATCGATTGCGCGCGGAGGTACGCCGGGTCGCGGCGGCCGCCGAGCGCGTCACCGACGAACGGGTGATGCCTGTCGGCAGGCATGCGTGGGCCGGGGCAGGGATGGTGATCCTCGATACCGCGGCCGCGGTCGCCGCCGCTGTCGCAGGCTGTCCGCGCCGGGCGGGCGTCGTCCTGGTCACCGAGGGCGAACCTGCCGTGCCCGACTGGCAGGCGGCGACGGCGGTGGGTGCCGAACGGGTTGTCGCGTTGCCCTCGGGCGCCGTCGCGCTGGTCGAGCAGTTCGCCGAACACGCTGAATCCCGCACGGGCGAAGGGATAGTCGTCGCGGTGGTAGGCGCGGGTGGCGGCGCCGGGGCATCCACGCTCGCCGCGGCTACCGCGCTGCGCGGGGCCGCGCGCCGGGTCCGTCGTGACACCGTGCTGATCGACGGCGCCCCGCTCGACGGTGGGATAGATCTGGTGCTGGGCATGGAGAACGTGCCAGGACTGCGCTGGCCCGACCTGATCATCGAGGACGGGCGGGTGTCGGCTGCGGCACTGCACAATGCGTTGCCCGCCGCGTCTCCCGGCTTGGCGGTGCTGTCCTGCGGGCGGGCGCGGCCGGGTGCCAGCGGTGAGGGTCGCTCGCCGACTACCGCGGCCGGGTTGTCTCCGGCCGCGGTGCGGGCGGTCATCGAATCCGGCAGGGATGCGGGTGATCTCGTCGTCTGCGATGTCTCGTCCGAGCGTGGCCCCGCGGCCGACTCGATGCTCGACGCCGCCGACCTTGTCGTCCTCATCGTCCCGGCCAGGCTGCGCTCCATCGCCGCGGCCGAAGTCGTCTCGGCGTATCTGGGAGAACGAAACCCAAACCGCGGCTTGGTTGTTCGTGGCCCAGCACCCGGCGGCCTACGCGGGGCGGAAGTGGCCGAGTTGCTCGGGCTGCCGCTCCTGGCAGCGGTTCGCGGGCAAGCAGGCCTGGCGTCCCGTCTCGAGCGCGGAGGTCTGAGCGTGCGCCGTCGCGGCCCCCTGCGCGACGCCGCCGATGCCGTCCTCGCCATGGTCGGAGCCGACGCGCCATGACTACCGCCGGGATGACCACATTTGTCACCGTCGATCTCCTCGAACGGGTCCGTGAGCGCCTTGCCGAACATCCGGGCGTCCCAGATGCCGCGCAACTGGCGGCCGCGATCCGTACTGAAGCCGGCGGTGTGCTCGCCGACACCGACCTGCTCCGGGCCCTGCGCCTGTTGCAGACCGAGATGACCGGGGCGGGGCTGCTCGAACCGTTGCTGCACGATCCCCGGGTCGCCGACGTGCTCGTCACAGCCCCGGATTCGGTGTGGGTCGACCGTGGCCGCGGGCTGGAGTTGACCGATGTGCGATTCGCCGACGAGGCTGCGGTTCGCCGCCTCGCCCAGCGTCTGGCACTGGCCGCTGGCCGCCGCCTCGACGACGCTCAACCCTGGGTCGACGGCAAACTCGCCGGAACCGAAGCCACGCTCGGTGATGCGTTCGGCGTGCGACTGCACGCCGTCCTCGCCCCCGTTGCCCACGACGGGACATGCCTATCCCTTCGCGTACTCCGCCCCGCGACCCAGGGCCTCGACGCGCTGGCTGCCGCGGGCTCGATTCCACCGGATGCGCGCCGGCTGCTCGGCGCCATCGTCCGCGCCCGTCTCGCATTCCTGGTCGTAGGTGGCACGGGCGCGGGAAAAACTACGCTCCTCTCCGCGCTGCTCGCCGCGGTAGACCCGGCCGAACGAATCATCTGCGTCGAAGACGCCGCCGAACTGGCCCCCGTTCATCCCCATGTCGTGCGCCTGGTCGCACGGACCGCGAATGTCGAAGGCGTAGGCGCTGTTACGGTGCGTGACCTGGTCCGCCAGGCATTGCGTATGCGACCCGATCGGATAGTCGTCGGTGAGGTCCGCGGTGCCGAAGTCGTCGACCTGCTGACCGCGCTCAATACCGGCCACGACGGCGGTGCGGGCACCGTCCACGCCAACTCGCCACAGGAAGTTCCCGCCCGGCTGGAAGCCCTGGCGGCTCTCGGCGGCATGGACCGCGCCGCCCTGCACAGCCAACTGGCCGCGGCCGTTCAAGTAGTTCTCCACGTCCACCGCCGCTCCGACGGAACCCGCGCCCTCCGCGAAATCGGTGTCCTCCAACGTGATTCCGACGGAGTCCACATCATCCCGGCCTGGCGGTCGGACAGCTATCCGACCCCCGCGGCGGCCGAACTCCAACGACTGCTCGAGGTGCGACTCGGGTGAGCGAACTCATCGCGGAGATGGTTTCACCGCCAGATCGGCGCCTACTCGACCGAATCGGATCGGTGGGCGCGGAGATTCGCTGGTCGAGGTGGTCGGCGTGTGGTGACCGAGCAGCAGGTTTCGTCTCGAGGATGGTGAGCTCGTGGGTAGTGCTTTGCTCTGTTGTGCGGTCGCGGTGCTGGTGCTTCCGGTGGCGGGCGGGCAGCGGCGGTTCGCGCGCCTGTTCGGCACGGGCGGGCGTCGTGCGCCGAGGCGGGTGCCTGTGGAGTGGTGTGCAGGAATCGGATTGGGGTGCACGGCATTCACCTTCGGCCCCGGTGTCGGTCTGGCAGCTCTCATGCTTGGAGCCACGGTGGCAGCGCGGAAGCGGCGCGGTCGAGGTGACCGCGAACGACGCCGGGAATGTGGACACCTGCTGGCCGGTCTCGAAGCCGTGGTCGGCGAGCTCCGCGTCGGCGCCCACCCGAGCGCGGCGGCCGAATCCGCCGCGGGCGAGTCGCGCGGCGAAGCCGCACGCGTACTGGCGATCAGCGCGGGCCGTAGCCGCCTCGGCGGCTCGGGCGCCGACGCCTGGGTGCAGCCGGATTCGATTGTCGCCGAGGAACTGTCGAGGGTCGCCGCCGCGTGGCGGGTAGCCGAAGAACACGGCCTGGCCCTGGCGGAACTGCTCTCGGCCACCAGATCGGACCTACTGGGCCGCATCCGCTTCCGAGACCGCACCGAGGCCGCCCTCGCCGGCGCCCGAGCATCGGCTACCGTCCTGGCCGGCCTCCCCTTGGTAGGGATCGGCCTGGGTCAACTGATGGGCGCAGCCCCGCTCACCATCCTGTTCACCACTTCGGCGGGCGAGCTACTGCTCCCGCTGGGCGCGGCCCTCGCCTGCTGTGGACTGCTGTGGACAGATGTCATCACCCGCAAGAGCACGGCCTGAACCCACATCGCAGCGCGGTCGAACGGTTGGCAGGAGTGGCCGCCGACCCGAATGCCTGTGGACAGATGTGAACACCCGACGAGACCACAGCTGACCGCGAGGTGCCCGGCGGTCGGCCCGGATCGGGTGTGGACAGATGTGGATCAAACTTCGAGGAGGGGATTGCTGTGCAGGGGATGGTTGGTGACGCTTCGCCGGCGGCGTTGTTGGTGGCGGCGGTGGCGATCGTGTTGTTGCCTGGGCGGGTCGCCGTCAGCCGACGGGTGCGTGCGCTCGGCCCGCCACCGGTCGGTGCCTCCGGAGCGGCGGGCGACGCCGCGAAGGTCGATCCGCTCGGGTCCGCGTCCGCATTCGATCTGCTGGCCGCTTGTCTCCGAGCGGGACTGCCGATGGCCGCGGCCGCGCGCGCGAGTGCACCGACGGCGCCGCCGGTCCTTCGGGCCGCATTGCTCAGGGCCGCAGACCTTCTCGCACTGGGCGCCGACCCGGCGACGGCATGGGAGCGGGCAGCCGCGGATGCCGTCGGGTCGGTCAGCGCGGACGAGGTGGAGTCGCTGGCCAGGATGGCACGCCGTTCGGCCCGCTCCGGTGCCTCCTTGGCGGTGGCGGTCGGCGAACTCGCCACGCAGCGGCGCGAAGCCGTGGAAGACGCCGCCGTCGCGCGCGCCGAACGCGCGGGCGTGCTGATCGGCGGACCGCTCGGCCTGTGCTTCCTGCCCGCTTTCGTCTGTCTCGGCATCGTCCCGGTCGTCATCGGCCTGGCCGACCGAGTTCTCGGCGACGGAGGCCTGCTGTGACCGGCCTCCACGAGGCCACCGAATCTTCACCGTGCGGAGCAGCCGCGCGGTGCAACCAGAGAGGGGATCACGATGACGTTCGTCCACACGGTATACACGGGGGCCCGCACCCGATTCACGCGTCTGCTGATCGACGACGACGGCATGTCCACGGCAGAGTACGCAATCGGGACTATCGCCGCGGCGGCCTTCGGGGCAGTGCTCTATGGGGTGGTCACCGGGGACAGCATCGTCAACGCGCTGACCGGCATCATCGACAAAGCGCTCAACACGAGCGTGTAAACCACTGCGACACAAGCACTTTTGTGGCCGACACGGGTGCGGTGACGGTCGAGGCCGCCATCGCCCTCGCGGCCTTGGTGTGCGCTGTAGCCCTGTGCATAGGCGCCCTCTTCGCCGGATCCACCCAGGTCCGCTGCACCGACGCGGCCCGGGAGACCGCCCGGTTGGCCGCTCGCGGTGACACCTCGCGGGCGATCACCGCGGGCAAAGCCGTCGCCCCTCCGGGCGCGACCGTCGAACTTCGCACCGAAGGAGATCGAGTCGTAGCCACCGTCTCCGCGAACACCCCGCTGCTCCCCGGTCTGCGCCTTCGCGCCGAAGCGGTCTCTGTCACCGAGCCGGGAGTGCAACCGTGACGGCCCGGCGCGACAGGTCGGTGTGGCGTGGGCTGGCTGGGGACGGTGGTGGGGCGACGGTGTTCGTGTGTGTGGCGTTGGCTGCGTTGATCTGCCTGACGTTGTCGGTGGGGCAAGTCGGTGGGGTGGTGGTGGCTCGGCACCGGGCGCAGGCGGCCGCTGATCTGGGGGCGTTGGCCGCGGCGGAAGTGTTGGCGGAGGGTGCGGAGTCGGGATGTGGGGAGGCCGGTGAGATTGCTCGGCGGATGGGGGTTCGGGTGCGGCGGTGCGCGGTCGCGCAGTGGGATGTTGTTGTCGATGTCGAGGCGAATGTGTCGGCCGGAGTGTTCGGCGTGCGCACCGTGCGGGCTTCGGCACGGGCGGGTCCGGTAGAAGAGAATGAGTGACCCGGAAGTGTTATCACTGGTCGGTGGTTGTTCCGCTCCGAACCAATTAGGAATTCAGCACCGAGCCCGTTTGCGCATTCTTTGATCCCTCCAGAAAAAAATGAAAAGTATTGGTGCGGTGGTACCGGCGGTTCCGGTTGGCTATGGGCCAGTTAATAGAAAAGTGGTCCTTTTTAATCGGACATCCAGGGCGTGCGGGCATATCGCCGCTGGTCAACGCTAATTCGGACGCGTGACCAGCATTCCTCGAGTGAGGTGTATCGGCGGTCACGTGTCGTGCGTACGGACATCACGAGTCCGTGGACTGGTCACCATGTGCCCGGAGCTCGCCGAGAACGGCGGCCAGCAAGCGTCCGGCGGCGTCCTTGTCCAGGGGATTGTTGCCGTTGCCGCACTTGGGCGACTGCACACACGAGGGGCACCCGTCCTGGCACGCGCAGCTGCGGATCACGCTCAATGTGGCGGCCAACCAGGCTGTGAGCTGGGCGAATCCGCGCTCGGCGAAGCCCGCACCACCGGGCTGCCCGTCGTATACGAACACCGTCGGCGCACCCGTATCGGGATGTTCGGCGATGGAGACACCGCCGATGTCCCACCGGTCGCAGCCCGCGACCAGGGGCAACATGCCGATGGCCGCGTGCTCGGCCGCGTGCAAAGCGCCGGGCAGCTGTTCGTCGGAGATGTCGGCGGCGGCGAGCAGGCGGGATGTGACGGTATACAGAACAGCCTTGGTGTGGAGGGTGTGCGCGGGCAGATCGAGCTCCACCTGGTCGAGCACCTCACCGGTCACCAGGGTCCGCAGGTAGCCGACGACCTGGTTGGTAACCGCCACCTGCGCGGATGCCGCGGTGACCGCGCCGAGCACCCGCTCCTCGATCACCCCTTCGACGGTGATCGAGGTGATCTGCCGGGAGCTGGTGGTGAAGCCGGGATCCACCTCGTTGACGAACGCGACGCCACCCTCGAGATCGAGTTCGTCGACGAGATAGGTCTCGCCCTGGTGCAGATGGACAGCCCCGGTATGCAGGGTGGCCGGGGCCCGGCCCGCGTCGGCGGTGCCGAGCAGGCGCCCGGTTTCGGCGTCGACGATCGCGACCGGCGAGCCGAGCCCACCGCGCACATCCACGTCGTCGTGCGGGTGGGTATGCGCGGTGACGTGCCAGCGAGCACCCGCGCCACGGGTGCTCGGCCTGTGCCGGATCAAGCCTTGTTCAGCCAGGTCGGCGAGCACCTCGTCAGCTCGGAGCTCGCTCGCCTCTTCGTCGGTGAGCGGCAGTTCCATCGCGGCGCACAGCAGCTGGGGGCCGAGGATATAGGGGTTGTACGGGTCGGTGATGGTGGCCTCGATCGGCCGGTCGAGCAGCGCTTGCGGGTGATGCACCAGGTAGGTGTCGAGCGGGTCGTCGGTAGCCACGAGTACCACCAGCGAACCCTGCAACCGCCTGCCCGCTCGCCCCGCCTGCTGCCAGAACGAGGCGACCGTCCCGGGAAAACCGGCGATGACCACGGCATCGAGGCCCGCGATGTCGACGCCGAGTTCGAGGGCGTTGGTGCTGGCCGCGCCGAGCAATGTCCCCTGCGACAGTGATTGCTCGAGCTCGCGCCGGTCCTCGGCCAGATAGCCCGCACGATACGCGGCAACCCGTTCCTGCAGTTCAGGAGCGGTTTCAGCAAGGACGCGACGGGCATCAAGCGCGATCAGTTCCGCACCGCGCCGGGAGCGGACGAAGGTGAGCGTCCGGGCGCCCTCGGCCACCAGTGCCGCCATGATCTTGGCCGCCTCGCTGGTAGCGGTGCGGCGCACCGGCGCCCCGTTCTCCCCGGCCTGCGTCGCACTCAGCGGCGGTTCCCACAGCGCGACAGTGCGGGCGCCGCGCGGCGAACCGTCCTCGGTGACAGCCACGACCGGTGCCCCGATCAGCCTGCTCGCCGACGCGGCCGGGTCGGCACTTGTGGCCGAGCACAGGACGAACACCGGATCTGCACCGTAGAACCGCGCGAGTCTGCGCAGCCTGCGCAGCACCAGCGCGACATGCGAACCGAACACTCCTCTATATGCATGGCATTCGTCGACGACCACATACCGCAGGTTGCGCAGCACCCGTGCCCAGCGCTGATGCGAGCGGAGAATCCCGACGTGCAGCATGTCGGGATTGGTGAAAATCCAGCGTGCGTTGGCCCGCACCCACTGCCTGACCTCGGCGGGAGTGTCGCCGTCATAGCTCGCCGGATGCGCCTCCCGTAGTGGATTGTCATGGATCAGGCTGCCGACGGCGCGGAGTTGATCGGCGCCGAGCGCCTTCGTTGGGGAGAGGTACAGCGCGGTGGCGCGCGGGTCGTCGTGCAGCGCGGTGAGCACCGGCAACTGGTACCCGAGCGATTTCCCCGATGCGGTTCCCGTGCTCACCACAACGTGGTTTCCGGTCGCCGCGAGCTCGGCCGTGCGGGTCTGGTGTTCCCACGGTAGTTCGATCCCCTGCGCGTCCAGGGCTGTGACCAGCTCCGATGGCACCCATTCCGGCCATACCGTGGTGCTGGCCCGCTGCGCGGGCAGCTCCGCGACATGGGTCAGCGGGTTGGCGCCGGCAGCCGCTTCGGTCAGGACACGATTCAGCAACGATCGACCGTAGCTCTCGCTCGCATCGCGCTCCCGGACCTCGGTCCGGTCGGTCGGATTCATCCAGTCCTCCTCTCACGCGACACGAGAAGTGTGAAACGTGTGTGTGCGACAACCACTACCTGGGATTTCGTAACCCAGTAGCGATCTGGGTCACAGCATGTTTGCTGGAAGCTCACTCGGTTATCAAGAAGCAAACAGACCGAAAGTACGGATACACCCAATCTGTCCCTTACCTGCACATTCGCAAGATCAGGAATTTTGCAAATAGTCGGTAACTCGACTGTCGAATTGCTCAAAGACATGGTTCACTGGGTCTCGGTCGCAAGCTTCTGTGTTCGAGGGACGGATCCAAGGTCCAAACCATCAGCAGGATCGTTGTTGCGAACGCCGTGCTCAGGATTTCCTTGCAGGGGGACCAACGGTACAGCGGTCGGAACGGGCCCGGTGGACGAACCCAGTTGTCCGCCGTTTCCGGTAGAAAGAGAAGGAAACAGAATGGCACAGGGAACTGTGAAGTGGTTCAACGCGGAGAAGGGGTTCGGCTTCATCGCGCCCGAGGACGGCTCAGCTGACGTCTTCGTCCACTACTCGGAGATCCAGGGCACGGGCTTCCGTACCCTCGAGGAAAACCAGAAGGTCGAATTCGAGGTCGGCCAGGGCACCAAGGGCCCCCAGGCTACCGGCGTTCGCGCGCTCTCCTGAGCTGCGAAACACAACAACGCCTCATCCCCCACCTCCGCATGCGGAGGTGGGGGATGAGTCATTTCCGGGTAGCATCGCCCAGGACAGCGCCCGCGACGGCAAGCGCCGCAAATGCCTCTACCCCCAGTGCGCAGGGTATAAACGTCACTGATGGTGATGTCCGAACATCACTGTCAGCCCCAGCCGCGCACCGAGCGGACCTCCCGACGCGCGGATCAAGAAGGAAGGTGTTCGCCGGTGGCAACACGAGACCGCAGTTCAGCCGACCAGGGCCGACCCCTGCGTCGTCTCGTGATCGTCGAGTCGCCGACGAAGGCCCGCAAGATCGCGCCATATCTGGGCCGTAACTACACCGTCGAGGCCTCGGTGGGCCACATCCGTGACTTGCCGCGCGGTGCCGCCGACGTGCCCGCCAAATACAAGGGGCAGGCGTGGGCCCGCCTCGGTGTCGACGTCGATCACGACTTCGAGCCGATCTATGTGGTGAACCCGGATAAGAAGGCCAAGGTCGCCGAGCTCAAGAGCTTGCTGGCCGACGCCGACGAGCTCTACCTCGCCACCGACCCCGACCGCGAGGGCGAGGCCATCGCCTGGCATCTGCTCGAAACGCTCAAGCCGAAGGTCCCGGTTCGCCGGATGGTCTTCCACGAGATCACCGAGCCCGCCATCCTCGCCGCGGCCGCCGACACGCGCGAGCTCGATAACGACCTGGTCGACGCGCAGGAAACCCGCCGCATCCTCGACCGCCTCTACGGCTACGAAGTCTCACCGGTGCTGTGGAAGAAGGTGATGCCGCGGCTGTCCGCCGGTCGCGTGCAGTCCGTCGCCACCCGGGTGATCGTGCAGCGCGAGCGCGAGCGCATCGCGTTCCGCTCCGCCGGGTACTGGGATATCGCCGCCAAGCTCGACGCCGGTCCCGACGAGAAGTCCGACTCGACCAATCCGCGCACGTTCGGCGCGCGCCTCGTGCAGGTGCAGGGCGATCGGGTCGCCTCCGGTCGTGACTTCGGTTCCGACGGCCGGCTCAAGTCGGCCACCGGTGTGGTCGTCCTCGACGAGGCCTATGCCCGCAGGTTGGCCGAGGCGCTCGACGGTGCCGCGCTCGAGGTGAGCTCGGCCGAGGCCAAGCCGTACACGCGCAAGCCGTATCCGCCGTTCATGACCTCGACGTTGCAGCAGGAAGCGGGTCGCAAGCTGCGGTTCACCTCCGAGCGCACGATGCGGGTCGCGCAGCGGCTGTACGAAAACGGCTACATCACCTACATGCGTACCGACTCCACGACACTGTCGGAGTCGGCCATCGCGGCGGCCCGCTCGCAGGCGACCCAGCTCTACGGCGCGGAGTACGTCTCGCCGACGCCGCGCCAGTACACCCGAAAGGTCAAGAACGCGCAGGAGGCACACGAGGCGATCCGTCCCTCGGGTGACACGTTCATGACGCCCGGTCAGCTGGCCTCGAAGGTCGACAACGACGAGTTCAAGCTCTACGAGATGATCTGGCAGCGCACGGTCGCCTCGCAGATGGTCGACGCGCGCGGCACCACGCTGACCCTGCGCATCACCGGCACCGCGCGGACCGGCGAGGAGTGCGTGTTCTCGGCCTCGGGTCGCACCATCACCTTCGCCGGATTCCTCAAGGCCTACGTCGAGAGTGTGGACGAGGAGGCGGGCGGCCAGTCCGACGACGCCGAATCCCGTTTGCCCGCACTGGAAGAGGGCCAGAGCGTCACCGCCGTCGAGCTCAACCCCGACGGCCACAGCACCAACCCGCCCGCCCGCTACACCGAAGCCTCGCTGATCAAGACGCTGGAAGACCTCGGCATCGGCCGTCCGTCGACCTACTCCTCGATCATCAAGACGATCCTCGATCGCGGGTACGTCTACAAGCGCGGCAGCGCGCTCGCCCCGGCCTGGGTGGCGTTCGCGGTGGTCGGTCTGCTCGAGGCCTACTTCGGTCGGCTCGTCGACTTCGACTTCACCGCCGCCATGGAAGACGACCTCGACGCGATCGCCGGTGGACGCGAGCAGCGCGGAAACTGGTTGTCCAGCTTCTACTTCGGTGGCGATCACGGCGCCGAGGGCTCGGTCGCGCGTTCGGGTGGCCTCAAGAAGATGGTCTCCGTGCAGCTCGACGACATCGACGCGCGCGAAGTGAACTCGATCAAGATGTTCGTCGACGAAGAGGGCCGCGATGTCGTGGTCCGCGTCGGCCGTTTCGGTCCGTATCTCGAGCGGATGGTCATCAATCCCGATGACCCCGAAGGTGATCGGATCTCGCAGCGGGCGAACCTGCCCGACGATCTGCCACCGGACGAGCTGACGCCCGAGGTCGCCGAGAAGCTGTTCTCGACGCCGCAGGAGGGTCGCTCGCTCGGCGTCGATCCGGTATCGGGGAACGAAATCGTCGCCAAGGAAGGACGTTTCGGCCCGTACGTCACCGAGGTGCTGCCCGAGCCGCCCGCGCCCGACCCGGACGCGGCGCCGGCGAAGAAGACCAAGAAGGCCGCGGAGGTCAAGCCGCGCACCGGTTCGCTGTTCAAGTCGATGGATCTGGCCGAGATCACCCTCGACGACGCGCTGATGCTGCTCTCGCTGCCCCGGGTGGTCGGCAACGATCCCACCTCGGGTGAGGAGATCACCGCGCAGAACGGCCGTTACGGCCCGTATCTGAAGAAGGGCACCGACTCTCGCTCGCTGGCGACCGAGGATCAGCTGTTCTCCGTCACTCTCGATGAGGCGCTCAAGCTCTACGCCGAGCCCAAACGTCGCGGGCGTCAGGCCTCGGCCGCGGCACCGCTGCGTGAGCTGGGCAACGACTCCGCCACGGACAAGCCGATGGTGATCAAGGACGGCCGCTTCGGTCCGTACGTCACCGACGGCGAGACCAATGCCAGCCTGCGCAAGGGCGACGAGGTCGAGTCGATCACCGACGAGCGCGCCTCCGAACTGCTGGCCGATCGCCGGGCGCGTGGTCCGGTGAAGAAGGCTGCGAAGAAGACGACCGCGAAGAAGGCGGCCAAGAAGGCGCCCGCCAAGAAGGCGGCGGCGAAGTCGACCGCGACCAAGACGGCCACCAAGACCGCGGCCAAGAAGACGGCTGCGAAGAAGACGGCCGCCAAAAAGGCTCCGGCGAAGAAATCCGTTGGGACAGCAGAGGATTGAGCGGTCAGCTGTGAGGCTGCCCGGCCGTCCGGAAACCCTGTCGGACCTCGCGGCTAGGGTGTAGCGCGTGGCAGGTGTCTTCGATCGACTGGTCGGCCAGGACGTGGTCGAGACCGGGCTGGCCGCTGCCGCGAAGGCGGCGCGGGCCGGTGTGGTCACCGGGGCGATGACGCATTCGTGGCTGTTCACCGGGCCGCCCGGCTCGGGGAGGTCCGTCGCGGCGCTGTGTTTCGCGGCGGCGCTGCAATGCACCGATCCCGACATCGTCGGCTGCGGGAAGTGTCACGCGTGCACCACGACGATGGCCGGTACCCACGGTGACGTGCGGCGCATCATCCCCGAGGGACTGAGCATCAGTACCAAGGAGATGCGGGCGATCGTGCAGATCGCGGCCCGCCGCCCGAGTACCGGTCGCTGGCAGGTCGTGGTCGTCGAAGACGCCGACCGCCTCACCGAGGGCGCGGCCAATGCCCTGCTCAAGGTGGTCGAAGAACCACCGGACCGCACCGTCTTCCTGCTGTGCGCACCCACCGTCGACCCCGAGGACATCTCGGTCACCCTGCGCTCGCGCTGCAGGCACGTACACCTCGTGACCCCGACCGTTCCCGCTATCGCACAGGTCCTGCGCGAGCGCGACCAACTCGACGCGAAAACCGCGGACTGGGCTGCCTCGGTGAGCGGCGGTCACGTCGGCCGCGCCCGCCGCCTCGCCACCGATGAAGACGCCCGCCAACGACGCAAGCGCGCCCTCGCCCTGGTCACCGCGACCGAGCGCCCCGGCGCCGCCTACGCCGCCGCCGACGAACTGGTGAAATCCGCCGACGACGAAGCCAAGCTGATGAGCGCCGACCGCGACGACCGCGAACGCGACGAACTAGCCACCGCCCTCGGTGCGGGCGGCACCGGCAAAGGCTCCGCCTCGGCCACCCGCGGTTCGGCCGGTGTCCTCAAAGACCTCGAACGCCGACAGAAATCCCGCGCCACCCGCACCGGCCGCGACGCACTCGACCGCGCCCTCATCGACATCGCGGGCATGTACCGCGACGCCCTGGCCATGCGCTTCGCGGGCCGCGGCACCCCCATCACCCTCACCCACCCCGACATGGCAGGCGAGATCACCGACCTCGCCACCAACGTCCGTCCCGAAGGCCTCCTCCGCAGCATCGACGCCGTCCTGGCCTGCCGCGAAGCCCTCGACCTCAACGTGAAACCCCGCTTCGCCATCGCCGCCATGACCGCCACCCTCATCACCGCCCGCACCACCTGACCACCCGTTTTCGCGTTCTACCGGTTCCCGCGATAGACTCGCGTCGCCGAAATGGCACGCCGCCTTAGCTCAGTCGGTAGAGCGCTTCACTCGTAATGAAAAGGTCGGGGGTTCGATTCCCCCAGGCGGCTCCAAGGTCGAAGGCCCTTCCCGGGAAACCGGGGAGGGCCTTTCGCTGTATCTGGCGCCTGCGATTCAATGTTGCATAAAGTTCTTTGCACAGCTATCTGTGCAAAGAGTACGGTGCAAGTATGGCCGACGAGGTACCGCCCAGAGAGATCACCGATCCCGCAGCGCTGCGTGCGCTCGCGCATCCGCTGCGTCAGCGCATTCTGCGCGCGCTCGCCGAGAACGGGCCTGCCACCGCGACGGCGTTGGGTGCTCGGCTGGGCGAGAACACCGGCGCTACCAGCTATCACCTGCGTCAACTCGCCGAACACGGATTCATCGAAGAGGCGCCGGAGCTGGCGAAGGGGAAGGAGCGGTGGTGGCGTTCGCCGCCGAGGGACCTGCGCTACCGGATGGACAAGGATCAGTCGCCGGAGATGCGTGAGCTGCTGGAAGGGCTGGTCGCGCAGCACATCACCGACGATATCGAGATGTTCCAGCGTTTCCAGGCCGAGCGGGCCGAGCTGGGTGAGTGGGCCGACATGATGCCCTTCTCTCGTGGCGCGATCTACGCGACGCCCGCCGAACTCGAGGAATTCTTCGAGGACTACATGGCGCTGCTCAAGCGGTTTCAGCAGTCTCACCCGCAGGATCGCCCCGGCACCCGCCGCGTGCTGACGCGTTTTCTCGCCTTTCCCGCACCTCGCACGAACACCGCAGACTAGGACTTGGCGTGCTCTCGATCTTTCGACGAATCATCCTGCTCACCATCATGATCGCCGCCGTCGCCGGATTTCCGGCGGCGCACGCGCAGCACACCACGACCGCCGACATTGCCTTCACCCGCACGGACGGCACGACCACAACCGGCACAGTGCACGCACCGGCGGGCGCGACGGGTAGGCCGGGCGTCGTGCTCGTCCACGGATCCGGCAACGGCAGCGGCGAGCACTATGACTACGTCGCCGAGGCGTTCGCCCGCGCGGGCATCGTCGCGTTGCGCTACGACAAGCGAACCGAGGGATACACGCCTTCGCACCGTGACTATTCGCTGCTGGCCGACGACGCGCTGGCAGGCCTTGCCGCCCTGCGGAACCGGCCCGAGGTCGACCCGGCGCGAGTGGGTCTGTGGGGACTGTCGGAGGGCGGATGGGTCGCGCCCCTCGCCGCGTCGCGATCCGCCGATGCCGCCTTCTTGATCACGATCGGTGCGAATTCGGTCGCGCCCGCCACGCAACAGACCTGGGCGAACGAGACTCGATTCGGCACGGCGGGCGTGCGCGGTTCGATGGTCGATATATTGGCCCGCAACGGTATTCGTCAGCTGGTCGCCGCCGGTCAGTTCGCGCAGGCCGACTACGACCCGATCCCGGTGCTGAACCGGATCACGCAGCCGGTCCTCGCGATCTGGGGAGACCAGGACCGCCTCACCCCACCCGGTGACAGCCTGCGCGGCTTCCAGACCGTTTTCGAGCAGGTCGGAAAAACCAACTACACGCTGCGCACTCTCCCGAACGCCCAGCACGCCGGACAGCCGACCACCGACGGCTTCGACAAACTTCCCGGCTTGGCACCGGGGTACGGCGAGCTCATGGGCGATTGGGTCAACGGACTTCCCGGCTCCGCGACACCTCCGACAACGGATCGGCCAGCGGAACAAAGGCATTCTGTGCAGGCGCTCGCTCCCGCCGCCTGGTGGGAATCGACCGCGGTGCAGCTGACCCTGCTGTTCGGCATGATCCTGGCACTGGGTGGCTACGCGTTCACCGGGATGGTCAAATCCTGGCGACTGCCGGATCGGCTGCCCGCGCGAGTGCTGTTGTGCGCGACAGTGGTCGGCATCGTGGGCACAGTCGTCCAGCTCGGCTACATCCTCACCACCCGCGCAACCTCCTTCGGCCCCTTGCTGTTCGGCCGCACCCTGCCGTGGCTGGCGCTGCAACTCATCGCCCTCGGCGCCGTGGTGGCGCTCGGTTTCGTGCTCGCCCGCGCACGTCACACGCTGGCCGGTGCGAGCGTAGGTGCTCGGACTCGATGGACTCTCTTGGTCTGCGGCGGAACAGGTTTCGTGTTCTGGGCACTGTATTGGGGATTGTTGCTCCCCTGAATCGACGAGAAAGGCCCCCGACGAGGTCGAGGGCCTTCTTCGCGGTTACTCCTGAGCCGATCGCCGTTGACCGGTCTCAGGAGAACTGACTCGGGTCAGCGGGCGGCGACGTTGCGGCGGGTGGCCCGAGAGTTCATGGAGTTACGCAGGATCTGGTGCAGAACGGCGTCGAAGGCGTCGGTGTCTTCGACATTGCTGAGGTGGCCGTGCGGCAGCACATGGAAATCGGCCAGATAACCGGTGCGGCGCAGGGTGTCGACGATCGGGCGCGAAAGGCGCTGCGGGAGCAACCGGTCCCTGGCGCCTGCGATCACGGTCGTCGGCACATTCAGGTTGGCGGTGCCTGCCGACAGATCCATGTCGGCCATCGCGGCGGCGTGGCGGCCACGCGCGACCGGACGGCAGGAGCGGATGATGCCCATCGCGAAATCGACCTCGTCGGCGGTGGCCTCGGGGGTGAGAATGCGACTGCGGAGAACCTGCGCGGTGAACCAGCCGCCGGGAATCGGCAGCGGGGCGAACAGCAGCGACTCGCTCACCGGCTGCGGCATCCGCACCGGCGCGCCGAGCAGGGTGACCGGGTACTGCGCGACGGTGAGCTGCTTGTTCAGCAGCGGCAGCATGTCGGTTTCCCAGCGGATCGCGGCATTGGCGGTGTTGGCGAGCAGCACGGCGGACGCGCGCCGCGACACCTGCTCGGGGTGATGCTTGGCCCAGGCCTGGATGGTGAGCCCGCCCATGCTGTGCCCGGCCAGGACGGCCTTCTCGTCCCCACGCAGCGTCGCGTCGAGGACAGCGGACAGGTCGTCGGCCAGGGTGTGTTCGCTGGGGGCGGCGGTGCCGAGGGTGGATTCGCCGTGGCCGCGCTGGTCGTAGCTGACCACGCGGTACTCGCCGGCGAAGGCGGTGATCTGCGGGTTCCAGTATTCGATACTGCAGGCCCAGCCATGGATGAGGACCAGGGTGGGGGCGGTATCGGGACCGTAGACGTGGACCCGGAGCTGCGCGCCGTCCGCGGTGGTCACCGGGACGACCCGGTGCTCGGCGGTGGGGGCGTTGAGTTTCGCGGTTGCGAAACTGCGGGTTCGCAGCCCGGCACGGAACTGTGCGGTCAGTGCGCCGGTCTCGAGGTGAGAGACCATGGATCGCGCTGCCGCGAGCGTCATCATCGACTTCGCAAGCATTGTCGGCACTCCTTTGTGTCGTAGGCCACCGTACAGTGCAAGCAGGGGTGCTAGCTAGTGTTAGCGGGTCGGAGTGTCCCAGTTGTTGTGAACTGGGTCGCCGACCGTCCTGACATTGTGAAATCGCCGAAAATCGACGAAAAATTACGCCCGAAGAGCACGATCACGCATCGGTCGCGGCAGGCGTGTGCTGGCGGCGGCGTTCGGCCGCGGCTACCGTAGGGGAGTGGACAAAACGCACGTCACGGCCGAGTTTTCCGGCGCGGACCCGAACCAGGGTGCGGCGCGCTCGACCTGGCAGCGGATGACACCACCGCTGATCACCGCCGGTCTCGGCATCGGCACGCTGGCCCTGCTGCATTTCCGTGACCCGCACGTCGAGGGTTCCTACGGCCTGTGCCCGGTCTACGCGCTGTTCGGGGTGTACTGCCCCGGCTGCGGCGGCATGCGCGCGATGCACAACCTCACCGATGGCAACATCATCGACTCGCTGCACAGCAATCTGCTCGCCGTGCCGCTGACCATCGCGTTCGCGGTCTTCGTCACCGACTGGATCGTGCGCGCCCGCCGCGGACAACGGTGGCGCCTGCCCGGCCTCAGCCCGGTGATCGTGTGGTCCTTCTTCGGCCTGCTCGCCGTCTATACCGTCCTGCGCAATACGCCGTGGGGCACCTGGCTCACCCCCGTCTGATGCTGGTGCGCGCGATGATCGGCAGGCAGTCTGGAGAGATGGGCGATTCATTGAAGGACCGAGTCCGGCAGAAGTTGTTGCGTCAGCTCAACGAAGACGGCCCCGATCCCGAGCAGGACGACGCCCGCGCCATCTCGGTGGCCGCCGACCTCGAGGCGCTGGAGATGGTGTCCGACGACGATCCACTGATCGAGGAACTGGCCCAGCGCTACCTGGTGTTCTGATGGGCTTGTCCGCCCAGCGGCGGTAGCTGCGGCAGCGGCTTGGTTCCGAGCCAGATCGCGAACAGCCCACGCATCGGCGCCACGCTGTAATGACCGGCCAGGTCGACGAACTCCTCGGTGGTAACAGAGGAGTGCCGGAACCGCGCGGTCCACTCCCTGATCAGTTCGAAGAACAGGTGATCGCGCAGTTCCAGCCGCAGCGCGTGCAGCGTGAGCGCCCCGCGCTTGTAGACCCGGTCGTCGAACATGTCCTTGGGTCCGGGGTCGCCGACGATGATGTCCTGCGGCTGACGCGCCAGGTTCGCGCGCGCGGCCCGAGCCAGCTGATCGGCGGTCGGCCCACCGGAGGCTTCCGACCAGATCCACTCCGCGTAACAGGCGAAGCCTTCGTGCAGCCAGATATCGCGCCACTGCTTCAGGGTGAGGCTGTTGCCGTACCACTGGTGCGCGAGTTCGTGTGCGACAAGACGTTCCGCGCCGCGCTTGCCATCGCAGTGGTTGGCGCCGAAGATCGACATGCCCTGCGCCTCGATCGGGATGTCGAGATCGTCATCGGTGACGACCACGGTGTAGTCGTCGAACGGGTACGGCCCGAACTTCTCGGTGAACAGCGCCATCATCTCGGGCTGCCGGGCGAAATCGTGGTCGAAGTTCACCCGCAACCGCGGCGGGACGACAGCGTGCATCGGCACCGGTTCGCCTACTGCTCCGACCCGGTACTTGCGGTAGTTGCCGATCTGGATCGTCGCCAGATAGCTCGCCATCGGCTCGGCCATCTCGTACACCCAGGTCGTCTGGCTGGCCTTGGCTTGCTTGCCGACCAGGGTGCCGTTCGCCACGGCATAGAACGGGCTGTCTGTGGTGATCGAAATCCGGTAGGTCGCCTTGGAACTCGGGTGGTCGTCGCACGGGAACCAGGAGGCCGCACCGTTGGGCTGGCTCGCGACCAGCGCGCCCTCGGTGAGCTCCTCCCAGCCGACCTCGCCCCACAGACCGCGCACCGGTTTGGGGGTGCCCGCGTAGTGGACGGTGATCTCGAGGACGCCACCGGCGGGGATCTTCTGCTGCGGCGTGACCGCGAGCTTGCCCTGCTGATGGACGAACTTCGCCGCCTTCAACCCGCTGACGAGCACCTTCGACACCGTCAGCCCCTGGGACATGTCGAGGGTGAACCACGGCCGCACCCCAGTGGTGACCGCGATGACCACCGCGCGCCCGGCGAGCCGGTTGCTGGCCGGTTTGTAGCTCAGCTCCAGCTCGTAGCGGGACACGCGGTAGCCGCGATTGCCGTTCTGCGGCAGGTACGTATCGATCGGATCCTCGTAGAACTTGCTCCGCATCAGGCGGCTCCGCGCTGCCTCGACTCCCGCGTCGAGGCGGGATCGGTCCAGTGCGAGATGGGGTTTCCCCACCAGCGAGTCGACGGCGGGACCACGTCACCGCGCATCACGAGTGACGCCGGTCCGATGGTGGCGCCCGCCCCGATGTGGGCGGCGGGCAAGGCGACGCAGTGCGGGCCGAGGGTGGCGCCGGCGTCGAGTGTCACTGTGTCCATGGACATGATGCGGTCGTGGAACAGGTGCGTTTGCACCACGCAGCCGCGCTCCACGGTCGCGCCGTCACCGAGTGTCACCAGGTCCGCCTCCGGTAGCCAATAGGACTCGCACCATACCCCGCGGCCGATCTTGGCACCGAGTCCGCGCAGCCACAGATTCATCACCGGAGTACCCGTGGCGGCACGCGCGAACCACGGCGCCGCGACGGTCTCGACGAACGCGTCGGAGACCTCGTTGCGCCACACGAACGAGCTCCACAGCGGGTACTCGACGGCGTGAATTCGCCCGACTATCAACCACTTGGCGGCCACGGCGATAGCACCGGCGAACGCGCCCGCGGCCATCAGCACCAGCCCGGAGACGAGTGCGGCGACCAGGTAATCGGTGTGCTGGGCGATCAGCGCGAGCACGAGCAGCACGCCGAGGCCGATGGCGAAGGTCACCATCACCGGGATCAACCGGCAGGTCTCCACGAAGGCGCGGGCCAGCTTCAACCGCAGCGGCGGATCGAACGTGCGTGAGGTGTCGCTGGATTCGGTCGCGCGACGCAGCCGCACCGGCGGGCTACCCAGCCAGGACGAGCCCGCTTTGGCCTTGTTCGGCGCGGCCGAGAGCACGGCCACCAAGCCGTTCTTCGGCACGCGACGGCCGGGTGCGGTCATGCCCGAATTGCCGAGGAAGGCGCGCTTGCCGACCTTGGATTCGCCGATGCGCAGCCAGCCGCCGCCGAGTTCGTAGCTGCCGATCATGGTGTCGTCGGCCAGGAACGCGCCGTCGGAGATCACGGTGAACTTGGGCAGCATCAGCACGGTCGACGCCTCGACGTTCTTGCCGATCTTCGCGCCGAGCAGCCGCAGCCAGACCGGGGTGAGCAGGCTGGCGTAGAGCGGGAACAGGAAGGTGCGCGCGGAGTCGAGCAGGCGTTCGGTGGCCCACACCTGCCAGCCGGTCCGGCTGCGGACGGGGTGGTAGCCCTCGCGCAAACCGATGCTGAGCAGGCGTACCGCGAGCACGGTGGCCACGGCGTACGCGCCGAGACTGAGCAGTGTGGCGAGCGGCAGGATGGCGAAACCGCGCAGGGCGGCGGCGCCGATGGTGGTCTCCTCGCGGACCCACCAGGCGATGAACGTGCCGCCGACGGCGAGGCCGAAAACGGGCATCGCGGCCAGCACCATCGACGACAGGCCGAAAACGATCAGCCAGTGCCTGGCCCGTTCGGGGGAGTGGTCGGGCCAGCGGCGCGGTGCCTTACCGGTCTTGGTGGCAGGCGAGCCCGCCCATTCCTGTTCGCCCTTGACCTTGCCCGATACGGCCGAACCAGGGGCGATCTCGGCCTTCTTGCCGATCTTGGTGCCGGGCAGCAGGATCGAGCGGGCGCCGATCACCGCGCCGTCACCGATGGTGATGCCGCCGATGTGCACGATGTCGCCGTCGACCCAGTAGCCGGACAGGTCCACTTCGGGTTCGACGCTGGCGCCGTCGCCGAGCTCGAGCATGCCGGTGACCGGGGGCAGGCTGTGCAGGTCGACACCCTTGCCGATCTTGGCGCCCAGTGCGCGCGCGAACGGAACCATCAGCGGAGCGCCGGAAAGACTTTCGGCACCACTGGCTTCGGACAGTCGTACGGCTGCCCACAGCCTCAAATGCACCGACGAGCCACGGGGGTAGGAACCGGGACGCAACCCGGCGAGCAGGATTCGGGCACCGGCCACACAGATCGTCATCCGGCCGATCGGCGAGATGAACAGCACGAAGGCCAGCAGGATCCACCACCACGACAGGCGCGGCAACCACGGCAGCGAACCCGACCAGCCTGCGATGCCGGACACGACGGTCAGCCAGGTGACCCACTGCAATCCGGTGAGGGTGGTCAACGGAATCGTGGCGAGCACCTGGGTGATCTGCGCGCGCAACGGTGTCGGCTTCACGACACGCACGTCCACGGCCGCCACCGGCGCGCTGCCGTCCAGGAGTTCGACCAGCGAACCGAGGCGCGGGTGGTCGTAGAGATCGGCGACGGTGACGTGCGGGTACCGCTCACGCAGCGCGCCGACGAGTTGCGCCGCCGACAGCGAACCGCCGCCCAGATCGAAGAATTCCGCATCGAGATCGGTGGCTTCGGCGCCGAGGATCGCGTCCCACAGGCTCGCCACCCAGGCCGCCGTACCCGACAGGCCGGTCTCGGCTGATTCGTCGGTGCTCGGCAGCGGCCACGGCAGTGCGTCGCGGTCGACCTTGCCGGAGGTGCGGGTCGGCAGATCGGCGACGATCGCCAGACGCGGTACCAGGGGCGCCGGAAGTTGTTCGGCCAGAATCTCTCTGGCCTTCTTCACGTCGAAGTCGGGACCGGCGCCGGTGAGATAGCCGACGAGAATCTTGTTGCCCGCCTTGGTGGTCCGGATCGCGGCGGCCGCGCCGCTGACACCGGGCAGGTGCTGAAGCGCATTGTCGAGCTCGCCGAGTTCGATGCGGCGGCCGCCGATCTTGATCTGGTCGTCGGCGCGACCGAGGAAGATCAGGCCCTGGTAGTCGTTGCGCACCAGGTCGCCACTGCGATACGCGCGTTCCCAACCGAGCGAGGGCAGCGGTGCGTACTTCTCGGCGTCCTTGGCGGGATCGAGGTAGCGGGCCAGGCCGACACCACCGATCACGAGCTCGCCGGTCTCGCCTTCGGCCACCGGGTTGCCCTGCGGGTCGACGACGGTCAGATCCCAGCCGTCGAGGGGAAGGCCGATACGAACGGGCATCTCGCCGGTGAGCAGCGCGGCGCAGGCGACGACAGTCGCCTCGGTGGGGCCGTAGGTGTTCCACACTTCGCGGTCGGCACCGGCCAGCCGTTCGGCCAGCTCCGGGGGCACAGCTTCGCCGCCGAAGATCAGCAGCCGCACCGATTCCAATGCTTCGGCGGGCCAGGTCGCGGCCAGTGTCGGCACCGTGGAGACGATGCTGATCTCGCGGCGCATCAGCCACGGGCCGAGATCGGCGCCGGTGCGCACCAGGTCGCGCGGGGCGGGGACCAGGCAGGCGCCGTTGCGCCAGGCCAGCCACATCTCCTCGCAGGAGGCGTCGAAGGCCACCGACAGCCCGGCCAGCACACGGTCGCCGGGGCCGATCGGGGCGCGCTGCAGGAACAGGCGGGCCTCGGCGTCGACGAAGGCGGCGGCATTGCGATGGGTTACCGCAACACCTTTGGGGGTGCCGGTGGAGCCGGAGGTGAAGATGATCCACGCGTCGTCGGCGGCGGTGGGCAGGGTGTTCCAGTCGTGGTCGCCCGCGGCGGTGGTGGCCGACTCGATGCCGTCGCCGGTGGCGATCGCGCTCACCCTTGCCTCGCCGAAGACGAGCTTGGCTCGCTCCTCCGGGTCGTCGGCGTCGACGGGTACGTAGGCCGCGCCGCAGTAGAGCACGGCCAGAATCGTCACGTACAGCGCGGCGGAGCCCGACGGCATCCGCACGCCGACCCGGTCGCCCGGTCGCACGCCCGCGTCGGTGAGCTCGGCCATCCTGGCCTCGATCGCGGCGATCAGTTCCATATAGCTGAGCACGACAATGCCGTCGTCGATCGCCGGTGCGTCGGGATGTGCGAGGGCGGTGCTGGTCAGGATGTCGACCAGGGTGCGCGGCGGCGCGGCGAGGTCCGCGCGCAGCAGTGGGTCGCGCAGGACCGCCGGTACCGCAGTGTGTGGCTCGAGCATCGTGCTCAGTCCACCTCTCATCGGTTGACCCCCATCGGTGGTGTCTGTTGTTTCATGAGCGGGTTACCGGGGGGCAAACAGGATGGTCACCAGATGCCAACGGTACTCGGTGCGGGTGTTGCCGGACGGCAGCGCGGGGCGTGCCGTCGGCGCTGTTCACGACGGCGATTCCGGCAATTCACCGAGAGCGGTGACGGCCAGCCGGTGCAGCGTCCGTTGTTCGTCTTCGTCGAGGCGTCCCAGCACCCGCGCGGTGGCCTCGGCGATCAGCTTGTCGGTGCGTTTGCACTGCTTGCGCCCGGCCTCGGTGATCCGCAGCCGGTATTTGCGGCGATCCTTGCCGTCGCGGGTGCGTTCGACCAGGTCAGCGCGTTCCAGTGCATCGATCAGGCGGACGACTTCACTGCGGTCGATGCCGAGCGCGTCGCCCACTTTCTTCTGCGTCAGGTCGGCGTTTTCGGAGATGAACGTGAGCACCCAGTGATCGCGCAACGGGACGTCGATCTCGGCGTGCAGCGCCTTGGTGAGCCGTCCGAGCGCGTACACCGGGTAGCGCGGCAGGCCGCGGACGGAGTTCGTGTTCGTGGACATGAGAGGGAACTCTAGCAAATAGTGGAGGAACCCAATCATTTAGGTACTCCATCATGGGGTGCCCAGATGGTTGAGAAATGGGTGTGAGCAGGCAACTCGGGGCAATTATTGTCAGGGATATCCGACGACGTTGCGGGCGCGGCGATTACGTGCCGCGAGGTAGGCCTGGGTTCGGCGCACGACCTGGGCGTGAGCGTTCGATTCGGGGTCGAGCTCGGCGAGGTCGAACGAAACCTTGCCGCCGTGGTCGTGATGGATGACCAGCGAATCGTCGAGCACCCGGTAGATCGCGCGCACCTCGCCATCGGCCCAGGCCGCCACGTACCGCACCGCCACGGCCCGGTGCAGTGCGAGCCGCCAGTACTTGCTGGTGCGTTCGCGCAAGCGTTCGGCGCCGATGTCCGGGTACCAGCTTGGATCTAAGGATTCTGCCCAGCGGTCTGCCGCGCTCAGATCGACCCAGAGGATCTCGCCGTCACCGACCTGCTGACCCGCACGGGTCACCCGGCGCGACGGCGGTCGGCGCGGTGGTTTGGCGCGTGTGCCGATGACGGTGACGGCGGGCGTACCGGGCAGTCTCGTGGCGGGGTCGACCGGCAGGTAGTCGGGGTTGTCCTCGCGGACGAAGCCGAGTGCGCGGTCGAAGGCAGACAGGCCGGGCGCGGGGGCGCAACCGTCCAGGCACAGCAGGGTGCGGCCCAGCGCGAAAACGCGGTCCGCCGTGATCGAACCCAGCTTCTCCTTGTCGAACGCGCGCGTGAGTACCTGCGCGGGAACCACCACGATCGAGGTATCAGAGGGGCTGGTGTGCTCGGCGCAGCGGGTGAGGTGGCCGACGTGAGCCGACTCGGACTCGGCATAGAACAGGTAGTACGCGGTCGCGCCGAAATGTGTTGCGGCGTCACGGAGATCGGACCGCTGCGCGGCGGGTAGGGCCGCCGCTTTGATCGGCTCGCCCCGCCTGGCTCGCTTGGCCTGGATGAGCAACCGCACCTCACCGGCACCGGACGGGTCCTGCACGCTGTAGATGAAATCCGCGCCGACCCCGCGCCTGCCACGAGCCCGGTTGCCACCCTCCTCCGGCCTGGTCAGCAGCCGCAGCCCGCCCGCGCCGCTCACCTGCGTCGCCGAGCCCCACGACGTGCACCGCCGCGGCGGCACACAATCGGGGCACGGCGCGTCGATGCGGTAGTCGACGCCGGTGAGGTGGCCGAGCAGGATCTCGGTGAACGTCTCCTCCTGCCACGGAAACAGCCGCGCGCCCAGATGCTGCAGCCGGTACACGCTCTGACAACTCAGCCGCCGCGCCGCGATCGGGTCGACGAAGATCTCCGCCGGGAACTCAGACATCGAGCGGGATCTCGATCGTCGGGCGCAATGCCTCCAGCTGCGTGACATACGCGCTGAGCACCCGCTCGTACAGGTCGTCGACCTTGGCGTGGCGCACAGTGATCACCATCGAGTAGCGGATCGGCTGCGCGGTCGCGGTGGGGTGGCCCGATTCCCTCGCGTTGTGGTGGATGTCGAAGACGGGGTTGCGCAGGCTGTTGACGCGCTTGCTGCGCTCGGCATGCAGGACGGTGTCCCATTTGCGGGAGTCGCGGCGCAGCACGGCCTCGGGGTCGAGCTCGGTCGCGCGGAAGAACGGGGCCGAATCGGGGTGGATTCTGGTCGGTTCGGCGAATTTCTCGTCGTGCGGGCGGAAGGTGACGTCGAGTCCGCTGCGGGTGTAGCTGCCGGGGTCGGCGGGGTCGACCTGGGTGGCATAGACGAGGGTGGCGCGAATTCTGACCATGCCGGCGGGTAGTGCCGCGGGCAGCGGGATCTGGGCGCGCAGATACTTCGCCGGGGTGAGTTCGCCCTGGTAGAGGACCCGCGCTTCGCCGTCGCCGCAGAGGACCATGTCGGCCAGGGTGGCGGCGATGCGACCGTGCCCGGAATCGGAATCCGGTGAGCTGGTGCGCCTTTCGGCGGTGTGGACGAGCAGGGCTTTCAGGTCGAGCGCACCGAGCTTCGGGCCGAACAGGGTGCGAGCGCCCAGTGCGGCGCGCAACGCCATCGGGGCGGCGAAGCTGGTTCCGGAGTCGGGAACGGCGGTGCCGTCGGGGCCGACCACGTGGAACGGTTCGTGATCGCTGCCGCCGAAGGCGAGCAGATCGGGTTTCACGGTGCCGGGGGAGCGGCCGGGGCCGATCGCGGAGTACGGCGCGCGGTTCCAAAGGGCGCCGACCCGATCCGACGAACCGATCGCGAGCGCGTTGACGCTGTCGGCCGGAACCTGCACGCGCGCATTGCCACTGGGCTTGTCGGCTTCGCCGTTGTTGCCGACGGCGATGGTGGCCAGCGTGGTGCCGTCGCTGAGGTAGTCGTCCCAGAACGCGGTCCAGGCGTGCACTTCGTCGTCCTCGATGGGGAGTTCGGGGCCGATGCTGACATTGACGAACTCGTACTTGCGCTGGCGCAGCACGGTATCGATGCGCTCGATGGCCGAGTACAGCTCGCACTGGTCGTCGTCGGTGTCCTCGTCGAGGACCTGGTAGTGGTCGATGTAGCCGTAGGGGACCGGGACCGGCTGGACCGGGTCGACGCTGCCGAACAGCAGGGCGGAGGTGACCCGGTGTCCGTGGTCGAGGTAGTTGCGGTGGGGTGCGGCGCTGCCGGCGAAGGTGTGGGCGTCGACCCAGCGGGTCAGTGGGGTTTCGGCGGGGATGCCGCCGTCGAACACCGCGATGGTGAGTTCCCGGTCGGTGGGTTCGGCTGTGGGCAGGATCGGGCGGAAGGTGGAAGTCCTTGTTCTGGTGGTGGTGTCGCGGCCGAGCTGGGTGCGCATCCGCGGCATTCGGCGGATCACCCTGGTGAACGAGTAGTCGGCGAGCGCGGCGATGGCGGCGTGGGTTCCGGTGACGGGGACGAAGGCGAGGCCGCCGTTGTCGAGCCTGCGGTCGATGGCCACGTCGAGATCGAGATCGCGGGAGAAGTCGAGCAGACCCTGCAGGGCGATGTCGCGATCGGAGTGCAGGACCAATTCGGCGACCGTCTCCGAATTGTCCGGGGCCGCGGCGAGTCTCAGCCGGTCATGGGGGTTGTTGAGGCGGAACTCCGCCAGGCTGACGATGCCGTTCTCGGCGCCGCCCAGAGGTGCGTCGGCGCTGATCCGCGCGGTGAGCAGTTGTAGGTTGACGCGGGTCGTAGCCAGGAACAGCAGGGTGCTCGCCCGTGGTTTGCCGTGCTCCGGTGCGATCGCCACCGGCCTGCTGCCGAGCGGATCGAGCTGCATCGACGTGAGAAGCCGTGTGGGATAACCACTTTTGGACAGATACTGCGGATGCAGGGTGACCGCGGTGACCGTCTCGTCCTCCGGGCAGGCCGTCTTGGGTAAAGCGTCGGCACTCGAGGTGGCCGCGCTCAGCATCGGCGCGAGTCGGGCCCGCGCCTGCGCCACCGTGTACGGCGGCTGCGGCGCGCCGCCGGATCTGCTGGGAGAGATGGGCGCGGTCAGCCGCTCACCGAAGCCGATCAGAAATCGCGGTCCGGCCACCCGAAATCCCCCCAGCTGCCACGTTATTCCCGTCGATGCGTGAAGCCACGGATGGTGTCGCGCGACACCCCCGTGAGCGCGCTGATCTGGCGCTGAGACAAGCCTGACACGCCCGTCAGCGTCTGTGCCAGCCGTAACCGATCCGTTTTGGGAAGTTCAGCTACTAGTCGTGCGGAGTGCTCGGCCATCAGTCCGGGCAGTAGCTGGTCCTCGAGCACGCAACGCCTGCGCAATCGCAGCATCGTGCGCTCGATGTCGTTGAACGACAAGCCCTTCGACGCGAGCGCGACCGCGTCCACCGCGCCGTCGGGCAGGGGTTGCCCGGCGAACCGGCGAATCGCCTCGCAGCGTTGCTCGGCCTCGGGCAGCGCGAATTCCACGCTCACATCGAAGCGCCGCCACACGGCCGGATCCAGCAGGTCGGCATGGTTGGTCGCGCCGATGACCAGGCCCCCGCCGGTCGGCCAGTCGTCGATCTGCTGGAGCAGCACGGTGACCAGTCGCTTCAGCTCGCCCACGTCGCGGTCGTCGTCGCGGCGTTTGGCGATGGCGTCGAGCTCGTCGAGCAACAGGACGCACGGGCGCTGTTTGGCGTAGTCGATGGCGTGGCGCAGGTTGGTGCCGGTCTTGCCGAGCAGGCTGCTCATGATGGTCGCCAAGTCCAGGACCACCAGCGGCAGCGACAGTTGATGTGCCAGCCACGCCGCGGCCATGGTCTTGCCGACGCCGGGCGGACCCACGAACAGCAAGCTGCGGGCCGGGGTGAGATCGGCGGCGGCGAGCCGGTCGGCCTGCTTGCGCTCGTCGACGATCTGGGTGAGCACGGCGTAGGTTTCGGCGGCCAGGATCGGCACTTCGGCGGTGGAACCGGGCGGGATCACGCGCACCAGGGGTAGTCGGCTGTCGCCGTCGACCGGAATCGGCGTATCCACCTCCGCGCGTAGGGGATTGGCGCGCGTCGGGTTCTGCCGCAGCAGTGAGATCAGCGCGTCGGCCAGCTCGGGACTCGCATGCCGGTGTCGCCGCGCGGCGCGGCGCACGAACATCGCGACATCCTGCTCACGCCCGGCGAGCGCCAACCTGGCCAGGTGGACGAATTCGTCGGGTAGATCGGCGCTCACGTCCGCCGAAGTGGAGCTCAAGGCGTGTGACATGGTCTTCTTCCGATCATATACGTGGACTATTTTCGCTTCACTCGATCGTACGGCGTCCATCACGGGCAAAGTTCACCCCTTGTGTACCGGTTTGACATCGGACCCCACCCGCAGCGCCACATTGATCTGCCGAGCCCTCAGCGCAGCAATTCCCTTCGTCGGATGCTAGTTCCGCGATGCCCCCTCTTCGGCGATTCCCTTCGCTTCGGGCGTGCCTTCCCGGCGTGGGGTGGTTGACAGCTCCCGCGGTCGTCTGTCACTCTCGTTGCAGGTCACGAGTACCAGCGTTCAGCCCCGGCTTGCTGGTCGGCAACCCTCCTCCGCGGTGGGGTGCTCCGGGTGACGACCAGGCCGACGTCCGAATTGGGCGCGGCAAGCGCGGACTCACCTCTTCTGGAGCGGGTCCCTGAGCCGACGGGATTTCGTCATGACTGCTGTAATCGACCCCACCTGTGCCATCGCCGCCGTTTCCGGTGCCGACCTGCAGGTTCCGCTCGTTCAAGGCGGCACCAGCTCCTACGCCAACTTCGACTACGCGGCCAGTGCGCCGGCGTTGAAGCAGGTCACCGACCGGATTTCGCAGTTGCTGCCGTTCTACGCCAGCGTGCATCGGGGTGCGGGCTACGCCTCGCGGATCTCGACCGAGTGCTACGAGGCCTCCCGTGGCGCGGTCGCCCGGTTCCTCGACGCCGACGACGACCAGGTCGTCGTATTCACCCGCAACACCACCGATTCGCTGAACCTGCTGGCCGGGTGCGTGCCGGGGGAGACGGTGGTCCTCGATATCGAGCACCACGCCAACTTCCTGCCGTGGACCGAGCACGGTCGCCGGGTCGTGCGGGCCGCCGACACCGTCGAGGAGACGATCCAGCGGGTCGTCGCCGAGCTGTGCAGCAAGCCCGCCGCGCTGCTCGCGGTGACCGGGGCCTCCAACGTCACCGGTGAGGTGCTGCCGCTGGAACGCCTCGCGACCATCGCCCACCTGTGTGGTGCGCGCATCCTCGTCGACGCCGCCCAGCTGGCGCCGCACCGACGGATCTCCCTGCGCGAGAGCGGGATCGACTACCTCGCGTTCTCCGGGCACAAGCTGTACGCGCCGTTCGGTTCGGGCGTGCTCGTCGGTCGGCGGGACTGGCTCGACCAGGGTGAGCCGTACCTGGCAGGCGGCGGTGCGGTGCGCAATGTCGGTGTGTCGGAGGTCGAATGGGCTTGCGCGCCGCAGCGGCACGAGGCCGGTTCACCGAATGTGCTGGGCGCGGCCGCTATCGCCGCTGCCTGCGACGCGCTCGCCGCGATCGACCCCACCGAACTCGTTGCCCACGAACGCTTTCTGGCCGACCGTCTCCGCGACGGTTTGTCCGCGATTCCCGGCGTCGACCTGGTCAGCATCTGGTCCGACAGCCCCGACTGTGTCGGCATCGTCGCCTTCACCGTCGCCGACTACGCCCCCGGCAAGGTCGCCGCCTACCTCTCCGCCGAACACGCCATCGGCGTCCGCGACGGCCGCTTCTGCGCCCACCCGCTGCTCACCAGCCTCGGCCTCGACGCCGCCCTCCGAGCCAGCATCGGCCTCGGCACCACCGCCGCCGACGTAGACCGCCTGATCGAAGCGGTCTCCACTTTGGTCACCACCGGCCCCACCTGGACCTACGCCGCCACCGACGGCCACTGGAACCCCACCCCCGAAACCCGCCCCCTCACCGCCTCTTCCCCCGAAGGCGCGGCCCCCTGCCTGATCGGCTGAACAGTAGCTTTGAACGATGTCGGTTGAGAAACAGCTGTGGGAGATTCGCCTAGGCGTAATCGCTTCCGAGTCCGAGGCACGTGCCGTCATCGATCAGATCGAGCGACTGCTGTGCCCGGACCCGGACCACGCTCCTCCCTGTCCGATCCCGTGGAGCGTCAGCATCGCCGCGGGGGAGGATTTGGCCGCGGAAGCTCGGGAAGCATACGAGGACGTGGTGGAGCAGTACCGAATCGAATCCGGCGCGGACTGAGGCGATCCCGGCTATCGCTCCGGCTCGAAAAGATGCCGTTCACACGAAACTCGCTTATGGAGAAGGGCTTCCGATCAGGAGCGAGGGACGTCAGGTCTCAGTCGAGGTCAGCGTCGAGGGCGTCCCAGGTGATGGTGACATCGAGCGGATCGGTGATCGCGATCGCGGTGGGGTTGTGGGAGCGGAAACGGGTTTCGGTGGAGATGTAGGCGCCTGCGGTATTGAGGCGGAGGATCTCGATGGACTTCACGCGGCCGTCGTTGTTCTCCATCCGGACGATCCAGTACTGCTCGATACCAAGGCGTGCGTATTCCGCTCGTTTATCCACACAATCGGCGGTAACCGTCGCCGGTGATACCACTTCGACGACCAGAAGCGTGTCGCCTGCTGTCGGTTTGGTTTTCCACTTGTCGCGGGGGTCTTCGATGCAGCGATACACGATGGCGTCGGGGCGCCGGAAGTTGAACGGAACCTCGGAGACCAGCATGTCCAGTTCGCCGCTGGCCTTCAGACAAGGTTGCCCAGTGCCCCGTTTCCTGATCGCTTCCCGCAAGGACTGTTTGATCACGTCGACGATGGCGATGTGATTCGGCGAGGGTGCGTCGCAGTGCACCAGCAGGCCGTCTTTGACCTCGATCACCCGGGAGAGGTCTTCCGGCAGCGCCGAATACGTGTCCAAGTCGATGCTTGGGACACCGGCGCGCAACCACGACCAGTCGTATGCATCGCTCACCGGACCAACGCTAGCTGTAGCGGTCCACCCACCTGGCCGACGTAGACGATCTGATCAGGTGTCGAGTGGGGTGGGGCGGTGGTATTTGCCGTTGTAGTACAGCAATGGGGCTGCTGAGGGGGATTCTTCGGTTTGGTCGTGGACTCGGGTTACCAGGCCTACCGCGAGGGTGTGGTCGCCCAGGTCGATGAGTTTGTGGAGGGTGGTTCGGAGCCAGATGGGGGTGCCGTGCAGGACCGGTTCGCCGGTGTCGAGGGTGGTCCAGAGGGAGCGGTCGGTGAAGCGGTCGGCGGCGGTGCGGGAGAAGCGGTGGGCCAGGTGTTGCTGGTGTTCGCCCAGGAAATGGATCACCACCGAGTCCGCGGCGCGCAGGGCGTAGATGCTCGATGACGTGTGCGCGATATTGAACGACACCAGCGGTGGTTCCAATGACAGCGAGGCGAACGATGTGGCGGTGAACCCCACCGGCCCGCTCTCCGCTCCGAGCGTCACCACTGTGACGCCCGCCGGATAGTGGCGCATCGAAGCCCGATACTGCTCAGCCGTGATCCCGCTCAGATCATCGGGAATCACCAGTCCGGTCTCAGAAGGTTGCACATCGCCCACCGCCCCAACTTACGCCCGCCCGGCGTGTGTTCTCACGCCCACTGTGTCCGTTTGATCCAACTCACCCGGTGGGGATGGTGACGCGAGTTCAGTCGATCTCGATAGGTAGGCCTGCGGTGATGCGGACCAGTTCGCGGAAGTTGGTGCGGAACACCGTGTTCGGGTGACCGCCGGCTGCCCAGACTTCGGGGTGGGCGGCCAGGGCGGTGTCTACCCAGGTGGGGAGGTTGGTGGGGTGGCCGAGGGGGGCTGTGCCGTCGATGGGTTGGCCGGTGATGCGCTCGGCCAGGGCGGTGGGGGCGGGGGTGAGGGTGCCGTCGAGGCGTTTGCCGGTGCGGGCCAGGTCGACGTGGTGGTGGTCGGCTACCAGGAGCAGGACGGGGTCGTTGTCGAGGAGGAAGACCTGGGCGGTGAGGATCGCCGTGGGTTGGGCGCCCATGGCGCGGGCGGCATCGGCCGCGGTGGGGGTCGGCGTCTCGGGGCAGACGATGACGCCGTGGTGCCCGCGGGCGATGAGAGTTTCCGCGACCCGGCATGCGACCGGCGGCAATGACGACCTGCGCATGTCATCCAGAGTAGGTCGATTGCGGGAAATATGCTGTGTTACTTGGAGTTCTGGCGAACTCGAGTTCGCGGCCCCGCCGGTCCCGTCGATCAGGCGCCCGGGGGTGGGGCCGCGCTGGTTTATACAAAAAACACCCCCGCTA
>NZ_JBHXNJ010000030.1:0-1511 GCF_042719655.1 Nocardia sp. NPDC058518
TATCGTGCTTGCAAATGTAAGTGCAGATGCACGCTCATTCCTGAGCTGCGACTGACAAAACCCGAGCTAATCCCGAACTTCGGTCGCTCGGCGCGACAGGTGGATACCGTTGCCGCGCAAGGACAGTGGGCGAAGGGATTGATGTGATGCTGTGCACTCACGTGCCGGACTGGACTCTCCAGGCGGTCATCGCCGGACAGGACAGGGCCACCGACATTCTGGCGATCCCGACGTGCCAGGACTGCGCACTCACGCTGAGCAACGAGATCGTGAGAGAAACCAGCCTTCCGGTCACCTTCAGGCGCTTCAGTCCAGGCGATACCGCCTCGCAGATCAGTTGAGTCGACCGCGGGCTCGTTGCAGCTCGTAGACGTGGGCGCGGTCCTCGTCGTCGTCGAGCCCACTGATCTCGCGGGCAACTAGGCGCATCTCCGCACCGAGTAGCTCGCGCTCGATCGTGGTGCAGTCCGCGAGCTCGAAGTTCGATTCGGTGCAGATCCAGTTCCACTGGTCGATGCCCGGTGGGGGCACGGTTGTGATCAGCTCGCAGACCGGTTGGGCGGGCCGGTAGCCCTGCGCGTACAGCTCGGCTTCGGCATCGGCCCAGTCCTGGTGTTGCTCCGGTGTCCAGTGCGCTCGCGGGTCCGCGCCCCAAGACAAGTCGCGGTGTTCCGCTCCGTCATCCATGTTGCTCATCGAGGTCAGGGTCCGAGGATGGCGCGGATCTGGTCGGCCGCGCGGCGTGCGATCGGTTCGTCGAGTACCGCGATCGGGCTTTCGGCCTCGGCGAACCAGGACGAGCCGACGGTGAAGGGGGCGCCGGTGAGCGCGACCCCGACCGGGCCGAGGTCGCAGATGATCGCGTCACCGGCGAGCTGGTCGGCGACGACTTCGACGATGACGTACTGGCGGCGGATGCGGTTGAAGTCGTCGCTGCTGACGATCAGGCAGAGCATCCCGCCGGGCAGGACCGATCCCGACGGGGCGTTCCACACCTCGCCGAATCGGGGGTTGGCCATCAGCTGGCCCGGGAGCGGCTGATCAGGCTCGCGGTCAACGCGCTCGCGCGGTCGGGGGTGTAGCCCGCGGCGTTGAGGGTGGCACTGTCGGCGGCCAGGCGTCGGCGCATGTCGTCGCGGTGGACCAGCGACGCCAGGAACGCCGAGCGGTCCATGCCGGCCTCGTTCGCGCGGCGGGCGAGGATTTCCAGGGTTTCGTCGTCGAAGCTCACCGACGTCTTACGTCCAGCCATACCGCCAACCATACCGCCATCGGAAGTACGGACTTGCGGGATTGCAGACGAACTGTAGGGAAGGTCTTCGCGAGCTGGTCTGTGAAGTTGGCGCGCGGCAGCGGGCCGACCGCTGCACTTCGACGAAATACGAAGTGGGGGGGGGGGGGGGGGGCCCCCCCCCCCCCCCCCCCCCGGGAGTTTTTTCTTGTCATGGGACAGGGAGGGAGAGGAAAGGATGCGAGCACAACACAACCCCCCAAACTCGGGTGGGGGGGTG
>NZ_JBHXNJ010000030.1:1521-5543 GCF_042719655.1 Nocardia sp. NPDC058518
TGTCCCGCTGTGACATACTGAGGCGCCCGGGCGCCGCCCGCCGCACACCAAACATAAACACATAAAACACGGGGGCGGCGGCCCCCCCCCCCCCCCCCCCACTTCAGCGAGGCTTTTTTCGAACGATGCCAGGACTCGTGATGCCGAAAGAGGGCGCTCTCCGAGAACTCGGCCAACGAACGGGTTCCGTATGCCTCCGGGCCCCAACCTCGCTACACAGACGTTAGCCGTCACCCAGCCAGACCGACAACCTTTTGGCCAATTTGCCCGCTGGAACACAATGCTGTACCCCACCTGAATACAGTTCTATACCTAGCTGCTCTGCAATGCATGATGTAATCTCATCACTATGCCAAACACTATGCGGCGGCGTTTGGCGACTCGGCCTGACCAGGTAGGCGACCCCCCGCCGTCCACAGCCGACGAGCGGGCGCCGAAAGGTGTAGCCGCTCGTCGGCACCACGGTCGCCAGACCGAAGAGAGGTACCGTCGCGGCGCCCCGCTGAGGCGAGATTTCCTCCATACCGGCCCAAACGGGGAACCCAGCCCGATCTCCGCGATCATGAACGGCCGCCACCGCGACGAGAACGGGCGCCGACGCGGGGGAGGCGGTCGTGGCGGACAACTCCGCCTTGCGCTGCTGCTGTCGGTCATCTGGGTGGCCGCCGCGCCACCTCATGACTCCACCCGTCCGGCCCGGTGGTGGGCCGAGCTCCTGGGTCTGCCGGACCCAGGATCCGCCGGCGCACGGCGAGTCCTCAATGCCATGCACGAGTTGCATGAGCGAGGGTTTTTGGCGATGGAAGGCGGAAAGAACGGGCAACCTCCCACTGTCCGATTGCTCGACGAGAGTGGGAGCGGTGCAGGTTACGAGCTGCCCTACCTCGACGGCGATGTGTCCTACGTACGGGTGCCGCATCAGCTCTGGACGCAAGGGTTGATTGGAGAACTGAAAGGGCCAGGCCTCGCGGTCTACCTGTGCGTTCTGTCGCACTACAACCACGACGCCTCGTCACAGGAGATCTGGTTCAGCAAGAAGGGCTTTCACGACCTTCACGGTCTAGGGGAGACCACGCGGCTGAGCGGGACCACCGAGCTTCTCGACGCGGGGGTTCTCACAGCTCGGGAGGTTTCCATCGATTCCACCGGCGGCAGCGACTTCCGGACACATCGGCGCCGGATGCTCTCCGTCGAGCAACCGTTTGTCCCCCCACCCCCCGCCGACCGACCGCGCGCCTGAATCGATGGACCCGGCACTGGCAAGCCCGGACTCGACCAGCCTCGGCTGAACCGGAATGTCGGTGTCCCTTCGGCGGTGTTGACCGCGACGAGGTTCCAGCCGACGGAGCGTTCAAGATCCGCGGTCGTCAGGGTCAGTGACCGAGGATGGTGCGGATGCGGTCAAGCTTCTGATCAGCAGTCAGGACTTTCCCGGCGTCGGGTTCGGAATGGATCGAGGCCAAGGTCGCACGGACCTGTGCGGCGCTGCCGGGCTTTTTCAGCATGCCGACCACGCGAGCTAGCGGGGTGTTCGTGCGGTAGAGCCAAACCTCGTGCCACTGGCGCGGTTCCGGGTTGCCCTCGGGGGTAAGTGTGTCTTCAGGAAAGTAGCCGAGTCCGTTGTGTTCGAGAGCTTCGGCAATGTCGCCGAGGACCCACTTGCCCAGTCGGCCCCAGCCGAGCGCGACGCGCAACTCCTGAAGGTTCGCGAGCGTGTAGCCACCCTCTTGATCGCACCGGGCCACAATCAATGCCAGCTGATCAGTCTCGGTCGTCATGGCCGCCCCTTCAATCCCTGCGCATCTGGCGCTTTTTATTTGAATAAAACGTTACCACGAAGCGACACGTTATATTCAAATATTCTGCAGCCCGGAGCAAAAATAAAACCGCAGCCTCGCCAGGCAGCTCGGGGCTATTGCCCGATAACTATGGTTATCGGGCAACATCGCCTAGGATCGGGACGAGCGAGCTGCCGCGACGGCGCGCGGCGCAACGGGTTCGATTCCTGGTTATCGGGCAACTTCCGTCGACGCACGGCACGGGCGTCGCGGAGAAGGGGTTGAGCGTCATGGAGATCGAGTTCGAAGACCGCTTCGTCGGCGTGCCGATGGAAGTCCACATCGACGACTTCTTGACCGATCTGGCCAACGCCAACCGACCCACCAACACGATCCGCGCCTACCGCGGTGACCTGACCGGCTTCGCCGAGTACGTCGACGGCGATCTCGCAGCGATGGACGTGGCACCGGTGCGCGCGTTCCTGTCCGGGATCACCGAGCAGGCGCCGGCGACCCGCAAACGCAAGCGGGCCGCGGTCTCCGCGTTCTGCCGGTGGGCGGTGCGCCACGACCGCCTGGCCGCGAACCCGATGGACAAGGTCGACACGATCACCGTGCCCAAGCGGCTCCCGCGCCCGGCCGCCGCCGCTGACGTTGCGCGGGTGCTGGATTCGATCTGCTCACGCCGCCCACGCAAGAACCTGCCGATCGACGTGCTGCGCGACCGAGTGCTGTTCGAAACGCTCTACGGGTGCGGTGCTCGCGCCGAGGAAGTCTGCGGGCTCTACGTCGACGATCTCGACCTCGCCCTCGACGATGAGCACATCCGCCTGCACGGCAAGGGCGGGTCGGTGCGCACCGTGCTGCTCGACGACCGCGGCTACGTCGCCCTGCTCAAGCTCTACCTCGCGCGGACCGGCTACACCTCCGGGCCGCTGTTCCGGGCCAGCATCAACGGTCGCGGCGGCCCGATCTCATACTCAGCGGCCCATCACCGGTGGCAGAAACACTGCGCCGCCGCCGGTCTCGACATCGAGATCCACCAACTGCGCCATGCCCACGCCACCGAGCTGATCAACTCCGGTGTCTCCATCGAGGTGGTGCGCCGACGCCTGGGCCACGCGTCGACCGAGACGACCCAGATCTACACGCTGCTCGCTGACAAGGTCGCCGACTGCGAGATACGCACCGCCAGGCGGCAGCGAGAGACCAACCGACGGTAGCGAGTTCGGCGAATGGGACGCAGACACCAGCTGGTCATATGCATTTCTCACGTACCGTTCGTACATGTTCGAGATCGCTTGGCCCACGGACTTTGACGCATTCGAGGGAACAACCGAGGAGATGATCGACCGTCTCTCTCGAGTCGGCTGGGTTCTAGACGATGTGACTTTTGGTGTGTCGTCCACGCCGCCTACGCCTATCGGGCGGGTCCCGTTTGAAGTACAAGTGGTCGAGATGACCTTCCACCATGACGGCGCTGCACGACGGCTGCGAATTACTGGTGCGGACTTCGCGCAGTTCACACCTCCAGGCAAAAGAGCTGACGTCCGCGTCCTGTGGTCGGTCGCTCCGACCAGCAACCCGGTCGGAGGCGACATGATCCGACATGTGCGCCATTTCCAGGTCATCGTTCCCGAGACAGAAGTGGTCGCGATGGTCGACGCCTCGATTGCGGCCACCTACGAGCCCGGACAGGATCTGATGTCCTTCCTGGGTGACCCTAGCGCGATGGTGAGTGTGTTTGCACTTGCGGGGGCGTTCATCAGCGGTGCAATCAGTAAGGCCGGCGAGGAGACTTTCTCGGCAATGAAGCGAGCCGTCACAAGGGCGCCTCGGTCCATTCGGGTTGACTCGGAAGGTACGCGCGACTGGGTCGTCCTGCATGACGTCGAGTACAACTCGGTAATCGAGTGTCCAGCAGAGCTTCCTGCTGAGGCAGTCGCGCAGCTGGCTCGGCGAAGCCCTGACGAACTGACCCGCGTCCACCTCCGGTGGGACAGCCAGGCGCGCTCATGGGTGGTCGTCGGCGTCGTCGAAGGCACGCCACCTCCTACCTCCGATGAGGGTGATGACGGAGCAGCGGCATGATCACCCCCTCACCCACGCCTGGATACGCTGATGCCAGGCGCCTGCTCACCCCGCGTCACTGCCGGGGAAAAGCTCACGGCTAAGTAGAGACTGAAACTGGGGGGGGCGCGCGGGCGGGGGGGGGGGGGGGGTGGGGTTGTGGTGTGGGTGGTG
>NZ_JBHXNJ010000030.1:5553-9756 GCF_042719655.1 Nocardia sp. NPDC058518
CCCCCCCCCCGTTCGGCCTGACCCGACGAGCCCCTCCCTCGCGGATAACGGGCATCCGGCCGGGGACTGGATTTGGCTCACAGAGATCCGAAATCGCAAGCGCCACAATCGGAATCACCGATGCCAGCGTGCCGAGCGTGATCTACAACACTTCATCCATGGGGAGTAGCGGATCCCTGCTTGTATCAGATCTGTTGAAGGGCTAACGATCTGGAGGGGGATCGTATGAATCGTCAGGTAGGTAGCGGGGGCGCCCGTATGGTCGCCGACCACGGCACCTCGCAACCAGCGGTGCTTTTCCCGGTGGAGCCGGTCGCATTGCGCGACCTCGCGCAGCAGGATGGGTTGGGTTTCACCGATGTGCTGACACTGGCCGAGGTCCCGTCCACCACGCTGAACCGGATGTGGAAAGACCCCGACTGGGCGGCGAGGTCGACAGGGGGAGCACTGCATCAATTGCTGGATGTGGTGCCTACATTGTCGCCTTACCTCGAAGGGCGGGGGTTCACGCTGAGGCTGGGGCGTTACCTGCGGGTATTCGCCGCAGCCGGGATCACCATTCGTCTGCCACAGCGTATCGACGGAACCCAACTGGCAGCGTTGAGTAATGCGCTGGGGGTGTTGGCGGCCGTTGCCGAAGGGCACACGACGGAGGTGATGCGTCGTTTGGCACTGGGTTGGGGCCTCGGGCACGACCGGTTCATCGACGCGGTGTTCGCGACCGGACCCGACGGCCTGTGTGGGGAGGACGGGGTGGTGCTGGGGACCGCTTCGAAAATGTGGCGCACCGCGGCGCACTCGACATCGGTGTCGAACATGGTCGGCAAAGGCGTCCTGGCTCACAAGATCACTAAATACGGTGTCGCCGAGGTGGATTACTCCCCCCCGATACGTGAAATCCGCGATATGCATTCAGCGTTCGTGCACCGCAGCCTGAGAATCGGCGCCATGTTCCGCGACGACGACCTCGATGAGGTCTGGCGCTATCAGCGGGAAGTCGAAGACAACGTCGTGTTGGCACGGAATGAAAGCTGGTCGCTGCTGACCTTCGGCCGAGGTCGGCGGCTGCCGGTCGACTTCTCCCTGCCGACACCGACGCCACGGGTTTACGAGGAGGTCTTGCGTGACGTCGTCACCTGCAATGACGCATATCTCGGATACTTGAGCACCGCCGCGCTGCCAGCGCTGTGGTCGGTCCAGCCCCCACCAGCGCCGCTGCGGCTACGGTTGTCTAAGGCCCTGGAAAACCGTTTGTCTTCCGGGATCATCGATCAGCAACTGCGGAGCGAGGTCGGATCGCTACACCGCCGACTGCAACAGTGACCTTCACCTAGGGAAAGAGCATCTACGACATGCCGGGCTCGCCGGAGTAGACGCCGAAAAATCAACGGATATGGCGTGCTATACGTGAAGCCCCTGCTATTCGGGCCGAGTCCAAATGTGTTGCCTACCGGGCCCCGTGATCGATCGCGCGTAGTCAGTGGCGTAATACGTGCCTGCTCTTGCGCTCATTGCGCGGCGTCGGACGAGCGCGGTGCGACGAGATAGGCCACGGCAGCGGCGCAGGCCATGCCGAGGATGATTTTCCGGAACGAAACGGCTAGGACCAGGCCCGAACCGATGGCGATGAACAGCGTTTGGGGGACCATCATCAGCATGTGCGCCGCTGCCATCACCCGGCCCCGCTGTGCGGGTGGGGCGACGTCCTGCAGATAGGTCATGACGCTGACCGCCAGCAGCGCGAACGACCCGCCCAGCAGGACGCACGCGGTGATAACCAGTGGTGTCGAAGGCACCGCGAACAACAGAATCGATCCGGTGCACCCGGCGGCCGCCAATCTCATTGTCCGCAGCGGTCTCAGGCGCGCGACGAGCCGACCGGTGAAGGCTCCCAGTATCGCGGCGCCGATGCCTTGGGTGACCAGCAGGACGCTGACGAAAGCGGCGGGTTTGTCTAGTCCTTGGGTGACGACCTGGAAGATGACCGGTTCGAACACCCCGATCGCGGCGAAAAGGATGGCCAGTGCGAGCGAGGTTCGGATCTTAGGCCCTGATGTGAGCAGGAACCGCACTCCCGCCAGCGAGTCAGCGAACAGTCGCTGACCAGGTGCGGGTGTGGAGCTTTTGATGCGGGGCAGGAACCACAGCAGCGCGGCCGAGAGCGCGAAGCTGGCGATGTCGATCAGGATGACGACGGTGGATCCGTGCCAGGAGTAGATTCCCGCGCCGATCAGCGGGCCGATGATCGTCATCACCTGCCCACTGCTGACGATGATCGCGTTGGCGCGAGGGCGCACAGGCGCGGGCAGCATGTCGGCCAGCAGGGCGCCGCGGGCGGCGGTGAACACTGCACCACCGGCGCCGTAACAGAACGTCACGGCGAACACAATCCACAGCTGGGCCGAAGATCCGACCAACAACAGTGGCAAGAGATAGAGGGTGCCCGCGACCTGCGCGGCGATACTGACCGTGCGGCGCGGGAATCGGTCGGCCAGCCACCCGGTCACCGGTGCCGCCAGCACGGGGACACCGTAGGTGAAGAACACCAGTCCGGCCAGCGCTGAACTGCCGGTCAGATCCTTCACCCAGATACCGAGCACCAGGGCCAGGACGCGATCACCGAACAGCGATACCAGTTGGCCACCGAGCAGCAGCCGGAATTCCGCCAGCCGCCACGGCGACGTCGCTTCTACCTCAGCTGATGCGATGCTCTCTTGTTCTCTGTCGGTCGGGTTCGTCATGCTCCAGCAATCTTCGGAATCGTCCGATCAGGGTCTGGGTTCTCACGTATCGAGCATGCGCGGTGTCCGCCGGGATGCGCTGTGTGGGTGATTATCTGCGAGATCCGAGAATGGAACGTCATGTCACCCCCATCGGTCGACGGTACCCGAGCGTGGCCACTGCCTACTCGGCGACATAATCGAAATGCCGGTTCACCGAAAGGGTGTCGGACCGGTTCACTCCGAGCGTCAGATGCAGAGAACGGCTCTCGTTCACCGCTGCGGTCCGGTGCGCGACCGCGCGGCGTCGCTGACGAGCGTCGCGTTCCAGCGGCCGGTATCGATCATGCCGGGCTTTCCGACTGGTCGGCTTTCCGGTCATTGAGCACGCGCTCGGCGATGGCCTTGACAATGAGCGCGCTGACGGTCTTCGCGTTGGCGCGCGCCTCGTACCACATCCAGTTGAAGACCGGGTTGACCTCCAGAAATACCACCTTCTCGTCCTCGATGAACGCATCGATGGCGCACAGGTCCAAGTCGCAGGCCGCCGCCATTTCGAGGAACTTCGCGTGGTGTTGCTGGGGTAGGGGGTAGGGGGTGACGTGAACGGCTGAGGGTTGCTTCCACCGATCGGATATTTCCGACTGCACCACGCGGTAAGCAACGACCGTTGTATCGATCACGTACACCCGGACCTCGGTGTTCGAGTCGACGGTGGCCTGTGCCACGACTGGTGCCAGCTGCAGCGACAAGCCCGCGCGGTCGTGTTCGAGCATGCGGGGACTGACCGTGTAGATCGTTCCCGGTTCCGGTTCGACGCTGTGTATCGATACCGCTTTCAGCAGGATCGAGCCGGGCACGGCCGCAAGGGTGTTGGTGATCCGAGTGGTCGGGATATCGAAGCCGCACCGCTTCGCTGTCTGCAGTTGGGTGAGGACATCGATACTTTCCGGTGTAGCTCCGGCGTTCAACGTCTTGCCGACGAAGACGACCCGCAACACCTCACTGAGCGCACGCCACTCGTTGCGAATGAACTCCCGTGATATCGAGTCGCTCGGGGAACCGGTAGCAGTGGGGGAAAAATAGCGAAACAGTACGACCCGCGGCGCGACGATCTGGCCGTTCAGCGCACAGTGCGCTGTCTCGTCACTGACCGTGATTTCGATGGCAGGTGAGTGATCGATATCGGTGCGGTGCACGGTAATGCCGATCGCGCGCAACGCCATTGCGAGGAAGCCCGCTTCACGATCGGCGGTGCGCGTCAGGATGAGGACATCGACCTGCGCGGGCGGTGGACCAGGCGTAACGCTGCGCCCGTCGGTGGCCCTTATCGGTGTGTGGGGGGTCAGATGCTGATCGAGGATCCGGATATCGCTACTGGTCATCACGTATCAACCTGAATGAGGCTGGGTGTGGTGGGGGGGGGGGGGGGGGTGTCGCGACAGCCCACCCCAACACACTCCACAAGCAGCAAGCGAGCTCT
>NZ_JBHXNJ010000030.1:9766-12757 GCF_042719655.1 Nocardia sp. NPDC058518
CCGTGCCCTCCTCTGGTTCAGCTGGCGAGGCTCCCCGCTCGGGGGGGCCGCGTCGGCGCGCCCCCCCCGCCCCCCCGCCCACACCACCCTCGTGAGGCTAGAAGCCGAACTTCGGGTCGGGATCCGAGAATGCCTCGAGAGCCAGGAACTCATCGACCATGCCGAAAACGACCTTTTCCGCGTATGTGGACATTTTCATTTCCTTTCTGGTGGGTTATTTCTTCCTTGAGTAGCGCGCCGGAACCGAACAGGATCGTCCGATCCCACTGCACTACCCCCCTAAATGGAGGTTTTCGAGAGCGGGTGCCGGCACCCGTCAGACTGAGTCGTGGAACAAGTGCCGCAGCACGGTGCTACCGGTGATTTCCGACAGTTCCGGATAGGTTTCGGGGCCGACGTCACCGGCAATGACCTCTCGCAGAGACTGCTGCGATCGGGCAGGTATCGCCGGAAGGTGGCCTGCGGAGGACAATTCGACTAACAGCCGGGTCGCCGCAGCGGCAGGCGCTTCTCCGATGAACTCTCGTTCCAGGTGGGTCAGGATGTCCTGCGAGCGGGTCAAGTTCAGCAGCAGCGCGACGAAGAGCTGCTGCTCCTCACCGGTCACTCGCGGGAGCAACAGCCGGGTCTTCAACCGTCGCAGTTCCTCTCGCGACACAGCGGCGAGCTCGTCAGAGAGCTCCGGATGCAGGTCCGCAGCCCGATCGAGGGATCGACTGTGCAGCTCGGGATCTCCCACCACTGCCGGCATCTTCAGGAAATCGAGGGTTTGTGCCACGCTGGGGCGGGTCGGCCACAGCGACTCCGCACCGCGGCGCACCAACTCGGGAGAGCCGGTGCGTGCCAGCACCTCGATCAAGCGGCGCTGACGAGCCCGCCGGTCCTGGTCGATGGTCGGATCGATCGCGACATACGGGGGTAGGTAGTTCAGTTGCGGGCCACTGCCGCGATCTTGATGTGTCCGGATCACCATGGTGACCGTGGGGTGGGTGATATGGAAGTTGGCGTGGATGAACCGCGACCCGGAATGGATCCGCCGCACGTCACCGGCTTCGAGGATCTCAGACCCGCGTGGGGTCAGATCGCCGATCGACAGCTCTTGCTGTATCTCGGTGCGGAGGTCGAATTCGTACTCGACGTGGACGCTGCGTCCACGCAGCACGGAGAAAGCACCACTGAAGGAATGCTGGTGGATGCTGGTAGACCCACCCAGCCATACCAGGATCTCGATCCTGAATCGGTCGTTGGAGAAGATCCGCACGTCGAAGTCCGAGAACTTGTATGACAGAACGAGAAGCTGGTGATGCCCGATCAGCAGTTCGTCGAGCTCGACTGCTGGCACCCGTGCAGCAGCGGCTTCGGCGATCTCGGGGAAGCAGCCCGGATCGTAGTTGCGTTGTTTCCACGCCTGGTCGATCTCAGCACCGATCAGGGAGAACGTGCCAGCGTAGTCCATGTCGGCGGCCACGGTATCGATACTCAAAGCCCACCCCTTCCGCTACTGCAATGAACGGCATTGCGCGCCAGGTGAGACAAGTATGTTGTTGCCGGTGAGGGCCCAGACAGTGTCACCACTGATAGCGGGTGCACCTATTGCTATCGCGGCATGAAGTTTGGTAGAGAACCGCTCCGGGGCAGGATCGTTCGCGTCAATATGCTGGTCGATTCGCGTCAATATGCTGGTCGAGGTGTGCGTCGGTCAGGTCCGCACGGGACAGGTTGGCGTGGCTCAGATCCACGTTGATCATGGTCGCACGGGTGAAGACTTCGGAGAACAAGTTGCTGGAAGTCAGGTCCGCGCCGGTGAGGTCCGCGTGGATCTGAGCCACGCTATGGAGATCTGTCCCGCTCAGGTTCGCCTCGCATGCCCGCTTGACTGCCCGATGTCGAACGGGTTGACGAACATTCGTGCCTGCGAATCCGCCGCCAGCGCTGTGACTCGCAGCGACAAGTGGCGGTGATCTCGCATCCTCCGGTGGCGCCGCCTGGCAGCGGACGAATAGCAAGTCGGGGTTCCGGTAGTAACCCCTATTCAGCCGACGAGAACTCGCCGAGCCGACCGGCAACACGATCAGCCACTACAGCCGGTATGGACACTGTTCGCCGTGAGTACCCCATACCTGATCCCGTCGTTCGAACCCATCCTCGCCCTGGACGGGTACGCGTTCGTCTTCTCGCAGAAGGTGACCGGCGGGATGCCGGTGCTCTGGATGGATCCGGCGGTGAACCCCTACTCGGTGGCCACCGCCTTGCGACTGATCGCCGAGCAGATCGACATCGCCGCCGACGAGGAAAGCATCTACACCGACGCCGATCGGAAGGCCGGCCGCCGCTACTCCCCCAGGGTTGGATCCACCCGCCGACGCGGAAAGGGTCGAACGGATCGCTAAACCGGGTGTACGGAAAACGACTCCGAGAACCGTTCGGCGCCTACCCGACGAGTACGACAACACCACCCACGACAAGTCGGTGGACAAGAAGGCAAAGGCCGCAGCGAACAGCTCGCCCGCAGCTCACAGACCCGCAGTATCCAAAGCCGCTGTCGGAGTTGCTCGTCGGCGGCCGTGTACCCAGGTTGTCACGCAGGTCGGTGAAAACCCTGTCCGGCGCCGTCAGTACGATTCGTGTTTGTTCGGCACGTCCGAGCAGTACGAGGATCCGACCTCCACACGCCAAACCACCCGTGTGAGTAGGAGGCGAGATCTCAAGTGCTCAAGGAGAAACCGAACAACGGGCCTGATGGCCCTGGCGAGAACCGACTCGTCGAGCAGCTCGTGCTGCTGGCGGTGAGTTTCGGTTTGAACGTCGCGTTGGCATTCCTGCCGATGGTGCTGCCCGAAGGGGCGACCACTCCGCAGTTGTGTACCGCAACGCCGACACCAAGCGAGTCGGGACACGGGACCAGGGCGGAAACAGTAGCCCAGAAAAATTGCTGTGTGAGATAAACCACAGTCCCGGCCGACGCATCTAGAGGGGTTGTTCTCGGGGGTC
>NZ_JBHXNJ010000030.1:12767-69398 GCF_042719655.1 Nocardia sp. NPDC058518
CGTTCATCCACTTCCTCTGGGGGTGTTTTTTCGTTTTCAACGCGGCGTTGCATTACAGCCCGTTGTCGCGCCCCCACGGGCCCACACCCCCGCAGTTTTTAACGAACACAAGTAATCAATAGGTGCCGGTACACGTCACCTGCTCGTAAACGGACGCCCTGAACAAGTCTCCGTCTACGTGCCACGGACCCCGGTTACCAGCTGTTGGTAGCCGGGGTTCAGCCTTTCGCGAGGTCGTGCTTTTACATGCTCAGCATGTATTCGCACACAAAGGGTACCTAAGAGGTACGGGTCCGACCTCCACCGGGATAGCACAGTTTGGAGCGTTGTTTGTTCCGTGGCGGAACAGCCTGCTGCGGGACCAGATCGAGATCTGCCGGATTTGGCTGCGATGACCACACACCGTCAACCCGGCCCCGGCGTGCCCGCGGACTATCGGACACCCGTGCGGGTGTTCGGAAAACGACCGTTTGTCGAACACCCGGCGCGACAGTGGCATTGGCTGTGACTCGCAGCGATAGGTGGCGCTGTTCTCGCAGCTTCAGGTGGCGCCGATGACCAGGGTGCTGCGGGCGGTTTCGACGACGTCGGCGGTGATGGTGTGGAGTTCGTTGATCTTCATGATGCGGCGGATCTGAGCGAACAGTCGTTGCAGGAGACGGAAGTTGCCGCCGGTGATGCGGGCGACCGCGGCGACGGCTTGTGCGTCGGTGAAGTCGTCGGGGTCGAGTTCGAGGGACAGTTTGTGCCAGTGCCGGGTCAGGACGAAGGTGAGCTCTTCGCCGGTCAGCGCCCGGTAGTGGTGGGCGAAGCCGACACGGCTGTAGAGCTGCGGGTAGCGGGAGAAGGTCTTTTCGATTCCGGGCATCCCGATGAACAGCAGCCCGTGGTCACCGCGGTCGTACTGGTCACGCAGAAGCTCGACAGCAGTGGCGGACAGGCGCTCCGATTCATCGATGACGAGCAGTTCAACGTAGTCGGGCATCCGATGCTCACGGCTGCCGGTGTGGACGTGCTGGTCGATGCAGATATTCACCCGGTTGTAGAGCTTCGTGAGGTCGCCACGCAGTTCGCGCAGGGTAGCCGCGACCGTGGGCGTGTAGAACACGGTGCGAGCTCGGGAGAGTGCGGCGTAGAGGTCTTTGTCGGATTCTTCGCGGGGACCCCAGGTGGTGAGCAGGTGCCCGGACTTGTCCCACCGCGCGTAGCGAGAAGCCGACAGTGTCTTACCGATTCCTGCCGCGCCGTAGCAGATTCCGATGGTCCGGTCGCGTTTGACGGTGTCGGCGAACTCGACGAATCGGCGGTGTTCCTTGGTGGCGATGAACGGCCAATTCCGTGGTGTCGGCATGGTCAGTCCTCCTGGTAGGCACGCAGAGGCGGTGTTGGTGCGGGTGCCGGCGGTTTCGGTGGTGAGGGCCGGTGCGGAGGTGCGGGTAGGTAGTCGGTCACCACGGTGATGCGTTCGTTGATCTGCTCGCGTACTCGGCGCCGGTAGGCGCGGCGGGCGGCCTGAATGTCTTTGAGCCCGATGGTGTCGCCGGTGTGGTCGGGGCTGATGGCCTTGCACAGGAACCGGTTTTTGTGGAACACCCGGATCTCGGTGATGTCGCGCGGGTCGTAGCGGATGGTGACCGGTTCGCGGACGTAGGCGGCGAGGGTGGGGTGCAGGTAGCGCAGGCCTTGGAAGTGGATGCCGTCGCGGTGCACGACGCGCGGTGTGGCGACCTGGATCAGCAGCAGGTCGAGTTGTTCGAGACTCTCGGGCATACGCGGCAGCCAGCCCTCGGCCACCCAGGCTTGCTGTGGTGTGACGCCGATTTCGGAATGGGTGCGCCGGTGGTGGGTGTCGGTGATGAACCGGCCGATTGCCTCGTCGAGCTGGCGTAGCGACAGCGTCGGCGGCGTGACCGGTTTGCCGTGGACGAGGTGGCCGGCCAGTTCGCTGAGTAATTCGGTGTTGATGGTGCCGAAGAACCGCTCGATCTTGCCGCGGCCCTGGGGTCGCGCCACGGTGGAGTGCACGATCTGGAACTTCAGATCGGCGGCGACCTGGGCGAGGTGCTCGCTGGTGAAGTCGCTGCCATGGTCGACGTAGAGGATCTCAGGTATCCCGCATATCGGCCAGGCCGGATCAGATTTAGTCCAGATCGCTTGCCGCAGCGCCAACGACGTGTTCAACGCCGATGGCGCGCCCAGGTTGATGGTGTAGCCGGGCACCGCCCGCGAGCAGTCGTCGAGCACCACGGTCAACCACGGCCGGCGCGTGTTCCCGCCATCGAGGACCAGGATGTCGACTTGGGTGTGGTCGACTTGCCACATCGCGTTCGGACGTTCGGCGCGGCGCCGGTAAACCAGCTCATAGGTGTCGCGGAACGCTGCGGCACCATCGTGCGCCAGGGTCAGCATCGCCGGATCGAGTGCAGTGACGATCGAACGAACAGTGCTGTAGGACACCGGAACCCACCCCTGTTCGGCGGCGACGCGGGCGGTGCGGCGGGTGATCGCCGCCAGCGACGGGCGTGGGCGGCGCAACGCCATACCCTCGATCAGTCTCACCAGGTCCGGGTGGGTGCGTCGGTCGGTCGATCGGCGGCGGGTCGGGGCGAGCCCGGCCAGACCGAAGGTTCGATAGCGGTGTAACCATCGTTGCGCGGTCCGCAGCGGCACGTCCGCCTGTGCCGCAGCGCGGGTCAGTGGCACCTCGTCATCGAGATGAGGCCGCAGCACTGCAAAGCGGCTCATCGCCTGGCGGCGGTCCGCGTCGGTCAATCCGGTCAGCCCGGCCGCCGTCACGCCTCCATTTTGGCTGCGTCAGCGGCCAGATGTCGGTAAATGGTGGGGCGGGTAACGCCGAACTCGGCGGCGATCGCTTCGACGGTGTATCGGCGTTTCCCGCGCTCGTCGAGTTCGTCATACATCTGCCGGGCCAGGGCGACCTGCCGCGGGCCGAGTTTCGGTTTCTGCCCGCCGGTGCGCCCGCGGGCGCGAGCCGCGGCCAGACCGTCACGGGTGCGTTCCGACATCAGGGCATGCTCGAATTCTGCGATGGAGCCCAGGATCTGGAAGAACATACGGCCCACGGCGGTGGAAGTGTCGATGCCCTGATCGAGGACTACCAGGTCCACGCCTCGGTCCTGCAGGGTCTTCGACAGTTCGATCAGGTGCTCGAGGGAACGGCCGAGCCGGTCGAGCTTGGTCACCACCAGTTGGTCTTTGGGCCGGTTGGCCACCAGCAGCGCCTTGCTCAACTCGGGGCGGGAGGCGAGCTTGCCGGAAGCCTTGTCGAGGAAGATCTGTTCGCAGCCGGCCGCGGTGAGCGCGTCATGTTGGGCCTCGGGATGCTGATCGCGGGTGGAGACCCGTCCGTAGCCGATTCGCATGCCGCGGAGTGTATTGCGAACCCCCGACAGGTTGACATTGCCGCGTACACGGCAAGCGTTACAGAGGCGACCTGCGGGAACGTCCTGCGCGGCAAAGTGTCTCGCGAACGATCGTTAACGATCCACAATGCCGCACCCTCGCGGCAGATGAGTGTGTTGATGCACCCGCGTAGATGATCTATTCGAGAACCCGGGCGAGTAGCGGCCAGATGACCTCGTTCAGTGGCCGACAAGGTGTTGAGCAGGTCACCTTGGAACTACAGCACCGTCGCCGGCCCCGTTGCGAAGACCGCATCCGCGGCGCGAAAGACACCAGCGCCCGTAACCTCCCCCTACAAGGCATTCGCCGCGAACCATATCTGGCTCGCCCTGGTTCGCGCTCGTTCTGGAGGTGACCGCCTGGATGCAGACCATCGCCCTGCACGACCACCCCCGCCCGCGGCTGGGAGCCGCAATCTGATCGCATTGACCCGCTCGGGTCGACGACGGCTCAAAGAACTGGGGGGGTCGCTACAGGTTGCCCGAAAACCGCTGATCAACGGTTTTCAACCAATCCGAAACCGATCAAGCCAGGAGGGAGGCCCGGCGAAAGATCGAGGCTAGAGCCCTCATCGTCACGAATGGCTATCCATGAACTCGATGGCCCAATTATTGAATTCACCGAAAACGTCATCCCCGGCGTCAGCTCGGCTTTTGCGAAAAGTCGGCAAGACCAGCAGTTCCTCAATCAATCCAGTCAAGATATTAAACGCGCTGGTACACCGCTCGAACTCCTTCGGCGTGACGACCTCAGTCAGTTTCAGCGAGTCAAGACACACCGAAATACGCGCCTCCATATCGGCAAGAAAGCTAAATAGGGATGGGTCTCGGGCTATGAGACGCTGGTCAAGTTGAAGAGACTCGCACAGCATCACCAGCTGACACGTAAAGGTCCAAAACGCATGCCACACGAGGCGTCCTGGCCGTAAAGTCTTCTTCCACGGCGAGTATCCAGACGAACCTGGCCGAACGGGAGAATCCTCCAATTCTCGGATGAACAGAGCTTGGTGGATGCCCTCATGAGTGATGAGCGATGCGAACCTATAGGGACTTGTCAGCGGCCAGTCGGCGGCCATAAAGACGACACCCAACGCTTGGGCAGAGGATGCGCTAAGCACCTCGTCGCGGTGGCGGCTATGGCCTACGATTAATTCGCCGATACTTGGTCTTAGATCATTTCGAGGATAGGATCTTACGGATAGAGGGAACCGATCAGTGCACCAGGTGTACGCATCCGCAATCTGTCTGTGCACGTCTGTCCGCTGGTCGGCCGGCACGATTCTTGCACCCAAATCTTCGAAGTTCGTTCCGTGGTACCCGAATCGCAGCGGTGGGAGTTCGTTGCTGATGTATTCAGGCAGATACCCAACGCATTCTCTGACAACAGCTTCGAGGGCTAAGCAGGCTGTTCGGTTAGTCGGATGAGTCATGACAAGATGCCGCAGCAATCATCTTCTGCATCGTCAGAAAACACGTCTTCGCAATTGATCAATACGGGATGCGGATTCCGGGACGGTGCCACATTCGTTAGATCAAGCGGGTCTACCGAGTCGTCAAACCAAACCAGTCCGCCTTTCGCGCACAAATCCACGTGAATATCACAGAAGTAGCCCGCTGCGTCGACCGTCTGGTTGTGCTGCCCAAAGCCGATATGAACGCCTGGAACCCGTTCGTTTAGATGCGAATTCTCTGCAACTGCCGACTTGACCGCCGTGTTAGTGCCGAAGCCCAGCTCCCCGACCCTGTTGGCGTGGCGTCTCTTGAAGCACTTCTTCAGGAAGGCGGTCACCTCAGGATTTTCGCAGCGGAAATCGACCAGTACTCCGTCATCAATCTCGGCTATCGCAGGACTGCGCTCGAGTCGAGCGTCACCGTCGTAGTACATATTGACGTTTATGGCGAAGTCGGCTACCAAGGTACCACTGATGTGCGCAGGAAAGGTCGCCACTTCGCCCGCTGGAATCACCACAAACTTCCCCGGCTGGCTGATACCTCGGTTGCTTAGCCATTGGAATCGAGAGTTATCGAGCGTAGCCGTGAGGTTTGTGCCCCCCTCGGTTTCGATCCGCAGCGTCTTGGCGAGCCGACATTTTTCCAATATTGTCGTGTTCAGAGCAGACAGCTCCGATGGACTGCTTGCCAGACCAATCCCGAAAAGATCGCGTCCTGAGTTAATTGCGCGAATGACCTTGTATTGCTCCGGCCCGTAGTTCGAGAAGGCTGTCTTCACCACCTTGTTGTGCGACATGGTGTGGCGCTCAAAGAGTAGAAATACGCACCGTCCTGGACCTTCCCGACGCTCCGGTATTACCGAGGACAGCCGCTCATGGAAGCCCGGGTCACGCAATGGGTTCATGCGGACGAGAACCGCTTTCACGCCGCGTTCCTCGAATGCAAGAAACACCCATGCCGCAGGTTCTGTTGAATCCGGCGTGTACGCGATGACGACATCATCGTCTGAATCAAGTTGTACATAATTGTCGAGGAGAGATTGGATTCCAGCCCACACATGCTCATCAGAGCACACGGAAAAGTCCGCGATAGCACTACACACGACGATCACACCTCACGTAGAAGGGTCGGGTGCCTATTCAAAAGTTGGACCGATAGCGCTAAAGCAAACTAACTAGCTAATATCACTGCGCCGTTCTGTAGGCAACAAACCAAAGCGCTTCCTCCTCGGATACCTTGAGTTCTATTTCCCCAAACTCGGCGCGCTGGCTGGCTTTGTCGTTCGCCTCAAGATCTCCAATTAGAGAGCGAAGCTTTTCCGAGAAGCCTTCAGGAAGCTGTTTACCGGCCATGATCCGAACCTTCCTCTGTGGCACGTACCGCTGGACCTTGCAACTCGTCTCACAATAGCCCGGTCTGCGAACATTCTCAATGAGCCCTGGCTATCCGTTACATTCGAACGGTGGTCGCTGACGCGGCCACGATCAAACGGTCATTTTGTCTCTGCAGCGGCTGTTCGCCCAGATCCACCGCATTATGAAGATCAACGATCTATACACCATCACCGCCGACGTCGTCGAAACCGGCACCCTCGTCATCGGCGCCACCTGACCCTGCGAAATCACCGCCACCTATCACTGCGAGTCACACCGCCAGCGCTTCGGCGGCGGCCGGATGTTCTGTAAACGTTCGTTTTCCGAACACCCCGCCGCAGATGCTCATCCCAGCCGATCCGGACGGTTCGGAGAGGTCCGTAGGGTGGCTGTTCACGGATTCTCGGCCGAGGGGGCAGGTTGAACGATTACGGCAGTTTCGCGACTCAACCGCTGCCGGTGCAGCACCAGCAGAAGCGTGCGGTCGCGCCGGTGGCACCAGTGGCACCGATGGCGCTGAAAGGCGTACGCGGTCAGCAAGACTCCGGGTCCTCGGGGTTGGTTCGGGCGGGTGGGGGCGTCGCGCTCGCGGGTGTGGTGAGCCGGTTGACCGGGTTCGTGCGCACGCTCGTAGTCGCTGCGGTGCTGGGGACCGCGGCGGTCGGCGACGCCTACAACGGTGCCAACAACCTGCCGAACATGGTCTACGAGTTGCTGCTGGGCAGCGTGCTGGCCAGCGCGGTGATCCCCGTGCTGACGCGAGCGAGACGGCGGGGGCGCAAACGCTCCCGCGAGTTCACGCAGCGGCTGATGGTCGCGACCATGCTCGTACTGGCGGTGGTCACCGTGGCCTCGGTGCTGTGCGCGCCCTGGATCGTCCGCGGTTTCGTCGCTGATGCCGAGCAGCGGCGACTGGCGACCTTGCTGGCGTATCTGCTGTTGCCGCAAATCTTCTTCTACGGCATCAGCGTCGTGGTGGGCGCGGTGCTCAATGTGCGTGACAGCTTCGCCACCGCGGCGTGGGCGCCGGTGGTCAACAACGTGATCGTGCTGGCCACCTGCGCGGTGTTCGTGGCCCTGCCCGGTCCGGTCACCCTGACCCCGGCCTCGATGACCACCGCCCAGATCCTGACCCTCGGTATCGGCACCACGGCCGGGATCGCCGGGCAGGCCGCCTGGGTGGCGGCCGCGCTGCGCCGCGACGGATTCAGCTGGAGCTGGCGGGTGCGGCCACTGCCCTACACCTGGCGCCCGGTTCGGGCGGGGCTACCGGTGATGGGCTGGCTGCTGGTCTACGCGGTGATCAGCCAGATCGGGGTCGCGATCACCATGCGCATCGCCTTCGACTACGGCGGGGTCTCGATCTATACCTACGCCGAACTGCTGTTCCAAGTCCCCTACGGCATCCTGGCCGCCTCGATCCTGACCGTGCTGATGCCGCGTATTTCCCGGGCGGCGGCCCTCGGCGACCACGGCGCGGTCGTGGCCGACCTCGCCCGCGGCGCCCGGTACCTGTCGGTCGCGCTGATCCCGATGACCATGGCCATGGCCCTGCTCGGTCCGGGTTTCACCGCGCTGGTGTTCACCGGCCGCGTCGACAGCGACGCTGCCGCGCTGATCGGCACCGCGGTCGCCTGCGCCGCCTTCGGTCTGGCGCCGTTCGCACTGGTCATGCTGCAAATGCGAGTGTTCTACGCCTACAACGACACCCGCACCCCCGCCCTGCTCAACCTGGTCATGGTCACCACCAAGGTCAGCATTCTCGTCGCGGCCGCCACCGTGTTGACCGACCACACCGTCATCGTCATCCTCAGCGTCGCGAGCTCGCTGGCCTACGTCGCCGGCGCGATCGCCGGTCACATCCTGCTGCGCCGCCGCCACGGCCTGCTCGGATTCTCCACCGTCGCCACCACCGTCACCCGCGTCGCCGGGGCCACCGTCCTCGCCGGCGCGGCCGGATTCGGCGCGGTGGCCCTGACTCACGCCTCGCTCGACCCGGGCCACCTCGAACAGATCACCGCGCTCACCGCCGGGGCCGCCGCAGCGATGGTCGTCTTCGCGATCGCCGCCTACGTCATCGGGATCCCTGAACTGCGCGCAATACAGACGCTGCTGCCCCGCCGATAAGACAGGCGACTCACAAAGGTCGACTGGACCGTTCGAGAAACGGTCGTTTTCCGAACGGCCGTCGAGCTCTCGTTGGAACATTGCCGGATCCGAGAGACCTCATTTCCACAGGACGCTCAGCGCAAGGCCGGCGGTGACGAGAGCAGCGGGCCCGTAGGTGGTCGTGATCATCTTCAGCATCGCCAGCAGGTCTGTGCGCGGCGCCCGGACGACGACGATCGCGACAACGACAAGCGCCAGCACGAGGACCGCCAACGCGACGGTCAGGACGAGCATTTCGGGGCTCATGGGGATTCTTCCTTCTCGGTTACGGGAGTGCTGCCGACAACCTAGAAGGGGGGTTCTCCATCTGTTGCAAACGCGAAATCGCCAGCCGCGACGGCTGAGTTGCACCGGCGCCCCCGCTGGTCACGCCACTTACCACGCGGCCTCTCCGATGTTGCGCAGCATCGGCAGGCTGCGCTGTTCAGTGCAGGGGCCGAACCGAGTCGGGGACAGCTCCGAGGTGGGTGCGATTCGGTTCGCCGAGCGCGGAGGCGGTTAGGTCGCGACTGTCGCCGCGGAGGTGCACCCGTATCTGTCATGTCGCCCAGGGTCGCGCAGCGGATGCGCTTGTGTCACTGATAGTTCCGCAAGAGCTCGGGCAGAACTGTCATTGACACGCCGAGCATCGGCAAGTACGCCGTCGGCACCCAGGGCTGAGAGCCGAGAGGTGTTGGTCTGTCGGTCGACGGACGCTTTCTTCGTGCACGCTCATCTGATCGGGCCCTGAATACGCTGATGCCCCCGGTCTCCGCCGGAGGCATCAGTGGATAGAGCGTCTATCAGCAAGGATGAAACGTCGGTCAGTCGAGATGAAATGTCGGCTTGCCCAGTGGCGGACGACTTCTTCCGGAGTAGCTAGCCCTGATAGGCCATAGAGGCCGGCGGCTGCGATGTGCCAGAGCGGAACTAGGGCGGCAGCCCATAGTGGCGGTACGCCCCCGGACACGATCAGCGCAACGAAGCCTACCGAGGCTGAGCAGGTCAGAGCTAGTTTTATCCACGGCCCGATAGGTCGTATCCGACGCCGCGTCTCGCTCTCGACAACCGTCAGGACCACCGAACCTTTCTCCGGAGCCGCCGCCCTGGTCACTTCGTCAGAAGTTCTGACCAGAGCGGCATTCAATTGACATCCAGAGCCAGAAGTTTCGTCGTCAGGTAGATCGGGGCGTATGGGATCTCGCGCAGCTGGTGGGTGCTCTTCGCTGTAGAAGACCTGCTGCAACTGCTCCCAGACCACATCGTCGTCGAGGCATTCCACCGAGTCGGGTATTCGGTACTCGTCGTCGAGGGGAGCCTGGCACCGGCAGCTGCTGAGCCGTCGAGGTCCCTCGAACAGCGGATCCTGTTGTGAGGACTCGTCACAGGCTTCGCTGCCGATTTCGGCTTCCATGGTTTCGTTGGCGGGCTCTACACGCGCTACGCGCTCGGGTAGATGAAGCCAACTGCCCTCGTCGGCTCTTCGGTTGAGCGTCATCGATAGCGTGAACGCTTCCATCGCTACCGATTCGATGAGCGCGAAGACCTCCTCATCGACGAGACCGAGGTCGTCGACGCATCGGCGCAACATGTTGGCCTCGGCGACCAAGAACATGCTGACCGCGGCGAAGATCTCGACCACAGTGCGTTGAGTTTCGTGGTCATCGCGGGAGGCCATCACTGTCAGCTGCGCGAACATCGGATCGAGCTCGGTATCGAGGAGCTCGGTGTGCTCGACACCGAACAACTCCACCATCAGGACCAGCAGCCTGTCTGATGGGCCGTTGTCGGGCAGGCAGACCTCGGCACCGTCCTTCGACAGGCCGGCCAGCTTCCGATGAGCCTCTTCCAATCTGAGCACAACGACGATCAGGACGGAGTGGATACTCGTCCTGACGACAGTGGCGAGAGCGCGGTCCAGATGACCGTACCTGGCGAGAATCTGATCGGACACGACTCTTACTCTCCGACATTCGAGAGATCAACACAATACGTGTTTCATGAATGGCCTAGAAAACACATGATAACTTCATCAACCGATACATGAACGGATTCGGGTTTCATGAACGTATTCATGAAAACACCACAGTCGAATACATGAATCAATCGCAGATACGGACATGTATTGACGGCCGTGGCGAATTCTCGGACAATTCCGGATATGAGCCTTAGCGATCCTCACGACGGCGCCGGTGACCCCGGCACCCCCGACGGAGCGGAGTTGTACGGCAGCGGACCATGGATGGTGATCGAATCCACCGGACCTCTCGCGTGTGAGCTGACCTCGCGCGCGGTGGCCCAATGCGAGGATCGGGGTGTACGCCACGAGGTAGTGGGGATCGACAAGCTCAACGTCGAGGAGGTCGGGGTCTTCCACGGCATGGTCGTCACCGTGCCCGACCAGCCGAGCACGACCTCGGAGATCAAGTCGCTGGTCGACCTCGCCCGGGCGATGCGCTACTACCGGGCGATCCGCCGAGACGGGATCGACGCCGTCCTGTCCGGACGCCTACCGGAGTACAGGACAGGAGTACTCCAGATCGCTGGTCGTTCACGGGTTTTGAACTATCACAGGTTCAAACAGCTCGAGCGATCAGTGTGCCGAGAGCACCGCATCGACTTGAAGTCCACCCTCGACGAGGTGGACTTCTTTTCGGTGTACGCCCCGGGCGCCACGCTGACCGTCGTGCAGTCGCAGATCGAACGCAACCACATCGCGGCCTGGGAACTGCTGCTGCAGTGGGGCATCACCGACGTCGAGGCTGTCGCCGCGGTGCGCGTGGTCTTCGAGGAGTGCATCCAGTTCTACGAAGACCCGAAGTTCACCGCGCTGTTTCGGCCGGTGCTCGACAGCGGGTTGAACCGGCTGCAATACGTCCTGTTCGAACCGACCTTCCCCGGCCCGATCGACGCCGAAGACCTTGAGGGCAGCCGCAAACGGTGGATGGAGGCCGGTGCCAGGGTCGCGCGCCACGTCCTGGCCAAGCTCAACGAGCTCGACCCGGCCATCACCCGACCCACGGCTCGCCGCGGAAGGGGCCTGCAGGACGACCTGTTCGCCCTCTACGCCACGATCGAGACCGTGATGCGCACGCCCGAGTTCAAGGCGATCCTGTTCCCGTCCGAGCTGCCGACCGAGGAAGGACCTACGCCACCTACGGCTTCCGTTTATGAATGACGAAAGCGTTCATCAATGCATTCAAGTTCGCGAATCAGATTAACGATTCGGAACATGGAACAAGGCATGAACCATGAATGCTTTCGTGATTCACGAAACGAATACATGACTAATGCTGAATAGTTCGACCGAATGCCTTCGATAAGGTTTTGTCGGTGGCATGGAAAACAAATTCGGCAACACGTCACCTGAAGTACAGGTAGTTTCTAGGGTCCCCGATACCGAGCTCGGCACCACTGAGAAGGTGGCGCCCAAGGCATACATGGCGGCATTCGGTGCGGCCAAGGCCGTCGTGCCGCACATGATCGCCGCGGCGGAGCTGCTCGCCGAGGCCCTCACCCAGTTCGGCTTCGCCGAGGCGGCCTGGGCCCTGCGCATCGGCGTATGGATCCTGCGCGCGCTGACCAGCGGGGTCGCTGTGAGGGCGTTCGGCATGATCCTGCGGGCCGCGCGCGGTCTGGGTGCCGGCCTCGCCCGGCTGGGGCGCGGTATCGCGCAGCTGAGCGGGCGCCTCGTCCATGCCGTGCGCCACGGCATGCGGTTCCTGGCCCGCCGGTCTCATGTCGGCTGGCGACGGCTGCGCACCCTTGTGCGGCGCCGCCGCCACCGGTGCCGCCGGTAACTCACCGCAACCACCCGCTGTCCCCAAGGCCGATCGAGCCTTGGGGACAGTCTTATGCCCGGGCATCCTGGTGTTCACCAGCCACCCAACGAATCCCGGCGGCCGGGCCGCGGGGCACGAGTAAGACCGCAGGGCTGCGCGATCTCGCTCATGCCATGCGCGGGCCCGCGATACGGCTCAGGCCATGTCCGCGATTACGCCCAGCAGGGCGCACCCGATGACAAGGGCGGCACCAGCGGCGGCGCACCCGGCCATGACCACCGTGGCGCCGTCGTGGCCCTTCTTCTGGGCCAGGACAACTGCCCCCAGCCCGCAGATGACTGCCCACGCTGCGAGCAGGCACACAACCAGGACGATGACGAGCGCTGGCAGGTTCATGCCGCTACCCGCCCCGCTGATCGCGTCACCGACATCCCGGTGGCCTTGATCATGACCGAGGATCGCCGAGGGAGACCGGCGCCACTGAGTGCCGCCATGCCGCCGCCGCGCCCACTGTCGAGCGGTGCCCGGTCATGTTCGGCGTGTGGATCTTTCGATCCGGAGACCTCATGAGAGAACATGTGTTGTCAGGTCCTTCTGAGTTGGTCTGACGCGGGACCCGCATCGATGGCCGTCAAGTTGCCGATGCGGGTCCCTTTTCGTGCGACGGCCGGTTGACGGTCGCCCCTTGATTCAACAGCGTCACAGAATTGTCCAGCAAGCCGGAATAGTCCCTGACGTGCGCGAATGTGATTGTCCCCGTGGAGATTCGGGATTGTCCGGGTGGAGTTCTACACTTGATCAGCACGAGGCTCGCTCACAGATAGCTCAGACAACTGGAAAGGCCCGCAGGTGCCGGAGAAAAGTCGAGCCGGGCGGCCTCTGCCGACCTCTCCGGAAGCGTTCGAGAAGCTGCCGCGGGCGACGGCGGAGTTGAACGCCGGCCTAAACGCACTCCTCGTCGAGGCGGACCTGACCTACAAACAGGTCGTCGAGGCGAACGGGTTGACCGCGCTGGATACCAAACGGTGCAGCCGCCAGATGCGCGAATCCAAGACCGGCCCGAACCAGGACTTCTACGACGCGATCCTGACCAGCGTGGCGGGCAAGATCGGCAGATCGTCGAACGACCTACACATCGAGTTCGACCCCCAGCTGGAGCGCGCGAGGAATGCGACGACGTCGAACTCGCGCCCGTCCGCAATGAAGACCGAGCTGGGCCGACCGCGGCCGCCCCGCGGCGGCGGGCAGCAGTCGAGGTCTACAGTGTCGGCGACGACCCGCAGCTCGGCCGACGCCTCGCTGTCCCCGGAGCTCAAGCGCAACGCCGAGTGGCTGGCCGGTTTGCTCGAGGCCAACGACGAACAGCGCGCCGTCGACGAGATGGACGACATTTTCTGCTTCTCCGACTTGGTGGACGTCTTGATCTATCTGGCGGCCGTGGTCGATCCGGGGATGTCGGCGGCGCTTCTGGAGGAGATCCGGCGCCGCGACTACCCGCGTAGTTCCCGAATGTTCGCCGAGATCAGTTCCAGGAACTCCGAGATCGCCGAGCGGATCGCGGCGGTGTCTCCTCCGCTGAGCGGAGACGGTGAGTTCAGCGTCCTCGAGCAGAATCCGATGATCACGTTCGGTCGGCGGCTGGCCGGGGTGATCAGGAAGGGCGATATCGCCCGGGTTCGCCGTGAAATCGTCGTACGAACAGACGACCTGTCCCACGGCCCGGAGAGCATGCTCGGCGGGATCATCGACAGCGGTACCGATGGGCCGACGTTGGCGGGAAAGCTGTTGTCGGCGTTGGCCGGCAGCTTCGGCGACCAGATGTTCCTCGCCGCGGTGCAGCTGATCCGCCACTCATGCGTGCTGCAACGCCCGAACCTGCTGGCCGACCTGTACCTGCAACTGCGCCCCGAGCTGCGAACCGAGATCCTGGTGCGACTGAGCCATATCTCCCGCGTGCCCAACGAGATCGGGCTCGAGGGTGACGGAATCGAGGACCTCGCCGCCTTCGTCGGTGTCCAGCGCCAACACCTCGACTATCTGAGCACCGCGATGCTCGACCCACGACTCACCCGCGACGAAGAGCACGGCGTGGGCCACCTCGTCGAAGCAGTGACCCACCTCGACCCGCTCCTCGACGTCATGTTCCACAAGGACCGAGACCAGACGACGCGAGTGCTGGCCAGTGCCTTGCGTGACTGGGACCAGCGACTGCGGCCATGGACCGGGATACCAGATCTGTACCCGCCCCTGGCCAAGCTCGGTGAGGCCGTGCTGATGTTGCCGCACCCGGCCCCGCTCGTCGCCGAGATGATCACCAAACACCCTGGTAGCGGCTGGCTTCTGTTCGAGGCCTTGCCGTGGCTGGCCCCCCAGCGGTTCCAGAAGATGCTCATCGCCTTGGCCAAGGATTACGCCACCGTGACCGTGGTGCTGGCGCGGATGATCATGGGCATGCCCGATGGTCGCCGCCAGCTACGGTTCTGCGAAGAACTGGTCGTAGCCGCGGGCGAGTCGGCCGACCCGATTCTGCGCTGGATCGTCGCTGAACACGCGCGCGAGATTCTGGATGTGCTGTTCTACTTCGAAGAGCACGCCCCCACGTTCAACACACGCATGCGGGGCCTTCTCGATGACCACGGCGTCGCCGACATCCGAGAAGTGATCGCCACAAACCTCGATACCGGCAGACGCGAACACGCCTCCCGCCCAAGGGAGATCCCCATCTACATCAGTGGTCCCCTCAAGATCAACGATCCCCTCGAACCAGCACCGATTTCAAAGCGATCGACCCGTCACGTGATGCCGGTGCTGCCCTGAATCAACGATCGACTTCGTCGACGTTCAACGCCCCCAGCACCGGTGGCTACTTCGTCGTGAGGTCGACGAGGGCCGCGCCGGTGGCGTTGGTCTGCACCGAGGTGATGCCCTTCTTCGCCGACTCCTTGGATTCGTAGGCCTGCGACTGGGCGATGATCTCGCCGTTGCCCGCCTTGAGCCGCCACCGAACCTTGCCCGCGGCGTCGTCGAAGAGCTCGAACTTTCCTGCCATGGTCGGCCTCGCTTCGTTCGAAGGGAAAACGCGCCTACCAGCGCAGAATAAGCCCGCTCCGGTCGAGCGGAGGGCGCCGCGCCGAGCATCCGCAGCCCGCGCGGGGTGGCTCCAAGCTGGGCATAGGCTGATCTTGTGGGTCTCTCGGTGCCAGCACCGATGCTGGCCAAGGCCGGACGGCCACCACAGCCGCCAGGTGGCTGGTGCGCGGAAATGAAATGGGACGGCGTCCGCGCGATCGCGCACTGCACCCCGGGCGGGATCAGCTTGTGGAGCCGCAATTTACGCGAGATCACCGGCTCCTACCCCGAGATCGTCGGCGCGCTGACCGAGATCACCGACGGGCGCACCATGCTGCTCGACGGCGAACTCGTCGCCCCCGACGACCGCGGCGCACCCTCGTTCTCCCGGTTGCAGCGGCGCATGCACGTCCAACGCCCCGCGCCCTCGCTGATCGACCAGGTCCGGGTCAACTACATCGTGTTCGACCTGCTCGGCGTCGACGACCAAGTGCTGTTCGACGACCCTTATCGCACGCGCCGCGCCGAGCTGGCCGACCTGACCCTCGACGACGGTGAGCGTGTGCGGGTTCCACCGATGTGGTCGTTGGCCGAGTTAGGCGCCGAGGAGCTGATGCGGGTGGCCGCGGACTCCGGGTTGGAGGGGATCGTCTGCAAACGCGGTGACTCGGTCTACGAGCCGGGCCGGCGCTCGTCGGCGTGGACGAAGGTGGTCTTGAGGCTCACGACCGAGGCCGTGATCGTCGGCGCGGTCCCCGGCAACGGCGCCAACGCCGCCACCTTCGGCGGCCTCGTCCTGGCCGGGCACCACCCCGACGGGCGGCTGCGCTGTATCGGCGGGGTCGGGACCGGTTTCACCGCAGCCTCGCGGCGCAGTATCCGCGCCGCGCTGGACAAGGTGCGCCGTGAGACCAGCCCGCTCGATGACCCACCGCCGGCGTCGGTCGCGCGGTCCGCGTGGTGGGTTGAGCCGGTGTTCGTCGCCGATATCGAGTACCGCGAGATCAGCGGCGACGGTCTGCTGCGGCATCCAAGTTTTCGGGGGATCCGGACCGACAAGACACCCGATGAGGTCGGCCTGCCCAGCTGACCGCCGGACCCACGACCATCGATGCGGCGCACGCACCGGACAAGATCCAGGCTTGACCGCAGCCCCAGAACGGGCCGAGTCACCCAATTGCGCAACGTATTTGCCAACATCGGTCTGCCCGCGACGACCACTCGGCCGCCGCGGGTAGACGCTGCCTATGTCGGATTGTGCAGTACGACCGCGCCGATCGTTTTGGTCAAGAGCTGTAGATCCAGCGCTAGAGACCAGTTCTCGACATACGACAGATCCAGTCGCAGAGCGTCTTCCATCGAAATGTGGTCGCGTCCGCTCAACTGCCACAATCCGGTGATCCCGGGTTTCACCAGAAGCACGCGGCGATTGACCACGTCACGGGTCTGCCGCGGCCGTGGTCCGACAATGCTCATCTCGCCCCGCAGCACGTTGAGGAACTGCGGCAGCTCGTCCAGGGCGTACTTGCGCAGGAATCTGCCCACGGGCGTGATGCGCGGGTCGGCGCTCAGCTTGAACATGAGCGTGTTCTTCTTGATGGAGCGCGCCGTGAGAATGTCGAGATCCGCGTCGGCGTACATCGTCCGGAACTTGAACATCCGAAACGGTTTGCCGTCCTGACCGATTCGCTCCGCTCGATAGAAGACCGGGCCTCGGCTCGTGAGTTTGATCGCGAGGGCGATAAAGACGAGCGAGGGCAACACGGCAATCACCATGGACAGCGCGAAGCAGAAATCGAAGATTTCCTTTCCGACGCGGCGGCGCGGACGAGACTGCGGCTCGCCAAGAGGCACCTCGGCGGTGCGAGCCAGCACCAACTGGAGTACGCCCTCGGCGGTGATCGGGGCAGTCACGTCGGCTTCGGCTTCCGCGTTGAACAGGTCGAACAGCTGGTCCATCCCGGTGTCACTGGTGTGACTGCTCGGCGGGTAGCTGTCGATGGGTGGGATGGATGCCCTGACACGTTCGATCGGATTCATCGTGTACCTCCCTCCGGTTCCTTCGACAGCCTTCCGATTCCGAATTCGGCAAGCACGTGACCTCCGACCATGTGTTTCAGCCGCGCTCGGGCGCGGCTCAGCCTGCTGGACACGTTGGTTGCGGTAAGGCCGGTCTGCGTTGCGATTTCGCTGACTGACAGCCCTGCGATGCCCGCCAGCTCGATGATCGTTCGCTGTTCGTCGGGGAGCTCGCTAAGAGCCTCGGCGACGAGGGCCACGGCCGACTCGGCTGCCAACCGGCTATCGACGTATTCGTAAGGATCACGGCCTGCACAGTCAGGCAGTTCGTCGGGCGCTGTCACGATGGCGCGTCCTTCTTTTCGCTGCTGCTCCAGGCTGACCAACTGCATGAACCGGAAAATCGTCGCCAGACGGCGCTCGTCATTTTCGGTCGCCAGTGTGTGCCATTGCTTCTCCCAGACTCGGACCAGTGCGGTCGAGAGGATGTCCATCGCACTGGCACTGGGCAACTGGCGTACTGCCGCATAGCGATAGGCGACGGGAATGAGCTTCAGTTCGAGGTACACGCGCAGGAAGGTCTCGAAACTGGCGCGGTCCTGCGCGGAGGGCATGCCATGGCGTTCAGCGCTCATTCGCATCACAGGCGCTCAGTGGGCGTGGCATCGCGTACGCCGGGAAGTGGTTCCGGTCGCGTATAAGAACTAGGGAGCGCCCGTCAGGATGGCTATCGCGCAGAACGGTACCGGGCAGGGCCGCGGTCAGGAGCACCCGGTAGGTCTTGCGTCGGCTGCGTTCGCGCCACACCTGAGTCAGCGCGAGGATCAGCGGGGTGATCAGCGGAACGATCAGCGCCAGCACCACCGCCGCACCTGGGCACACAAGCTCAGCGATAAGACCTAGCATCTCTCGTCCTCCTGTCAGCGATTCACTACTACATGTCGCCAACAGACGTGTCGTCACACGAGCTGAAGTGACGGCCGATTTCGATCCGGGTCGTGCGCGGTGACAGTCCCCTGCGGCGAACTGCTGGGGGACTGTCACCGGGTCAGATTGCCCAGTCGATCGGGTTCGGCTGCGCGGCAGATGACGGGAAGTCGTGTCCGAAGTCCGGGCTGAGGAACTCCGCTCGTTGCAGACTGTGCAGAGCCTTGCTCTTAGCCCGGTCGTAGCGGTGCTGCACGGCCTTCGGGGTCGCTTTGAGCTCTTCGGCGATCACCGCGTTGGGGTAGCCGGCGATCCGACGCATGAAGACCTGCTTCTCGGCCATCGTCATGCTGCTCGTCGCGACGGCCAGGAATTCGATTCCCACCGCGGCCCGGACCGGGTCGGTCTCGGGATTCAGTGAGAGCGCCGTGCTCAGGCGGGTCGAGTACGTGTCGGGGTTGTTCTCCTCACGTTCGGAGTGTTCGGTGAGTTCACCTTGGTCGGCCAGGCCGCGGTGAAACCGGTATGCCAGACGGGATCCCGTCTGGAACATGTAGCTGGCCGGCGAGTCGATCGTCTCCCAACGCTGCAGCATCTGCTCCATCGTCAGGGCGACGACGTCCTCGACGTCGCTCGCGCGCAACCGCCACAGTCCGTCACTGGTGATCTTCTTCTGGATGTGGCGGTAGAGGACCGCGTAGTTCGCCCGGTAGAAATCGGCGAACTGCGCGGCCGTCTCCGTCGGCGTCACTCCCGGGCGTCCAACTGGGTGGAGCCCGTGGCGTCGTTGCGGTGCAGGGTGACGCGGGCGCGCTTCCAGTCGTTCCAGTGGCTGCGCACCTCCTTGCCCACCGAGCGGCCGGCATCGAGGAGCAGGAAACCGGCGGCCGCGAGCACCACAGTGGTCGAGCCGGTCTGGACGATGCCGTCGGTGAAGGCGACGACGAACGAACCGGCGGCGACCCCGTAGCCGGTGAGGCGCTGGCGCCGACACGTCTGGAAGTAGCGCGGGTCCAACGGAACCCCCGGGAGGGGCAGAGTGAAGGACATGGATGTTCTCCGTTGTGTCTCTTGATATAGCAAGTGCCCGTTCCCATTCCCGGCCAAGGTCCTGGGAGACGGCTGACAGAGTCATCTCTACCCCGGCCCCCGCCACCGACCAAGTCATGGGATGAGCCGGTATCGCGCAAGGACTTTCAGCAATTCACCGAGGTAGACCCGAAAAAGTGGCGACTCTCACAAAAAGGGGTCCGAACGCGCGCGACTTGACTCTTAACCTTCGACAACGTTTTTGTGTCCGCACTTTTAGGACGGTCGACTCCGTTGTCTCTTGATAGGCCCGCCGCCCCTTCCCGGCCAAGGAAAAGTCCAGGGCGGTGGGCCAAAGAGGCGCTCACTTGATGCGTCTCCACCCCCCCGGACTGGGCGAATTGTGTCCATCTTCGGGATTTGCTCGGTTGCTACCGAGTCGCCCCGTTACCGGCCCGCGGGCATTCAGACCCGCTGCGGCAGTGTGATTCATGCGATACCCATGCCTATACCCCCCTTGACGGGCGGGTTCCGGTAGTGATGGCCGGACGCCGTAGCGATCGACGGTGCGGTTGCCGTTGGCAAGCTGACTCGGCCGGACTGACAAGACGCCCGATGAGGTCGGCATGCCCGTGCCGTAGATGTCGCAGGCGACCATGAACCGGTTTCGGTCTCGCGCAGCGCTCATCGCCACCATGATGGCTGGATGACCGCCTCTCCCGATGCTCACAGCCTGGAGTTCCTGGTGATGCTTGCGTGAGCTTGTCACGCCCGTGAAGTTCATCGTGACCACCACCATCGGCGCCGGGTCGCTGCCAGCAACTTGAGCTGGTCGGCGCGACGGCGCGGGTCGTCGCTGAAGTTGACGACAAGCCCGGCCAGCAGTCGCGGAACGCCGTCGAACACGAACCACACCGTGCCGACGGCGGTGATGATCTCGCCAGGCGAAAGACCGGCGAGATCTGGAATCAAGGACATGCTGCGGACATTAGAAAATTGGGGTGCAGCGACTCAAACATCTACCGCGAGACAGTCACCAACGGTGCGCCATTGCGCTCCGGCGACCGGTAGCTCGGCGCGATACTGGCGCGGTGACCACAGACGGTAGCCACCTGCCCCGCTACACCCTCACCATCCGACCGAACGCACCGCTGTTCGTCGATGACGAGATCTGTCTGGAGATCACCGCGCGGTTCCTACCTCGCAATGGCGATCAGCTCAACTTCGATGGGCCGGACGGCTGCACGTTGGTCGCGGACGTCACCGGGATCTTCCACTACTTCGATGTCGAAGAACTCGCTGAACCCCAGATCAACGTCGAAGCCATCGCACACCCGAGCACCGAAGACGACGCGAACGAACTGCTCGACCCTGTGCGCCTGATCGAGTGGGCGCAGCCGTTCCAATTCGTTGCCGCAACGCCTTCACCCCAGTCGGTAGCCGCAGCCGCCGGCGCCGTCGATATCGACGCCCGCAAACCGGACGATCAGACCTGGGAGCAGTGGGCCCAGCAGATTCGTGCACTGCGGACGACCCTTCCCGCCATCGGCTGATGTCGGTGTCGGATATCCGCTAGATCAGCGAGTCAATAGCGGTCGTCGACCTCGGCGACCGGCCGGTGCGGGACGAGTTCGCCGCCCTCGGAGGAGATCTCGACCGCGGTCAGGATGCGCGCGAGCACGGCGGCGGGCCGCTCGCCGCGCTTGAAGGCGACAGGAGCGAGGGCGAGTATCCGCAGAACCGTTTCGACGTCGGCGGAGGCCGGTGGGGGAGCGAGCGCCGGCAACGAGGCCGCGCTCGCCACCGGCAACGCCGGATTGCCCCAGGGAGTGCGCTACTGCGTGCACATCACCCGCGGCTCCGCCACCGACACTTCGGTGTGGGACGTGACCCTGCGCCAGCAGTGGCCCGACGACACCACGGTCGAGAAGATCGCCTACGTCATCCGCACCCGTGAGGTCGCCGACGACCGCCACCGAATCACCAGCATCAACTACAAGTAGGGGCACCCGGCGCGCCTGACTAGATCAGGATCACCAGCGCGACGAACACCACGAACCCGACCGGGATCCACCACCACCGAAACCCGATCGGTGGTGGGATCTCCGGCAGTGGCCCGGACAGGCGTCGGTGGCGGTCGCGATCGGCTGGGCTGCCGACACGGTTGAGCGCGTGGACCTGACGCTGCACCTCGCCCAGGGTCGGCGCGAACCGCGCGCCCGGCGAATTCGGGCATGACGGACTGTCGTGCCAGCCGACCGAACACCGATCACACCGATAGCGCCCCACCATCGCCACCACCTCCACCCCTCGCACCAACCGAAACGCGCCCACCGTATCCCTCACCCACAAACCACGTGAGCACACAACATCAAAAATCGTTCACACCTCATGCTCTGAAGGTAACGTGCGCATAACAGAACGTTGGCTTCGGAAGTTCCTGAGCGAGAACCCGACACCACGTACTGCCCCAGCCGTGGCTGCTCGGCAACGCCATCGAGCACGAAGATGTCACTGGCAGGATGCCTTTGGCCTTCACGCATCTGCGGGTATAGGAGCTCGACTGACACGCCAGGATTGGCTGCGACTGACCTACCATGACCTCGTGGAACCCGCGTGGATTGCAGTGTTCGGCACCTTGTCAGGTGTGGTTGTGAGTACCGTCGGAGGCATCACCACTAGCTCGTTGACCAGCCGTAATCAACGTCTCGCGTCCCAACGACAGCTGGAATCCGCTGCTGACGAGAAGTTCCGGCAAGAGGTTCGCGAGTCGTTCGTCGACTATCTCTCGGCCTATACCGCGCTGCGTGATCGAATCCTCGTATTCCGGAACGAGTGCAACGAAGCCGCCACGCCCGCCACACTGATCGAAGCATTCGCCCCGTCGGAGTCGACCGACTTCAATCGCGCATTCCACACACTGCAGATCACCGCCAGTGCCAGTGTTTCAGCAGCCGCGGACGCCGTGCAGGCACAGCTGTGGGATCTAGCGAAGGCGGCCGAAGAGCGCGATAGCGAAGTCTTCGAACGGGAGCTGGCCGCCGGGTCGCCGCTCCGCCGCGCGTTGCATGCCGCGATGCGCACCGAACTCGGTGTTCGCGGCGAGACAGCCCTGCCGTCCAGGCAACCAAGATCATGACGTCAAAATTCGGCGATACGAACAACTTCGGATCTCAGGTGACAAGGATCACCGATCGGCGACGTCACAGATCCCCGGTAGAACCAGTAGCGGCGAATGCGGTCCTCACACCGCGAACCCCTGATGGAAGAGGGGAATCCGGCGCCGGTTCGACGGAATCCGAAGGTAGACACGGCGACGTGATCGAGCTATCCCACACATAGCGTCCGAGGTGGGCCTGATCGGTCGGTGGCGTGCTTACCGTGGGTGGGGTGATGTCACTGGCGAAATTGTCTGCGGGCGAAGGCTTCGAGTACTACACGCGCGTGATTGCCACCCACGACGCGAACGAGCGCGGCACCACCGGGATCAACGACTACTACTCCGAAAAGGGTGAGTCGCCGGGTGTGTGGCTCGGCGCCGGCCTGGCCGCGCTCGGCATCGACGAGGGCGACCAGGTCACCGAATCACAGATGCGAGCCCTGCTCGGCGAAGGCCTGCACCCCAACGCCGATGCGATCATCGACGCCGCGATCGCCGAGCAGGTCGCGCTCGGCGCGAAGGGCAAAGACGCGATCCGGTACGCGCTCAAGCAGGCTCAGTTGGGTCGCCCCTACAGCAGGTACACAACCGCGCCGGGCAGCTACCGCCACGAATGCGCCAAGGAACTCACCGACTGGAACACCGCGCACGGCCGCGATCCCCGCGCGGCAGTCCCGGCCGAGGAACGCCGTCGCGTCCGCACCGAAGTCGCACTGCGCATGTTCACCGACGACGTCGGCCGCGCACCGTTGAACTCACGCGAGCTGTCCGGCTGGATCGCCCGCGCCTCGCGGCCGTCGAAGACCGCGGTCGCCGGTTTTGACTTGACCTTCTCGCCGGTGAAGTCGGTGTCGGCGCTGTGGGCGGTGGCCTCACGTGAGGTCGCCGAGCAGATCGAGACCGCCCACCACGCGGCGATCCGAGACGTCATCTCCTACATCGAATCCGAGGTCCTCTACACGCGCGTCGGGCGCCACAGCGTGCGCCAGGTCGAAGTCGCCGGCCTGATCGCCACCGCCTTCGACCACCGCGATTCCCGCGCCGGTGATCCGGACCTACACACCCACCTCGTGGTCTCCAACAACGTGCTCCGCGCCGACGGAAAGTGGGGCGCGATCGACGGGCGGATGATCTACCGCTACAACGTCACCTGCTCGGAGATGTACAACACCCGCCTCGAATCGCACCTCGAGGCGTCGCTGGGCTTGGTCTTCGCCGACCGTGGCGACCCTGCCGGGAAGCGCCCGGTGCGTGAGGTCGTCGGTGTCGATGCCGAGCTCGCGCAGGAGTGGTCCAAGCGCGGCCATGCCATCCGCAAGGCCACCGCCACGCTCGCCACGAAGTTCGAGCAAGACCACGGGCGCGAGCCGACCGCGCTGGAGCTGGTCGACCTCTCCCAGCAAGCAACGCTGTCCACGCGCCGCAGCAAGCACGCCGCCCGCAGCCAGGCCGAGCAACGCGCAGCCTGGCAAGCGGACGCGGTCGCGATCCTGGGCAGCGACACCGCGGTCGAGCAGATGGTGAACACCGCGTTGTCGCAGCAGATCCCCGACCGCGAACAGATCACCAGCGACTGGATTCAGCACACCGCCGAGCAGGCGGTAACGGTCGTGTCGCAAACCCGTGCGACCTGGCAGCACCACCACATCCGCGCCGAAGTCGAGCGCCAGGTCCGCGGCCGCATCGCCCCTGACCAGTGGGCCATCGCCGTCAGCGCGGTCACCGAAACGGCGTTGACGGAGCCGGTCTCGGTCCCTCGTGGTGTCCATGACCTGGCCCCGACGGCACCCGAACTTTCGCGCAGCGACGGCACCAGCGTCTACACCACCGCCCGCTCCACTCTCTACACCTCGCCGCAGATCATCGCCGCCGAAGCCCGTCTCGTCGACGCCGGATTACGCCATGACGGACACCGCATCACCGTGGCCGATGTCGACACCGCGATCATCGCCCACGCCGCCAACAACAAAGGCCAAGGGCTCACGGTCGGCCAGGCCGCGATGGTGCGCACCTTCGCCACCAGCGGGGCGCGCCTGCAAGTCGGTCTGGCACCGGCAGGCACGGGCAAGACAACCGCGATGCGGGTCCTCGCCCAGGCGTGGCAAGGTCAGGGCGGCACCGTGGTCGGGATGGCGCCGACCGCGTCGGCGGCCGCGGTCCTGGCCGAGGAGATCGGCACCGAGGCGGGCACGGTCGACATGCTGGTCACCCTGGCCCGCTACCTCGAGGCCGGGGAACTGGTGCAACCACCGGCCTGGCTGACCGACATCGGGCCGCGCACGCTGGTCATCCTCGACGAGGCCGCGAAATCGGCGACCCTGAGCCTGGACACGGCAGTGTCGTGGCTGCTCGAACGCGGCGCGAGTATCCGCGCGATCGGCGACGACCGGCAGCTGTCCTCGGTCGCGGCCGGTGGCGTGATCCGCGACATCGTCGCCTACGCCGGATCGGCCAACCTCACACGAGTCATGCGGTTCAGCGATCCGGGGGAGCGGGCCGCGAGTCTCGCTGTGCGCGAAGGCGACCCGGCAGGTCTGGCCTATTACACCGACCAGGATCGCATCCGGATCGGCAGCCTGGATTCGGTCACCGAACAGGCGTACCTGGCGTGGGCCGCCGACATCGACGCCGGACTCGATTCCGCGCTGCTGGCCCCGACCAGGGAACTGGTCAGCGAGCTCAACGGCCGCGCCCGCGCCGACCGCCTCGCCCGCGCCGCAACCGACCCCGGCACCGGCACCGAAACCGGCACCGAAACCGAAACGGTGCTCGCCGACGGACACTCGGCGAGCACCGGCGACATCATCGCCACGCGCGTCAACAACTACAAGCTGCGGATCTCCAAGACCGACTACGTGCGCAACGGGTACCGCTGGCAGGTCCGCACGGTCCACGACGACGGCGCGATCACCGCCACCCATCTCGGATCCGGACGCCGGGTCACCCTGCCCGCCGACTACGTCGCCGCCCACACCCAGCTCGGCTACGCCACCACCATCGACTCCGCCCAGGGCATGACCGTCGACACCTGCCACGGCGTGCTCACCGGCCGCGAAAGCTGCCCCCAGCTCTACGTGGCGCTCACCCGAGGCCGCGCCAGCAACCGAATCTGGCTGTCCACCAACACCGGCGACGAACCCAACCTCTACGACTACGAGTCGGTCCGCCCACCGACCGCGCTCGACATCCTCACCCGCGTCCTGGGCCGTGACGGCACCCAGGTCTCGGCCGCCACCGCCGAAGCCGACGCCCACGACCCGCGCCGCCAGCTCGCCGGTGCGGTCGATTCCTACCTCGACGCGCTCGGCGTCGCCGCCGAAACCCGCTACGGCCCCACCCAACTCGCCGCCCTCGATACCGCCGCCGAGAACCTGCTGCCGGGCCTGACCACTGCTGAGGCGTGGCCGGTCCTGCGTCAGCACCTGGCCACCATCGCCCTTCACGGCCGCCGCGACCCGATCAGTGCACTCACCGACGCGATCAACTTCCGCGAACTCGACACCGCCGCCGACCCGGCCGCGGTGCTCGATTGGCGTATCGACCCGACCGGCGCCCATTCCGCCGGCATCGGCACGGCGGCGCCGTTGCCGTGGCTGCCCGCCATTCCGAACCAGCTGCGCGAGGACGCCGAGTTCGGTCCGCACCTGCGGGCCCGCGCCGAGCAGATCCGCATCCTGGACCGCCAGATCCAATCGGCGGTCCGCGATTGGCCTCACCTGCCGACCGACCAGGTCCCGTTGTGGGCTCAGCCGCTTACCAACAGCTCACGATTGGTCGGATGGGTCGCGACCTGGCGCGCTGCCCACAGCGTTCCCGACCATGACCGTCGACCCACCGGGCCCGCGGTACCCGCCCGCGCCGAACGCGAGCTTCAAGCCAAGTTCGACCGTGAGGTCACCGCGCTGCTCGGCGACTCCGACACCAATGTCCGCCGCTGGGCACCCCTGGCCCAGGAGCTCGGAGTGTCCGGCTTGACCGACGACCCGGTGTGGCCGGTCCTGGCCGAAGAACTTTCCCGCGCCGCCGACGCCGGTCGTGACATCGACGACGCCACCCGCGCCGCGGTTGCCGCCCGGCCCCTTCCGGCCGAGCAGCCCGCGGCCGCGCTGCGCTGGCGCCTGGCCGACGACCTCGACGAGCTACCACCACCGGCACCGGCCGATCCGGTGCCCGATCTGATCGAGATCATGCGGGCCGACCCGGCACGCCGCATGTCCGATATCGACCTCGACCGGCAACTGAGCTCGCTGCGCAACATCCTCGACCGGCAACGCCACACCGCACCCGCCGAACTCGCCGCCGCACAGGGCGGGAGCCAGCTCGACAAACAGCAGGCCGCCCACGCCGAGCTCGATGCCCGCGCCGCCCAGATCCGCGCCGCCCTCGACGACCTGGCCGTCGTCGAGCAACACCGCCGTGCGGCCGCCGACGCCCTCGCGGCCCACGAACGAACCATCCGAACACTCGAGGAACGCGAGATCTCCCGGTGGGACGGCAAGGCCCGCCGCGAGCGCACCGCCGCGATCACCGAGCACCGAGGCGAGATCGCGGAGCTGGAACGCGAACTCGCCTACCGCCGACGGCAGCAGCAAGCCATCATGGCCGAGGCCCACAGCCTCGGACCCCGAATCGGGTGGCCCGATATCCTCGCCCACGCCGACAACGTCGAGCAGCGCCGGGTCGATCTCGACCGCGCCCGCAACCTCGACGACCAGCAGGCCGAGCGTGCCAGCCGCCAGGCCGAAGAGACCGCGAAACTGCGCTACGGGCTCAACGCCGTCGTCACCGAACACCGCCGCCGCAGCGGCCTGACCGACCTTGCCCGAGAACACGAAGACCAGGCGCGCCGGTACTTCGACGGCCCCGGCGAAGCAATCAGGGTGGCGCAGATCGCGTACGGCAACACCCGCTCGAACCCGGATCGCTCGATCGAGCCAGAACTGAAGTACCGAAACCTCCACGAACCCACCCGCGACCACGGACACGACCTGGGGATCTGACCGAAGTACTGCCGCACCCGCTGACGCGGGCTTGCCTCCCAAACCCTGTGGCAAGCCCGCGTGCGGGTGCGGCAGCCCGTTGACCAACGCCACCACCGTTCAGCGCACCGATCCGCCTCTCTCGGCTGACGATGGCCCGTTGCCGAACGATAAAACCCCTGGTATCAAGGGTTTTATATAGTTTCGAAATAAAAACCTTGATACTTTCAGGATATTTGCTACTATAGTTCCATGAGCGAAACCGAAAACACCGTGGTCGTGTTCACCGCCAAGAGCTCCGAGAAGATCCTCAGCGAGGGTGGTTCGCAGGCATGGAAGCTCGACCCCTCCCGCGCCAGGAAGTGCGAGTGGCTCGTGTGCACCCAGAACGCCCACAACTACGAGGAGTACGCCGACGGCAGCGAACCGCACGGCAGCGCCTTCCTCGTCGGCCGGATCTCCCGCATCACTCCGGCCACCGAGGTCGGCGTCGAGGGCCGCTGGAAGATCGAGTTCAGCGAATTCGCGCGTATCAGCCAGGCCGATGCGTGGACCGGCGACCGTAACCCCGTCCGCTACACCACCCTCGCATCCCTCGGGATCAACCTCGACGGAGTGGAATTCCACAAGCTCGAACGCAATGAAACCGCCGTATCGACCGCGCTCACGATCGCCCAAGCCAAGGCCGGACTCGCGGAAACCTACGGTGTCGGTGTCGACTCCATCGAAATCGTGATCCGCGGATAGCCACGAAATGGCAGCGGTGGCCACCTATCTCGGGTGGCCACCGCTGTCGTTCGTCGTACCGATTGCCGGTCTAGCGGCCCGGCCCCTGATCGCGGCCTCGCCCACGACCATGGCCGTAGGGGTCATAACCCGGGTACGGCGCCGATCCTGGCTTCGGCAGCGTCGGCCCGGACTTCCCAGCACCCGAGGGTGGGGTCAACGGCCCAGCTGCCCGCGCGGTCTTGTTCGCCGACCATGGCTTGTTCTCGCCGACCACGTGACCGAATTCGTCGACCTGAAGCGTGCCGGGGCGGCCCTGGAACGAGATCCGCTTGGCTTGCCAACCCTGGGTCGACGTCGAGACCTCGTCCTCGACGGCCTGGTAGTCCTCCCGGTTGATGACCGCCAGCGACCGCCGGGCGGCTGCCCACGGCGGGGAACCGACCTCGGTGACCGGCACGATCTGTCGCGTCGGGTCGATCCCGGCCGCGCGCATGTGGACCTGGGTCAGCGACCGGTGCGCGTGCGAGGCGAGCATCTTCGCGGCCTGGGCGCGGTCACGCTCGGCGAGCATGTCCATGATCGCGAGCAGGCACTCGGTCAACGCGACCGCCAGCGCGACCTTGCTCGCCGCGTCGGACTGCATCGACCACAGCATCCGCGCCACTGCTCGCATCCCCTGTCCGTGAACCTGCTGCGGTCGGCGCCGATGCGCGGGCAGCTGCCCGGCGCGGGCGAGCTGGCGTGACACCGAATCCAGCGGACCGGGCTTGGTTTCGGTGCGCACACTCGCCGCGGCGAAAAGGCCGGCGGTCTGCGACGCGGCTTTCGCCCACGCATCACGATCGCTGGCCGGGATGGTGCTCATGTATTGGCTCCACCGGCCGAGCTGACGGATCGCGTCCTGCTCGCTCATCACGTTCGGCCCGATCGCGCGACCGCCGCGTGTGGTTGGCGGCCGCGACCACTCCGCGACAGCTGCCGTGCGCGCGTCGTCGGAGGCGTCCCATCCGGTCCACCCGCGCAGCGAGTTCAGGGTGAGATCCTTGGCGAGCTGACCACCGCCGTACCAGATCGCCTTCTCCCACGAGCCGGTCTTCTGGTTCTTCTGCGCGGGCATCCGGATCGCGTACCCGACGACCTCGTCGGTGCCGCCCTTCGCGAACCGCGGCCGCAGCACCATCCCGACCTCACGCAGTTCGCGCACGAACTCTGCCTCGGACTCGGTCGCGGTCGCGACCGCGCGCACCCGGCGGTGCAGCGCTTCGCGATCAGTCTCCGGCGCGCCGACTCGTTCGGCGCGGCCGCGCTCGTCCGGCCGAGTCGCCTGCTCGGTGGCACGGTCCTCGCGCGAGGCGAGCACCTTCAGCCCGAACTCCCGCTCGATCGTCGCGGTCGCGGCCTGTGACCGCGGATGGTCGCGGCGCACGTCGGCCAACGATCCGTCCGGACGAACTACCGCCATCGCGATGTGGATGTGGTCGCCCTTGTTCTTGGTCAGACCGTGATGGATCGCGGTCCACCGAACATCCGGGGCGCCGTCGGTGCGGTCGACGAAGTCCATCTCCTCCATGAACCGGCGCGCGATCTCGCCCCACTTCGCGGTGTCGAGCTGCCCTTCCTTCGGGTCCAACGCCAGGCTGCAGTGCCAGACGTTCTGATCGCGCGTCGCCGCCTCGAACGCTTCCTTGCGCGGCACGCCTTCGGCGATCTTCGCGCGCGCTTCGCGGTAGTTGGTGACCAACACCGGCTCCCCCCGCAGCACCGTTTGCCGCGGTGAGTCGAGCAGTTTCGCCAGCTCGGTCGCGCGCGAGACGTCGATCCGGCCGCCGTACACGGCCATGGTCACGATGTCGCCCGCGACCACAGTCGGGTTCGTGTGCTCGTTGGCCCGACCCGGGCCCGCGAGGTAGCGCAGCAGCCCGCCCATATCCGAGCCCTTGACCACGTTCGGCATCATCGGCTGCTCACCCTTCGCCGTCGACCGCGGCCGCCCACTCCTCGCTCACGGCCAGGTCCTGCTCGACGCTCACCGACTTCTCGGTCACCGCCGGAGCCTTGCCCATCACCCACCGCGCGGTCGCGTCCACGCTCAAACACGCACGCACCACCGCGTGCAACGCGTCCAGGTGCGCGGCCACCAGATCCGGCGCGAGCTCCCCACCCACCTGGTGCATATGCCTCGTCTGCTGGTTCACGTTCGCGCCGATCCGCCGAATCTGATCGTCCAACTCCAGCAGCCGCATCGCCGCGAACGCGCGGCCGGCCTCGACCTTGCCCGAGTCCCGCGCCGACTCCACCAGCAGCCGCGGCACCGACACACCCGCCTCGACAGCACGGCGCGTGAGGTCTTCGTGCTCGGCATCGGAGAGCTTCACGATGTGCTTGTGCGGTCGCCCTCCGGGCACATTCGCCTGTCGCTGGCGGCGCACCCCCGCCCGCCGATTCGGCGACTCCCCTGCCATCGCAGCCTCCCTCACAGCCCAGCGCAGCGACCACCCGGACGGGTGGGGTGACCGATCTTAGGTCACCTAAATACTAGCTCGCTCCACTCAATTCTGCCCATGACCGTACCGGAGCGTCAGCGAGCGTGGAGCGTACGCAACGTAGACCGCACCGCCCGAATTTCCAGCATGGCGACACTCGCTCGCGGCCGCCCAGCACGTGGACCGCGAAGTCTCGGCGGGTCGGTCACGTAAGGTCTGCACACGACAGGGCCCTGGCGGATATGCGCCGCCAGGGCCCTGTCTCTTTTCCGAAGTTGTGTTCGGAACTCAGCTGTTGTGCAGGTGGATGACGCGAGCGCCACCGTGCGCACGACGGATCTCGGTCGCGGCGCCCACCCATTTGTCGACCGTCTTGAAGCCCATGCCCAGATCGCGAGCGACGCGGCTGGGTGAGCCGGTTGCATCGTGGTGGGCCAACGCCTGGGCGATGCGCTCGACCTCGGACCGCGACTGCGTCGCGTCCTTCACCTCGCGGGCCAACTCCCATACCTCCGCCGTCAGCACGCCCGACTCGGTCTGCTCTGCGGAGTGCTGCACAGCAGCGGGTGTCTGCTCCACAGGCGGGGCGCTGCTGCGCACCTGCTGCGCCAACGGCTCGGCATCAGCCGGGGTGCTGCGCTCGTGCTCCACGGTCTGCTCCGCGCTGGTGCTGCGCTGCTCTGCAGAGCGAAGAGGAGCAGTTGCTGGATGCTGCGCAGCGAGCTGCTGCGCGGGCTGCGCCGCATCGGTGCTACGTACCGCGACGGACTCGGCAACCTCGATGCCGACCGCCGACAGGGTCCCACCGACGGCTTCGGTTTCGTGCTCGACATCGCTCGGGACGGGAGCGTCCTCTGTGGCCTCGAAGACCACCGGGACCTCGACGGCGGGCTTGGCGTCGGCTGGCTGCGCGGTCGCGGATTGCTCAGCAGTCGAGTGCTCTGCAGCAGCCTGCTGCGCGATGTAGTGCACGGGAAGCACGGCGGTCGCCGGGTCGATGTCTTCCTCGGTGACTACCTCGTCGGAAACGGGGCTGTGCTCCGCATCGGTAGCTGGACTGCTCTGCTCATCATGCACTGGCTGCTGCGAAGCAGTCGTTGCTACGGGTGCTGCGCTGCTGCGCGGAGCAGCGGCGTGCTCGTGCTGTACGTCCGGCGCCGGGTGCTGCGCTGCGTCGAGCGCCTGCTGTGTAGCAGCGGGGCGTTCGTGCTCCGTAGCAGGCGGGGCGAGGATGGCGGGCACGATCCGGTTCCCGGCATCACCGACCTGAGTCAGCGCCACGAGACGAGCCTGGAGATCTTCGTGATCGGGGATCGCGGCGGTAGCCGCTTCGATCGCCTTGCCGTAGCGCTCGGCGACCAAACGGTGGGTGATGAGCGCGACGCCGATCATCACCGGCGCGATGGCGTGGATACCGAAGCCGTACACGTCGCCGGCGCGGACGTAGGGGAAGGTGTTGAGCCCGATCGAGGCCAGCAGCAGCGCGGCCTCGACGAGGTAGACCTGGCGCAGCTTGCTCTGGTCGATGACGTCCCATTCGGAGGTGTCGCTCGTCGAGAGCATCAGCGCGACCAGCACCGCGGAGATGAGCGCCTCCAGGCCGTAGGACAACCAGAACATCGGGTTGGCCACATCGAGCCCGGGCGCGATGTTCTGCTGCACGGTGACCGCGGAGAACAGCATCGAAAATGCCACCACACCGACGAGCAGGGCCAGCACGCGCGGTTTGCGCTTGTGCAGTCGGGCGACCTTGGCGTGGGGGCTGCTGCTGTGGCGCTGCTCCCCCACCGCCTGCGCCGCACGCAGCAGATCGACCGCTTCGCGATCCGCCAGCGACTTCGCTGTCTCGCGCACACGCTCGGCGGCGTCAGCGGCCGCGCGGATGCGCGCGCGCTGCTCGGTGCGCTGATGCTCGCGCACCAACTCGGCCAGCTCACGATCCTGGGCCAGCTCGCGTTCCGAGAGGGCTTCGAGCAGCGCCGGGTCGTACTGGTGCTCGAGCCGCTCACGCGCTGTTTGGACCCGGTCCGGCAGCGCGCCGGCCACCAACTCGTCGTACTCGTTGGGCGAGGTTGTGGTGGTTTGACGGAACATCAGCGGTCACCTTCTGGGCTGGAGTCGGGCATGTGGCCGTCCGCGTCTGGTCGCGGTACACCGGCGGCGTCGAGGTATGCGGTGATTGCCGCGTCGGTGATGTCGGTGAGCGCGTATCCCTGACGGACGATCCAGTCCAGTCGCGCCATCGTGGTCGCCTGCAGCTGTGTCGAGAACGGTCGCTTCGTGGGCCCACGGCGGCTACGACGGGGCGGCAGGGCAATCTTCGCGGATTCGGTCGGATCGGACATAGCACATTCTAGCATGTATGCAACACATACATGTACAGCATGCATGTATGTCTGAATTAACCGCGGTTAATTGTCTGAAGCCGACACCGGCTCTCCCACGTACGAAGTGGCGCACCCTTGCCGCGTGTCGGGCTTCGACGCACGGGACAGCTATAGGATCGCCTCAGCCGCGCCGCCTAACAGCTGCGCCGCTCCCCCACCGAGATCCGAAGTAGCCCACCAGCATCTGGGCGAAGCACACGGAGGTACGACCATGGGCCATGTCGAGCTCATACTCAATCAAAAGGGCGGGATCGGGAAGTCCACCCTGACCGTCAACCTTGCCGCCACCACCGCCGACGTCCTGTCCACTGGCTCCCCCGACGATATGTCGCCGGTCGCCGCGGTCAGCATCGACCCGCAAGGCTCGGCAGTCTGGTGGGCCGACCGAGTAGCGGCCCTGCCGTTCCACATCATCCAGGCACACGACGACATCGAGGGCCTGCGCTCGATGGGGAACCTCGCCGGCATCGAGCACGTCTTCGTCGACACCCCGGGCTGGATCGGCACCGACACCAACGACCTCGGCGACGGCGCCGCCGGCAAAGCCCTGGAGGCCGCGCTCGATGTCGCCAACCACGTTCTCGTCCCGATCGAACCTGAAGTGCTGGGCTTCGATCCCACCGCCAGGACCATTGAGCGCATCGTCAAACCACGCGGCCTCGACTTCCTCGTCGTGATCAACAACTGGGATCCCCGAGACGGCACAACAGATCTCGACCAGACCAAGGAATTCGTCCGCGCAAACGGCTGGCCCCTGGCCAACACCGTCGTCCGGCACTACAAGGTCCACACCCGCGCGGCCGCCGAGGGCCTGGTCGTCACCGAATACCCGAAGAACCGCGTGAGCATGGAAGCTCGCCAGGACTTCCAGCGACTGGCGCTCGAGCTCAAGGCAGGCGGTCGTTGATGGCCCGGGGTGGACGCACCAACTTTGCCGAACTTGCCGGAGCTGTTGGCACGAACTCGGTCATCGACGGACAGCCCGCGGCTGGCCTCGCCCGGCACCCGCTGTCGACGCCGCTGACCAAACTGGTCGCCAATCCGCAGAACCCGCGCGAAGGCGCGCTGAACGTCGATGACCTCGCCTCCATCGCCGAGATGCAGCTGCAGCCCGGCCTTGGCGTGAGCAGGGCGGCCTACCTCAAGCTGTTCCCGGAGGACGAGAACACGCTTGGTGACGCGTCGATCGTCGTCATCAACGGGTGCCGGCGGCTGGTCGCCTGCAAAACCTATGGCCGTACGACGATGGACGTCGTCGTCAAGGACGAAATCGCGACCAGCCGTGCTGCCCTGCGAGCTGCGGCGATCCGCGAGAACGTTGAACGCGAGAACCTCGACGTTCTCGAAGAGGCGCGGGCAGTCGAGCAGCTCGTGACCGATGCGGGATCGGCGATCAAGGCTGCCGAAGAACTCGGCAAGACACCGGCCTGGGTTTCCCAGCGGCGCGCGCTGCTGAAGCTCGCGCCAGAAATCCAGCAGGCACTGCGTGGCGGGGACATCGCGATCCGGGTAGCTCGCAATCTGGCCCAGGTGCCGATGGAGCAACAGGTCGAGCGATGGCAAGCTGCAGTCAACAAGGAAGGGACCCGGGATCAGACGCCGAAACCGGACCGCCGTCCCGCGCTGTCCAGCACCCAGATCGCCAAGACCTTCAGACGATGGGACGCCCCGGCGCCTACGCTCGCCGCAGCGCTGGCTGAGCACCTGGACACAGCCGGGATCGCGGTACTGATCGCGGAGCTGAAGAAGGTCGGCGGATAGATCTGAGTCAGTAAATTAACCGCGGTTAATTCCCGCGAGAGCCTCTCATGTCGTCCGAGTCTGCACCTGTGCACGATGTCCAGCTCATGCGGCCAACACGAGCTGGACGTCGTGCGTGCCAGGCTGGTAGTTCGGCTCGAGTGCTCGCAGGCCGCGGTGCAGTGTGACCGGGGCGGCCGCGAGCACCGCAGCCGCCTCTGGTGCTGGCTCGGGCGCCGAGGCGATGAAAGTTGTGGCGGCCTCTATGATTCCGGCGCGCTCATCGAGCCAGGTGAACCACGTCCGCCGCAGAGATGGGTGTAGCTGCCCCAGGTGAGTGCGCCGCAACCGGATACGGTCAGCCTGCTGCTCGGCGGTGAGCGAGGTCCACCATTGCTTCTGAACCCACTGGGAGCGCAGGTTCTTCGCAATGGGGTGGGTGCTAGTAGCGAGGCGTTCTCCCAGAGCTACAGAACTCAGAACGTCGCTGCGGGGTGTCCAGGCCGCACGCTCGGCTGTGTGGAGCGCGGAGAGCTGGGAGGGGGAGCTGCGGCCGAGGGGGGCGGGGGTGCTACAGCTAGTGTGCGGAGAACTCTCGGCTTCCCTGATGTGGCGCGCGGCAGTTGGTCCTAGCGCATACGTTTGGCAAGCTCGGGCGCCTCCGGGGTAGCGGCGTACAACGGTGAGAAGCCCGTACTCGACGGCCGTGGCGATCGCTGTCTGCACGGTGCTCGTGTACACGTGGCCGCGCTCGGCGATCTGACGCATGCTCATCGACCCATCTCGCGTCAGGAGTGCCGGCACGAGGGCGCAGAGGACAACCAGGACACTGTGTCGGCGGCGCGGATCAACGCCGCTCAGGGTTGCGCCGACGGCATGGTGCAGGCCGCGTCGCATCGCATCGGCGTCGCCGGGATCGGCGCTATCGAGCGCGGTAGGCGACAGCTCCCCTACCAGCCGGACTGCACGGGGGCGATCGGCGGCGGCTTCGTCCTTCGAGAGCGACCAAAGCTCGTCCCACCACTTCTGCCCGCAGGCGCTAAGTCGGTCGCGCTCGACGAGAGCCCACGCTTGGGTGGGTGAAAGACCTTGCTCGGCAGCGGCTTTAGTCATCGCGATGAGCCAGACGTAGCGCTCCCACCAGTCACGACCTTGCCCGAAGGCCTTGGCGTTCTCGTTGAGCTGATGGTGCAGCTCAGTCCATGCCTCGTCCATCGTGTAGCCGCGGCGTGCCAGGACCATCGCGACCCGGAATTCTGCTTCGGATCGCGATCGTCCTGACACGCCACGCGCGAAACGAGCAGGCTTAGGCCGCCGTGAACCAGTGCGGGCTGCGGAAGGGATGCCGTCGTAGAGGTTTCGAGCATCAACGACGTCGCCGGGGGACAGGGTGCAGCTAATGACACGACTGGAGCGCCCGAGTCTGTGCGGCGCGGTGAGCAGCCGCAATGCCTTGTCGGTGCGGTCATCTACGACAACCCCGAACGCCTCGGCGAGCTCCACGCACAGCGTGTGCCACTCGGCGGGATTGACGCGGTGGTGTGTGATGGCGGTGATCACGTGTCGACCGCCGGGCCGCCCGCTTTCCCGAACAAGGTACGGCAGAGCGTGTTTGACGCACCAGGCGACGAGAGCTTCGGCTACGGCATCGCCGATCACGGGGTCTTCGGCGTCGATATCGGCGCCGTGGACGCCGTCGACGACCCGCGCGGCCGCGGTGACAGCGGCACCGGTCGCGAGACCGTTGCGCAACGCGTCAAGCGAGCGGACAGTGCGGACCTTGCGGTTGTCAGCGTCGATGAGCAGCCATTGGCCGCGGTACATGACGCGCTCTAGGGCGCCAAGCATGGCGCGGGTAGGCGCAGTTCGCGCTGAATGGCCGTGTTGTGACGTTTTCGGTTTGTGCTGGTCAGGATGGGTGCGAAGGCTTTGTTGTGCAACAAAGCCGTGTCCACACACAAGTTTGTGTGGGCGTGCGTTATCCTGGGGGCTGTCCTGCAAAGACATGATCCCTTCGGGATGCGATTGCCCTCGACCTGCTACGTCGGGGGCTTTTTCGCGTTATTAGGTTGTGTGGGTCAGGCGGGTGCCGCCTGGATGGTTACGACCGTGCGTGTGCTCCTTTGAGAGTCGCTAACGGCGCCCAGCAGATTAGCTGGCGAGCCCCGGTAGCGGATCCTGTAACTCGAGAACGAGGTCAGTTCGTCCAACTGCGCGCGAAACCAGGTCCGCGATGACTTGGCTAACGGTCGACCCTGTCTCCGCAGCGATCCGGTCCACGTCCTCTCGGACCTCGGCAGGGAGGCGGGTTGTTATCGACACGACTCTGTCGCCCTTGGAGGGGCGGCCGCGCCGGGAAGATGTGGTCGACATACACGTATTCCTACATGAGTTTTTCTGAAAAGGGGTATCGGCGCGCCGATTTCCCTTCGATCAGCATTATTGTCCGGGGATCGAAGGGCAAGGACCGCATGTCACACAGCGTGTGTGACATCTGCCTGCCTCCCAGTGCGATCGAGAGTGACCGCGCTCTGGCATGCGCCAGCGACCCGGGCTCATCTGAGGCATAAGGGGTTTGATGCCTCAGATGAGCGATCGAGTGCGGTAAAGACGTCTTTCGAGTCGAGGACCAGTTCGACTCGTGCTAGGGGTAGCCGTAGCATTCGCCGAAAATCGGGCGGATATGGCGTAGCCGCCTGGTAGACACCATTTTTCGTGTTCGAGATGCGCGTGGGTCGGGTAGGTGCTTGGCTGCCGATGATGTTGTTGGTCGGCACTGATGGAGGCTGGGGTTCGTGGCGACGCGGATGTTCGCGGACGAGGAACTGGAACGTCTGCGGGGATTCCCGGAGATCAGCCGCGAGGAGCTGTTCCGGTACTTCACCCTGACCCCGGCTGATCTGGCGTTCGTGGATCCCGGCCGCGGCCGGGGCCCGGCCGAGCGGCTCGGGCTGGCGATCGCCTTGTGCACGCTGCCGTGGCTGGGGTTCGTGCCCGACCGCCTCACCACGGCCCCACCGGTGGCGGTGGCCCGCATCGCCGAGCAACTGCGGGTGGATCCGGTGGAGATCGGCGCGTACGGGCGCCGGACCAAGACCCGTACCGAGCACGTACGCTTGGCCGCGCAATATCTGGGCTGGCGGCCGGCCGGGCAGCTCGAACTCAAGGAACTCGACGAGTTCCTGCTCGCGCGGGCGATGGAACACGATTCGCCGACCTTGCTGTTCCGGCTGGGATGCGAGTACCTGATCTCGGCGCGGGTGATCCGGCCCGGTCCGGTCACCGTGGTCGAACGCGTCGCCCACGCCCGCCACCAAGCCCAAACCGAAACCTACGACCGGCTCTCCTACGAGTTCACCCCGGACCGCTGCGCACAGCTGGACGCGCTGCTGATCACCGACGCCTCGCTGGGGATCTCGCGGTTGCGGTGGCTGTCGACCGGCCCGGTGGAGGCGTCAGCGGCGGCGGTGCGCGCCGAGGTCGACAAGCTGGCGTTCCTGCGCGGCCTGGGTGCCGATCGCCTGGACATGTCGGTGCTGCCCGCCGAGCGGCGCCGGTTCCTGGCCGCGATGGGCCGCCGGCTGACCCCGCAAGCCCTCGAGCGCCGCGACCCGCAGCGCCGGTATCCAATCCTGCTCACCGTGCTCGCTCAGTCCGGCACCGACGTGCTCGACGAGGTCGTGGCGTTGTTCGATCAGGCGATCTCGGCGAAATTCGGTGCCGCCGAACGCAAGATGCAGCAGGAACTCGCCGAGCGCGGCAAGTCCGGGGAAGACCGCCAAGTCCTGCTCGATGATCTCCTAGAAATCGTCACCGACCCGGCGGTCGCCGATGAGGAGATCGGCGCGCTGATCCGCGGCGAGAAGATCGGGTGGGAACGCCTGCGCGCCGCACTCGCCCAGGCCAAACCGCGCCTTCCCCGCGATCACGGGCATCTAGCCGCCCTGGACTCCAGCTACAACTATCTGCGTCAGTTCACTCCGGCGGTGCTCGAGACGGTGCGCTTCGCCGGCGGCACTGCCGCGACTGAGCTGCTGATCGCGGTTGCGATGCTGCGCGAACTCAACGCCACCGGGCGGCGCAAGGTGTTCGACGATGCCCCGACCGGGTTCGTGCCGACGAAATGGCGCGGCTACCTCGATGCGGCCCGAACGACCGGTAGCGCCACGGCATATCGGCACTATTGGGAGCTGTGCGTGCTGCTCGGGCTACGCGACGGGTTGCGCAGCGGGGATGTGTTCGTGCCCGGCTCGCGCCGCTACGCCGACCCCGCCGCCTACCTACTCACCGCCGATCAGTGGGAACCGCAACGTGAGGAGTTCTGCCGTCTGGTCGGCCGGGCCGCCGATCCCGGCGTCGCCTTGGCCGCAGTCGTCGACGAGCTGCACGCCGCGCTCGCCGAGCTGGAGACCGTGCTGGTCGAGGGGGACGGTCCGGTGCGCCTGGACGAGACCGGTGATCTGATCATCTCGCCACTGACGGCCGAAGATGTTCCGGCCGAGGCGGTCTCGCTCAAGGCCGAGCTGACAGAGATGCTGCCGTTCGCGCCGATCGTGTCGTTGCTGATCGAGCTGGACAAGCGCACCGGCTACCTGGACTGCTTCACCCACGCCGGCGGCCAAGCCACCCGCAGCCCGGAGTTGAAACGCAACCTGATCGCGGTGCTGCTCGCACATTCGACGAACCTGGGGTTGACGCGGATGGCCGAGGCCTGCGGCATCACCTACGACATCTTGTCCTGGACCAACGAATGGTATGTGCGCGAGGAAACCCTGCGCGCGGCGAATGTGGTGCTGATCGACTATCACCAGCGGCTGCCGCTGACCTCGGTGTTCGGCACGGGCACCCTGTCTTCCAGTGACGGGCAACGCTTCCCCACGCGCGGTAAGTCGACCACGGCGCGGCCGATGAGCCGCTACTTCGCCGACCAGGGCCTGTCGACCTACACCCATGTCACCGATCAGCACGCCACCTACGGCACCAAGGTCATCGTCGCCACCAAACGCGAAGCCCACTACGTGCTCGACGAAATCCTCGGCAACGCAACGGATCTGCCGATCACCGAGCACGCCACCGACACTCACGGGGTCACGCTCGTGAATTTCGGGCTGTTCGACCTGCTGGGGATGCAGCTTTCGCCGCGGATCCGCGACCTTGGCCGCATCACCTTGTATCGGTGCGAGTCCCGCGCCGACGCGGAGGCCCGGTTCGTGCAGGTGGGTCCGTTGCTGACCCGGAAACTGAACCTGGATCTGATCGCTGGGCACTGGGATGACCTGCTGCGGTTGGCCGGCTCGCTGAAGTTCGGGCACGCCACCGCGTCTCTGCTGGTCGGCAAGCTCTCGGCCTCCGGACGCCAGAACACCCTCGCGGCGGCGCTGAAGGAGTACGGGGCGCTGCGGCGCACGATCTACGCCGCGAAATATCTCTCCGACCCGGACTATCGCCGCAAGATCTCGCGTCAGCTCAACAAGGGCGAATCGCTGCACGCGCTGCGCCGGGACCTGCTCTACGCGCACGAGGGCATGATTCGGGCCCGTCACCTCGAGCAGCAGGCTGAACAGGCCTGGTGCCTGACCCTGGCGACGAATGCCGTGATCGCTTGGACCACCGAGTATTACGGGCTGGCTGTGGAGCAGATGCGCCGGGCTGGGCAGCGCATCGACGACGAGGTCCTGGCCCACATCAGCCCGGCGCACAGCGCCAACATCAACTTCTTCGGCGCGATCGAGGTCGACATCGAGGGTGAACTCGCTCAGCTCGGTCCGACCGGGTACCGGCCCCTGCGGGTACGCGACACTCTGTTCTGAGCATCGAATCAGTCGTTGCGCTGTTCGGCATCGGGCTGCTCCGATACCTCCGGTGATATCGCAGTCTTGCCAGACCTCATCCAGGGAGATCGTCCGACAGGGCCGCTGCGAGATCGTCACGACCCTGTCGGCGGTAGGTCGCGAGCAGGTAGAGGCCCGTGAGGTCCAGTGGCGAGAAAGTCACGCTCAGCGGCTCGTGGGGCGGACCGATCGTTGTTCTTCGGTGAGCTACGAGCAGCGTTGTGACGCTGGCGGTTTCGTCATCTCGAACACCGTGAGGTCGCGAACGGGGGGTCTGAGACGATGGTCGGCGTCAGATGAGCAGTTCGCCGAACCATTTCCCAAGGGAGATATTTTGTCGTCGACACCGTTTCGTTATGCCGTCTACTACGAGTCCTGGGCCGACCCCTGGGTGAGCGACCCATACCAGGCGAAGCTGGCCAACCTTCCAGCTTACGTCGGCACGATCATCTTGTGTTACATGCGGCCCGACGCGCAGTACGCCAAGGGCAGCTATTCGTTTCAGGGGACCGGCATCCATTTTTCATACGATGTGACTGTCGTGCGCGATGCGGTGTCCCTACTGCGCCAACGTAATCCCGGTGTCGAGGTGCTCCTCGGGATCGGCGGCGCCGACTACCGCAACTGGGCGGGGCTGAACGTGACCGCGATTGCCGATTTCGTCAGCGACTTCGGCCTCGACGGTGTCGATGTCGGCTATGAGCCAACAGACCCGGGGTGCGTACCCGGGAATGGGACGTATACGTGTAGCACGGATCAGGAGTACGTCAGGACAGTGGGGGCAATCGCCCAGGGGCTGCCCCCGGGATCGACTCTCTCGGTTTCGGTTTTCCACGTGGGTGCCTACGGCGAGGGGCAGTGGGCCAACTCCCAACCGTTGTGTTCCTTCACCGGGACCTCGCTCGCCCTGCTGCGCTCGGACGTGGCCGAAAAGATCACCCGACTCAACATCATGGCCTATGACGCCAGCACCGCATATGACCCGCTGGAGGCCCTGGCCGCCTACCAGAATTACTTCAAGCGACCCATCCTGCTGGGTGTCCAAGTCGCACCCGAGGCATGGCCGGCGGAAGGGGCGCCGAACGCCCATGTAATCACGCTGGCGGAGGTCGAATCGCTGGCCAAAGCGGTCAAGGCCCAAGGTGGTGGCGGCATGTTCCTGTGGAGCGTGTTCAAGCAGGCCAAAGCCGGCACACCTACTGTCAACGAGATCTCCAAGCAGATCTCCGTAACCCTGGACCTGGGCGACTGCGATACGCCGTTGGTTCAAGGCGCGCGCCAATAGGCGTGACGGAGATGTAGTTCAAGCAGTCGTTACGCTTTGCGATGACGTGGCGACCGCATCTGATTCGAGGACCGAAACCCTCTGACTCTGGCTGGATTCGGGTCGGTGGTGCCTGTGCTCAGGTGCGGTCGCTGGTGATGGCTGTTATTCACCTCGGTCGACCCGGGTGAAGGCGGTGGTGGCCTTCACCCGGGTCCAACCCGGGTCACCGCCGCCCGCGCCAGCGGCTCGAGCGCGGCGATCCGGCACCCGCGGCGGATCACGGTGACCGAACACTTCTGCCGGTCAGCTACCGGGCATAGAGGATCTTGCCGACGATCTCTTCCACCTCGCCCGGGGGCCGTACCCGCTGCTGCCGCCGGACGAGCGGCGCGGCAACAGATCCGAGGCCGCACCGTCGCCCGCCAACCAGCGATGGACCAGCGCATACACGGCCCCGGAATCCCGAAGCGGTCACCAAGTGCAAGTAGGCGTGCGGGGTCCAGGTCTGCGAAAAGTCGCGCTAAGGCGGTTACCGCAGATAAAGGCACATTATCTGCGGTAACCGCTTGTGTGAGCTGGGTGGATGTGGCTGATGACGTGGGCCGACTCTGCGAATTATCTGCGGTAGCCGGGTAACCGGCTTCATCAGATGAAGGAATCTTGCATCTGATGCGAGCATCTTGAGTCGAGCACGCTCAGGAACAGTGCTTACCACAACTCTTCGGCCAACTGGGCCCCACGGGCTTGACAGCCGTGCGGCGTCCTACCGGGTAGTCCTGTTCACGCAACGCTGCCAGTGCCCGATATGAGTAACCGAATTCCACAGCACGAATTCAGGAGAAGGCCACGGTCATTCGTGATGCCAGCAGCGAAAGTTCTTCGAACTCGTAGGTGCCGTCCCCGTCGAGGTCATCGACGGAAACCTTGGTAGGAACGGCATCGCACACGTGCCAGGCGACCACCCACCCCGAGCCGTCCTCAGTGGTAAAGGCGATCGACAGATCGCGCTTGTCCACGTCGTTGTTGCCGACTCCTTCGGCCCACTGTTTCCAGACCCCACTTACGCTTCCCGGTGCGCCCCGGCGCAGGGTGATGTTCAGCTCCGACCGCTCGCCTGGCTTCTGGAACCAGTTGCCAAAGCCGTCCTTGTATTCGATCGCGTCTACGCTGAGTTCCAGTCCTGAGACGGAGTTGAAAGCGACGGATTCATCGCCGATCGTGCACCGGTAGCGGTAGGTCGGCACGGGTGCGGGAACAGCTGCGTTGGTCACGGTGGCGCTCCTAGGACGTCGTATTGGTAACAGCCGCAAGCGTATTCGCTGCGAGCAGTCCTCACGCCCGGACACGCCAGCCCGCCGCATCACGTCATCGAGTGCCCGCCGCGGGGGCGTCCGGAACAGGTTCCGGAGAGCCGGACCACGAGTGGACTGTTTGTGCTCACTCGCGTCCTCGGCGGCATCCGAACGGCTTAGCGCGACTTTTCGCACCGTTGCACCCCACACGCCAAGTAGGCATCTCGAGTCCACCAGCCGTCGACTGCATGAAGTCTAGTTCGCGGGCGTGATGAACTACCCCGTTGTTTCATAGGTGATCACCCATGAAACACCGCGAAATCCGTTGGCCGTCCAGGACATTCGGTGTTTCATAGGACGGTGCATAGATCTGGCGTGTTGAAACATACCCATGAAACACTTTTCGGGTGAGCGACGACGATTTCCTCCGCGTGGAGGCCCACGACTGCCCGATGTCAAGTTGCGCCGCCCCGGCCGGGTCACCGTGCCGGACCGGCAAGGGCAAAGTCGCCATCGGCTACCACACCGCCCGCTTCCGTCTCGTGCCCTCGCTCGCCAAGGTCCTCAACGTCGCCACCCCCGCGCTGCGCAAGCCCGGAACGGTGTGGACCGAACTGCCGCGCCCGCCCGCGGCCGCCGCCGAATCGAGCGCGCACGTACGCATCGGCTACGCCCGCGCCTCCACCGTGCGCCAGTCCCTCGACACCCAACTCGACTCCCTGCGCGCCGCCGGCATCGGCCGGATCTTCTCCGAGAAGATCTCCACCCGCGCCCAGACCCGCCCCGAACTCGACCGCGCCGTCGCCCTGGCCCGCGAGATCCGCGCCTCCGGCGCCGCGGTCACCCTGGTCGTGCACGAACACAAACGCCTCGGCCGCGCTGGCCGAGCAGCTCAAGGCAGCTGACATCGGCCTGGAGTTCCTCACCGGCGAACTCCAGGGCTCCCACGACCCGTCCGGGGTGGTGTTCACCGTACTGGCCGCCCTGTCCGGGATGGAACGCGAATACATCCGCGACCGCACCCTCGAAGGCCACGAATCCGCCCGCGGGCGCGGCAAATCCATCGGCGGGGTCTCCGTTGTCGACGAGACCATGCTCTCGATGGCGCTGCACCTGCGCGCGAGCAACCACAGCCTGCGCGACATCGCCGAGCGATTGGTCATCACCACCGGGAAGAAGAGGGGCCAGCCGCCCTCGCCGGCCACCGTGATGCGGCTGCTGCGCGATCACGACCAGAGCATGGGCGGCGATGCCGGACCAGAGCCCGATCCCGACGACGCCGCGTAGTCGCCGAACTCGCAGCGCTAGGCCATATCCGCCCGATTTTCGGCGATTACTACCGGAACCCCTGCTACTGCCAGATCCTCACGCCCCTAGATGCTCCCGAACCTCCGTGCCCAGAACGGGCGTACAGAACACCAAGAGTCGAGCTCGCCCTCGATCGCTTCAGGCGGAACGACCGCGCGTATGAGTCCCCAGGTTGCAAGCAGCCGCGGGATGACCAGTCGCCGGTCACGTTCCCGCTGTGGACGGACGGCATCTTGGATCCATCGGCAGGACTGCGCGACCTGACATTGCAGGGTCTCGAACGGGGTGAGCCACTTCCGGTCGTATGCCCGCCTGGAGTTGAGGCGGAGTACTTCGCGCCACAAGGTGGCCTTGTCGCTTCGGTCATGTTGGTAGTGGAATCTGTTGACGTAGTAGGTCGGGCGGCCGACGCGTGCCAAGCGCTGCTGAAGGTCGATCTCTTCGTAGAAGAGGAAGAACCGTTCATCGAATCCCTCGACGAGAGCGATTGCCGATCGGGGGATGAGTAGGAACGCACCCATGTTCCAGTCGACCCGACGGTCGCCGACGTAGCCCGCAGGGGAGCGTTGCAACAGTGGTTTCTGCCTGGCCTTTTGCCACTCCAACGGCACATTGGGGAACTCGTCCCAGGACCAAACGAGGTCGCCGTCGAGTGACCGCTGCTGGATACCGACGCATCCGAATTCGCCGAACCGCGCGACGTATTCGAGTAGATCGGCCAGATCGCAGTCGATCGCTGTGTCCGGATTCAGCAGCAGGACCATCTGTACGTCGGGCCCGAGGCTGTCCACTGCCTCGTTGCAGGCCGCTCCAAAACCCACGTTCGTCCCGGCGATGACCCGGTTCACTACCGGGTGCCGCTCGGCAATCTTGATCGACTGATCCGATGAGCCGCAGTCTCGTACGACCACCCATGCCTCACCCGCGTTGGACTGGAGTGCATCCAGACACTGAGGCAGATCAGCCGCGTTGTTGTAGGTCACGATCACTACGCCGAGGGCGGTGGTAGGCATCGACATACTGTCTCGTTTCTACGGTTCGAGATCGCGGCCGATTTTCCAGACGCTCTCGAACCAGCGCTGGCACTCCCCGATGAACTGGGATTGGAACGAGTCCCGATCAGCTTGATCGTTCTCAAGGTGGAACAGGGTGGCGTTCTTACCCACCAGGTCGAGCATCACGGTGTCCTCACCGTCGAGCGGCAGCTGGTGTTCCTCGATGGGGTAGAAGCCGAAGAAGGCGTCGATCTGATTGATGACGTAGAGCTTGAACAGAGGTGCGGCCGGGTAGACGCGGATCTGCACAGACGCGGACTCGATCAGTCCGATTCGCTTGAGTTCCAGCACTTCATCGTGGATGCCGAAGGCGTGGCGCTCCATGATCCGTTGCATCCGGCGACGGAACGCAGGACTGTCTGCGAGGTCCGAGGCCCGCGAGGGGAGCGACCACGGCATTCCCGGGTCCGGGACGAGGATTCGCACGTCGATCGACTGGGGCCGGAATCGCCCATCGCGGATCTTGTCCAGCGGCTCGGAGATAGCGCCGTGCAGGGTCTCAGCAGCGAATCCGGCGAAGTCCACTGTCACCTTCGGCTCGACGAAGGCGCGCTCGAGGTGAGGTCGTAGTCCGACCGGCTTGCTTGTGCGTTCCTTCACGAACACTCCGGAGCCGGCGCGGCTGAAGACCAGCCCCTCGGTGCGGAGTTCGGCAACTGCTTGTTGCGCAGTCACTTTCGACACGCCGTACCGCTGAGCGAGTTCGGGGCCGCTCGGCAGCTTCTCTCCTGGCTTCACCTTTCCGGTGATGATCGCGGCGCGTAGCAGGTCAGCGAGCTGCCGCCTAGGCGGGCGGGGGTCGTCAGGGTCGATCGCGCTCATGCCTATCAGCATAGAACCTGCCTAAAACCTGCATAAGCGACCTATTCAACTCTTGACCTGCCTATGCAGGTTGATGCACCATGAACCTGCATAGGCATCACGGAAAGTTCCGGAATTACCGCAGCAGGAGGCCCTTATGACTGTCGATCTCTCCGCCGCTTCGAGCCCCGGGGATCTGATCCCAGAAGACCTGATCCCCGCGAGTACGGCAGCCGCCCTCGTCCACGTGGACGCGAAGACCATCAAGAACTGGATCAAAGCGGGCGACCTGCGCGGATGGCTTCTCAACGGCCGTCACTACCGCGTGCGACGTAGCGAGCTTCTGAGTCTCGTTCAGCCCGTCGCGACCGTGAGCGGTGACCACTGATGAACATCCCGACCACGTGGAGCCGCGACATCTGGCGTCGCGCAGCAACTCCCACCATCCCCGCAGTGCACGTCGTCTCCGGGCACATGGTCAGCGAGGCAACCGAGCACCACGCCGACTTCGTCGGCCAGGACCGTTGGGTCGTCGATTACCTGCCGGGCCGCCACCTGACCCGCGAGCAGGCCACGGCCGCGATGCAGATCGCCGTCGCCCCGACCGAGCCCGAGGTCGAGAGGTGGTCTGCCGTACTGGGTTTGACCGCTGCTGAGGCACTGGGCTACATGGCCATGCCGGTCGGGGCGTGACCGCGATGAAGACCTTCACCACCACCAAGAATGTGCAGCTCGCCGTCGGCCAGCTGTGGACCGACATCTACCGCGACGGCGCCCGCGTCCTGCTGGTCACCGATTTCGCCGAGCCCACCACCGACGCCAAGGGCCGCGCCCGCTGCCAGGTCTCCTACCGGGTGGTCGTGCGTGACGGTGCGCAGACCACGTCGGCACGAGTGCAGCGCATCGACGCCGACCGCCTGGCCGATCCGAAGCTCTACGCCCTGGTCACCGACCCGAAGCTGCTCACTTGGGTGCGGGGAGTACAGGCATGAACCGCTACGTCGACATCTACGTCCCGGTCGGGCCCGGTGCGGGCACCAGCAACCCCATCGGGGCAATGGCCGCAGCGTTCGGTGCGCTGATCGTGCTGGCGGTGCTGGTCATGATCGCGGTGACCCTGGCGTTCCCGAGCCACCGCCACCCCGACGCACCGGTGCAGGTCTCCACCGTGCCGACACCGACCCGTGCGGTGTGCGCGGCGTTCTGCGATGCCCCTGCCGGGGGTGAGCCGCGATGAGCGTCGAAACCCCGCGCGACCCTGCGTTTTCCGCTGACCGGGCCTGCAACAACGTGCCGACGAATGTGTTCTTCCCGGGCCCGTTCGACCTCGACACCCTCGACCGCGCGCAGCGCCTGTGCAGGGGTTGCCCGGTGCTGCGCCAGTGCGCGAGCTGGGCGGGCCCGCTGGTCGCGGACCGACTGATCACCGAAGCCGTCGTGGCCGGTGTGCTGACGCCCCCGCCGGCAGGCAAGCGCTACGCCGTCGCTCGCGCGGCCGCCGTCGAGGAGCTGGCCGCGATCGCCGCCGGTGATGGGTTCCTGAGCGACCTAGGAGGTGCGGCATGGACCGCCGCGTGAAAGACCCCGGCTCCAGCACGGCCTTCGACGAGTGGAAGGAACTGATCGCTGTGGGCGCTGGCGCAGGACTCACGGTCGCGACCCGCACGAGCATCACTCTCGGTGAGGCCCTCTATGCCGATGTGCAGCAACAGAACGTGCCGTGGAACCCGATCGCGCTGGCGATCAACCTCGGCACTGGGCAGCTGCACTGGACCGGTGCAGCCACCGGCGGTGCGGTCACCCTGGCTGCGACCGTGGTCGCGGGCGCGGTCGGGTCGGTGTGGGGTTGGCGTGCCGCGTGCCGCAAGTGCCACGAGGTTTCGTCCCGCCGCGTGCAGCGCCGAGGACAGCGCGCCGAGGCCAAGATCGCCCGCCATGCGGTCGATGCGCAGGCCCGCTACATGGCCGACAGCAGGGAACTCGCCGACCTGACGCACGCCTCGGTCGCTACCAAGGCCGCGCAGCTGGGCGTGCAGATGGGTGCCCAGGACGCCCCCGGTGTGACGGTGGCGCGCAACGTGGTCGGTGGCGCGACCATCTACGGCAGCTACGAAGACCTTCACCTCGACATCTGGGGCCCGCGATCGGGCAAGTCGACCTCGCGCGTGATCCCCGCGGTCGTGGAGGCCATCGGCGCGGTCGTGTGCACCAGCAACAAGCGCGACGTGGTCGACGCGACCCGCACGATCCGCTCCGAGCGCGGCGACGTGCACGTGTTCGACCCCCAGGGCGTCGCAGAGGAACCGTGCACCTGGTTCTGGGATCCGATCGCCTGGGTCGCTGGTGAAGACGGCGGCACCGGTGCACAGGTGCGGGCGGCGATGGTGGCCGCGCACTTCGCCTCTGGTGGTGACGCCGACTCCCGTGATGCGTTCTTCGACCCCGAGGGTGAGGGCCTGCTGTCCGGGTTGATCCTCGCGGCCGCGCTGGCCAAGCGCCCGATCACGCAGGTGTTCGCATGGGTGACCAAGCATTCCGAGCAGGAGCCGATCGACATCGTCGGCGAGGCAGGATACGACCTGGTCGCCGGTGCGCTCTCGGACCAGTACAACGCCCCCGACAAGCAGCGCAGCGGCATCTTCTCGACCGCCAAGAAGATGGCGTCGTGCTTGCAGTACGCGCACGTGCGCCCGTGGGTGTGCCCGCCGGCCAAGGGTGAGCGCAACCGCCGCGAGTTCAAGGTGGACGAGTTCGTGCGCAGCCGCGACACCCTCTACCCGCTGAGCAAGGAAGGCCCCGGCTCCGGTGGCCCGCTGGTGGCGGCGATGTGTGAGGCCATCACCTTCGCCGGTGCCCAGCTCGGCACCCGGTACCCGAATGGTCGGATGCCGGTTCCTCTGCTGGTGGTGCTCGATGAGGCCGCCAACATCGTGAGATGGCGCGACTTGCCGAAGCAATACTCCCACTTCGGATCTCGCGGCATCGTCGTGATGACCGTGCTGCAGTCCTGGGCTCAGGGTGTGCGCTGCTGGGGCCCGGACGGGATGTTGGCGCTGTGGTCGGCGGCCAACATCAAGGTGCTCGGCGCCGGTCTCGACGACGCCGGATTTTTGCGTGACCGCTCCGAGCTGATCGGCCCGCACTACGAGCTGACGACGTCGACGTCGAAGTCGCGCGGTCAGGGCCAGGGCTCGAAGTCGCAGTCCGTGTCAACCTCGCGCACCAGCGAAATCACCCTCCACGCCAGCGATCTCGCCGCTCTGCCCAAGGGCAAGGTCGTGGTCTTCATCAGCGGTCACCGCCCGATGCTCGGCGCCACCGTGCCGTGGATGGACCGCCCTTACGCGCCCCAGATCCGCGCTGCTTTGGCCGATCTCGCCAAAAACGCACAGCCCCCGGCACGGCCGCAGCTGTTTGCCGTCCCCAACCCCCACCAGGAAGGCAAGTCCGCATGACCACCACCGAAAACACCACCACCGCAACCGAGCCCACCGACACCGATGCTGAGCAGGCCGCTGCTGTACTCGGCGGCGTCGACCTGACCGAAGCCCTGTCGGGCGCGGTCCGCAAAGCGGTCAACGCCCAGGTCACCGCCGCCGCCAAAGAAATCGCCACAGGCGCGATCAACGACTTCCTAACCAAGGACGTCATCGCGATGATGCGCGAAACCGCACTGCTGGAAGCCGAAGCCGCGGTCAACCCCGACGCGGCCGCCGCTGTCGCCGCCGTGGCCGAACCCGAACCTGAGCCCGAGCCGGAAGAGAAGCCGGAACCGGAGGAGAAGCCGCGCCAGCTGCACCACGCTCGCCTGGACCTGTTCGTCGAGAAGTACATCGCCCACACCTACCGGCGCGAGGTCTCCCGGAAAGGCACCGAGGGCAAGATCCGCTGGTGCCCGCAGTGGTGGGACCACGCCGAGGCCGTGGGCCGCCTGGACGCGCTGTGGATGGCCTGGGAGGAGATGCGCCTGGGTGAGGGCTCGGAGATGGCGGCGTGGTGGACCCAGTTCGCCGATCCGCTGATGGCCGCCCTGTTCGACCCCGAGGGCGTGTTCAAGTACTGCAGCGTCTCCGACGGGCACCGGCCGTCGATGAAGGTCCTGCCCACCGTGCCCGCGCCGCAGGGCTGGTTCCAGGACGGGCACGCCCACGATGTCGATGTCGAGCCCGGCGTGACGGCCTCGGGTCTGATCCTGCCCGCGCCCTCGACCGGCAGGGCCCGTGTGGTGGTCGCGATCGATGAGTTCGGCGAATGACCAGCCAGCCGCCCCAGGGGTCGTGGGAGAAGATCACCGCCGCGCTGGAGTCGAAGGTCGGCCCAGGGCGGACCTCGGGTGCTTGGACGCAGTACTGCTGCCCCAGCCACGAAGGTGATGGCCGAGCTCACAAGCCGTCACTGGGCGTCAAGTACGACGACCGCCAGCATCGCACGGTGGTGCGGTGTTTCGCCGGTTGCGAGAACGAGCACGTCCTCGAAGCTGTCGGCCTCGAGGTTCGCGATCTGTTCGACCGGCGCCTGGACCGCGCCGCTGGGCGGGGCCGTAGCGCATATCGGCCCCGCCCGACCCAGCGGCCGGCCTCGCGCTCTGATCGTGCTCTGCAAGCAGCTGGTCTGCCGCCCAAGCAGCCCACGAAACCCGATCTGGGGCGTCGTCTCTCGCCGTGGAAGCAGGTCGAGACCTACCCGTACCTGCGCGCCGACGGCACTGTCGCCGGTGAGGTCTTCCGCAAGGAAGCCCAGTTCGAGCGAGGGCGTGACAAAGACTTCGGGCAGCGCCGCTGGAACCCCAGCACCGGGGCGATGGAGCCGGGCGGATTCGAGCCGCTGCCGTACCAGCTGCCGCAGCTCCTCGAAACCGTCGCCGAGGGCGGCGTGGTCTACATCGTCGAAGGCGAGAAGGACGCGCGATCGGCCGTCGCGGCGGGGTTGACCGCGACCACCAATGTTGGTGGCGCCGTGGCCTGGACCGCCGAGCACTCCCAGTGGCTCGAAGGCGCGAGCACGGTCGTAATCGTCGCTGACTACGACACCGCCGGATACCGGCGCGCCGACCGGGTCATGTCGACCTTGCAGGGCCTGGTCGGGCGCGTGCGGGTCGTGCAGGCCGCCACCGGCAAAGACCTCACCGACCACCTGATGTGCGGCCACGACATCAGTGAGCTGGTCCCGGTCCCGCACCTGGACCCCTATACCCCAGGCCCCGCGGCTGTTGCCGCACATGCCGTTTCCACTCCCGCAGCCGAGACCTCCGCCGTCTCGGCTGCCCCATCTGCTGACCCCGCAATCTCAGGAGGATCTGTGCCCGAATACCTGCTCGCCACCTCTGGTGATGTCCCCCAGACCCACTCCGACGAAGTCGATTCCATCGGTGCGAACTGGTCGGCGTTCATGCGGCTGTTCATGCAGCAGCTGACCGAGATGGCCCGCAAACAGGCGGAGAAGCGCGCCCACGCCGAACGGGTCGCCCGCGAGAAGTCCGAGCGTGAAGCCGAAGAGCTCGCCGTGCGCCACGCCACCGAGCGCAAGGCGGTGGAGGTGCGGTTGAGCAAGCTCGCCGACGCCGGCCTCGGCAACGCCTCCCGCACCCAGTTGGCCGAGGCCATCGTCGATGCGGCTGCCTGGCGCGACGATTCCCAGGTTGCCGCCCAGGTGATGACCCAGCTCAGCCACCAGGTGCAGCAGCGGTTCGGCATCCGGATCGATCCGGTCACCGGTGAGGTCGTCCCCGAGACTGCCACGGAAGCCACCGCGGGTTTGGCCAGTGCGCTCATGAGCGCGGAGTCCGACCGCGCGGCCGCCGCCCGCCTGGCCACCGCCCAGAAGCGGATGGTGGAGCTCGTCGCGAACACCCAGGTCGACGAGGACCGCAAAGCCGAGCTGTACGCGGCGATCGAGACCTGGCGTTCCCACCCCAGCGCCAAGGCGCTGACCGAGCTGAGCAAGGTCATGGACGACAAGGGTGTGCCCGAAAAGGTCCGCACCCAGGCGCGTTTCGTCGCTGTCTACATCGGCCGCCCCGGCGATGTGGTGCCGATGGCCGATCTCGCCGCGATCCGCGCGGTGCAGCCCACCGCCGAGCTGCGCAAACTGCCCGAGGCGCTGGTCGACCCCGGCGAAGAGGTCAAGCCGCGCGTGGATGAGCTGCTGGCCCGCTTCCAGGACCGGGTCAAGCTCGGTGCTCCGACCGAGTCGATCCGGACGCGGCTGAGCGAGGCCATCGCGGTGATGACCCCCGAAGACCAGGCCGCCGCCCGTGATCGGGGTCTCGCGATCACCAAGGCCCCGACCACGGAGTTCCCGGCGTTGTGGCCCGACCACGTCGACCGCGACGAGCTGGCCACCAAGATCCGCATGTACGCGACCCTCGCCCCGCAAGCAGAGCTCGCCGCCGGTAAGGCGTCCGATCTCGACGACGCGGCCGCGTCCGGGCTGATGCGCCAGGCCGCCAAGCACCGCGGCGCCATCACCAAGGCCCTCAAGTCCGGCAAGGGATTGCACACCTACGAGCGCGACCAGATCAGCGCGGTTATGCGCGACATCGAGGCCGGGAAGACCCAGACCCCGGACATGCTGTTCGCCGATGATCGGTCCGCGGCCGCCGTGGACGCCGACCGGGCCACCCACATCGCCCGTGACACCAGCTACGCCCACCGCCGCCAGGCCGAGCAGATGCTCAAGTCGAATATGGCGCCCGAGGGCACTGTGCGGCGGGCCCGCACCGAGCTCGGCCGCGTGATCGACGCCCAGACCGAGCTGGGTCGGGGCCACGGCACCCTGCCCGACTACGAACGTCTGGGCCTGGACCAGCAGCTCGGCGCCAAACTCGCCGCCGTCGGCGTGCCCGAGCCGCTGCGCAACAAGGTCGCGAACCACTTGGACTCCGCGGCAGGGGAGTCGGCGAGTGCGGGCAAGTCCGCCCAGCGCATTGCCGACCGGTGGGCGCAGCGCCGCGACGCGGTCGTAGTGGCCCGCTCGGTGGCCGGTGCGGCCGCTGGTGCAGCGGGCCCGGACTACGACAGCCACGAACGTCGCGCGGACCTCGAACGTGACGTTCGTTCCGCTGGGGTCAGTGAGGACTCGGTGGCCCAGCGGATGGCCGCCGATGCCGGGCGTGCACGCCCGCCGAGTGCGGCAGTGCGCAACGCCCGTGGTGGTCAGCGCCGTACCTCGCCCGGTGCGGGTGTCTCGCGCACCCACCACCGAGGCAAGGGACGCGGGCCCGAAAAGGGCTTGGGCCGATGAGGTTTCTGCGATGACAACGCCTGACGAGCAGCCCGACACCTACCCGTGGCGGGCTGCTCCGCCCCACCTGATGACCCGCCGCCAGCTGCGCGCGGCAGGCCTGGCCCCCGGCGGCGCGCAACCCGTCGCCGTCATGGTCCGCGAGACCCGTCGTCGCGGGCGCGGTCGCCGGATCTGGGCCGCACTCTTCGACTCCACCCAAGCCCCACCCAAGCGTGTGGCCACCCCCGCCCAGCTCGGCGCCGTCGGGAAGGCGGTCCGGGGCCGCAAGCTCCGCGCCGCGCAGCGGCGTGGCCTCACCGAGGCCGATCTCACCCAGCCCGGCGATCCAGGGCCGGGCTGGACCACCGATTCCCCACCACCCACTGAAAAGGAAGTCCCCATGAACAACGACCAGAACACACAGGATCTGCTGCGTAAGGCCGCCGAGCTCGTCGTCGATGCACAGTTCGGTAGTACCTCGATGCTGCAGCGCAAACTCCGCATCGGCTACGCCGAAGCATCGGCGGTGATGGACAGACTCGAAGACCAGGGCATCGTCGGCCCGAGCCGGGGCTCGAAAGCGCGCGATGTGCTGATCACCGGCGACCGATTCGACCAGAAGGACGCCGAGCTCGCTGCGATCGGCGCCGACACCGCAGCGCTGGCGGCAAACGGCCGGATCGACACCGCGACAGCAACACTCGTCGCCGCGGCGATCAACGGCGAAGACCTCGCAGGCCGTGACTTCGCCACCGAATCCGCAGGCGAGATCACCGATGCGCTGACTGTGCACGAGCGCGCCAACGAGCTGGAGACCGAACTCAACACCGCCCGTCGCGGACAGGACTCGACCGAGATCGCGACCGCGCGTGAGGCCCTGCTGGAACACTTGCATCTCTACCGCAGCGAGATCGATAACGACCAACACTGGAGCCTGTACTACTCGCGAATCGACCACCGGGACGGCCCTGAGCCGGTCGGCCACGGTCAGCGTTTGGCTCGGCTGCACGTCCTGGTCGCGGTCAACCGCTCCCGAGAAGATCGCGAACGTCGCGATGCCCGGCTCGCGAGCGCTGCACGAAAGGGAGCGAGCGAGGAAGACCTCGAGGTCGCTCGTTCGGCCGCGCGTACCGGCGCCGAAGCGCGCATGGCACAGATCCCCTGGCACAACCCCGATGCGTGCTCGATGATGCTGGGCGAGGCGCTGACCTGGCGTGAGGAGTCCCCGCTCGCGGCCGAGCGGGGCGACCAACTCATCGCCTCCTACGCCGCCTCGTGGGGTGTGATCGTCGACCCGATCACCGGATCGGTGCGCATCGACCCCGGCCACGACGCCCCCGCCCGCCAGGAATACGCCGAAGCCGCCGCCGTGTGGACGCGCGAGCAGGCAGCGGTGGGCGCCCTCGCCGCGGCCCCACTCACCCCCGCGGGAAAAGCGGCGGTCGAGGAAGCGTTGCAGCGCTGGTCCGGCGAAGAAGTCGACCCACAGGCACCCCGGACCCACATCGCCACCCAAGACGAGCGGCGCGCACGGCTGGCCGCCGATCTCGACGAGGCCAAGCTCAGTGAGTCCGACCGTGCCATCGTCGATTTCACGGTCGATTACCTTCGCGGCGATACTCGCGACCTCGATCTGCTCGACACTCCGGTGTCGGTCGATCCGGGTGTGGAGGCCCGGGGCCGGATGGGTGCGCTGCTGGCCCGCTACGCCGGTAAGTCCGCCTCGGCCCAGCTCGTCGCCGAAGACCTGGCGGTGATGAGCCCGCCCGACCAGGAGACCGTGCGCGCGATCGGGCGTGCGATCAAGGCGGGGGAGAAGCCGGACCTGGACCCCTGGCCGGAGTTCGTCGACCGCGAGCAGCTGCTCGAAGCAATCCAGATGTATGCCACCGATGCCGAAGAACAGCACATGGAGGCCGATTTCCTCGTCGAGGAGGACTACGAGTACGACCAGATCGGCGTCAGCGACGACATCGGGGAGCGGATTCTGCGGATGGCAGTCACGCGGGATAACTTGCGCGGCATCGCTGTTGAGGGCAAGGGCCTGGCCCCGATCGAGCGGGCCCAGCTGACCGCGGTGCTCGACGACATCGACATCGGCTACATCTCACGCCGAGAGCAGCTGCCGGAGATGATGTGGGCCGACGAACGCACCAAAGTCGACCTCGACTACCTGCGCAGCAGCGACCAAGCCGCCCAGGTCAAGCGCGGTTTTGCCGAGGCGGTGACCCGACAGGTCGAAAGTAGCGGTGCACAGCCGACCGAGAAGGCCGCCTCGGCGGTGCGGGCCTCGGTCCGGCATATGGGCGACACCCTCTACAACGTGGGCTGCGGGATGACCGAGGGCGTGGACAAGGCGCGCGAGGCGTTCGTCGCCCAGCGCACCGAGCTCGGGCGCCACCTTGTCCAGGCTGGAGTCGGTCCCGAGAGCATGGGCGCGATCCGTGCCGACATCGACACCACCGCCCGCCAGGCCGGCGCGCTCGGGCAGGCCGCTCACCAGCGCAGCAACCAGTGGCAGGCCCGCACCGAGCAGATCGTCACCCAGCGCAACGACTCACTCGCCCAGCAGCAGGCCGCGGCCTCCGCGCGCGGCTCTCGCGGTGCGCGAGCCAGCAAGTCGACCGGCAGCGACCGGGGCAAGTCGGCCAGCACCCCCGTCCCAGCCCGAAACCATGCGGTCGCGGGCCGTCGTCAGCTCCACACCCCCGAGGTCGGCCGGTGACCGAGACCGTCGATCTCTACGTCATCGCCCGCCTCGACAACGGTGACGCCGCAGCGGACCTGTACAGCTGTGAGGTCTACTACGACGCCCACGACGGCGCGTTCCACGGTCGCACCGTGGCGAGTTGGTGGGAGTCGGTGCGTCTGGACTCGACAGCGCCGGCCAGCCTCGACGAGCTGGACCAGGCGATGAGCCGCGCCGGATACATCCGTGTTGGCGGGTGGCGGAAGCGCGTTACTTCCAGCGGTGCGGTGCGGTATTTCGCCGATGCCACCACCGGTATCGAGGAGCTGTGACCACCGGCCGGTAGCCATCAATGAGAAGGGGGGGGCCCCCCGGGGGATTTGGGGGGTGGGGCCGGGCGAGGTTGGGGCGGGGGGGGGGGGGTTTGGGGGGCGTAAACAAAAAACGACAAAAAATAAGCGGCCC
>NZ_JBHXNJ010000030.1:69408-73816 GCF_042719655.1 Nocardia sp. NPDC058518
TTTTTCGCCTTTCCCCCCCCCTTGTATGGCGCGGGTGTCCCCGCCGCCGGTTCCCAAAAATCCTGTCGGCCCCCCCCGCGAGGCTCGGGGGGGGGGGCCCCCTTCTCATGTTGCCAGCTGGGGTCAGGTGATCAGGCCGCGAAATCGAACAGCGTCAACTCGTTCGCGGCCGCGGCGCGCTGCTCGGATCGTTCACGCATCGCGCAGGTGGGACCGATGCCCTCGGCGATCGACTTCGCAGACAGCAGCCAGCCCCGGCATCGTCGGCAGTGCGCGACCAATCGGACTTCGGGTCGGTCAGCGGTATCGGCCATGTTGTTCTCCTCCGGCCGGTGAGCAATCGTCGGCCCACCATCGCACGGCCCACCGACAAGCCTGCCGCTGTTCGCACACACGTTCGATTAGAATGGTGCTCATGATGGTGGGCGACTTAGTCAGAATCGGGAAGAACGGCCTCTCGCAGTTCCGTGTGGTCGAGGTCGAGGACACCCCATGCCCGCATCCTGGCCACGCTCGAAGCGCCGGGGGCGTACACCTTCTCGATGCGGCTGATCGATCTGACCCCGTGGACTGAGTGACCGTAATGGCTGCAGAGGCTGCAGGGGGCGAAGAGGCTCGGACCGAGGGAACGTCCCCGCAGCCCAAGCATCCGCACGCGCAGGGACACTTCGCGAAGACCGTGATGCGAGCACCGAAACCGGTGTGGGTGCGCTTGGATGCCATCGCGATCCGCGATCCGGGCACACCCCGCCACGTCAACGGCGCCGGAGTCGACATGACCGGGGAGCGCCCCGGCCTGCTCACCCACTGGATCCCCACCTACTCCGGTGAGTGGCTGGGCAGGGTCACGTACTCGATCACCTACGCCGACGGCCGGGCTCCGCTACAGCTGACCGACCAACTCGTGCCCGGCTACGCGCTGCGTCCACGACGCGACTGAACCCGGAATCCGGGCCAGCACGGCCGGGGCCGCGCCTATCGTTGAACGCCATGACAGAGCAGCCGATGTCGTTGAGCGAGGCCGTTCGTGTTCTCGCGGCATGGGAACGAGAACACCCGCACGAGGCCGCCGTCGCCCGCGCCGAGAATCGCGCTCACGTCCTCGAGGTCGAGGCCGAGCAGTACGCGCACGAGCTGGCCGAACAGCTCTGGCAGCAACGCGGTGGCATCGGGGGCGGTCCCACCGATGACGATCGAGCTGCGGCTGATCGGGCTGCGCTCGCGGTCTTGAAGCAGGCCCTCCGAGATCCGGAATGAGCTGGACGTTCTTCGGTTGACCGGCGATGGCTGTCAGCCGAAGAGGGCGTTCCGCTCCTCTTCGGTGAAGTTCATCAGACCCGGCACAGCCCAAGGCTGTTTGCGGTAGTCGATCCATTCGCCGGCGCGGGTCTCACGCAGCATCGCCGCGCGCCACCGGGCCTTCTCCACCTCGGGCAGGTCGGCGGCTTCGAGCTCGCGCACCTTGTCCGCGCGGCAGGTGATCCCCCACGGGATCTGCTTGGGAGCACCGGTGAGGTCCGGCCAGCCCGCCGCCGCGGCGGCCGCGGCGGCGGCGTCGTTCACGGAGTCGTAGTCGCTCATGGATTCAGAATGCGCTCAGGCACCGACACCATCCGGCTGTTCGCCTCGAAAGCTGAAGGGCCGAGCAGGATCTCAGCGCTGCCACCCCTGGTCGAGGCCGCCGGTTTCTGTCGGTGGCCCGTGCGACCATCTCGACACCGCTCGACCCGTTCTCCATCTGAAAGCCCTACGGGCATAAAGGAGTTACGCAATGGGTTTCGTCTACGCCTTCCGGCTCGGCCGCGAGAATCTGTTCAAGATCGGTCAGACCACCATGACGCCGGACAAGCGACGGTCCTCGTTGCAGACCGGCTGCCCGCACGAGCTGGCACTGTTCGACGCGATCGAGACCGACGAACACCAAGCTCTCGAAAAGTACATCAAGGTCATGTGGAGCGATGACCGCAGCGAGGAGGGGGGCACCGAGATCTACCACCTCACCGAATCCCAGGTCACCGAGGTGTTCGCCACCTGCCGAAGGTGGTTGGACAAGGAGCTGCCGGATCAGAAGCTGGCCCAAGAGCTCGAACAGGCCGAGCCCGAGTCGACCATCCTGCCTCGCAACGAGCGGGCCGCCGAGTTGCGGAAGGACTGGCTGGAACTGGACAGGAAGCAGCGAGACATCCGCACAGCCCTGGAGTGGCTCGGGGCCGAGAAGGCAATCGTGGAGACCGAGCTCAAGCTCGCTATCGGCACCTCCAGCGGTATCGAGGGCGTAGCGACGTGGGCGCAGACCCGCGAGACGCGCCGAGTAAGCCCGGACCTGGTCAAGGCCGCCGATCCCGAATTGTTCGAGCAGTGCCTGCAACCGCGGTTCGAGGCATCCAGACTCAAGGCGGCGTTGAAACTGACAGGGCAGTACACCTACGAGTCATTCCAGGAAGTTCGCCGCTCCAGAGAGTTCCGGATCACCGACGACGAACAACCCGCCTGAGCGTTTCCTCGTTCCACCCGCCCCCGAACCGACCCTGGTCGACTCGGGGGCGGTTTGCGTCCGGTGCCCCCTGATCACCACCAGGGGGCTCTGGGCTCGTGTTGCCCGTAGTACCAGCCGAAGGCTGCCGCCGGTGGATTGGCCCGGTAAGCCTCGAGCAGCGGCTCCAGCTCGGCCGTCCACGTGGTCGGCGCGCCACCCTCGGCGGAGTTGCAGCGCCCGCACAGTGCGCCGCGGACGAGATCGGTGGCGTGATCGTGATCGAGCACGGCATAGGAGAAGCCGCGAGGCGAAGTGATCTTGCCGGATAGCTTCGTGCCACAGACGGCGCAGCGCTTTCCCTGCTGGTGCAGCAGCAACTCGATCATGATCCTGCGCAAGGTGAGCTGATTCAGCCGTGCGGGCAGGTGTGCGAGTAATCGGGACCATTCTTTGCGGTCGAGCTGCTTGAGCTGCTCTACCAGGTCTGCGAGAGCGAGGTCTTCGCCGAGTTTCTTGCGTGCGCCACCGGCGCGCTGGCGAGCTCCCTGCTCGGCGGCGTCGATGGTGTGCTGGATCCGGCACGCCTTCTGACCGCGGTCCAAGCTTGGCGGTTCAGGATTTGTGGCCGTGCGCACCAGCATCCAGTTGCTATCGAACTGGCAGTTGAACATGTAGGGCCGCTTGCGATGGAAGGCCGTTACCCTGCCGAACACCGCCCAGTTGCGCTTGTTCCAGGGCCGCTTGGTGTCGACGTAGGTGGCGCCGTCGGGCGCGACCGCATGCGGTCGGCACAACCCCGCCGCGTCGAGCAACAGGGTGCGCAGCCAGCGGAGCTCCTCCTCGAGCCAGAGTTCTGGGGTGCTGTCGAGACGGATCGTCGCCTCCTCGGAAGGTTCCAGGACGAACTCGGGTCCGTCAGGACCGTGCACAAGCAGCATCCTCGCAGTGTGCGCGCCAGGTCTGACAAGTTAAGGCGCAGTTGATCTTTCGCGCCGCTCAGATCGCGCCGTGATGTGTCCTCAACGCGGCTCTACGCGGTGCACCAGTTCCCCTCGGTCCGGCACCAGGCGACAGTGTCACGAGGGTCCGACAGACAATCAGTTCAGGCGGTCGGCCAAGCGCATCTCCGCGCCGAGCGGCGATACGGAAAACCATTGGGCTGGTGACTGTTTGAGCTGGCTACCGAAGTTACGTGGAAAGATCAGACCCGCATATCCGACCCGGCATCGGCAACCGAGGAACACCACGCGTGAGCACACCACCGTCTAGCCCTGCACCTGCTTCGGCACCTGACCCGGCGCCGGCGCCCCCACCCACCCCGGCTCCGGCTCCGGCGGATCCGCCTGCGCCGACGTCGCCCGGTCCGGGAGGATGGAAGGGTGCGGCACTGGCCACCGGCCGCGCTCTTCACAAGGCGATGGTGTGGGACGGCTGGCTAAAGGCCGCCGCGCTGGCCACCGCCGCGACCGCGATAGCAGCAGTCCTGTTCACCGGAAAATCACTGCGTGCGACGGAGAATCAGTACGGGCTCACTCAGCGGACCTGGTTCACAGACCGATTCACCAAAGCGACCGAACAACTCGGCAGCGACAAGCTGAATGTCCGGTTGGGCGGCATCTACTCGTTGGAGTGGCTCGCTCGGGACTCCTCGTCGCCCGGACAGGCATCGAATCAATCGATGATCTTCGAGGTCGTCAGCGCCTTCGTTCGCACGCACCGTGCCACCCCATTGCCTGTCCTCGGTCCTTGCGAGGTCAGCGGCATCGTCGATCTCGATGTCCAGGCCGCCTTGACTGTCATCGGCCGACGGAACACCGGCCAAGACGGCCCGGACCCCATCAATCTTGCCGACAGCCACCTGCGATACGCCTCGATGCGATCAGCCCATATGCGTGGTGCGGTCCTCTCCGGCGCCGACCTGACGTGCGGGCA
>NZ_JBHXNJ010000031.1:0-71509 GCF_042719655.1 Nocardia sp. NPDC058518
TGGTACTGCACTCGACAGGGTGTGGGAGAGTAGGACACTGCCGGAACATCATTGCGAAAGGCCCTCCAACTTCGGTTGGAGGGCCTTTTTGCGTTTCCACAGTGGGCCAGGTCACCCTGGAGTATGTTGTCGAGAACAACATTCGCTCCAGCTCGACCGCCCACAGGCGGTGGTTCCATGAAAGGCCCACGCTCATGCGTCAGGGGATCTTCGGCATCGCGGCCGTCTCGATCGCACTTCTCACCACTACGCTCACCGCCTGCGGCGACGACACTTCGAACTCCTCGGGAGGCGGCGCCAAGATCGGCGTGATCCTGCCCGACAGCAAGACCTCGGCGAGGTGGGAGACAGCGGATCGCAAGTATCTCCAGCAGGCGTTCGACGCCGCGGGGATCAAGGCCGACATCCAGAATGCCCAGGGCGACAAGAACGCCTTCCAGACCATCGCGGATCAGATGATCACCAACGGCGCCTCGGTGCTGATGATCACCAACCTCGACAGCGGCACCGGCAAGGCGGTCATCCAGAAGGCCAAGGCCCAAGGTGTGACCGTGATCGACTACGACCGGCTGACCCTCGGCGGCGGTGCGCCGTACTACGTGTCGTTCGACAATGTGAAGGTCGGACAGCTCATGGGCGACGGCCTCGCGAAGTGCCTGGCCGACAAGCAGGCGTCCAAGCCCGTGGTCGCCTATCTCAACGGCGGTCCGACGGACAACAACGCCGCCCTGTTCAAGAGCGGGTACGACGGCGCGCTGAAGCCGAAGTTCGACGCGGGTGAGTACGTGAAGGGCCCCGATCAGGCCGTCCCGGAATGGGATAACACCAAGGCGGGCACCATCTTCGAACAGATGCTCACCGGCACCCCGAACCTCGGGGGCACGGTCGCGGCCAACGACGGGCTGGCCAACGCCGCCATCGCCGTGCTGAAGAAGCAGAAGCTCAACGGTCAGATCCCGGTGACGGGTCAGGACGCCACGGTGCAGGGCCTGCAGAACGTCCTGGCCGGTGACCAGTGCATGACCGTCTACAAGGCGATCAACCTGGAGGCCGCCGCCGGCGCGAAGCTGGCGATCGCGCTGGCCAACGGTGAGAAGGGCGAGGCGCCGAGCACCGTCGATGATCCAGAGGCGAAGACGAAGGTGCCCGCGGTGCTGCTCGAGCCGAAGGCGATCTTCAAGAACAACGTGAACGACGTTGTCGCGGACGGTTTCGTCGACAAGGCCGAGCTGTGCACCGGTGAATTCGCGAAGCTCTGCGCGGATAACGGCGTCCGCTGATGACCGATACCCCGCTCATCGAATTGCGCGGATTAGAGAAGAGTTTCGGGCCGGTTCACGTGCTGCACGACATCGACTTCTCCGCCTACCGCGGTGAGGTGACGGCACTGGTCGGTGACAACGGCGCGGGCAAGTCCACCCTGGTCAAATGCATCGGCGGTACCCATGCGATCGATGCGGGTGAGGTGCTGTTCGACGGTGCGCCGGTGCAGATCGGCAATCCGAGGGACGCGGCGGAACTGGGTATCGAGATCGTCTATCAGGATCTCGCGCTCTGCGACAACCTCGACATCGTGCAGAACATGTTCCTCGGCCGCGAGAAGAAGCACGGCATCGTGCTCGACGAATACGGCATGGAGGAACTGGCGGGCGCGACACTGGCCGGTCTGTCGGTGCGGACGGTGAAATCCGTGCGGCAGAAGGTGGCGAGCCTGTCCGGCGGGCAACGCCAGACCGTCGCCATCGCCAAGGCCGTGCTGTGGAACAGCAAGGTGGTGATTCTGGACGAGCCGACCGCGGCGCTCGGTGTCGCCCAGACTCAGCAAGTTCTCGAACTGGTGCGCCGACTGGCCGACAAAGGTCTTGCGGTGGTGCTGATCTCGCACAATATGAACGACGTCTTCGCGGTCTCGGATCGCATCGCGGCGCTGTATCTGGGCCGGATGGCCGCACAGGTGCGGACCGCCGATGTGACCCATTCGCAGGTCGTCGAGCTCATCACTTCCGGCCGCAGCGGGAGCCTCGGAATCGGAGTGCAGGCATGAGTGCGGTCGTGACGGACAAGGCCGCCGAGCCTGCCGCACCGGTGACCGAATTGGTCACCGGCTATATCGCGCGGATTCGCAGCGGCAATATGGGTGCGCTGCCCTCGGTGATCGCGCTGGTCGTGCTGTCGGTCGTCTTCTGGATCGCGCGGCCGGTGTTCATGACCCAGGGCAATATCGCGAACCTGCTCACCCAGGGTGCCGCCATCGCGGTGATCGCGATGGGTCTGATCTTCGTGCTGCTGCTCGGGGAGATCGACCTGTCTGCCGGTTTCACCAGTGGTGTGTGTGCCGCGGTGCTCGCGGTGTTGCTCACCGACAAGGGCTGGCCCTGGTACGCGGCGGTGCTCGCGTCGCTGCTCACCGGTGTCGTGATCGGGCTGACCATCGGTGCGATCGTGGTGAAGATCGGTGTCCCGTCGTTCGTGGTGACGCTGGCCGCGTTCCTGGCGTTGCAGGGTGTCGCGCTGAAGATCATGGACAACGGCCGCAATATCTCCATCCACGACGAGACGATCCTGGCGATCGCCAACAAGAATGTGCCGCCCCTGCTCGGCTGGGTCATGTACCTTGTGCTGCTTGCCGGGTTCTCGTTCGTGCAGTACCGAAAGTTGCGGGCGCGCAACACACTCGGTCTGACCGGCGAGACGGCGCCGGTGGTCGCGTTGCGGATCGCCACGGTCGCGCTCGTCGCAGGGATAGCGGTGCTGGTGCTCAATGACGAGCGCAGCCGCAATCCGGAGGTCAACTCGCTGCAGGGTATGCCGATCGTGGTGCCGATCATCATCGCGCTGTTGCTGCTGTGGACCTTCGTGCTCAATCGCACCTCGTTCGGCAGGCATGTCTACGCGGTCGGCGGCAGCGTGGAAGCCGCTCGGCGCGCGGGCATTCCGGTCGATCGGATCAAGATCAGCGCGTTCGTGCTCTGTTCGACGATGGCTGCTGTCGGCGGATTGATCGCGGCGTCGCGGGCCAACTCCGTCGATCCGAACACCGGTGGTTCCGATGTGCTGCTCACCGCGGTCGGTGCTGCGGTGATCGGTGGCACCAGCCTGTTCGGTGGTCGCGGCCGGATGCTCGACGCGGTGCTGGGCGCCGCGGTGGTCGCGGTGATCAACAACGGGATGGGGCTGATGGGCTACAGCGCGGGCACGAAATTCGTTGTGACAGGATTTGTCCTGCTGCTCGCGGCGGGGGTGGACGCGCTCTCACGCAAGCGTTCGCTGCCAGGAAGTTGACCATCGACCGGGAAGGCTGGGCCGGATGAGGGCTGCACCCGCCCCGGACGAGATCCGAACACGCAATCTCGCCGTGCTGCTGCGCCACGTCCATCTGAGTGGCCCGGTATCGCGGGCGGAGCTGGCCGAGCGAATGGGCCTGAACCGCAGCACGATTCTGGCTTTGACCACCGATCTCGCCGCTGCCGGGCTGGTGAGTGAGGAACTGCCTCGCCAGACCGGCAGGGCAGGGCGGCCGTCGCTGGTGGTGCGGCCGGAGTCGGAGCGGGTGTACGTACTCGCGTTGGATGTCGGCGCGGACCGGCTCGCGGTGGCGCGGGTCGGTCTGGGTGGGGTGATCCTCGACCGTCGCGAAACACCGCGCGACAGTAGGGCATTCGATCCCGATGAAGTGATCGAATCGCTGGCGGTGATGGCCGAGACCATGGTCGCCGCGGCGGGGCCCGACAGTGTTCGCGTCGGTGTCGGTCTCGCGTTCTGTGGCATGGTCCGTCAGGGTGACGGTGTGGTGCGGTACGGGCCGAATATCGGCTGGGTCGATGTGCCGGTCGGTGCGACGCTGTCGGAGCGGCTCGGTGTGCGAGTCGTGGTCGGTAACAATGCCAACCTCGGCGCGCTCGCCGAGCGTGAGCGCGGTGTCGGTGCCGGGGTATCGGACCTGATCTACCTGCACGGTGAAGTCGGCATCGGTGGTGGCGTCATCATGGGCGGCGAACTACTCGGTGGCGAGGGTGGCTACGGCGGCGAGGTCGGGCACATGATCGTGAACCCCGGCGGGCGGGCATGCCGGTGTGGGTCGAGGGGCTGTCTCGAGGCCGAGGCGGGGGAGCTGGCATTGATCGCGGTGGCGGGGCGTGCCGATCTCACCGGGCGGGCGGCGGTCGAAGCGATCGTCGACGCGGCCGCCCGCGGTGACGCCACCGCCCGCGACGCGCTGCACCAGGTCGGCGACTGGCTCGGCTACGGGGTGGCCAACCTGGTGAACATCTTCAACCCGACGATGGTCGTGTTCGGCGGGGTTCTGCGCGAGATCTACCTCGGCTCGGCAGCCCAGGTTCGCAGCAGGCTGGCCGTGAACGGACTGCTCGCGGTCCGCGAACGTGTCCGGCTGCGGACCTCGGCGCTGGCCGACGACGCGCCGCTGATCGGGGCCGCTGAACTGGCGTTCGCCGATGTGCTGACCGACCCACTGCAGACACTGGCGCGTAGCTCCGGTGGTTGACCGGTCGGCGTCGGTAGGGCGGCTATCGTGAAAGCCATGGCGACGACGACCAGGATCGGCACGCAGATCAACGCGCCTCGTTCGACCGTCTACCGTCTGCTGCTCGACGGCGACGCGGTGGCTGCCTGGATGATGCCCGACGGGATATCTGTCGATGTGCATCGGTTCGAGCCGGTGGAGGGCGGATCGTTCTCGATCACCCTCACCCATGACGAGCCCGTCGACGTGGGCGAGACAGGGCAGCACGATGCGGGAACGGTGCGCCAGCAGCACGACGCCTACTTCGGGACGTTCCGCTCGCTGACCTCGGATGAGCAAGTGGTCGAGGTGCTGGAATTCGTCACGGAGAAGCCGGACATGACCGGGGCGCAGACCGTCACCTTCACCCTGACGGACGCCGACGGCGGCACCTACCTCGAGGTACTGCACGAGGGGGTTCCGGCAGGGCTCGGTCCCGCCGAGAACGAAGTCGGCTGGCAGATGGCGCTGACGAAACTGGTGGCGCTCGCTGAGCGGGGCACGACCGACTGAGTGCCGCTCGGGTGCGACGGTTCACCGACAGCGCACAGCCGGGCCAGGGGTCAACGTACGGCGTCGTCCGCGCGGGGTGTGATGCCAGAGGCGGGGACCAGGTTCCACGTTTCGAGCTGCTTGCGGATCTGTTCGGCCGCATCGATATTGAGTGGCCCGCTCGTCCACAGCGCGTACGGCAAGTTGAAGAACCGGCTGTCGCGGACCGCGCGCAGACCGTTGATACCGGGCTTGGAACGCAGCAGTTCGACCTTCTGCTCGTAGCTCTGGCCGGGGTAGTCGACGAACATGATCGCGTCCGGGTCGGCGGCCGCGAGCCGCTCCCAGGAGACCTTGGTCCAGGTGTCGTCGACATCGTCGAGGATGTTGCGGGCGCCCGCGGCTTCGAGGATCGCTTGCGGCGCACCGTATTTGCCGCTGGAGTAGATGGTGTCGGTGCCGCTGTCGAACAGGAACACCGTCGGGGTTCGAGCCGGTTTCGGGGCGGCAGTCAGGGCGGCGAGCCGGTGGTCGAGGTCGGCGGTGACCTCCCGCGCGCGGTCGGGGTGGCCCGTGATCGTGCCGAGGTCGGTCAGGTCGGTGCGCAACGCGGTCCATGGTTCGACGGTGCCGCGGGCGGCGGCGCCGTCGACTTGGCGACAGCTCTCGGTGAGGACGTAGGCGGCGATGCCGTCTTTCCGCAGTGACTCGGGGGTGAGGTTGCTCGCCTCGTCGTAGCCGTAGCTCCAGCCGGCGACCATGACATCCGGGCGCTGGGCGAGCACGGTCTCGCGCGAGGGGTACTCGGGGGCAACGGATTTCAGGCCGTCGACGACATCGGCGCCGTAGTGGGCGCGCAGGGTGCCTGCATCGCGCTGGATGCTCGAGACCGCGACGACCTGGTCCTGCGCACCGAGCGCGAGCACCATCGAGATGAGATTTCCGTCGTTGACGAACAGTCGCTGCGCGGGGGCGGGGAACTGGGATTCCTTGCCGCAGTTGCGGATCGGGATCGTCGTCGCGGACTCTGTGGTGGTGCCGGTGCAGGCCGTCAGAACGGCGGCAAGGGCAGTGGTGGCCAGGATCCGGCCGTGGTTCTTCATCATCGCGCCTCTCGCGGGGTGATCAACAGGTGGTCTTCGCCGGTCAGCGGGTGCTGGACGCGCGTCGCGTCGACACCGAACACCGCGGCGACGACATCGGGTGTCAGCGCCTGGGCCGGTGGTGCCGGTGCTCGGGCGGAACCGTTGTGCAGCACGATGATTCGATCGCAGTAGCGATCGGCCAGTGACAGGTCGTGCAGGGCGGCGACGACGGTTCGGTTCAGGCTCCGCATCAGGGTGAGCAGTTCGAGCTGATGGGTGACGTCGAGATGGTTGGTCGGTTCGTCGAGCAGCAGTACCGGGGTGTTCTGGAGCAGCGCACGTGCCAGCAGAACCCGCTGCCGTTCGCCACCGGAGAGCTGCTGCACCTGCCTGCCCGCGAAACCGGTGAGATCGACCGCGGCCAGCGCCTGTGCCACCCGCTGCTGTTCGCGCGGGGCGCCGAGTCCCCACGGCGGCAGATAGGGCGTCAGCCCGAGGGCGACGACTTCGCCGGCCAGCATGTCGGCGGGCGGAGTCTCGTCCTGCGCCACCAATGCCACCGTCGCGGCCCGTTGTCGCGGCCGCATCCTGTGCAGGGTCTGCCCATCCACGAGCACTCGACCCTGCCTGGGTTTGTCGACTCCCGCCAGCACCCGCAGCAACGTCGATTTGCCGCTGCCGTTGGGCCCGACGATCCCGACGATTTCCCCGGGCTCGATCGAAAAGTCCGCGCCGACCACGACATTCCGTCGCCCGATAGCGCAGGTGAGCGTGACCGCTCGCACTTCGCCTGAGCTCGCTGAAATATTGCCCGGGCAGGCCTCCTCGCTGGGTGGGCGTTCGACCTGGGTGGAGTCGCTCATGACGTGCCGAACTGGTAGCGGCGTCTGCCCATCAACAGAAGGAAAGTCGGAGCGCCGATGAGGCCGGTGAGTACGCCGACCGGGATCTCGGTGGGGCGCACCAGTATTCGGGTGGCGGCGTCGGCGACCACCAGGAACAGCGCACCGCCGAGCGCGCAGGTGGGGAGCAGGTTGCGGTGGCGGGGGCCGACGATCATCCGGGCGGCGTGCGGGACGACCAGGCCGACGAAGCCGATGCCGCCCGACACCGCGACCAGGACACCGACGAGCACCGCCAGCAGCACGAACAGGCCGATGCGCAGCCGTCGCACCGGGACGCCGACCGACGACGCGGTGTCCGCGCCGAGCGTGAGCGCGTCCAGCCAGCCCGCGCTCGCCATGAGGATCGCGCCGCAGGCCAGCACCACGGTCAGCGGCAGGGCGATGGTCGTCCAATCGGCACCGGCGAGACTGCCGAGCAGCCAGAACAGCACCGACTCCGCCGCCGCGGGATCGGTGCTGCGAAAAACGAGGAAACTGCTGAACCCGGCGAACGCCGAACCGAGCACGGTGCCGGTGAGCACCAGCCGCAGCGGGGTGAGACCGCCCTGGGCGAACGCGATCAGGAACACCAGGGTCGCGGCGCCGAACGCACCGAGCAGCGCACCGCCGGACAGCGCCCAGATGCCCGCACCGGCGAACAACCCGGAGGTGATGACCGCGGCCGCGCCGACACCGGCCCCGGAGGAGACGCCGAGCAGGAATGGGTCGGCCAATGGGTTGCGCACCAGCGTCTGCATCGCCGCACCGGCCAGTGCCAATCCGGCGCCGACCACCGCGGCCAGCAGTGTGCGTGGCACCCGGAGCTGCCAGACGATGGTGTCGATACCGAGATCGGTGGGTGTCGCGCCGGTGAGCCGGGCGATGAGGGTGTCGAGCACCGCGGACACGGGCACGATCTCCGCACCGAATCCGGTGGCACCGATCATGGCTGCCAGCAACAGCGCCCCGATCAGAGGCAGCGCGAGCGAGATCCGGGCACGGATCATCGCGAATTCTCCACAGGCAAGGCGCGGCCCTTTCAGAGGGTGTCCCGGCGAGGGAGGTCTGACTTTCGCCGCGAGGCGATCACAGTGGCGCGACCGTTCCGGAGTGACACCGGATTCCCGCACCCGCCGGGAATAACGCCCAGACTCTAACGCGGCACTCGGTGCCAACCAGGAGCCGGGCCCTTCAAATCATGGAAAGGCTAATGGTGTTCGGGGGTGGTCGTGGTTGCTTGAATCCGTCTATGTACCGACCGAACACCTTTCGACCCGGCCTGCGTGGCCGCGCCACCGCCGCACTTCTCGCGATGGCAACCGTTGCGACGCTCGGCCTGACCGGCTGCGCACAGGGCAACGACGCACCGGTCGGCACCCCCGACGCGCCGCTGCCGACCGAGGTTCCGCCCGGGACCACGCTCGTCGTCGCCGATCAGCAGGAACGGCTGCAATCGGCGCTGCGGCTGTCCGGCGAGCTGGACAAGCTGCCGTTCAAGATCGAGTTCGCGAACTTCGTCGGTGGTCCGGCCATCCTCGAGGCCTTCCGGGCGGGCGCGGCCGATGTGGGTCAGGTCGGCGATGTGCCGCCGATCCACGCGCTGGCCGCGGGGCAGGACGTGCCGATCATCGGCTCCTATCAGACCAATCCGAAGGCGATGAAACTCGCGGTCGCACCGGGCCGTTCGATCTCGAAGCTCACCGATCTGAATGGCAAGAAGATCGCCTACGCCGAGGGCACCGCCCAGCAGGCGTCGGTGCTGAAGGCACTCACCAAGGCGGGACTGAAGCCCACCGATGTGGAGCTGGTCCGGCTGCAGCTGGCCGAATTCCCGGACGCGGTGCGCACCGGTCAGGTCGATGTCGCGCCGCTGATCGAACCCAATGTGACCAGGTTCCTGCGCACCCAGGGCACCTCGCTGATCCCGGATTCGGAGACCACGGGCATCTACAGCGGTCTCGCCTATGTGTACGCGCGTCGCGCGGTGGTCCAGGATCCGGCGAAGGCCGCCGCGACCCGCGCCCTGGTCGGCGCGTTCGTGCGGGCCTGGCAGTGGACCAACACCCATCGCGAGGAATGGGCGACCCGCTACTACGTCGAGGGCCAGAAGGTCAGCGCCGACGATGCCAAGCGGATCGTCGAATCGCTGGGCACCTTCACGTTCCCGCACCTGGACCAGCAGCTGATCGCCCGGCAGCAGACCACCATCGACGCGATCGACGCCGTGGGTGAACTGCCCAAGAAGATCAAGGCCGTCGACGGCTTCGACCTGCGCTTCGATGCCGCGGTCACCGAGGCCGTCACCGCCAGCGGGGCGGCGTTCGCGCCGGCGGCGGGCTGATGGCCACCCTCGATGCCGGCGTGCTGCGCCGGATCAGGGCGAGCACGGCACCGGTCGAGGCGCTGTCGCCGCGCGGACGGGGCACGCGCAGGCTGGGACCCGGCAAGCCCATCCCGTTCGGCTTCGCCCTCGGACCGGCCCTGCTCATCGGCACCTGGGTGGTCGGCTCCGCGATCGGCGCCATCGACCCGGACACACTGCCCGCGCCGTGGACGGTCGCCCGGACCGCGGGCGAGCTGATCGCCGACGGCCGGTTGCAGTCCAACCTGCTGACCTCGTTGCAGCGGGCCGTGATCGGCCTCGTCCTCGGTGTGGTGATCGGCGTGGTGCTCGCGCTGGTCTCGGGCCTGAGCCGGCTCGGTGAGGCGGTGGTCGACGGTCCCGTGCAGATCAAGCGGGCGATCCCGACGCTGGCGCTGATCCCGTTGTTCATCGTCTGGTTCGGGATCGGCGAGCAGATGAAGCTGATCGTGATCACCACCAGCGTGCTCATCCCGATCTACATCAATACCCATGCCTACCTGCGCAGCGTCGACGCGCGCTACGTGGAACTGGCCGAGACGGTCGGGCTGTCGCGGTGGGGTTTCCTACGGCGGATCGCGCTGCCGGGTTCGCTGCCGGGCTTCTTCCTCGGGTTGCGGCTCGCGGTGACCATTTCCTGGCTGGCGCTGGTGGTGGTCGAACAGGTCAACGCGACCAGCGGCATCGGCTACCTGATGACCCAGGCGCGCACCTACGGCCAGATCGACGTGATCGTCGTGGGTCTGGTGATCTACGGACTGCTCGGACTGTTCGGCGACCTCGCCGTGCGGGCAACGGAACGAAAGGTGCTGGCATGGCGACAGACACTGGGCGACTGAGCTCCGACGAGCGGGTCGTCGTACGCACCCGCGCTCTCACCCGCGGCTTCGGCACGCGAATCGTGTTGAACGGCATCGATATCGAGATCCGGCGCGGTGAGTTCGTCGCGCTGCTCGGGCGCAGCGGTTCGGGCAAGAGCACGCTGCTGCGGGCGCTGGCCGAACTCGATTCCGAGGTACCCGGTTCCGGCGAGCTCACGGTGCCGACGCAGCGCGCGGTGGTGTTCCAGGATTCGCGGCTGCTGCCGTGGGCGCGGGTGCTCGACAATGTGGTGCTCGGGTTGACCGGTCGCGACGCGGACCAGCGGGGACGCTCGGCATTGGCCGAGGTCGGGTTGGCCGGGCGCGAGAAGGCTTGGCCGCGTGAGCTCTCCGGCGGTGAGCAGCAGCGGGTGGCATTGGCCAGATCGCTGGTGCGTGAGCCGGAACTGCTCCTGGCCGACGAACCGTTCGGCGCGCTCGACGCGCTGACCAGGATTCGGATGCACGCCCTGCTGCAGGCGCTGTGCGAGCGGCACCGGCCCGCCGTGCTGCTGGTGACCCACGATGTGGACGAGGCCGTGCTGCTCGCCGATCGGGTGCTGGTTCTCGACGAGGGCCGGATCACGATCGATCAGCGCATCGAGACCCCGCGCCCGCGCAGGCACGCGCACCCGGAGTTCGTCCGGCTGCGGGAAGCGCTGCTGACCGGGCTCGGCGTCGACACAACAGAATCAGAGAAAGTGAAACAGGCGTCATGAGTGCACCGCGTCAACTGAGTCTCAACGCGTTCATCTACCCGTCCGGGCACCACGAGGCCGCCTGGCGGCACCCCGACAGCAGGCCCGACCGCATCTACGACGTCTCCTATTACCAGGAGATCGGGCGCACCGCGGAGGCGGCGAAGCTCGACGCGGTGTTCTTCGCCGACGGTCCCGCCCTGCGCACCGACGTGCGTCACAATGCCGCGCCCGGCCTCGAGCCGATCACCCTGCTCACCGCGATCGCCGCGGCGACAACACATCTCGGTCTGATCGCGACCGCGTCGACCACCTATTACGAGCCCTACAACCTGGCGCGGCTGTTCTCCTCGCTCGACCACATCTCCGGCGGACGAGCGGGCTGGAACATCGTCACCACCGGAACCGACCTCGCCGCGGCCAACTTCGGGCTGGAGCGGCACCCGGATCACGCCGAACGCTATGCCCGCGCACGGGAATTCGTCGACGCGGTGGTCGGGCTGTGGGACAGCTGGGAGGACGATGCGATCGTGCTCGACCGCGCGGCAGGGGTGTACGCCGATCCGGACAAGATCCATCCGATCGACTTCGTCGGCGAACATCTCAGTGTGCGTGGCCCGTTCAACTCGGCGCGGACACCGCAGGGACGTCCGGTACTGGTGCAGGCGGGGGCATCGAACGAGGGTCGCGCTTTCGCCGGCAAGTACGCGGAGGCGATCTTCACGGCCCACCAACGACTTTCGGACGCGCAGTCCTTCTACGCCGATATCAAATCCAAGGCCACCGAGTTCGGCCGTACCGCCGACGAGGTGAAGATCCTGCCGGGGATCAGCCCGTTCATCGCCGACACCGAGGCCGCCGCGCTGCGTTTGGAGCGCGAGTTCAACGAGCTGACCGTGCCCGAATACGGGATCAAGCAGCTGGAATCGATCACCGGCACCTCGCTGCGCACTCTCGCGCTCGACGAGCCGGTGCCCGTGGAAGTGTTCGCGGGGGCGGGCGATGTCACCGACAACGCGCGCAGCAGATTGCAGGTGGTGGCGGGGATCGTCGAGCGGGAACGGCCGACCCTGCGTGGGCTGCTGCACCGGCTGGCGGGTGCGCGCGGGCACCGGGTGTTCGCGGGAACGCCCGAACAAGTGGCCGACACCATCGAGGAGTGGTTCACCCAGGGAGCGGCGGACGGGTTCAACGTGATGCCGCCGTACTACCCCGGTGGGCTCGAGGTGTTCGCCGAAACGGTGGTGCCGATCCTGCAGGAGCGCGGGCTGTTCCGCACCGAATACACCGGGACCACATTGCGCGACCACTTCGGGCTCGCGCGCCCGGAGAGCCGGTTCGCCCGCACCGCCGCACTAGCCGGATGACGGTGGGCTGTAACAGTCAGCACAGCACTCGCCGTTTGGTGGTGGCGCCGTGACTCAGCTGCGGTCCATGGCGCTGGCGGTGTTCGTTCCTTCCGCCGTCTACGGAATCGGTTCGGGCGCAGCGGCTCCCATGCTGCCGCTGCACGCGCTCGAACTCGGCGCGTCGGTCGGAACCGCGGGCGTGGTGGTCGCCATGATGGGCTTCGGGCTCATTCTCGGCGATCTGCCCGCGGGATGGCTGGTGGCGCGCACCGGCGAGCGCAAGGCGATCGCGCTCGGCTCGTTGACGTGCGCACTCGGCCTGCTCGTGGCCATTCTCGCGCCGAATATCGCCGTTTTCGCGGTCGGCCTGCTGATCAATGGCGCTTCGGGTGCGGTGTGGGGCCTGGCCAGACAGACCTACATCGTGGCCGTGGTGCCGAGTGCCGATCGGGGACGGGCCTTTTCGGCGCTGGCCGGGTGGATGCGGTTCGGATTCTTCGCCGGACCCTTCCTCGGCGCCGGTGCGGTGCACTGGCTCGGCCCGGTCGGCGGGCTGTGGATCCAGCTCGTCGCCATGCTCGTCGCGGGTGCGCTGGTGTTCGCCATGCCGGAGACCGATGGATCGCCGACGGTGGTCAGCGACAACACCATTCGCGCGGTGGTGGTCGAACATCGCAAACTGCTCAGCACGCTCGGACTCGGCGCCCTGCTCATGGGAGCGGCACGGGCGGCACGGCAATCGCTGCTGCCGTTGTGGGCGGTGCACATCGGTGCCGACGCGGCGACCACCAGCATCGTGTTCGGTATCGCGGGCGCCGTCGATGTGCTGATGTCGTATCCGGCCGGAATCTGGCTGGATCGGTACGGCCGCAGGGCGATCGGCGTTCCCGCGATGATCGCCTTCGCCGCGGGGTACGCCGCGTTGCCGTTCGCCGGGTCGGTGGTCGGGCTGACCGCGGTCGCCGTGCTGCTCGGCTTCGCCAACGGGTTGAGCAACGGTGTGATCATGACCGTCGGCGCCGATGTGGCCCCGCCCGGTCAGCGCGCGGAATTCCTCGGCGCGTGGCGGCTCACCCACGACATCGGGATGTTCGCGGGCCCGATCTCGGTCGGTGCGATCAGCGCGGTGACGGTGCTCGGTGCGGCGGCGGGCGCGCTCGCGGTGGCGGGCCTTGGCGGCGCGGCCGCGATGTATCGCTGGTTCCCCGGGCTCCCGGTGGCCCCGGTCACGGTGCCCGAACCGCAGGCCGCGGATCTTCGCGAGCCCCGGGAGTCGGTGGACAGCAACTGACCGGGCCTACGACCAGGCGGGGTCGCGTCCGGTGAGGCCGAGGATGCGGTCGAGGAGCGGAGCGGTGGCCGCGACGGGGACTTCGGGGCCGTAGATGCCCATCTGGCGTCCCTGTTCGGCGGTGGCGGCCGTCTCGTCGTAGGTCTCGCGCAGCAGGTCGTCGTCCCAGTGTGGCGTGGTGCCGAGGGCGCGGGCGAGGTCCCAGCCGTGGACGATCAGCTCGCCGACCACCATCCCGCCGACCAGCGGTGCGGGGAGTTCCGTCGGTCCGCCCATGTGGGTGAGTCCCTGCCACGCGGCGGGGCCACGCCAGGCGGTGGTGAGCGCGTCGAGGTGCGCGTCGAGGGCCGCGGCCCAATCGCCGGCGGTGAGGTCGACATCGGATTCGGCGGTCGCCGGGGGTGCGATCGCTTCCTTGTGCGCGGCGCCGACCAGCGACGGACCCCAGAAGAGCAGGTGGTTGATCAGGGCTCGGATATCGAACTCGGCGCAGGGAGTCGGATCGGACAGTCGAGCGGGGTCGACCGTGCGGATGAGCTTCGACAGCGGTGTCGCGGCGTGAGCTACGCGTTCGGTTTCGGACATGTACCGAGGTAACCACCGCGACGCGGCACTGTCTTGAACAAACGCGACATAGACTCGCCGGGTGGAACGCGACCCGCGCGAACTGGGCGGTGCCTGGCAGGTGTCGCAACGCCACAGGTTCATCGCACCATCGGCTGACCTGGCGCGATACGTCGATCGGTATTGGGTCGTCACCTGGGATTACGAGCGGCCGTATCGGCAGTTGGTCGTGCCGCTGCCGAACGTGCACCTGACTTTCCGCGACGGTCACGCCGAAGTGCACGGTCCTTCGTCCTCGCACGTCTACCGCGAGCTCACCGGCTCGGGTTCGGTGTTCGGTGTCGCCTTCCGGCCCGGGATGTTCCGTCCGTTCCTGGACGGTCCGGTGGCACGGCTGCGGGATCGGATGGTCGATGCGGCAACAGTTTTCGGCCCGGAATTGCCTGATCCGGTGGATGTCGCGTCGGTCGAGGAGTCTCTTCGCGTGCACCTGCCCGTGGCAGACCCGGAGGCCGAGCGCGCAGGGCAGATGGTCGTCATGATCGCCGACGACCCGGGTATCACCACCGTCGACGCGCTCGCGACGCGCTGCGGGATGAGTGTCCGTCGAGTGCAGCGGTTGTTCGCCGAGTACGTCGGCATCGGGCCGAAGTGGGTGATCCGCCGCTACCGCCTGCACGAGATCACCGAGCGGCTCGCCGACGGCGTCGACATCGACTGGGCGGCACTCGCCGCCGACCTCGGGTACGCGGACCAGCCGCACCTCAGCCGCGACTTCCGCAAGATCTTCGGCGAACCACCGACCAGTTACGCGCAGCGGTACGGGTCGTTCGAGAAGTAACCGGCGACCCGTCCTGTCGCCGCTTCTCAGTTCGTGTAGACCAGGGCACTGCGCGGGCGCCCCTACAGTGGAGTGATGTCGTCATTTGATCGGCATCCGTCTACCGTCGCGGATTTCGACGATGCGCGGCGGCGGGAACGGTTGCGCGAAACCCGGCTCGGACACGGTTGGCGTCGCTGGCGCAGGCCAAGGCTGGTGGTGCTGCGAATCATCGGGGTGCTGGCGGTCGCGATGATCGTGTTCGGCCAGTACTGGGTCCACGATGTCGTCCCCGAGCGTGAGCGCCTGGCGCAGACAGCGCCGGAACTACTGCCCGCTCATCTGCCCACTGACACCCGGAATTGGGATACCGCGGTGGTCGATATGGTCGGGCTCGGGGGAGTCAACGCGGTACCGACCGCCGCCGCACTGCCCGCGCTGAGTCGCCTCGGGGTGGTGTGGGCCGTGCGCTACGACAACGCGGGTATCGATACCAAGGTCATCGCCGAGATGATCGTGCGAGCCGCCAGGTACGGCAATGTGCGCAATATCGTGCTGGTCGGTCACAGCATGGGTGGGGTGATCGCGCTCGAGGTGGCGCGGCATATTCATCATGGCAGTGATCGGCGATTGGTCGCGGTTGTGCTGGACTGCACGCCGTTGGATCTGAACGCGGTGCGGCCCGAAAGTCGCAGTCGCGGGGCCGATCTGGTGCGGTGGCTGGGCTGGCTGCCCGGTGCACGGGAGAGCAGGCTGCTGCGGTTCGCGGTCGAGATGTCGGCTCGGCGTGAACGGTTCGAGCAGCGCCGGGGTCTGTTTCCCGATATCGACTTCGGAGAGTTCCGGAAGGTGGCCGCAGAGGTGTTGCGCGACAAGATCTTCTCCCGCGATGCCGCCAGCAACGGGTTGATCGAGGCGCAGTTCCTGGCGATCGTCGCCGGTGGTGGCACCGCGGATCTGCGCGCACTCGGACGGCCTGACCCGAACAAGCGAAACCCCGCGATCGTCTTCATCCGGCCACGCGACGCTGCCCGCGATGCTGTGGTGGACGTGGACTATTCGCACGAGCTGCTGATCGAGCACTCCGGTGGCGTCGACGGCACGCTACTGGTGGTGCGGCCCGGTGAGATCGAGCACGCGAATCCCATTCAGCGACCACGCGAATACAACGCGATCATCGAGTCGCAGGTACTGCCGTTCGTTCGCCGCTATCAGGAAGCCAATCGCAATGATCCGCCCTGATCAGCGCACGCGGGTACCGAGAATGGTACGCACGCCCGCGATGAACAGTTGCAAGCCGAAGTCGAATCGCGCGGTGGGGTCGGGAGTGTCGAGCAAGGGTGTGTTGTCCTCGGGCAGCGCGCCGACGGAGTCCATCTGCATGCGCGACTGCTCGTCGACGGTCTGGCCGAGCACGTAGTAGAGCAGGGTGTAGGCCGTGAGATCGGCTTCCTCCCTGGTCATTCCGGCACGAATGACGATGCCTGCCAGGCGTTCACGCGCCTTGCTCGTGGTCAGGCGGGAGGCGTAGGTGGCCGAAACCAGCTCGGCGCCGTCGCGATAGGCGAGCAGGCAGTCGCGCAGTCGATGTGCCAGTTCGGTGAGCTGCGCGGGCCATTCGGTGGCGGTGATCGGCTCGTCCATCGGGGCGAGGATCCGGTCGGCCACCGCACCGAGCAGGGTCTGCTTGTCCTTGACGTGCCAGTACAGCGCCCCCGGCTGCACCTGGAGCGAGCCCGCGAGCCGGCGCATCGTCAGGTCGGCGAGCCCGTACTGATCGAGAATCGCGACGGCGGCATCGACCACATCCGTCTTCCGCAGTTGCACGCGCGTCCTTCCGTCCGATTTTGCTACCCGAGTGTCGTGACTCACTCGTAGCCGCTACCCTATCCTGAACACCGTTCAAGTTGCACGGCCACGCCGGGTGGATCACACCTACGGCTCGTGCGCACACCCCCGTCGAAGGGACATCACGTCGTGACACAGGCACCCGTCCAGACCGATATTCTGGCTATCGCCCGTGAGCAGGTGCTCGAGCGCGGCGAGGGCCTCACCGAGCAGCAGTCCGTCGAGGTGCTGCGCCTGGGTGACGACCGCCTGGAAGCGCTGCTCGAGCTCGCCCACGAAGTGCGGATGAAGTGGTGCGGCCCCGAGGTCGAGGTCGAGGGCATCATCAGCCTCAAGACCGGCGGTTGCCCCGAGGACTGCCACTTCTGCTCGCAGTCGGGCCTGTTCCAGTCGCCCGTGCGCGCGGCCTGGCTCGATATTCCCAGCCTGGTCGAGGCGGCCAAGCAGACCGCGAAGACCGGCGCCACCGAGTTCTGCATCGTCGCCGCGGTGCGCGGTCCCGACGAGCGCCTGATGGCCCAGGTCGCCGCCGGTGTGGAGGCCATCCGCAACGAGGTGGACATCCAGGTCGCCTGCTCGCTCGGCATGCTCAACCAGGAACAGGTCGACCAGCTCGCCGCGATGGGCGTGCACCGCTATAACCACAATCTCGAGACCGCCAAGTCGCACTTCCCCAAGGTCGTCACCACCCACTCCTACGAGGAGCGCTGGGACACCCTGCGGATGGTGCGCGAAGCGGGCATGGAGGTGTGCTGCGGTGGCATCCTCGGCATGGGCGAGACCATCGAGCAGCGCGCCGAGTTCGCCGCGCAGCTGGCGTCGCTGAACCCCGACGAGGTCCCGCTGAACTTCCTCAACCCGCGACCGGGCACCCCGTTCGGTGACCTGGAGGTGCTGCCCGCCGCCGACGCGCTGCGGGCCATCGCCACGTTCCGGCTCGCGATGCCGCGCACCATCCTGCGTTTCGCCGGTGGTCGCGAGATCACGCTCGGCGACCTCGGTGCCAAGCAGGGCATGCTCGGCGGGATCAACGCCGTCATCGTCGGCAACTACCTCACCACCCTCGGACGTCCCGCCGAGTCCGATCTCGATCTGCTCGGTGAGCTGAGCATGCCGATCAAGGCGCTCAACGAAACCCTCTGAAACGCTGTGTACGATCGAGTATCGACCCAGGTCGCGGCCGTCGAGTCGCACTTCACGGAGGCGGTAACAGCATTGGACGAGCGCGACAACCCGGTGCAGCGTGAGCCGATCGTGCCCGGAGTCGACAGCGAGCGCTACAACCCGTTCACGGGTAAGCGGATCGTGGCCGGGCTCGCCGACGCGATGCCGGCGTCGGCCGCGCTCGGTCTCGAACCGCCGCGATTCTGCGAGCAGTGCGGTCGCCGGATGATCGTGCAGATCAGCCCGGATGGCTGGTGGGCCAAGTGCTCGCGGCACGGTGTCATCGAATCGGCCCAGCTGGAACGCCGCTAGTGCTCGGCTGCGGGGAACGCCCAGAGGTGTTGCGTCGCGAGGTGATCGGCGTCGGCGTCGTCATCGCGGTGGTGCTGGTGGCGAGTGCGGCGGCCGGGGTGGTGTGGGGTCTGGTCGCACCGACCGAGCGGTTGCGGGTGACCCAGCCCGGCCGCGCCGCCGTGCTCACCGGCGAGAGTCTGCACCTGTTCGACGCGGTCGGGATGTTCCTGTGCATCGGTGCGGCGGTCGCGGTAGTGACCGCGGTCGGGGCATGGCGGGTTCGGATCACGCGCGGGCCCGCCCTCGTCGTCGGCATGCTGTTCGCTTCGGGGCTCGGCGCGGCGTTGATGATGTGGATCGGGGAATGGGTTGCGGGCGTGCGTCATCCGCGTCCCGAGGATCCGGTGATCGGCCAGATCGTCGCGCTGCCTGCGGAAGTCGGGACCGATCTCGCCCTACTGATCCAACCGTTCCTCGCTGCGCTCGTGCTGTTGTTTCTCGCCGCGCTGCACCCGGCCGTCGATCTCGATTCCGGTGCTGCCGGACTGCTCGGAGACTTGCGCGCAGCTGATTTCGGTGACGAGTTCGACGGCTACCGCCTGCCGTACGGTGCCGAACAGTATCGGCCGAGCGGCGATTTCGATCCGAGTTCGCAACCACGCGGCTGAGCCACCTCCGCGCGATACCATTTCTGCATAACAGCAGGTAGTGGTGTGGGAGGAACGGTCGTGGCGTTTATCGGTGGTGGTCCGGTCGTCGAGGAACTGGACGCGAAATTCTGGCGGCTCACCGAACCGCTCACCTATCAGGGCGCGGTCGAAACCTTCACGGTGCCTGCCGGATTCCGCACCGACTTCGCCTCGGTACCGCGCGCCCTGGTGTGGCTGATCCCGCGCTACGGCGCCTACACCAGGGCCGCGATCCTGCACGACTATCTGTGCCGCACAGGCGAAGTCGGGCCCGCCGATGCCGACGGGATATTCCGGCGCAGCCTGCACGAGGCCGGGGTATCGGTGCCTCGACGCTGGATGATGTGGACGGCGGTTCGCTTCGGCAGCCGGTTGCGTGGCGCGCGTGCGGTCGATGTGCTCGGCTGGTTGCTGATCGCGGTGCCCTCCCTGGTGTTCCTGGCGGTCCCCGTGGTGGTGGTGACCGTGGCGCTGCTGGTGTTCTGGGTGGTCGAGCTGGGGTTCTGGGCTTTGGGACGGGTCACGTGCCGCACCGCGGCGCCACCCCCGAAGCCGCAGATGAAGACGGCCTGAGCCCGGATCTCACCCGGAACGGGGGAGGTGGGGGCACCTTCGCGTGGCTATCGTTCGGCCCATGTCCGAGCCGAGCACCGAAACCGCAGCCCCGGCCCCGCCCGCCGAATGGTCGATTCCGCGCGGCCTGATCGTGCTGCTATCGCTCGGGGCGGCGGTGGTCACCATCGCGGGTCTGAAGGCCTTCTCCGGCATCGTCGGACCGGTATTCCTCGCCCTCATGCTGACCATCGCGGTACAACCGATCCAGAGTTGGGCGCGGCGCAAAGGCTGGCCCGCTTGGCTCGGCATGGCCGCGGCGCTGGTGGCGGTGGTCGCGATTCTGTTCGGAATCGGTGGCGCGCTGGCACTGTCTGCGGTACAGCTGGCCTCGCTGCTGCCCGGCTACGCCGACAAACTCAACGAACTGCTCGATCATGTGCGCGACTGGCTGTCGGATCTCGGGGTGAGCTCCGATCAGATCCACAAGGCACTCAGCGGGATCGATGTGGGCAAGGCCGCCGGTTGGATCGAGCAGGTGCTCGGCGGCGTCCTCGGGGTCTTCTCGAATCTGTTCTTCGTGCTGGCACTGCTGCTGTTCATGGCCGTCGACGGGATAACGATGGATCGCCGGCTGGCGATGGTGGCCCGTGAGCGGCCTGCGATCGCGCAGGCACTGGACAGTTTCGTCACCGGGACACGCAAATACCTCATCGTGTCCACGGTGTTCGGCGCCATCGTGGCCGTGATCGACGGTGGGGCACTGTGGTTGCTGGGGGTGCCGCTGCCGATCCTGTGGGCGCTGCTGTCGTTCATCACCAACTACATCCCGAACGTCGGGTTCGTCATCGGCGTCATCCCACCCGCGCTGCTGGCCCTGCTCGACGGCGGGCCGGTGCTGATGCTCTGGGTGATCGTGATCTATTCGGTGATCAACTTCGTGATCCAGTCGATCATTCAGCCCAAGTTCGTCGGTGATGCCGTCGGCCTCGGAGTCACCATCACCTTCCTGTCGCTGGTGGTCTGGGCGTGGGTGCTCGGTGCGCTCGGTGCGCTGCTGGCTATTCCGCTGACGTTGCTGGTGAAGGCGCTGCTGCTCGACATCGACCCGACGACGCGGTGGGCGGATGTCTTGATCGGTGCGCCGATGGACAAGAAGGCTGCGCCGCAGCGGGAGTCGGGCAGGTCCGCCGCCGACGACACGGCGGGGGCCAAGGAATAGCGGCCGCCGCGCATCGGTTCACCGGAAAACCAGTGGAATGTGGTCGTACCCGCTCCTTATCCTGGCGGCATCGTTATTTCGGGGGAGGACCTTGACCATGAAAGCCGCAGCCGAGCAGGCCGCTGAGCAGCCCGCCGAGCGACCCGATCTGGTCGCCTGGCGCCGCCGCCATGCCCTGCGCAGCTCGTCCGCGGCCACCGCGGTGCCCAGCGGGCGCATCTATCGGCGCTCGTCGAAGCATCGCGATCGCCGCCACGATTACTGACGGGGCCGGACTATTCCGGTTCCGTTCTGGTCAGCACCACCAGCGGCAACGGCTTGTCGACCTTGGCCTGATATTCGGCCAGCAGGGAATTCTCCGCCAGCGCCCATGCCGCGAACTCGTCGTACCGCGCGCCGGTCAGCACATCGGCCGTCGCCGCGAATTTCTCCCCACCCAACTCGATCGTCACCCGCGGATCAGCCTTGGCGTTGTAATACCAGGCCGGATACCGATCCTCGATGAACGAGCTCACATACATCACGTCGCCTCGATACAGCGCCCCCAGCGGAACCACATGCGGTTTACCGCTTTTGGCGCCCGTCGTCGTCAACAACAACAGCGTGGCACCGGCGTAGTCGCCGCCGACCTGCCCGCCGTTCTCGCGGAATTCCCGAACCACCCCATCGTTCCAGCCGACCATCTCGTCGGGCGAGTACTCCCGGTTCCACGGTGCGTCCGGGTCGTCGTAGGTGATGGGTTCTTTCGCCTTCGCCACGTTGTTGTCCATGCCGAGCAGTGTGACACCGACCACCGACACATTCGTAGCGTGCGCGGTCGACCGGTCGCGGTTCCTCATGACTTCCGCGGGCTCGATGACCTCGTCGAGGTCAAGCCGGTCTGAGTTGCACCGCGTCACGGCCTATGGGCGACAAGGCGGTCGGCGACCTCACATATCCAGGCCGAGATCGAGCACACGCACCGAGTGGGTGAGGGCGCCGATAGCGAGGTAGTCGACACCGGTGCTCGCATAGTCCGCGGCCTGTTCGAGCGAAAGGCCACCGGAGGACTCGAGTTTCGTGTCGGGAGCCGCCGCATCGCGTCGCTGGACGGCGGCCTGCGTCTGCCAGAGCGGGAAGTTGTCGAGCAGCACCAGTTCGACGTTCTCGGCGAGAACGGCGTCGAGTTGTTCGAGGCTGTCGACCTCGACCTCGCAGGCGATATCCGGTGCCAATGCGCGGACCGCGCGCAGGGCGTCGACGACCGAACCCGCGGCCACCACGTGGTTGTCCTTGATCAACGCGGCATCGCCGAGACCCATCCGATGATTGACGCCACCGCCGACGCGGACCGCGTACTTCTGCAGGGCGCGCAGGCCGGGCAACGTCTTGCGGCTGTCGCGGATCTTGCACTCGGTGCCCGCGACGGCGTCGACCCAGGCGGCGGTCGCGGAGGCGATACCGGACAGGTGGCAGACCAGGTTGAGCATGGTCCGTTCGGCGGTGAGCAGGCCGCGGGTGGGCGCGACGATGCTCAGCACCGACGTGCCCGGCTCCACCCGGGTGCCGTCGGGGACACGCGCGGTGATCTCGTAGGCGCCCGCGCCGATGACCTCGTCGAGCACGAGCAGCCCGACGTCGATACCGGCGACAGTGCCGTGCTGGCGCGACACCACCGAGGCCTTGCTCACGGCGTCTTCGGCAACGGTGGCGACGGTGGTGACGTCGGGCCCGTAGCGCAGGTCCTCGTCGAGCGCGGTACGGATCAGCGTGAGCAGCTCATCGCGGTCCAGGGTGGCGTCCAGAGCCATCACTGCACTCCTGTTCTCGGGCGACTGTGCGCCGCGTCGATCGGGCGGGCGGTTTTCGCTCCGCCGGAATTGCTTGAACAACAGACCGACCCACCCGGTGACGGGTGGCGATCGCTACCGCATCCCTACCGGGATGGGCTCGAAATCGACCGCCGCGGTGGTCAGCTCGAGTCCGCCGTGCGCGTCGAGGCGGACCGCGGTGCTGTGCCGCTGTTGGTCGACGGTCCCGGGATACTCCGAGCGTGTGTGGCAGCCGCGACTCTCCGCACGTGCCGCCGCCGCGAGCAGCAGCGCCCGCGCCGTCAAGGTGAGCGCCGCGTCCTCGATGCGCCGGAGGTGCGGTGCGGCGGTCACCGAATCCTCGACAGCGTCGAGCATCGGCACCATCGACGTCGCGGCATCGATTCGCTCCAGCGCCTCGGCGAGTCCGGCGCCGTCACGCACGACGGAAGCGTGCTCGGTCATCGCCTGCTGCACGACCGAACGATCGGCGAATTCGAGTGTCCACGAGGAGATCTCATCGACCCGAGCGCGCACCCCGGCGCGCTCGACCGCCGCCGCACCGGCCCGCTCACCCACCACGAGCCCTTCGAGCAAACTGTTGGAGGCCAACCGATTCGCGCCGTGCAGCCCGGTCCTGGCGACTTCGCCCGCGGCGTAGAGCCCCGCGACACCGGTTCGCCCGTGCGTATCGGTGAGCACGCCACCGCACTGGTAGTGCGCGGCGGGCGCGACCGGAATCAGTTGCGCCGCAGGGTCGATTCCCGCGGCCAGGCACGAGGCCGTGATCGTCGGGAACCGCTGGGCGAACCCATCGACGGCACGCGCATCGAGGTACACATGGTCGGTGCCCAGCGCCCGCATACGCTCCGCGATGGCCCGCGACACCACGTCCCTCGGGGCCAGGTCGCCGCGCGGATGCACGCCGGTGGTCACCGAGTTCCCTTGGGAATCAACGAGTATCGCGCCTTCTCCGCGAACCGCCTCGCTGATCAACGGCCGCCTGCCCACCCCGCCCGGGGTGTAGAGCACGGTCGGATGGAACTGCACGAACTCGAGATCGGCCACCGCCGCCCCGGCCCACAATGCCAGCGCCACACCGTCGCCGGTCGCCCCTGGCGGATTGGTGCTCAGCGCGTAGAGCTGCCCGAGCCCGCCGGTGGCCAGCAGCACGGCGGGCGTGTGCACGACACCGAAACCGTTGTCCGACACCGCGATAACGCCCCGCACACCATCGGCGCCGGTCACCACCCGTAGCGCGGCGGCACCGAACAGCACCGGCAGCCCCGCCGCGTTGAGCGCGCGCTGCACCTCGGCGCCGGTAGCGTCGCCACCGGCGTGGATGATCCGACGCGTGCTGTGCCCGCCCTCGCGGGTCCGCGAGATCTGCCCGTCCCGACCGAGGTCGAATACCGCACCGAGGTCGGTCAGCGCGGCGACCGCGTCCTGTCCGCCCTCGACGATCGATCGCACCGCGTCGACCTCGCACAGCCCGGCACCGGCCTCGACCGTGTCCCGCACGTGCGAGTCCACCGAATCACCGAGCGGTGCGACGACCGCGATGCCGCCTTGCGCGTACTGGGTCGAGGTATCGGTCGGCCCGCCTTTGCTGAGGATGAGCACCCGCAGCCCACACAACGAAGCCGTGCGCGCGGCGGTGAGACCGGCGACGCCACCGCCGATGACGACCAGGTCGACCTCGGCCTCCCAGGAAACCGGAACCGTCATGGTCGTTACCGGCTCGGCCTCGCGGCGGCGGTCATTCGCCACCGCCGGAGTTGCCGATGGCGATCATCCGCTGCACCGAGGCGCGACCGGCCTCGGCCATCGTCAGGTCGACATGCACCTCGTCGGCGCCCTCGACCAGGCAGCGCAGCAGCGCGGCCGGGGTGATCATCTTCATGTACTTGCAGGACGCGCGATCGTTGACGGCCTGGAAGTCGATGCCGGGCGCCGCCTTGCGTAGCTGGTGCAGCATGCCGACCTCGGTCGCCACCAGTACCTGGCTGGAGTGCGACGCCTTCGCGGCGTCGATCATCCCGCCGGTCGACAGGATGTGCACCCGCTCGGCCGGGAACGCGCCCTCACCGGCCAGATACAGCGCCGAGGTGGCGCAACCGCACTCCGGGTGCACGAACAGCTCGGCATCGGGGTGGGTGCGGGCCTGCTCGGTGAGCTCGTCGCCGTTGATGCCTGCGTGCACGTGGCACTCGCCCGCCCAGATGTGCATGTTCTCGCGCCCGGTCTCGCGCTTGACGTGCGCGCCGAGGAACTGGTCGGGCAGGAACAGCACCTCACGGTCGGGATCGATCGAATCGACCACGTCGACGGCGTTGGAGGAGGTGCAGCAGATGTCGGTGAGCGCCTTCACCTCGGCGGTGGTGTTCACATACGACACCACCATCGCGTCGGGGTGCTCGGCCTTCCAGGCGCGCAGTTCCTCGGCGGAGATCGAATCGGCCAGCGAGCAGCCCGCCCGCTGGTCCGGGATGAGCACGGTCTTGGCCGGGCTGAGGATCTTGGCGGTCTCGGCCATGAAGTGCACGCCGCAGAACACGATGGTGTCCTCTTCGGCCTCGGCCGCGATGCGCGAGAGCGCCAGCGAGTCGCCGACGTGGTCGGCAACGTCCTGGATCTCGGGCAGCTGGTAGTTGTGCGCGAGGATGGTCGCATTGCGTTCGCGCGCCAGGCGGCGCACCTCCTGCGCCCATTCCGGCGTCGCCTCGACACCCGCGTAGCCCGTGGGTCCGTCGAAGACCGAATCCATCAGCGTCCGCTGTGCAGTCGTCGTCGCCATGGTGGCTCCCTTCATCGTGCGAGCGGCTCCATCGCCGCGATTCGCACCAAACCAGGTTTTCGACTTACAATCGAAAACGTGCCCCATAGTAACACCATCCACGAATCGCTCACCGCGGTGTTCCAGGTTCGCCGCTTTCCCCCAGGCATTTCCGCAGGTAGAGGCGCCAAGCACCCGGAATTGGCGGTTCTGCTGTGGGAACGCGCACTCGATCCGCAGAAAGGGACCTGGTCGCTACCGGGCGGGCGGCTGCGCGACGACGAGGACCTCGACACCTCCGCCCGGCGCCAGCTCGCCGAGAAAGTCGACGTGCGGGAACTGGCCCATCTCGAGCAACTGTCGGTGTTCAGCAACCCCGACCGAGTCCCCGCGCCCCGCCGCATCGCCTCGGCCTACCTCGGCCTGGTACCCCTCACCACCGAACCCGAACTTCCGTCCGACACCACCTGGCACCCGGTCTCGAATCTGCCCGACATGTCCTTCGACCACCGCACCGTCGTCGACCACGCCCGCACCCGGCTGGCCGCCAAGCTCTCCTATACCAACATCGCCTACGCTCTTGCCCCCGACATGTTCACCATGTCGACGCTGCGCGAAATCTATTGCGCCGCACTGGGCTACGACGTCGACACCACCAACCTCCAGCGAGTCCTGACCCGCCGCAAGGTGATCACCCCCACCGGTGCCACCGCCCCCTCCGGCCGAGCGGGCGGGCGCCCCGCGGCTCTCTACCGCTTCACCGACTCGGGCCTGCGCGTCACCGACGAATTCGCCGCCCTCCGGCCACCGACCTGAGCACGAGCCCTCGCATCCGGCAGGTCCCGGAGGCGAGGCTCGGTACACGGATTCAGGCTCGGGCAGGCAGTAATTCGGCGACCAGCGATTCGATGCGGGACTTGATCTCGTCGCGGATCGGGCGCACCGACTCCAGGCCCTTGCCCGCGGGATCCTCCAGGACCCAGTCGCGGTAGCTGACGCCGGGGAAGAAGGGGCAGGTGTCGCCGCAGCCCATGGTGATGACGACGTCGGAGGTCTCCACGGCGTCGTAGGTGAGGATCTTCGGGGTCTGGCCGGAGATATCGATGCCGAGTTCGGCCATCGCCGCGACCGCGGACGGGTTGATCGTCTCGGCGGGCGCGCTGCCCGCGGAGCGGACCTCGATGGCGTCACCGGCGAGGTGGGCGAGGAATCCGGCGGCCATTTGTGAGCGTCCGGCGTTGTGGACGCAGACGAACAACACGCTGGGCTTGGTGGTCATGTGGAGCAATGCCTTTCAGATGGCGGACGAAGCGCGGGTGGTCTCGAACCGTCGGCGCAGTGCCAGGGAGACGTAGACCAGCCCGACGAGAACGGGGACCTCGATGAGGGGGCCGACGACACCGGCGAGGGCCTGGCCGGAAGTGGCGCCGTAGGTGGCGATCGCTACGGCGATGGCGAGTTCGAAGTTGTTGCCCGCGGCGGTGAAGGCGAGGGTGGTGGTGCGTTCGTAGCCGAGGCCGATGGCCGCTCCCATGGCGTAGCCGCCGCCCCACATGATCGCGAAGTAGGCCAGCAGCGGGATCGCGATGCGGACCACGTCGAGTGGGTGGGAGGTGATCTGGTCGCCTTGCAGGGCGAACAGGATCACGATGGTGAACAGCAGCCCGTAGAGCGCCCACGGACCGATCGCCGGCAGGAACTTCGATTCGAACCATTCGCGGCCCTTGGCGCGTTCGCCGAGGCGACGGGTCAAGAACCCCGCCAGCAGGGGAATGCCGAGGAAGATCAGGACCGATTTCGCGATCTGCCACGGTGAGACGTCGATGGTGGTTTGTTCGAGGCCGAGCCAGCCGGGCAGGACCGAGAGGTAGAACCAGCCGAGCACGGCGAACATGAAGACCTGGAACACCGAGTTCAGCGCGACCAGTACCGCGGCGGCTTCGCGGTCGCCGCAGGCCAGGTCGTTCCAGATGATCACCATGGCGATGCAGCGGGCCAGACCGACGATGATCAGGCCGGTCCGGTATTCGGGCAGATCGGGCAGGAACAGCCAGGCCAGGGCGAACATCAGCGCGGGTCCGAGCACCCAGTTCAGCACCAGCGAGCTGATCAGGAGCTTGCGGTCGCCGGTGACGGAGTCGAGGCGGTCGTAGCGGACCTTGGCCAGTACCGGGTACATCATGATCAGCAGCCCGATCGCGATCGGCAGCGAGATGCCGTCGATCTCCACGGCGGACAAGGCATCGCCGAGGCCGGGAATCGTGCGCCCGAGCAGCAGGCCGGCGGCCATCGCGACGCCGATCCAGACCGGCAGGAAACGGTCGAGCGTCGACAGTTTGCCCACGACCGCGGGATGACCGGTCGTGGTGCTCATACGGTCACCGCGCCTGCCTCGGTCGCGAGCACATCGGAGAGCCGTCGCAGCGCGTGCGGGACCACCCGGTAGTACACCCAGGACGCGCGGCGTTCGCTGGTCAGCAAACCGGCTTCGCGCAGCACCTTCAGGTGGTGGGAGATGGTCGGCTGGGTGACATCGATACCCGTCGACAGGTCGCAGACGCAGGCCTCACCGCCGGCGCGCGACGCGATCGCCGAGAGCAGCCGCAACCGGACCGGGTCGGCGAGCGCCTTGAACAGCACGGCCAGTTCGGTGGCCGTCTCGCCGGTCATCGGTGCGCGGGTGCGGGGTGTGGCCTCACACGAGGGTGAGGCCACACTCAGCGGCAGATCGTGATTCGACATCTGTCGATATTGATCGATATCGAATCAAGAAGGCAAGCGAACACTGGGTGAACCCGCTCACTCGCGGGGTGGGTCAGCCGCAGCAGCTCGCGCCGGAGGCGACGGCCTTCTCCTTGGCCTCGGTGCCGCAGCAGGCGCCTTCGGCTTCGGCTTCGGCGGTGGTGCCGCAGCACACGTCGACCGCTTCTTTATCGGTGAGGCCGAGATCTGGCGCGGTACCGAAAGTTTCGGTGTCGGCCAGCACGGTGTAGACCTCCCAGCGTTCGGCACCCGGTCCGGTCACCCACACCTTGTCCTGGGTGGCGAAGCAACACGTGGTCGCGATCTGCTCCTCGGTGAACAGGCCGGCTGCGGAGAGCCGGGCGATCTCGCCGTGTACCTGCTCGGAGGATTCGACCTCGACCCCGAGGTGGTTGATGGACCCGCCCTGGCCCGCGTTCTCGATCAGTACGAGCTTGAGCGGGGGCTCGGCGATCGCGAAGTTGGCGTAGCCGGGCTTGCGCTTGGCCGGTTCGGTGTCGAACAGGGTGGAGTAGAACCGCACGGCGGTGTCGAGGTCGTCGACGTTGAGGGCCAGCTGGATACGAGACATGATCGAACCTCCACTTGTGTGACATATATCGAAGAACTTGTGATGCCGAGTCTGCTCACCTTTTCGACATATGTCAATACCGCGGGTAGGGTCGATCTCATGCCCAAGGCGCTACCCGTGATCGACATGTCCGCCCCCGTCTGCTGCGCCCCCGTCGCGGCGGGGCCCGTCGACGACGCCGCCGCACTGGAGGTGGCGTTGCGGCTCAAGGCGATCGCCGACCCGGCCAGGGTCAGATTGCTGTCACTGCTGCTGACCAGTCCACTCGGCGAGGAGAACGGTGGTGATCTCGCCGCCGCGGTCGGTCTGAGCGAGTCCACGGTCTCTCATCATCTCGGCCAGTTGCGCAAGGCAGGGCTGGTCGAGTCCGAGCGGCGCGGGATGAACACGATCCACCGCGCCCGGCGCGACGCGCTGTCCGCGCTGTGCACGGTGCTGGATCCCAACTGCTGCATGTGATCGGCTGCGGCGATGTCGTCGGGTGTATGCCTCAGCTGGTGAGTTCGCGTTGCAAGGGGGTGCGGAAGCGGGGGATGGCCCGGACTTCGCCGAACCAGGTTGTGGTGCGGGCTGTTTCGGCGTCGATGAGTTTTTCGGTGTCGGCGCCGACGTCTTCCAGCAGGCGGGTTACTACTTCGCCGTCGGGGCGTTGGGCCCAGCCGCCCACTATGCGGCCGTCGGCCCAGATGGTGGGGCCGATATTGCCGTTGGTGTCGAAGAGGGCGGAGGCGTGGGGGCCGAGGAACCAGTCTCGGGATTGCCAGCCCATGGGGGTGGGGTCGAGGGCTGGGAGTAGGGCTGCCCACGGTTCGGGAGTAGGGATGGGGGCGAGGTCGTCGGCGAGGACTGTGCCGGGGGTGCCGTCGAGGTCCACTTCGACTGTGTCGAGTTCGGCCAGGGCTTTTCGGACTTCGCCCAGTGTCCAGCCGGTCCACCATTTCAGGTCGGTGATCGGCGCCGGGCCGAAGGTGCGCAACCACTGACGCACCAGTTCGACACGCGCCTGCGCGGCAGGTATTGGCGAAAACCCTTCGGGTAGCCAGGTTTCCACAGGGGCCCAGGTGTACTGGCTGCTGGTCCAGCTGCCGTTCGGCCGGCCGCGCACTATTCGGCCCTCGGCGCCGAGCACCACCAGCACCCAGGTGGTGATGCTGGTCGGTTTGGAATAGGACTTGCCGGGGGCGGTGTCGATCTGGGTGCGCAGGCGCGGTACATCTTTGCTCAGCTGGACACCGGTTGCCGCGCCGCGGGTCAGCAGCGCCGCGTGGGTCTCGGCTTCGACATCGGCGAGCCATGCCGAGATGTCACCGTCGACCGCGCCTGCCTGTTCGATATAGCGGCCGTAGGTGCGGCGTTGCTTGTGGGCCAGCGCATCGCAGGTGGACGCCTGGAGAACCGGTAGCAGCTCGGTCGGCGCGACGAACATCGTGCGGCGCATGGCCAGCATGCGAATCAGGGCGCGGTCGTCATAGAGCGCCGTCTCGACATCGGCCGGGGTGAGATCGATGCCACGGGCGCCGACCGAAAGGAACACCGTCGCCGGATCGGTGGCGTGCAGCACCACCATCGAACGCGCGATGTCGACGGGGTCGTTCGAGCGGGCCGACGGCGCGAGGCGGTGCCTGGTCGCCAGGCGGGCGCGACGCTGCGCGATATCGATCGAGAGCATGAGCGGATGGTATGCGGGGGCACCGACAACCCCGCGACTGATGGCGTCGGACCGGGCCGCGAGGGCGAGTTACTCCGGCGGTGGGGAAGTCGCGCGACCGAGACCATCGAGGAAGGCGGCGGCCTCGCGACGTGAGGTCAGCCGGACGAAGGTGAGATTCGTGAAAGCCGGGTCGGATTGTGCCGCAAGATAATGCGCCCGGTTCTTCGCATGGGTCGTCCATGCCCAGACGATCACCGACCGCGCCGGGTCGAGTGAGATCATCTCGCGCCAGCGTTCCCGATTGCCGTTCCACAGCTCGCGCCCGGTCAGCGCGCGGCCCACCGTTCGACGGACGATCTGGCGCATGACCAGCGACCGGGGCAGATCGAACCAGACCACCGTATCGGCACGCTGCCACACCAGATCACCGAGTTTGCCTCGGTAGTTACCGTCGACGACCCAGGCATCCCGGGCGATCCGCTCGGCGACGGCGGCCTGGAAATCGGGCGCAGGCATCGGTGTCCAGTCCGGCTGATGATGGATCGCGTCCAACTCGATGTACGGAATGTCGAGCCGGTGCGAGATCTGCCGGGCCAGCGTGCTCTTGCCGGAGCCCGAAGTCCCCACCACCGAGATTCGCCGCATCACCGCCACCACGACATTATCCACGCCCGAGTGGTCGCTGCCGTCGGCGCATAGTGTCCATTTTGTACAGACTGTGCGGTTGCCGATTCCGTCACCGGGCGTGAATCCCGTTGCTATCGTCCGCTCATGAGCGCAGCGCCACCGGTTGTCACTGCGGCTGAGCTGGGGGTCGACGATGAGGAGCGGCCCGCGCGGGTGCTCTCCGGATTCCCCGGTCGGCTGGTCGGTGTGGTCGCGCTCGGGCTCGCGCTGTTGTCGGTGTGGCAGGTGTTTCGGCCGCTGGCGCAGGGCAGCCAGTACTACCTGGTCATTTTTCTGGCTGTCGCGCTACCGCTGGTGTACCTGAGCTACCGGTCGTGGTGGGGTCCACTCGATCGGGCCGATGGGCCCTCGGTGCTCGACTGGGTGCTGGCCGCGATCACGTTGGTGGTGTGTCTGTATCCGGTGCTGCCGATCGGAATCGGTGACGCGGGTGGGGGATACGACGCGTTCCTCGACCGGCAGGGGATGCTGGCGCCGCTCGATGTCGTCATGGGTGGGTTGCTGCTGGTGCTCGTGCTGGAGGCGTGCCGGCGGACCACCGGGGTGATCTTGCCGGTGGTGTGTCTGGTGTTCCTCGGGTACGGGTACTACGGCGGTCTGCTGCCGCAGGATTGGTCGATCGCGCACGCGGGGCTCGATGTCGATCAGATCGTCGACGCGCTGTACAACTCCGGCAGCGGCTTCTACGGAACACCGCTCGATGTGGCCGCCAGTTACATCGTGTTGTTCACGCTCTACGGTGCGGTGCTCGAATTCTCCGGTGCGGCAAGGTTCTTCGTCGATCTGTCGGTGTCGCTGTTCCGTCGCTCGAAGAGCGCGGCGGGGCGGACGGCAGTGGCGTCGGGGTTTCTGCTCGGGACGGTCTCGGGGTCGGGGACCGCGACCGCGGTGAGTACCGGCGCGGTGACCTGGCCGATTCTGCGCAAGGCCGGCTACCGGCCCGAACAGGCGGGCGGGATGCTCGCCGCCGCGGGTGTCGGTGCGATTCTGTCGCCGCCGACGCTGGGTGTCGCGGCGTTCATCGTCGCCGAATATCTCGACGTGTCGTATGTGACGGTGCTCGGGTGGGCGCTGATCCCGACACTGCTGTACTACCTCGGCATCCTGCTGTCGGTCGAGATCGACGCGCGCCGCATCCACGCGGAGGGGCGCGCGCCCGCCGATCTGGCGGACGGCCCGTTGCCGACCCCGTGGTGGAAACTGCTGGGGCGCTTCGGGTATCACTTCTCGTCGCTGATCGTGATCGTGGTACTGCTGCTCGTCGGGATGAGCGCCACCCGTGCGGTCGTCTACGCGACGGTGCTGGCGCTGCTGCTGGCGATCCCGGACCGGATGCTGCGGGGCAGCACCTCCGAAGAGCGAGCCTGGACACCGAAGTCCGTGGGGCAGTTCGTGATCGAGGCATTGCGCTCGCTGTCCTACGGAATGCGCTCGGCGCTACCGGTGGTCGCGGTGTGTGCCGCCGCGGGCGTGATCACCGCGATGACCACCAAGACCGGCCTCGGTGCGCAATTGGCCGCGCTGCTGGTCAAGGCCGGATCGGCACTGTCCGACGATCCCGCCGTCGTGTTGGCGACCACCGCGGTGCTGGCGGCGATCGCGTTGTCGCTGCTCGGCCTGGCGGTGCCGGTGACGGCGTCGTTCGTCATCGGCTGGGTGATCATCGGGCCCGCGCTGCTCGACTTGGATGTCGCCGCGCCAGCCGCCGCCATGTTCGTCTTCTACTTCTCGGTGCTCTCGGAGGTGACGCCGCCGACCGCGCTGGCCGCCGTCGGTGCGGCCGCGGTGACCGGTGCGAAGGCCATGCCGACGATGTGGCACGCCCTGCGGTACGCGCTGCCCGCCTTCCTGGTGCCACTGATGTTCGTGCTCACCGATTCCGGGCAGCACCTGCTCGGCCGCGGTGCAGTGCTCGACGTGCTGTGGGTCAGCGCGGCCGCGTGCGTCGGTGTCGCGGCGCTGGCGGCGGCGACGGGCGGATGGTTGTTCGGAATCGGCGCGATCGGCCCGGTCGCGCGCGTGATCGCCGCCGCGGCGGGTCTGACACTGCTGTACCCGAATCCGGTCGCCACCGGGATCGGGCTCGGACTGCTGGTCGTCGCCGCGGTGGCGGGCCTGGCCGAACGGGCGTACAGAACATCCACGGACACACCGTGATCCGCGGGAATCAGCAGGCGGCCCGGCCGTCGACGGAAGGGGACCTCATGGTCAGAACAATTGTCGCCGTGGTCGCGGCCGCCGCGTTACTCACCGGCTGCGGTGGCAGGCAGGACACCCCGACGGCCGACGCGGGTGGTGAGGTGACCTGTGAAGTGAAGCAGGACACCAGGATCGGCATCGCCACCGGCAACGCGACCGGCGTGTACTTCGCGCTGGGCAACGCCTATGCCGAGCAGATCTCCGCCGCCACCGGTGGCACCGTGAAGGCGACCGCGGCCGAGACCGGCGCCTCGGTGCAGAACATCCAGCAGGTGGTCGGCGGCACCTATCAGGTCGGCTTCTCGCTCGCCGACTCCGCGGCCGACGCGGTCGCGGGCAAGGGCAGCTTCACCAGCGCGCAGCCGATTCGCGCACTGGCCCGGCTCTACGACAACTACACCCAGGTCATCGTGCGCACCGACGCAGGGATCAACTCCCTCGCCGACCTGCGCGGCAAACGGGTCTCCACCGGCTCGCCTAAATCGGGCACCGAGGTGATCGCCCAGCGCGTACTGCAAGCCTCGGGCCTCAACCCCGACAGCGACGTCGCCGCTCAGCGCCTCGACCTGACCAAGACCGTCGACGGACTCAAGGACGGGTCCATCGACGCTATGTTCTGGTCCGGTGGCCTGCCGACGCCGGGCATCACCGACCTGTTCACCACCGCCAAGGACAAGGTCCGCTTCCTCGACATCACCGGGGTGCTGCCGAAACTGAAGGAGATCAACCCCGTCTACGAGACGGGTTCGATCCCGGCTGCCACCTACGGCCTGTCCACCGACACGCCGACCATCGTGGTGCCCAACCTGCTCGTCGTGCGCGACGACCTCGACGCGAATCTGGCTTGTGTGCTCACCAAGACGCTGCTGGATCGCAAACCGCAGCTGGAACAGGCGAATCCGGCGGCCAAGGGAATCAATGCCGATACCGCGAGCAAGACGGCGCCGGTGCAGTTGCATCGCGGGTCGGAGGTCGCGCTGCGCTGACGCCTCGAACGGACCCGCGCCGACACGTGGGTTCCGACGGTCCTCGCAAGCCCTGCGATCGGTAGGGGTTGCGAGGACCGTGTCATCTGGTCGATGGAACGCGCGAGGATGTGCTGGACCCCGCCCATGGGCGAGGGGACAATCGCGACATGAAGCGGGTCGGGGTCGTCGTTGCGGTGTGCGCGTTGCTGTTCGCAGTGCCGGCCGGAGCTGGACCCGCCTCGCGTGCGCAACCCCCGTGCACTCCGGGTGCCGACCTGCGGCAGGTCTCGATCACGGTGGACGGCGAGCGGGCGACCGGACGCGTGTACGAGCCGTACCGCTGTGTCCCGGGCGATATCTCGGCGACGAAGTTGGTGGTCGCGGTGCACGGGCACGGTGGGTCATCAGCCGATTTCGCGCCGTATATGACCTCCCTCGCGGTGACGGGCGGGTCGCCGATTCTGCTCATGGACCTGCGCGACGCCGACGGGCCGTGGCGGACCGGCGACTGGAATCTGTGGGCGGGCTGGCACGACCTGGTGGCGGCGACGCAGTGGTATCGCGGCGAGCATCCCGGTATCGCGTCCACCGTGCTGTGGGGCTGGAGCCAGGGCGGCATCACCAGCGGGCTCGCGGTGGCACACGGGCCACCCGGACTGTTCGACTACTGGGTCGACAACTACGGTCCCGCCGACGATTTCACCATGTGGGCGGCCAGCGGGTCGGTGAATCCGGCACTGCCGCGGCAGATCGAACGCGACGCCGGCGGCTGTACGCCGATGATCTGCCCGCTCGCCTACATCGAACGTTCGCCCGCGCTGCTCGCCGACCGGATGAGCATGCGCAGGGCCTTCCTGATCCACGGCACCGCCGATGCCATCGTGCCCTTCGCCACCAGTGTGGAATTGCGCGCGGCGCTGACCGCGGCGGGCAAACCGTTCTCCTTCTACACCGTGGTCAGCGGGCGCGACCTCACCGGCGCGATCGTCCCCGGCGACCACTCGGTCGGGCCCGCGCTGTTCGAGGGCGGATGTGTGGTGTTGCGGTTGCTCGCGGGGACCGAGCCGCTCGCACCGCAGGTCAGTGACTATGTCGTCGATGTCGAGCACGGCCTGGTCACGGCGCCCCCGGCGCCCGCGGGCGCGAAGTGCGCGGTCTGAGACGCGCGGGAACAACGTTTGCCGAACCGCGGTTGTGCGAGGAACACCGACCGGAACGAGGATGCGATGACCGACGTAGTGCCCGACGATCACGGCTGGCAGGGTGGCGAGCTCGATCTGGACGCCTATCTGGCGCGGATCGGCTATGACGGGCCGCGCACCGCGTCGGTCGAGACCCTGCGCGCGCTGGTGCGCGCCCACACCACCACGATCCCCTTCGAGAATCTCGAGATCATCCTCGGACGGGGTATCCCGCTGGACCTGAATTCCTTGCAGGACAAGATGATCGGTCACCCTCGCGGTGGCTACTGCTACGAGAACGTCGGGGTCTTCGCCGCCGCGCTCGAACGGTTCGGGTTCGGCGTCACCGGACTCAGCGGCCGGGTCACCTACGGTGTGGCCGACACCGGCGCGCTGCGGCCCGCGACCCACGCCCTGCTGCGTGTGACCACCCCCGACGACGATCGCGTCTGGATCTGCGATGTCGGGTTCGGTTTCGGACCACTCGAGCCGTTCGAATTGGCCGACAGCAGCGGCGAATTCGCGCTCGGCGACTGGCGCTACCGGCTGGAACACCGCGCCGGTGACCTCTGGGTGCTGTTCCAGTTCGGCCGCGACGGCTGGATCGACCGCTACACCTTCACCGAGAACCCACAGTTCCGCATCGACTACGCGGTCGGCAACCACTTCGTGTCGACCTCGCCACGCTCGCCGTTCACCACCCGCCCGTTCCTCCAGCGATTCCTGCCCGAGGTCCACCACGTGCTCGACGACCTGACGCTGACCTCGGAATATCCCGACGGCACCGCCAGTTCGCGTGACATCGATCCCACCGAGCTGACCAAGGTGCTGGCCGAGGTGTTCGATATCGACCTCGCCGAAACCGACGCCGCCACCCTCGCGACCACCCCCTGGCGAACGGGCTAGCACCCGCCCCGCACGGCACGGCGGTTTGCTTCCTGGATGTCGCTACGGCAAATTGATGGTTACTTGCCGGGAAACAATTCCTTTGTGGGGGCCGATTCTGTGGGGTCGTTGGTGCCGAATGTCCGGACCGCATCGCCGGGTGCGGCGGTCCGTGGCACCGTCGAACGGCGCCGGGATCTGGACGGGCTGCGTGGGGTAGCGATCGCGCTGGTGGTGGCGTTCCACGTGTGGGCGGGCCGGGTATCCGGCGGTGTCGACGTTTTCTTGGTGTTGTCCGGGTTCTTCTTCACCGGCGCGGTGGTGCGCGGGGTGGAGCGCAGCGGCGGGGTGTCGGCGAGGGAGACAGCGCGACGGACCGTGCGCAGGTTGATGCCGTCGCTGGTCGTGGTGTTGGCGGCGGTTCTGCTGGCCACGTTGGTGTTGCGGCCGTACACCCAGCTGGGCGAAGCCGCCGCGCAGACATTGGCCTCGATGTTCTACGGCCAGAACTGGTATCTGGCCACCGCCGAGCTCGACTATCTCTCACCCGATCCGTCGGTGAGCCCGTTGCAGCATCTGTGGTCGATGTCGGTGCAGGGGCAGTTCTACCTGGTGATCCTCGCGCTCCTGGCGGGGTGGGCCTGGTTGCGCAGGCGCGGAACGGCTGAGCGCAGCACCCTGGTGATCGTGCTGGCCGGGCTGGCGGCGCTGTCGTTCTGGTACGCGGCATCGGGCACCGCGCAGCACCAGGCGTGGACCTATTACGACAGTCTCGCGCGCGGCTGGGAGTTGCTGGCCGGTGCGATTCTGGCCGTCGCGGCACCCTGGTTGCGGATGCCGAACCGGCTGCGTGGGCTCGCGGCCGCGATCGGGCTGGCCATGGTGGCCGCGTGCGGGCCGCTGTTCGACGGCGCGAATCAGTTCCCCGGTGTCGCGGCGCTCTGGCCGGTGGCGGCCGCCTGCCTCGTGATCGCCTCGGGGTTCGCGGTGGCAACACCGGCGTGGCCGAACCGGCTGCTGGCCGGACGGTTCTGCACCGAACTGGGCGCGCTGGCCTATCCGCTGTACCTGTGGCACTGGCCGATCCTGATCTTCTATCTGGGCGAGACCGGGCGCGCGAATGCCGGGGTCGTCGACGGGCTGGTGGTGATCGGCGCCTCGCTGGTCCTTGCCTACGCGACGACCCGCCTGATCGAGACACCCCTGCGAATGCCGCCTCGCGGGCAGCGAGCGGAAGACCGCAAGGTGACCGGCGCCCTGGTCACCGCCACGGCGGTCGCGGTGCTGATCGCCTCGCTGGGGTGGCAGGTGGTGCTGATGGCGAACCCGGCCGCACCGCCGCAGGCACTGGACACCCACCGCTATCCGGGCGCCGCCGCCCTGTTCTCCGGTGCCGAATACTCACCGGAACCCATGCGTCCCACGATCTTCGAAGGACAGGCCGACACCCCACCGCCGACCACCGACGGCTGCATCACGCCCAACCGGGAAGTGCGCGTCTGTACCTACGGCGACCCCACCGCCACCCGCTCGATCGCGCTGGTCGGCGGCTCGCACTCCGAGCACTGGCTGCCCGCGCTGGAACCGCTCGCCGTCGAACACGGGTTCCGGGTGGTCTCCTATCTCAAGGAAGGGTGTCCGGTCGTTCTCGCCGATCAGCCGTCCTACGCCGAGTGGCCGTTCCCCGAATGCCACGAATGGTCCGTCGACGTGCTCGACCGGCTCTCCGCCGAACCACCGAACTGGGTGCTGACCCTGTCCACCCGCTACCGCATGAACGGTCTCGGCGACGAGGTGCCCGCCGAATACCTCGAGGTGTGGACGGCGATGCAGGACCGGGGGTTCAATGTGCTCGCGCTGCGTGACACGCCACGGCTGCGCCGCGACGGTGTCCTCTACCGCGCCACCGATTGCCTCGCCCACCGCGGCGACCCCGACAGCTGCGGACTCGATCGCGCCGACGTCCTCGACCCGCGCGATCCCGCGCAGGAACCGGCCGCCGGCTACCCGAATGTGCATCCGCTCGACCTGTCCGACGCCGTCTGCCGACCGCAGCGCTGCCGGGTGGTCGAGGGCAATGTGCTCATCTATCGCGACGAGCATCACCTGACCGCCAGTTACGCCCGCTCGCTCGCTCCCGAACTCGGCCGCCAGATCGGGGCAGTCACGGGGTGGTGGTAGCGGACGGGGCTCGTCACAGCAGAAACGACAACCCCACCGGCACCACGGATCGAGCTAGTCTCGGACCCGTGCGCACACCACGGAAGGCATCGGTCCTGCTCGTCGCGCTCGCTGCGCTACCGCTCGCCTGCTCGTCCGGACCAGACCAACCGCAGACCGTCGCCGAATCCTTCGCCGCCGCGCTGACCAGCGGAGACGCGTCCGCCGCCGCCGCACTCACCGACGCACCCGAGCAGGCCCGCCCGGTCCTGACCGCGCTGTTCGACAACCTCGGCAAGAACGACACGGTCCGGGTGTCGTCCACCGACGACAAGTCCTTCACGCTGGAATCCACCTGGAAATTCGGCCCCGACGGCCGCAACGCGTGGACCTACTCGAGTGCCGGAACCACCACCGGCGCCGACGAGTGGAAGATCGCCTGGCAGCCGACCACGGTCGCGCCCGGCCTCGACCTCGGCGCGCTCAGCTACAGCCCGGTGCCCGCGAAACCGGCCCGAGTGCTCGACGCCTCCGGTGGTGACCTGATGACCCAGCAGGTGGTCACGCTGGTGAACGTCGCCCCCGATGCCGACCTGCCCGCCGTTGCCGCCCTGCTGGCGCCGCAGGGCATCACCGAGGACACCCTGCGGACGGATCTGGCTGCGGCACAGGGCAAACCGATCACCGCCCTCGCGCTGCGCGATGCCGACATCGCGCCCGTGCAGCAGGCGCTGACCGGCGTGCGCGGGGTGACGCTCGCGCCACAGACCCGGCTGCTCACCGTCGACAAGACCCTCGCCGGACCCACCATCGGGGGACTTGCCGAGATCTGGCAGGAGCAGGCCGACGCCGCCGCGGGCTGGGCGATCCGCGCCAAGACCGCCGAAGGCACCCAGCGCATCGCCGGACCCGACGCGATGCCCACCGCCGACATCGCCAGCACCATCGACATCGACCTACAGCACGCCGCGGAGGACGCACTCACCCCGATCGCTACGCCGTCCGCCATCGTCGCACTGCGCCCCTCGACCGGCGAGGTGCTGGCCGTCGCGCAGAACGCGCCCGCCGACGCCCAGGGCCCGATCGCGCTGACCGGGCTCTACCCGCCTGGCTCCACGTTCAAGACCGTCACGGTCTCGGCGGCGCTGCAAGCGGGCGGCGTCACTCCCGACACCGTGCTGCCCTGCCCCGGCCGCGCCACCATCGAGGGCCGCACGATTCCCAACGACAACGGCTTCGACCTGGGTATGGTGCCCCTGCACACCGCGTTCGCACGTTCTTGCAACACCACGATGGCCGAGTTGGGAGTGAAATTGCCCGCCGATGGATTGACCGCGGCCGCCCAGCAGCTAGGTCTCGGAGTGGACTATGTGACACCCGGCTTGACGACTGTCACAGGGAAAGTTCCACGCGCCGAAAATCCCGCGCAACGGGTCGAATCGAGCATCGGACAGGGCACGGTGACCGCCTCGCCGTTCGGGATGGCGCTCGTCGCGGCCTCCCTCGCGCACGGTTCCGCGCCCGCTCCGAGCGTCATCCGGGGCCGTCCCGGCACCCCGGATCGGCCCTCGGCGCCGGTGCCCGCGACGGTGACGTCGCAGCTAGAGACCATGATGGGGGAGACGGTGAGTGCGGGCACAGCCACCGCGCTGCGCGATATCCCCGGCCTGCTCGGCAAGACCGGCACCGCCGAGTACCTCGACGACACCCACGCCCACGGCTGGTTCGTCGGTATCAAGGACGACCTGGCGTTCGCGGTGTTCGTCGCGGACGCCGGAAGCTCCGGACCGGCGGTCGAGGCAGCGGGACGGATGCTACGTGTGACACCATGAGTCGTCTTTCCCCCCGCAGGCGAGCAATCCCCCCGCTGCCGCACGCGGTCATCACCCAGCCAGCTACACTCGGCGGCGGACCATATCCATGGTCAATACGCGGGATGTCACAATTTCGAGAAGGTTCGGAGTAGGCGCCATCGATACCGGTCAGAAGATCGCGGAGCATTACCGCCTGGTCGAGCGTATTGGTAGCGGCGGCACAGGCGTTGTATGGCGTGCTGTCGACGAACGCCTCCAACGCTCCGTGGCAGTGAAGCAGATCCACATCAAACCCAGCTTGCCCGAGGGCGAGCGGGATGTGTTGCGCCAGCGCGCGATTCGGGAAGCCCGCAATGCGGCACGCTTCCAGCATCCCAATGCCATCGTGGTATTCGACATCACCGAGCACAACGGTGATCCGTGCCTGGTGATGGAGTACCTCAAGTCGGTCAGCCTCGCGGGAGAGCTGGGCCAGAAGGGCCCGCTGCCGCTGCTCGAGGTCGCCCGCATCGGTGAGAAGGTGGCCTCCTCCCTGATCGCCGCCCACCAGGCCGGCCTGGTGCATCGCGACGTGAAACCGGGCAATATCCTGCTCGGCGACCACGGTGAGGTGAAGATCACCGACTTCGGCATCTCCCGCGCGGCAGGCGACGTGACGCTCACCGAGACCGGGCTGATCTGCGGTACCGCCGCCTACCTGGCACCCGAGGTGGCGCGCGGCTCCGATCCGACCCCCGCCGCCGACGTATTCGCCCTCGGCGCAACGCTTTTCCACGCGCTGGAAGGCGAACCGCCCTACGGCGCCAACGCCAACCCCCTTGCGGTGCTCTACGCCGCCGCCAACGGGCAGGTGCGCGAGCCCCACAACGCGGGCCCGGCCACCGACTTCCTGCTCGACCTGCTCAGCCCGGACCCCCTCGACCGTCCGACGATGACCGAGGCCCGCGACGCGCTGGCCGCCTTCGCCGAGGACGAGAACGCGGTCCCCGCCGGATTCGTGCCTGCCAGTGAGGCTTTCAATCGCCGCAACTCCGCGGCGACCACCCAGGTGATCCGGCAGTCCGGTCGCCGGGCCTCGCACGCGGGCGCGTCCACGGCCACCACCCGCCAGATCCGCTCGAACCCGCGTCCGCAGCAGGTCCGTCAGGACACCGCGGCGCACCCACGCACCCAGGCCCAGCCCATGCCCGCCCCGCGCAAGCAGGCAGGCAAGGGACGCGCGGTGCTGATCGGGTCCGGTGTCGGCGCGGTGATCGCGGCGATCGCCGTCGCCGTCAGCGCGCTGAGCACCTCCGACTCGGACTCGCCGAAGGTTCAGGCCGGTCCGCAGACCTCGGTGCAGGCCTCGGCGGCCCCCAAGCCGAGCGCGGCGGTTCCCCCGCTCGGGCAGGCCAGCAATGTCGGCACCGTCGATATCGGATCGGCCGGTCTGCTGGTGGAGAACTTCTTCAGCGACCCGGCCGGCTCGTGGTCGCTGCTCACCCCCGCCGCACAGCAGGTCTACGGCAGTGAGTCCGCGTTCCGCGAATACTGGAACGCCCGCACCGTCGACACCTTCGCCAGCATCACCGCGGTGAGCGGCAACAATGCCGACGGTTCCACGAATATGCGCCTGGCCAGCATCACCATCAACGGCTCGACCAAGGCCATGGTCATGCGCGTGGTGAGCTCGGGCGGCAGTCTGCGCATCGACGGTGACACCCGCTAGCTGGTGAATGCGACGGATCCGCGGGTCGGGTCCGTCGCGTCGGTGGGATGTGCTGGAAAAGTGATGGCGGGCGACCATTAGGCTGGTAGCTGACCTGAGCCCCAGCACAGAACAGGACCGTACCCCGATATGACTTCCCGCATCGAGCTCGCCCGCGTCGATCTGCGCGGTCGTACTCCTTCCGCTGCCGAGCTGCGCACCGCGCTGCCGCGCGGAGGGGTCGACGTGGACTCGGTGCTGCATCATGTGCGGCCGGTCGTCGAGGACATTCGTGACCGGGGTGCCGAGGCGGCGCTGGATTACAGCGAGAAGTTCGACGGTGTGCGCCCCGCCGTGGTGCGGGTGCCCGTTGCCGAGCTGACCAAAGCGCTCGCCGAGCTGGACCCGGCTGTGCGCGCCGCGCTCGAGGTGGCGATCGAGCGGACCAGGAAGGTGCACGCCGATCAGCGGCGCACCGACACGGTGACCGAGGTCGTGTCCGGTGGCACCGTGACCGAGAAGTGGCTGCCGGTGGAGCGGGTCGGGCTGTATGTGCCCGGTGGCAATGCCGTGTATCCGTCCTCGGTCGTGATGAATGTGGTCCCGGCGCAGGCCGCGGGCGTCGAGTCGCTGGTGGTGGCCTCGCCGCCGCAGGCGCAGTTCGGCGGGCTGCCGCACCCGACGATCATGGCGGCCGCCGCGTTGCTCGGTGTCGACGAGGTGTGGGCTGTCGGCGGAGCGCAGGCGGTGGCGTTGCTGTCCTATGGCGGTACCGATACCGACGGCGGCGCGCTCGAGCCGGTCGACCTGATCACCGGGCCGGGCAATATCTACGTCACCGCGGCCAAGCGGCTGTGCCGTGGGCTGGTCGGCATCGATGCCGAGGCCGGTCCTACCGAGATCGCGGTGCTGGCCGACGCCACTGCCGATCCGGTGCATGTGGCCGCCGATCTGATCAGCCAGGCCGAGCACGATGTGCTCGCGGCGAGTGTGCTGGTCACCGATTCTCCCGCGCTGGCCGACGCGGTCGACGCCGCGGTGAACGCTCAGCTCGCCGTGGTCAAGCACAACGATCGCGTGCGGGAAGCGTTGAGCGGCAAGCAGTCCGGGATCGTGCTCGTCGACGACATCGCGCAGGGTCTGCGTGTCGTCGACGCCTATGCCGCCGAGCACCTCGAGATCCAGACCGTCGACGCCGCCGCGGTTGCCGCGCGCGTGCGCAGTGCGGGCGCGATCTTCGTCGGGCCGTGGGCGCCCGTCAGCCTGGGCGACTACTGCGCGGGCTCCAATCACGTGCTGCCGACCGCCGGTTGCGCACGGCACTCCTCGGGGCTGAGCGTGCAGACGTTCCTGCGTGGCATCCACATCGTGGAGTACACCGAGGCGGCGTTGAAGGATGTCGCCGGACACGTTGTCGCCCTGGCCAATGCGGAGGATCTGCCCGCGCACGGTCAGGCCGTGCAGGCGCGTTTCGAGGCGCTGTCATGAGCACTCCCACCGTGCCCGGCGCCTCGGCGACGCTGGACCAGCTTCCCCTGCGCGACAACCTGCGGGGCAAATCTCCCTATGGCGCACCGCAATTGACGGTGCCGGTGCAGCTCAACACCAACGAGAACCCGCACCCGCCGAGCAAGGCGCTGATCGACGACGTCGCCGAATCGGTGCGGGCCGCCGCCGCGGACCTGCACCGGTACCCGGATCGCGATGCCGTCGCACTGCGTCACGACCTGGCCGAGTACCTCACCCGCCAGACCGGCGTCGCGGTGGACACCGCGAATGTGTGGGCGGCCAACGGCTCCAACGAGATTCTGCAGCAGCTGTTGCAGGCGTTCGGCGGGCCCGGCCGCAGCGCACTGGGTTTCGTGCCGTCGTACTCGATGCACCCGATCATCTCGGAGGGCATCGATACCGAGTGGGTCGAGGCCAAGCGCAGCGGTGACTTCTCGCTCGACATCGACTACGCGGTGGCGCAGATCGCCGAACGCCGCCCCGATGTCGTGTTCGTGACGAGTCCGAACAACCCGACCGGGCACAGCATTGCGATCGACGAGCTCGAGCGGATTCTCGATGCCGCGTCCGGCATCGTCGTCGTGGACGAGGCCTACGGCGAGTTCTCGGCGGCCCCGAGTGCGATCACCTTGATCGACCGGTTCCCGACCAAGCTCGTGGTCACCCGCACCATGAGCAAGGCATTCGCCTTCGCGGGTGGGCGCCTTGGTTACCTGGCCGCCTCGCCCGCGGTGATCGACGCGATTCTGTTGGTGCGGTTGCCGTATCACCTGTCGGTCGTCACCCAGGCCGCCGCGCGCGCCGCGCTGCGGCACGCCGACGAGACCCTCGGCAGCGTCGCGGAATTGGCGGCCCAGCGTGATCGGGTCGCCGCCGCGCTGGTGTCGCTCGGTTTCGATGTGATCCCCAGCGACGCCAACTTCGTGCTGTTCGGCCGGTTCCCCGATGCGGGCGCCGCGTGGCAGCACTACCTCGATGCAGGCGTGTTGATCCGCGATGTCGGCATCCCCGGCTACCTGCGCGCCACCATCGGCCTCGCCGCCGAGAACGACGAATTCCTGCGCGTGAGCCGCGACATCGCGGGCACCGACCTTACTCACTGAATCCACCTGTGGAGGAACACATCATGAGCAGAACAGCGCGGGTGGAACGCGTCACCAAAGAGTCCTCGATTCTGGTGGAACTGAACCTCGACGGCACCGGGCAGACCGAGATCTCCACCGGGGTGCCGTTCTACGACCACATGCTGACCGCGCTCGGCGCGCACGCCGGTTTCGACCTGGTCGTGCGGGCCGAGGGCGATATCGAGATCGAAGCGCACCACACGGTCGAGGACACCGCGATCGTGCTGGGCCAGGCACTCGGGCAGGCACTGGGCGACAAGAAGGGCATCCGCCGCTTCGGCGACGCGTTCATCCCGATGGACGAAACCCTCGCGCACGCCGCCGTCGACGTGTCCGGTCGGCCGTACTGCGTGTTCACCGGCGAGCCGGAACACCTGGTGCACACCATCATTCCCAGCGCGGGTCCCGGCGCTTCGTACTCGACCGTGCTCAACAAGCACGTCTTCGAGTCGATCGCGCAGAACGCCCGCATCGCCCTGCACGTGCGGGTGCTCTACGGCCGCGACCAGCACCACATCACCGAGGCCGAATTCAAGGCTGTCGCACGGGCTTTGCGTGCCGCCGTCGAAATCGACCCGCGGGTCAGCGGCGTGCCGTCCACGAAGGGTGTGCTGTGAGATCCGTTGTGCTGCTCGACTACGGTTCCGGCAACCTGCACTCCGCCGAGCGCGCGCTGGTGCGGGCCGGTGCGCAGGTGGAGGTCACCGCCGATCCCGAGGCCGCGCTGGCCGCCGACGGACTCGTCGTCCCCGGTGTCGGCGCGTTCGCGGCATGCATGGCGGGCCTGCGCGAGGTACGCGGTGAACGCATCATCGGGCAGCGCCTCGCAGGAGGTCGTCCCGTGCTCGGCATCTGCGTCGGCATGCAGATCATGTTCGACCGCGGGGTCGAGTTCGGCATCGAGACCGAAGGCTGCGGCGAATGGCCCGGCACCGTCGCGGGCCTTGACGCTCCCGTCCTGCCCCACATGGGCTGGAACACGGTGAAAGCACCCGCCGACAGCACCCTGTTCGCCGGTATGGACGCCGACACCCGCTTCTACTTCGTCCACTCCTACGCGGCCCAGCAGTGGGAGCTGCCCGAGAACGAGCACATCGCACCCCCGAAGCTCACCTGGGCCGAACACGGCGTCCCGTTCCTGGCCGCCGTCGAGAACGGGCCGCTGTCGGCCACCCAGTTCCACCCGGAGAAGTCCGGCGACGCGGGTGCGCAGTTGCTGCGCAACTGGATCGGTTCGCTGTAGTCCGGCGCGGTGGTCAGGCGTGGTCGCGGTTCCGGTCGGTTCCGGCGCGGATCGGCTCGGATGACAGGAACTCGCGGACCGGACTCGCGCAGCGGGCCGCGTCATCGAACCAGGGGCCGTGACCGCCGGGGACGACGACCAGGCGTGCGCCGGGGATCTTCGTCACCGAGGGTCGTGCCTGGTCAGGCGAGCTGAAAACGTCGTGCTCGGCCAAGACGAACAGCAGTGGCGTCTCGAGCCGGGCCAGTTCGTCGTCGGTCAGGACGTTCTCCGGGCGTGCGGTGTGTCCCTGCATCAGGCGACGCAGCAGAGCGCGGTAGGACGCGGCCTGTCCCGGCAGGCGCAGTGGTAGTCGGTGCAGATCGAGCATGTCGTCGGACATGGCGCGGGTCGCAGCTGCCCCGAGTGCCTCGGTGAGAGCGAAGCGGGCGACGAACCGCGGGGAGCGCATTTGCATCAGCGCTTCGTCGATTCGCCCGCGGAGCGGGGAGGTCAGCGACGCCATCTCCGCGATGCCGCGCATTCCGGGCAATGCGGTGGCAGGTGTGGCGACTATCGCGGCTCGCGTCAGCCGCTCCGGCGCGTCGAGCGCTGACCACAGGGTGAACAAGCCGCCCAGCGAGCTGCCGACGAACGCGGCCTGATCCACGGCGAGCGCGTCCAGAGTTCCGGTGACCACGCTTGTCGCCAACTCGCGGACGGTGCGTCCCTGCCAGGCGAACGGGGGTGCGAGGCTGTGGCCGGGCAGGTCGATGAGGATGTGCCGGAAGCCGGATAGTTGGGCGATCAGGGGTGCCATGCCCATGGCGGGTGCCGAGATGCCGTTGATGTGGACGACCGGTTCACCCGATCCGGCGGTCAGGACGCGGACCTGTACCGAGGGATCGCGCAGTGTGAACCGGTGCTCGGAGATCGTGAGTCCGTAGGTGTCGGCGACGCGCTGTTCGGCCGCGCGGATCCGGCGTTCCAAGTCTGGGGAATTGCTCATGCGTCCACTGTCGGGTGCGGTGGTGCGCGGCGTCTTGAACGAATGTTCCGGTGGTCAGGGCGCCGAGAGCGCACCCGGTGTGATCCCGGCGAAGGCCGATACCTCCCGGTGCAGGTGTGATTGGTCCGAATAGCCGCATGCCACAGCGACATTCGCCGGGGAGTGACCTGTCGTCAGCAGGTCGAACGCGTGCCGGAACCGGACCACCATCGCGGCCCGCTTGGGCGTCACGCCGACCTGCGCGGTGAACCTCGACCACAGGCGTCTGCGGCTCCAGCCCGTGAGTTCGGCCAGTTCCCGCACCCGCACGTCGCCCTTGTCCGCGACGATGCGGTGCCAGCAGGCGGCGACCTCGGGATCCGCCGTCCTGGTCGACTCGCGGTCGGCGAGGAGTTTCGCCGTTACCGCGAATCTCTCTGCCCACGTCGCGGTTTCGGCCAACTGCTCGCGCAGCAGGGGTGCCGCCGAACCCCAGATGTCGGTGGGTCCGATCAGGGTGGCGGCAAGGTCGGTCGGTGCGACACCGAGCAGCCGGTACGCGGCGATCGGCGAGATCCGCACTTCGACACATTCGACGCGCGGGGCATGAACACGGCGAATTCCAGGGGCCAGACCGGCGACCAGACCATCGACTGCCGACTGCCCGCCGGGGTCCTCCACCGTCAGCGGACTGTCCCCGAACTGGATCACGACGGTGACCGCCGGGCGAGCGAAGATTCGCAGATCGCACCCCGTCGAGGCGCGATCGCGAAACCCCTCCATCGCGACCCCCGCCATTGCTGATCCGGTCGATCGCGCCAAGTCCCAGCCGGCATCCAGCTCCCGTTCGGACATGATCGGCCGCATCTGCCGAGCGTACGAGGGTTGTTGTCGGCCGGGCAACGGGCGATTCGGGGTCAGGGGTTGTCGACGTCGGCTCGGTCGGCGGCTGCGGTGCCCGCGGTCCAGCCTTCGGCGGAGCGGATGGTGATGCCTCGGGTCTGGACGGTGGGGAAGTAGGTGTCGAAGGCTTTGTCCACTCGTTGTCGGTGGCCGGCGAGGACCGGGAGCAGGTGGGTGGCGTCGGGGGAGTCGGCGATCGTCGCTTCGGCGGCCGCGGCGAGGCGTTCGCCGATCCGCGAGGCATAGGCGGTGAGGAAGGCCTTGCGGTAGTGGCGGGAGCGGGATTCCTCGGTGGTGGCGTTGTCGATCATGGTGCGGGTGGCTTGGACCAGCAGGGAGGTGGACAGGATTTCTACGGCGTCGAGGTCGGGGTCGTCGCCGACGATCGTGACGAAACCCCAGTCGGCGACGAAGATCGCGCGGGAGCGGTTGGCTCGGGTGACCATGTCGATGAGCAGGGCTTTGGCGTCGGTGTAAGGGGTTTCGAGCCAGATTCTGCGGGCGGCGGGCAGATCGGGGTCGGTGCGCTCGGCATCGATCAGGGCGCGGTCGATCGCGTACTTGGTCATGAGTTCCTGCGCCTTGGCGGACAGGGTCTCGGCTTCCTCGGCGAAGGACGTCGACTCGGCCTTGGCGAGCAGGCCGCGGACTCGGCCGAGGGTTCTCTCGTCGACGTGGCGGTGGGTGACGGTCTGCCCGCGGGTGCCGGGGAGGGGGACGATCTGCTCGAGTTTCGGGAGTTGGATGAGCAGGGCGAGCGCGGTGAGGGCCGCGGTCAGGGCCTCCGCGTCGGTGAGTAGTGCCCGGTCGGCCCACTGCTCGAGGTGCGGGCGATCCGATGTCCACCACACCGTGGCGCTCAGCTCGTCCAGCTGCCGCTGCCAGATCTCGTCGACGGACTCGGGTGCGAAGCCGACGCGATGGTCGGCGATGAGATCCGTCAGGTAACCGATCGCGAATTCGTCCACCCGCCTGCGTGCGGCCTCGTGGATGTCGCTGGGCAACCAGCCGAAGTCGAAGGCGCGGGCGATGATTCGCGCAGCGGCGAGCTGAACCCCCGCGCCCGACTCCGCTCCCGCCACCTGTTCCACGAACCGCGCGATCGCGTTCTTGTCGCCCTGCGCGGCGAGGAAGGCGACGGTCGCGATCGCATCGGCGACCTGCGACGGGTCACCCGACAATGCGGCATCGACCGGAAGTCCGGGAGCGGCCGCCGGCTTGCGACCGGCGCGACGCCGACGATTCTGCTTGGCCAAGGTGTGCCGATCCTGTTCGTGGAGGCGCTGCCCGGCGATGGGGTGGGCAGCGGCGCGGCGTCCATTGTCGCAGCGGGGCGGCACGCTCGTGCGGTCGACTTCGAAGGGTTGGAGCAGGTCAGCCGAGCTGGGTGGCTCGCGGATTTCTAATCGTTGCTCGCCCACGAGAATCCGACCGTGGAATGATTTCGGACGGCGGTCGGTGCGACTAGGGTGGCGGTATGAGTTATCGGGGGATGTTGCTCGACGAACGGGCCGAACTGGTCGAACTGCTCCGGGGGTTGAGCGAGCAGGAGTGGGAGACCCCGTCGCTGTGCGCGGGGTGGCGGGTTCGTGATGTCGTCGGGCATCTGCTGCAGGACACGTTGAGTCCGCTGAGCTACGCGGCGGTCGTGGTGAAGAGTCGTGGCTCGGTGAGCCGCACCAATAACGCACTCGCACAGTCGTTCTCGGAGCTGACGACCGCGCAGCTGGTGGACAAGCTCGACAAGGAGTCGGGTCGCCTGTCGAAGTACTCACCCCGGCTCATGCTCTCCGACCTAGTGGTCCACCACCAGGACATCCGCCGCCCGCTCGCCCGCCCGCGAACCATCCCCGCCGACCGCCTCATCGCGGTCCTCGGCTACCCCGACCCGTTCGCCCTCCCCGGCAGATTCACCAAGGGCCTGCGTTTCGTCGCCACCGATGTCGACTGGTCCTCGGGCGACGGCCCGGAAGTCCGCGGCCCCGGCGAGGCCATCGCCCTGGCCATGGTCGGCCGCACCGTCGCGCTCGACGACCTCACCGGCGGCGGACTCCCCGAACTCCGCCGCCGCCACGGCTGATTACTTCAGCAGCGGGGAATCGAGTTCGTGGGCGAGCCAACGGCCCCAGACGTTGGTCAGTTTCACATTGATGGCCATGTTGAGGCGCTCGGTTTCGGGGTTGTTCAGGTTGGAACGGAGCTGTGTCATCGTCACCAAGACCTCGGCGTTGAGGAAATCACCGCTGACAACACCGCAGGTGACGTTTTCGGCGGTGGAGCGAACCTCTGCTTGGCGCATGGCTCCTGCCAGCGCGTCCCTTGACTGGGCGAACTCGGCGTGGAACGCGCCGGTGCTGCGGTCGAGGACGCGCTCGAAGTAGCCGTCGAGGTCGTGCGCATGGTCGTAGGTCGAGATTTCACGGCCGAAATCGCAGCCGGCGAGTCTGGCCGCATCCGGCGGACCCGCCGCCGCGTTCGGTGCGACGATCACCGCCGCCAGCGCGATCGAACCAAGCAACCCACTCAGTACGCCTATACGAGACACAAATCTTCCTTTGATCGGTTCAGACGACGCGGACCCGCGCGCCGGCTCGAACTGTATCCATAACCACCGACATGGACCGTAATCTGTTCCCGGTCAATAGGATTCAGCGCCGCAGTATGGTCTCTGTCTCCGTCCGCGACAGCTTGTCGGGATTGCGTACGGAGTAGAGCCCGGTGATGAGCCCGTCATCGATGCGGACCGCGAAGACCGTGTCGATCGCACCGTCGAGCCGCAGGATCAGCGCCGGGTGGCCGTTGAGCTGGGCCGGTTCGACGGTCATCTCGGCGCTGATCCTCGGCACACTGGCAGTGAGCAAGGCGGCGACCAGGTCGGCTCCCACGATGGGCGCGAGTGCGGCCTGTTTGATTCCGCCGCCGTCGCCGAGGAAGACGACATCCGGCGCGAGCAGGTCGAGCAGGTTGCGCAGATCGCCGGTCTCGATCGCCCGCTGGAACGCCGCGAGCGCATCACGGGATTCGTTCGCGGACACGATCTCGCGCGGGCGGCGGGCAGCGACGTGGGCACGGGCACGGTAGGCCAGCTGGCGGACGGCGGCCGGGCTCTTGTCGACGGCATCGGCGATCTCGTCGTAGTTCAGATCGAACACTTCGCGCAGCACGAACACCGCCCGCTCGATGGGCGTCAACGTCTCCAAGACCAGCAGCATCGCCATCGAGACGCTTTCGGCCAGTTCGACGTCCTCGGCCACGTCGGGGGTGGTCAGCAGCGGTTCGGGGAGCCAGGGGCCGACATAGGACTCTCTGCGACGGCCGAGCGTGCGCAGCCGGTCAAGCGATTGGCGGGTCGTGATCCTCACCAGGTAGGCGCGCTGATCCAGCACCGTGTCGAGGTCGACGCGTACCCAGCGCAGCCATGTTTCCTGCAGGACGTCTTCGGCGTCGGCGGCCGAGCCGAGCATCTCGTAGGCGACGGTGAACAGCAGATTGCGATGGGCGACGAACACCTCGGTTGCTTGTGCACTGCAGTCGGGCGTGGTCTGCGCCGCCATGGGTAGCTCCTGTTTCCGCTCGGATGTGTCGCACACCAGACGCCGGCCGGCGTCGTTGCGTAACACCGATGCGCAGTGGCATGGCTCACGTCGACGAGGTGTTACGGAGGTCCGGTCGCCGTCGTCTCATGGTCGTTCGATTCAGCACTACCAGTGAGGAACACGTCATGGAATCCCGATTCAACCTCTTCGACACCGAGGTCGGCGCCAAGTTCGCCAAGCGGTTCGGCAACGCCAGCCTGGCGCTGATCCAGTCGACCCTGCCCAAAGCCACCCAGGACCTGGTGATGTTGCGCGTCAGTCAGATCAACGGCTGCGGCTACTGCACCGACGCGCACAGCAAGGACCTCGCCCACGCCGGCGAGTCCGCGACGCGGATCAATCTTGTTGCCGCATGGCGTGAGTCGACCGTGTTCACCGACGCGGAACGCGCGGCGCTCGCAGTGGCCGAGGAAGGTACCCGCGTCGCCGATGCCGCTCATGGTGTGTCCGACGAGACCTGGGCCCAGGTGCGCGAGCACTACGACGACGAGCAGCTCGCCGCCCTGGTCGCCGTGGTGGCCCAGATCAACGCGGCCAACCGGCTCGGTGTCATCCTGCGCCAGCAGGGCGGTGCCTACGAGCCCGGCATGTTCGAGGCCGTGGCAGGCTGACCACGCAAGGTTCGCGTGACACGGGCCTCACCGCCGCGGACCGTTGCGGGAACGGCGACACAGACCTACTAGTCTGAATGCGTGAGTCTTGTGCTGTTGCCCGCTGTCGATGTCGCCAATGGTGAGGCCGTGCGCCTTGTGCAAGGGGAGGCCGGTAGCGAAACCAGCTACGGGTCGCCTCGGGACGCCGCGCTGGCGTGGCAGCGAGCGGGGGCCGAGTGGGTGCATCTGGTCGATCTGGACGCGGCCTTCGGCAAGGGGAGCAATCGCGAACTGATCGCCCAGGTCGTCGGCGAGCTCGACGTCAAGGTCGAACTGTCCGGTGGTATCCGTGACGACGATTCGCTGAAGGCGGCGCTGGCGACCGGGTGCGCGCGGGTGAACATCGGCACCGCGGCGATCGAGAACCCGCAGTGGTGTGCCCGGGTGCTCGGTGAGTACGGCGACCGGATCGCGGTCGGGCTCGACGTGAAGCAGATCGACGGGCAGTGGCGGCTGCGCGGCCGCGGCTGGGTCACCGACGGCGGTGACCTGTGGGAGGTGCTCGAACGCCTCGAGCGCGACGGTTGCGCGCGCTATGTCGTCACCGACGTCTCCAAGGACGGCACGCTGACCGGCCCCAACCTCGAGCTGCTGAGCGAGGTCGCCAACGCCGCCGACGCACCCGTAGTCGCGTCCGGCGGTATCTCGGTGCTCGACGACCTCGTCGCCATCGCGGGCCTGGCCGAAGACGGTGTGGAGGGCGCGATCATCGGCAAGGCGTTGTACGCGGGCCGGTTCACGCTGCCCGAAGCCCTGGCCGCGGTGCGCTGACACCGCCGATGACCGCCACGCCGAGCACCGCCGAACTGACCGACCTGCTGACCGTCGCCACCCAGACCCTCGACGGCGTGGTCCCGCGTTTCGTCGAAGGTCTCGGCGCGCCGAGCGCGGTGACCAAGGGCCGCAACGACTTCGCCACCGAACTCGATCTCGAGCTGGAACGCACCATCTCCGCCGAGCTCCAGCAGCGCACCGGCATCGCGGTGCACGGTGAGGAATTCGGTGGGCCCGCGCTCACCTCGGGCACGGCCTGGGTGCTCGATCCGATCGACGGCACCTTCAACTACTCCTCCGGCCACCCCATGTCGGGCACCCTGCTGGCGCTGGTGCACGAAGGCGAACCGGTGATCGGCCTGACCTGGCTGCCCATGCTCGGCCGCCGCTACGCCGCGGTGAGCGGTGGGCCGCTCTACCTCGACGGGGTGGCGTCGCCGCCGCTGGAACCGGGCAAACTAGCCAACTCCATGATCGGGTTCGGCGCCTTCAACCTGGACTCGGCAGGCCGCATCCCCGGTCAGTTCCGATTCGACCTGCTCGGTGCCTTGAGCCGGTTGTCCTCGCGGGTGCGTATGCACGGCGCCACCGGCATCGACCTGGCGTTCACCGCGTCCGGGGTGCTCGGCGGCGCGGTGGTCTTCGGGCATCATCCGTGGGACAACGCGGCCGGGGTCGCGCTGGTGCGCGCCGCGGGTGGCGTGGTCACCGACCTCGCGGGCGCGCCGTGGACGATCACCTCCGGCTCGGTGCTGGCCGCCGCGCCGGGCGTGCACGAAGAGCTGCTGGAAATGATTTGCACCGTCAGCGAAGAAGAACGAGGGTGAACCCCATGACACCGCGCACCGACGAACGACCGAGCACCACGGCGCCGAGCACCCTGGCGGTCCGCGTGATCCCGTGCCTGGACGTCGACGCGGGCCGGGTGGTCAAGGGCGTCAACTTCCAGAACCTGCGCGACGCGGGCGACCCGGTGGAACTGGCCGCGACCTACGACGCCCAGGGCGCCGACGAGCTGACCTTCCTCGACGTCACCGCCTCCACCGGCGACCGCGGCACCATGCTCGACGTGGTGACCCGCACCGCCGAACAGATCTTCATCCCGCTCACCGTCGGCGGCGGCGTGCGCACGGTCGACGACGTCGACCGGCTGCTGCGCGCCGGCGCGGACAAGGTGTCGGTGAACACCGCCGCCATCGCCCGCCCCGAAGTGCTGTTCGAGATGTCGCAGCGCTTCGGTGCCCAGTGCATCGTGCTCTCGGTCGACGCGCGCACCGTGCCCGACGGTCAGCCCGACACCCCGTCCGGCTGGGAGGTCACCACCCACGGCGGCAAGCGCGGCACCGGCATCGACGCCGTCGAATGGGCCATCCGCGGCGCCGAACTCGGCGTGGGCGAAATCCTGTTGAACTCGATGGACGCCGACGGCACCAAGGCCGGTTTCGATCTGCCGATGATCACCGCGGTGCGCGCCGCGGTGCGCGTACCGGTGATCGCCAGTGGCGGCGCGGGCGCGGTCGAACACTTCCCACCCGCCGTGCACGCCGGTGCCGACGCGGTACTGGCCGCGAGCGTCTTCCACTTCGGCGACCTCACTATCGGCCAGGTGAAAGACGCGATGCGCGCGGACGGCATCACCGTCCGCTGACCCCGCATCAGGTCGCGGCTTCGGCCGAATCCGCCTGACGCCGAAACTCTTCGGTGTCCGCGCACCACGATCCGCCGGTACGCGGACGATCGAATCACCGTGCGCCGATCGCGATGAATTCCGGCGATGCCGGTGTTGACAGCGGGATGAGCATCGGAATCGCGTTGTCCCCGTTCGCCCTCGACCAATCCGCCAATGCCGTGGACGCGGCCGTCGACCTGGGCCGCGTGGCCGCTGAGGTCGGGCTGAGTTCGGTCTGGTTGGGGCAGACCTTCAGCACCGACTCGATCGTGCTGGCGGCGTTGATCGGTCGGGCGGTGCCGGGGATCGAAGTGGGAACTTCGGTCGTCCCGGTGCCGGGCAGGCATCCTCTGCTGGTGGCGAGTCAGGCGCAGACCGCGCAGGCGGCGACCGGCGGACGGTTCGTTCTCGGGTTGGGCCTGGGCGCTCGGTCGCTGTCCGAACGCGCCTTCGGCGGGCCGTTCGACCGGCCTGCCGTCCGGTTGCGCGAGTTCCTCACGGCGCTGCGGTCGATTCTCGATACCGGTGAGGTCGACTTCCGCGGTGAGACAGTGACCGCCGCCAGTCCGATGCCCGCGGCCGTCGCGGGTGCCGATCCGACGGTGCCGGTGCTGGTCGCGGCCATGGGGCCGCAGGCGCTGCGGGCCACCGGTGAACTGGCCGACGGCACACTGCCCTTCCTCGTCGGCCCCGAGGCGCTCGCCGAGCACATCGTCGCGCCCTTGACCGCCGCCGCGGCGGACGCGGGCAGGCCACGTCCCCGCATCGTCGCGATGGTCCCCGGTGTCGTGACCGACGACATCGCCGAGGCGCGGAGCATCGCCGAGGCGAAAACCGCCTTCTACGACACGATCCCGTCGTATCAGCGAGTGGTGGAGCTCTCGGGTGCCCAGCGGGCAGCCGAATTGGTGGTGATCGGCGACGAGGAGACGGTCGCGGCACGAGTGGCCGACTATTTCGCCGCCGGCGCCACCGACGTGGTGTTCTCCCAGACCGACCTGACCACGCCCGAAGACCAGCAGCGCACCTGGCGGCTGCTCGGTGAGCTGAACCGCGCCCGCTGACCCGCCGTCACAGCCCCATCTCGGCGGCGATGACGGTGCGAAGGACATCGCTGGTGCCGCCCATGATGCGGTCGATCCGGTGGTCGGCGTAGAGGCGGGCGATGGGGGAGTCCGCGAGATAGCCGATGCCGCCGTGCAGTTGGAGGCAGCGGTCGATCACCCGGCCCGCCGACTCGGTGCAGAACAATTTGGCCGAGGCCGCGTCGGCGGGGGTCAGGTCGCCGCGGTCGTGGGCGGCCAGCGCACGGTCGACGACGGCCTCGACGGCATCGACCTCGGCGCGACAGGCGGCCAGCTCGAACGTGGTGTTCTGGAAGCTCGCCACCGAGTGCGCGAACGCGGTGCGCTCGGCGGTGAAGCGGTACGCGAAACGAACCGCGGCCTTGGCTTGCGCGTGGGCGCCGACGGCGATGGTCAGACGTTCGCGTGGCAGCTGCGCGGCGAGATGGGACTGGGCGCGGTGAGCGTCGCCGAGCCGATCGGCCACCGGCACCCGCACATCGGTGAAGGTGAGTTCGGCTGTGTCGGAGACCTTTCGGCCGAGGGTGTCGAGTGCGCGACCGACCCGGTAGCCGGGGGCGGCGGCATCGACCACCAGCAGGGAAAGGCCGTAGGTCGGATCGTCGGCGTGCGGGGGTGCGGTGCGCGCGCACACGATGACGCGGTCGGCGTGCACACCGCCGGTGACGAACGTCTTCGAACCGTTGAGCAGGTATTCCGTGCCGTCCAGCGACAACGGCGCGGTGGTACGCATCCCACCGGGTTCCGTGCCGGTACCCGGTTCGGCGACCGCGAGCGCGAACATCGTTTCGCCGGTGACGAATCCCGGCAGCCAGCGCTGCCGCTGTTCGGCGGTCGCCAAGTCGGTGATCAGGGGCAGGCAGCGGGACACGTGCGCGCTGGAGCCGCCGAAAGACACCGCGGCGCGGGCGATCTCCTCGGCGAGCACCGCGCGGTACCGGAACGACTCGAGGCCGGAGCCGCCGTGCTCGACCGGCACCTCCATGCCGAGGACCCCGAGTTCGCCCAGCCGGTAATAGAATTCGCGCGGCACCAGCCCGTCGTCGTACCACTTGCCGAAACTCGGCACGACTTCGGCGTCGATGAACGCGCGCATCGTCGCCCGGAAGGTGCGGTGCTCGGCATCGAAAACTGTTCTGCGCATGGGATTCCTTACCGGCCGCGAACGGCCACGAGCCGGCCCGCCCGAGGAGTTGATCGGGCGGACCGGCGAGACGGCGGGGGAGACTACTTGGGCGGGGTGGGAACCGCGGGGTCCTTGCAGTAGGCGCCGAGCTCGGCCGGGCACGGCGCGAGAATGGTCGAGAAGTACTGGTAGGCCGAGAAGACCGCCAGCGGACCACCGACGGTGACCAGGCCGAGCATCGTGCCGACCGCGCCGAGCGTGGCCGCGCCGAGCACACAACCGGCCACCGTGGCACCGACCCACGGCACGAGCAGCACGATCACCGGGCTGGCGATGGCCGCACCCGCGGCACCGCCGACCAGGCAGCCGACACCGCCGCCGACCACCGCACCGACGATGGCGGCCACCGCGCCACCGACGCCGAGGCGCTGGCTGAGCACGCCGAGCGCGGCTTGATCACGCGGGGTGAAGGACTCGGCGATCTGCTGCGCCGCCACGTCCTGGGTGATCACGTTCGTGGCCGCGGCCACCGGGGCGCCGCCCTCCCGCGACGGCGTCAGGGTCGCGGTGCCGCCGTCGATGGTGGCGGCGATCGGGAACACCTTGTCGTCCATGCGGTAGGTCAGCGGCAGCGCGGCGACCGGGGTGTCGGCGCCGGTGGTGAGCACCAGCTGGCCGTCGACGACCTGCAGTTTGCCGTCGGTGGACAGCACCGCGGAGTCACCCTGCCTACTGACCTCGTAGCGCACCTCGGTCTGCGGTGCGGGATCGGCGTTGCCGGTCCCGGTACCCACGCACAGGGCGAGCGCGGTCATGGCCGCGGTGGCCAGGGTAGTTGACATCTTCATCTGTGATCCTCATCGATCGGGGGTATTTCTGACGGGCCGCGCACGCTGGGATGCGCTGCGCAACGAGGGGGAGCGGCTATTTGCCGGTGGTGTCGATCAGGCCGCCGTCGGACAGCGACCAGTGCTCGCCGACGAAGGTCTGGATGCCGACGGCCTCGAGTGGATAGCCGTCGCCCGCACCGGTTTTCATGGAGATACCGGGCAGCATGAGGTCGGCGGAGACGTTGTCCAGTGAGCGCATCGCGTCCCGCAGGCCCTCGCGGGTCGGGCACTTCGCCGCTTCCATGGTCTTGCGGAAGCTCTCGGCCATCGTCCATCCGGCCATGGCGTGCTGGTTCTCGGGATCGGCGCCGGGGGCATACTGGGTCAGCTTGGACCGGTAGTTCTGCATGCCCGCGTCAGCGGCCCAGCGCGGGTCGGCGGCGTCCTTGAGGAACGCCGCGGTCACCGTGCCCTGGACGTTGGCCAGCCCGACCGGGCGCAGGGTGGCCATGGTGTTGGAGACCACGGCGAGCACGTGCAACGGATTCCAGTCGGTGTTGCGCACATCGGCGGCCAGCGCCTGCGAGGCGAACTTCGGCGTCGAGAAGTTCAGCAGCACATCGGCTTTCGAATTGGCCAGGTTGCGGACCTGGGCGTCGACGGTGGGGTCGGTGACCTCGAAGCTCTGCTCGGCGATCACCTTCACCCCGCTGCCCGCGACGCCCTCGGTGAACGCCCCGAGCAGGTCCTTGCCGAAGTCGTCGTTCTGGTAGAGCACCGCCACGGTCGCGTTCGGCCGCTGCGCCTTCACGTACTGCGCGTAGGCCAGACCCTCGGTGCGGTAGCTGGGCTGCCAGCCGATGGTCCACGGGTGCTCGGTGCCGGAACCGAATTTGTTCGCCCCGGTGGCCACGAAGATCTGCGGCACCTTGCGCTGGTTGAGGTAGTCGGCCACCGCCGAAGAGGTTGCCGTGCCCAGAGTCTGGAAGACCGCGAACACCTGGTCCTGCTCGACCAGCCGGCGGGTCTCCTCGACCGTCTTGGGCGGCTGGTAGCCATCGTCGCGTACTACGTACTCGACTTTGCGTCCGTCGATGCCGCCCTGCTCGGCGTTGATGTAGTCGAAGTAGGCCCTGATGCCCTTCGGCACCTCGCTGTAGGCCGAGGCCGGGCCCGACAGCGGGTACGCCCCGCCCAGTTTGATGGTGCTGTCGGTGATACCGGTGGTCTGCTGACCCTTGCAGTCGCCGAGCCCGACGGTGCCGGTCTCCTCGCCACGACCGCCACACGCGGTGAGCGTCGCGAGTAGCGCGGCCGTCACACCGATGGTGCGGATTGCCCTAGTGCGCATGAGTTTTCCCTTTCCGGACACGATGTCCGAGCCATTGCGTCCACTGGGTGACCAGGCCGGCCAATCCCTTCGGCGCGAGGTACATGACCGCGATGATCAGCAGTCCGAAGATGACGCCGGGTGCGGCTTGGTTGACGTCCTGGGCGAAACTGGGCACGAACATCACGAACAGTCCGCCAAGCAGCGGGCCCCAGGTGGTGCCGAGCCCGCCGACGACCAGCCCGGCCAGCAGCGTGATCGACAGCGTCAGCGCGAAGGAGTCGGGCGAGACGAACGCGATCACCCAGGTGTAGACACAGCCTGCGACACCGGCCAGCAGGGCACTCCAGGCGAAGGCGAGCGTCTTGTAGTGCGCCAGATTCACCCCGAGCACCTCGGCGGCGATCTCGTTGTCGCGGACCGCGTGCAGCGCGCGCCCGACCCGGGAGCGCAGCATGCCCGCCACCAGGACGAAGCTCACCACGGTGGTGGCCAGCGCCAGGAAGTACAGCCACTGATCCTCGGCCAGCCCGGTCCACGCGGGCGGCACCGGCTTGTCGACGACGAGTCCCATCGAGCCACCGGTCAGGCCGTCGAACCGCTTGAGCAGCGGCACCAGGAAGATCGCGATGGCGAGAGTGACCAGTGCCAGGTACAGCCCGCGCAGCCGCAGCGCCGGGACACCGAGTGCGAAACCGAGGACGAAGGTGACGGCCGCGGCGATCGGGACGGTGGCGAAATACGGTGTGTCCCAGTGCTCCATCGCGATCGCGGCGGTGTAGGCGCCGACGGCGAAGAAGGCGCCGTGGCCGAGCGAGATCTGGCCGGTGTGGCCGACCAGCAGGTTGAGCCCGAGCAGGGTGACCGCGTAGATCATCGCCATGGCCAGCTGGAAGGTGTGGAAGGGCACCAGCTGGAAAAGGGCCGCGCAGGCGAGCACCAGCAGCGCTGCCATCGCGAGCAATGGCCATCGGACAGTCCTCGTCCTGCGCGGGACAGAGTTCGTTTGTGGGACAGCAGAGGTGGCCGTCACCGTCGTATCGGAGAGATGCACTTCGCTCATACCCGTTCCACCGCCGCGTGTCCGAACAGACCTTGCGGGCGCAGCAACAGCACGCCCAGGATGATCACCAGCGGCACACCGATCTTGAGTTCGGTGCCGATCGCGTCGACATAAGCGCCGGTGAGGGTTTCGGCGATGCCGACGATCAGACCGCCCGCCACCGCGCCGCCGGGGGAGTCGAACCCGCCCAGGGTGGCCGCGGCGAAGGCGTAGATGAGGACGCCGCCCATCATGTTGGGTTCGAGGAACAGCAGCGGCGCCGACAGCACACCCGACACCGACCCGACCAGCGCGGCCAAGCCCCAGCCGAGCGCGAGGACGGTGCCGACCCGGATCCCGACGAGCCTGGCCGAGGCCGGATTACACGCCACCGCCCGCATCGCGAGTCCGATCTTGGTGTAGCGGAACAGCAGATACAGCAGGGTCATCACCACGGCCACCACGCCGAGAATGCCGAGGCTGCCGTAGCCGACGCTGATCCCGCCCCCGCGTAACGCGCCCTCGGGGAAGGGATTCGGGAACGACTTCACCTGGTAGGACCAGATCCAGCCGGCCACCGCGTGGATGGTGAAGAACAGTCCGACGGTGACGATCACCAGGGTGATCTCGGGCGCGCCCTCGACCGGGCGGATCACCACCCGTTCGATCACCATGCCCGCGACGAACGAGATCGCCAGGGTGAGGATCAGCGCCGCCCAGAACGGCATGGTCTGGCTAAACTGCCAGGCCAGGAACGCCGAGAACATGGCCAGCTCGCCCTGGGCGAAGTTGACGATCCCGGTGAACCGGTAGATGAGTACCAGGGCCAGCGCGAGGCCCGCGTAGATGGCGCCCGCGGAGAGTCCCTCGACGAGTTGCTGCAGGAATTCGATCACGGCTGCACCCGATATCCCAGGTAGGAGCGAGTGACCTGCTCATCGGCCCTGATCTGCTCGGCGGTGCCCGACAAGACGATGCGTCCGGTTTCCAGGACGTGCGCCTGCTGGGCAACATTGAGCGCCAGGTGGGCGTTTTGTTCGACGACGATCACCGTGGTGCGTTCCTCTTCGTTGATGGTGGCGACGATCCCGAACAACTCCTGGGTGACCAGCGGTGAGAGGCCGAGCGAGGGTTCGTCGAGCAGCAGCAGACGTGGCCGCAGCATCAGGGCCCGGCCGATGGCGAGCATCTGCTGCTGACCGCCGGACAGGCCGCCCGCGGCGTCGCGCTGTTTGTCGCGCAGGATCGGGAAGTAGTCGTAGACGCGGCGCAGGTCGGTGTCGACGGCGGCGCGGTCACGGCGGGGGTAGGCGCCGAGGCGCAGGTTCTCTTCGACGGTGAGCGGGGCGAAGGTGCCGCGTCCCTCCGGAACATGGGCGACACCGAGGCGCGCCATCGATTCCGGTGCGCGACCGGATACTTCGTCACCGTCGAGCAGCAGACTGCCGCGAACCTTGATCATCCCGCACAGGGCGCGCAGCAGGGTGGTCTTGCCCGCGCCGTTGGGGCCGAGGATCGCGCACACGGTGCCCCGCTCGACCGAAAAGCTCACGCCGTGAAGGACTTTCGCCGCACCGTAACCGGCATGCAGGTCGGCGATCGTCAAGAAATCGCCGGCGCCCGTCGTCGGCCAGTGCTCGCTCATACCGACGCTCCCAGGTAGGCGCGGATGACGGCCGGATCCTGCTGTACCGCTTCGGGTTCGCCCTCGGCGATCACCTGGCCGAACTCGAGGCAGATCACCCGATCACAGGTGCCCATCACGAAACCCATGTGGTGTTCGACGACGATCACGGTCAGTGCCAGGTCGGCCTGCAGGGCGCGCAGCCGCTCGGCGAATTCGTCCACTTCCCCGTGGTTCAGGCCGTTCACCGGTTCGTCGAGCAGCAGCAGTCGCGGCTGCACCGCCAGCGCTCGGGCGAGTTCGATGCGTTTGAGGGTGCCGAACGGCAGGCCGGCGGCCGGGTGGTCGGCGACCGCGGTCAAGTCGAGGCGTTCGAGCAGCGCGTCGGCTTCGGCGCGCAGGATCTTTTCCTCCTTGCGCACCTTCGGCAATCGCAGTCCGGCTGATACGAAGCCCGCGCAGGCCCGGTGGTGCGCGCCGACGAGGACGTTCTCGCGCACCGAGAGGCGGGGGAACAGGCCGAGGTCCTGGAAGGTGCGGGCGATGCCGAGCTCGGCGAGCGCGTCGGGACGCACCGTCGACAGATCGGTGTCGAGGTAACGCATCGTGCCCGACGTGAGCCGGTTGCGCCGCGTCATGCAGTTGAACAGGGTGGTCTTGCCCGCGCCGTTGGGTCCGATCAGGCCGACCATCTCGCCGGGGGCGACCGTGAACCCGACGTCCTGCAGGGCGGTGATGCCGCCGAAGCGCACCGTCAGGTTGGTTATCTCGAGCATGCGACGAACACTAAGACCGCAGGTCGGAGCCCACATCGGACGTTGCGGACCAAGAACTCGCCCGGTGCTCGTCCGCTGCGGACAGTGTGACGTGGTTGACACTGTGCCCGGCCCCATGCACACTCCCCGAACATGTCAGCTGGATCACGTTTAGCCGTTTCGACCGAATCTGATCAGGTGCAGGCCGAGCGTCAGCGGATAGCGAGCTGCGCCTATGACCACGCCGACGAGATCGCCGACGACGTGATGGCCAAGATCCGCGACGAGCTGCCCGGATACGCCACCGCGGCCCCCGGCGTCCTCGACGATGTGCACGATCAGCTCGCCCGGCTCAGCCGCACCGGGCTCGGTGCGCTGCTCGAGCACCGCCGTGTCTGCCCGGCCGATGTCGCCTACGCCCGGCAGGCGGCGGCGCGACGGGCCCGCACCGGGCTGCCGCTGGTCGACTACATCGCCGCGTTCCGCCTCGGCCAGCGCGCCATCTGGAAAACGCTGCTCGCGCACGCGGGCGATTCCGAAGCCGGGCGCGCGGCGGTGCTGTCGCTGGCGGGGCCGCTGGCGCGCTACACCGATCTGATCAGTACCCAGGCCACCGACGCGTATCTGGAATTCCAGCAGTACGTGGCCGATGAATCCGGGCGGGACTCGCAGGCCCTGATGGACGCGCTGCTCGACGGCACGCTGCCCGCGAGCGGGCCGCACCTGTCGGTGGCCACCGCGCACGGCATCGGGGCCGAACGCACCGCGCCGGTGGTGGTGGTCACCGCGGTGGTGCTCGATCGAGCCGAGCGTGGCGAGGACTCGTCCGAAAGGCTGGTTCAGGCAAGGCAATTGGTGTCCGCGGCGCTGGCGCGGTGCACGGTCAACGGATTGCGGACACTGTCGGCGGTGCGCGGATCCGAGATCGTCGCGGTGCCCGCGCTCGGTAGCGGTGGCGCGGCCGACGGACTGTGTGAGCGGCTGCGCGCGCTGCAGGACGAACTGGGCGCCGAGGGCATCACGCTGGCCATCGGGGTGAGTACCGCGGTGACCGAGGTCGCCCAGATTCCGCGTGCCTACCGGCAGGCGCAGGCCGCGCTCGCGCTCCTGCCCGAAGGCGGCGGGGTGCTCGCGTTACCGCAGCTCACCCCGTTCAAGTACTTGCTCTTGCGGGCCGATGACACCACCCGTCAGCTGGTCGATCCGCGCATCGGCAGCGCACTGGCCGAGGACCGGGTTCGCGGCGGGACGCTGGCCGAGACGATCCGCGCGTTCGCCGCCGCCGACATGAATCTGCGCGAAGCCGCCGACACTCTCCACATCCACCTCAATACGGCCAAGTACCGGCTGGGCCGCATCCAGGAGCTCACCGGCCGGAATGTGCGCAGCGTGAACGACCTCGTCGAACTGCTGGTGGCCATCGAACTGGCTGCTGTTATAAACGAGGCATGAGCCTGGACCCTGCCGTCGCCGCCCGCCTCAAGCGCACCGAGGACGGACTGATCGCCGCGATCGCGCAGGAAAAGGCGACCGGGGACGTGCTGATGATGGCGTGGATGGACGATGAGGCGCTGGCCCGCACGCTGGAAACCCGTCAGGCGACCTACTATTCGCGCTCGCGTCAGCAGTACTGGGTCAAGGGCGAGACCTCCGGGCACACCCAGTACGTGCACGAGGTGCGTCTGGATTGCGACGGCGACACGCTGCTGCTGATCGTCGATCAGGAAGGCGCGGCCTGCCACACCGGCACCCACACCTGCTTCGATACCGACGTACTGCTCGCCGCGGACTAGTCGCCGTCTTCGGCGAGAATTCGATTCAGCCGGTCGGACAGCGTTTCCCCGAGCACTGCCAGTTGCGCGGTCTGCTTGTCGGTGAGACCGTCGAGAACGAGCCTGCGTACGGCATCCACATAGCCGGGTGCGGCTTCGATCACCTTCTCGAAACCCGCGTCGGTGAGTACCGCGTACACCCCGCGTCTGCCCGCGGTGGTGTCGCGTCGCGCCCAGCCGAGGCGTTCCAGTTTCGACACCACATGTGACAGTCGCGATAGCGACGCATTTGCCTTGTGGGCGAGATCACTCAATTGCAGGCGATGGCCCGCCTCCTCCGAGAGCAGGCTGAGTACCCGGAACTCGAAATGGGTAAGCCCGGACTCACGTTGCAATCGTGTGTCCAATGCGCCGGGAATCCGGGTCATGAGCGCGACGATCGCCTGCCACGCGCGCTGTTCGACGGGGTCGAGCCACTGAGTCATCGCCGGTACTGCCTCGCGGCCGGACGGCGGACATGGTGGAGTGAGGCGCGCACGAGAAAGAGTTTGCCACGACGTCGCTGTGGCGTCCGCGAGATGGCGGTGGTCGTGAGGTCACTCACATCACCGCGAGGTCGCCGATAACGGCTACCAGTCGCCGGTCATCGGCGGCATGGTGGGCTCTGGCGGGCGTGCCGCGGCCTTGGCAGCCTTGTGACGGTTGAGTCCACGCTTGCCCATCAGCGCGAGCACCAGTGCGAACACCACCGCCGCGATGATGGCGCCGACCAGGCAGGCGCCGCGGAAGGCCGGCGCGTCGACATCGAGAATGCGTTGGCCGGCGTGTGCGGCATTGTTGCCACCGAGCACGATCGTCAAGGTCATCAGATTCGGCAGCGAGCAAGCCAGGGCGACGATCACCGCCGCGCCCGCGATGAACTTGCCGCCCTTGCGCTTCCAGACCCGCACCGCGAAGACCAGCAGCAGCAGGGGCAGCAGGGTGAACAGGAATCCGTACACCAGACCCCACCAGATACCCGAGCTGAAACTGCCGTGCACGATGTTGGCCAGCCGCTGTGCCCACCATCGGGGGATGAACGAGGACAGGATGAAGTAGGCGATCACCAGCACCACCAGCGTGGCGAGCGCCATGATCGCCCGGTTACGCCATAGGACGGCGGTGGATTTCTGACCGCTCGACTGCACCTCGCCGGTTGTCATCTGCCCAGCGTAAGTGCGTCGGGGTCGCCGGGCGTCGATCCGGCGCCCGGCGATTCTTCGGTCGGTACTACTCCGGGGTGGTGCTGCGTTCGCGCAGGAAGGCGAGTGCTTCGTCGGCATGGACGGCCGCCCGCAGTTCGCCGGTGATGATCTTCAGGATCGTGCGGTCGGTGTCGATGACGAAGGTGTGCCGTTTGACCGGGGCGAGCTTGCCGAGCAGTCCACGCTTCACGCCGAATTCGGCGGCCACCGCGCCGTCGCTGTCGGACAGCACGGGGTAGTCCAGGCGCTGCTTGGTGGCGAAGCCCGCCTGCACCTCGGTGCTGTCGGTGCTGATGCCGACGCACGAGGCGCCCAGCGCGGCGAATTCGCCGCTCAGATCGCGGAAGTGGCAGGCCTCGGCGGTGCACACGGGGGTATTGGCGGCGGGGTAGAAGAACAGCACCAGCGGGCCGTCGGCGAGCAAGCCGTCGAGCGAGCGGAGCTGGGCGGACTGATCGGGGAGCTCGAACTGCGGAGCGCGCTGGCCTGGCTGCATGCCCAGACAGTAACTACCGGTGGCCGAGTTAGGAAGATCCCCGTTCGCGCCGCGAACGGGGATCTGCGGGGCCTATTGCCCGAGCAGCGCCGCGACGTCGGGGTTGCGGATCTGCATCACGTCGAGGATGCCGTGCGCGCGCAGCAGCGGTTCCAGCTCGCGGATGCGGTCGCTGTGCCCGGCGTACTCGTCGGGGAAGTTCTTCTTGTCGAGGTCCTGGATGGCCTTGGCATAGGTGACGAACGAATGGATCGCGTTCGCCGTCACCGCCTGCTGGCCGGGACCGTGGTGCTGCTGCGACGGGATGGCCAGCCGGCCGTCCTGTGCGCCCTGGTGCGAGGGGTACAACATTGCTCCTCTCGGAAAGGGGATTACCGCATGCGACGTGGAACCCGCGCGAGTGTAGTGATGCCGGTCACCGCCCGATTCGGCGCGGGGTCGGGTCCGCGCGCGTCGTCGGCGGCGCGCCTGGGATGATGGGCGAATGCAGGGCGCGTCGACACCAACCACCACGACCCGCGAACAGTTCCGGCTGCTCGCCGCCGAGCACCGGGTCGTCCCGGTGACCCGAAAGGTGCTGGCGGACTCCGAAACTCCGCTCTCGGCCTATTCCAAACTGGCAGGCGACCGGCCGGGCACCTTCCTGTTCGAATCCGCGGAGAACGGGCGCTCCTGGTCGCGCTGGTCGTTCATCGGCGCGGGTAGCCCGTCGGCGCTGACCGTCGTCGACGGCGAAGCCACCTGGCTCGGCACGGTGCCCGCCGACGCACCCAGCGGCGGTGACCCGCTGCGCGTGCTGCACGAGACGCTCGAACTGCTGCGCACCGAACGGCTGCCCGGTCTGCCGCCGCTCACCGGTGGCATGGTCGGCTATCTCGGCTACGACGCGGTGCGCCGGATCGAACGGCTGCCCGAGCTGGCCGCCGACGATCTGCGGCTGCCCGAGCTGGTGCTGATGCTGGCCACCGATCTGGCCGCGTTCGACCACCACGAGGGCGCGATCACCCTCATCGCCAACGCGGTGAACTGGGACGGCACCGACTCCAGGGTCGACGCCGCCTACGACGACGCCGTCGCCCGGCTCGACCGGATGACCGCCGCGCTGGCCGCACCCGCGACCTCGACGGTGTCGGTCTTCGACCGGCCCGAACCGCAGTTCCTGCGCAGGCGCACCACCGAGGAATTCGGTGCGGGCGTGCGCCGCCTGATCAAGGAGATCGAGGCGGGCGAGGCGTTCCAGGTGGTGCTCTCGCAGCGCTTCGAAATGGACTACACCGGTTCCCCGCTCGCGGTCTACCGGATGCTGCGGGCCTCGAACCCGAGCCCGTACATGTATCTGATGCACATCCCCGACGATGAGGGTGGCACCGCGTTCTCCATCGTCGGCTCGAGTCCCGAATCGCTGGTCACCGTGAAAGACGGGGTGGCGACGACGCATCCGATCGCGGGCACCCGCTGGCGCGGCGACAGCGCCGAGGACGACATCCTGCTCGAGAAGGACCTCCTCGCCGACGAGAAGGAGAACGCCGAGCACCTGATGCTCGTCGACCTCGGCCGCAACGACCTGGGCCGGGTCTGTCGTCCCGGCACGGTCAAGGTCACCCAGTACCGCCACGTCGAGCGGTACAGCCACGTGATGCACCTGGTCTCGACGGTGTCCGGCCAGCTCGCCGACGGCAAAGTCGCGCTCGACGCGGTGCGGGCCTGCTTCCCGGCGGGCACCCTGTCCGGTGCGCCGAAGGTGCGGGCGATGGAGCTGATCGAGGAGCTGGAACCGACCCGGCGCGGCGTCTACGGCGGCGTGGTCGGCTACCTCGACTTCGCCGGTGACGCCGACACCGCCATCGCCATCCGTACCGCCCTGCTCAAAAACGGCACCGCCTATGTGCAGGCGGGCGCGGGCGTGGTCGCCGACTCCGATCCGGTCTACGAGGACACCGAGGCCCGCAACAAGGCCATGGCGGTACTCAAGGCGATCGCGGCGGCACAGACCCTGCGCACCTACGAAGGCGGGGATCTATGACGGCCACGCCCGGCGAAGACGACACCGGTAACCCCGCCCCGGCGGACGTCGACGGGCCGACCGCGCCGGACACCACGGCTGGGACGCCCGCTCAGGCGGCCAAACCGATAGTTCCGGTCGTGCTGCTCGCGCTGGCCGCGGCGGGGCTGTGGGCGGCCTCGCGGATGACATGGGTGACGGTGCACTCGGCCGACGGCCTCACCGAACCGCGCACCGACGACCTCAACGGTGGCGTGTGGTTCGGCGCGCTCACCCCGCTCGCCCTGGTGCTGGTCGCCTCGATCGCGGCGGTGTTCGCGGTCAAGGGCGTGCTGCGTCAGCTGCTCGGGGTGGTGATCTCGGTGGTCGCGGCGGCCGCCGCGGTGCCGGGCTTCGCGCTGGCCGTCGGGGCGGGCAACACCGCCGACCGTGCGGGCACCCTGGCCGAACTGCCGGTGCGCGCGGTCGTCAGCGGCGCCGACACGCACCTGGGACCGGCGATCCTGTCGATCCTCGCCGCTATCCTGGCACTGGCCGCTGGCATCCTGCTCACCCGCCGAACCGGCGAACGCGCCGAGCTCTCCGGCAAATACGACAACCCGGTGTTCCGCCGTGCCGATGCCAGCGCCGCGGTGAACAAACAGAACGCGGAGACCGGAACCGCGGCGCCACTGTCGGACCGGGTGCTGTGGGACGCGCTCGACGCGGGTACCGACCCGACCGACACCTCCGATACCCCCGGCACCGGCCACGGTCCGGTCGAGGAGAACAAGTGACCGGCAGCACCCCCGCCGCAGTGACACGCGCGGCGGGCATTTATTCTTTACCAGCATCGGTGAGACAGCGCCTGAGGGGACTCTCGGGCGAGAAGTGCGTCTCCCCAGAAAGGATTCGAGCCAGATGACGGTACTCGACTCGATTCTCGACGGGGTCCGGGCGGATGTTGCCGCTCGCGAAGCCCTCCTCGATTTTCAAGCGATCAAAGCTGCTGCCGCCGCGGTCAAGGGACCGCTGGATGCATACGCCGCGCTGCACGAGGACGGAATCGGTGTCATCGCCGAGGTGAAGCGCGCCAGCCCCTCCAAGGGTGCGCTGGCCGACATCCCCGATCCCGCCGTGCTGGCCAAGGCCTACGAAGACGGTGGCGCGCGCATCATCAGCGTGCTCACCGAGGGCCGCCGCTTCGGCGGATCGCTCGACGATCTCGATGCCGTGCGCGCCGCCGTGAACATCCCGGTGCTGCGCAAGGACTTCGTCGTCGGCCCGTACCAGATCCACGAGGCCCGTGCCCACGGCGCCGACGTGATCCTGCTGATCGTGGCCGCGCTCGAACAGGACGTGCTGGCCTCGCTGATCGACCGCACCGAATCCCTCGGCATGACCGCCCTGGTGGAGGTGCACACCGAGGAAGAGGCAGACCGCGCCCTCGAAGCCGGTGCGACGGTGATCGGCATCAACGCGCGCAACCTCAAGACCCTCGAAGTCGACCGCGATGTGTTCGCGCGGATCGCGCCCGGCCTGCCCTCCGAGGTCATCCGGGTGGCCGAGTCCGGCATCCGCGGCACCGCCGACCTGCTGGCCTACGCCGGTGCGGGCGCCGACGCCGTGCTCGTCGGCGAGGGCCTGGTGACCAGCGGTAACCCGCGATCGGCGGTGTCCGAGCTGGTGACCGCCGGTACGCACCCGTCCTGCCCGAAGCCTGCCCGGCGGAGCATCCGGTGACGGTGCTTCCCCCGGCGAGCGCCGGTGTCGCGCAGCACTCCGACTACGAACCCGACGCGGGCGGCCATTTCGGCGTCTACGGCGGACGGCACGTCCCCGAGGCGCTGATGGCCGTGATCGAAGAGGTCACCGCCGAGTACGACAAGATCCGCACCGACCGCACCTTCCTCGACGAGCTCGACCGGTTGCAGCGCGACTACACCGGCCGCCCTTCGCCGGTGTTCGAATGCACCAGGCTGGCCGAGCACGCCGGTGGCGCGCGGATCTTCCTCAAGCGCGAGGACCTCAACCACACCGGCTCGCACAAGATCAACAATGTGCTCGGCCAGGCGTTGCTCGCCAAGCGGATGGGCAAGGGCCGGGTCATCGCCGAGACCGGTGCGGGTCAGCACGGCGTCGCCACCGCCACCGCGTGCGCGCTGCTCGGCCTCGACTGCGTGATCTACATGGGCGCGGTCGACACCGCCCGCCAGGCGCTCAACGTGGCCCGCATGCGGCTGCTCGGCGCCGAGGTGATTCCGGTGACCACGGGTTCGCAGACCCTCAAGGACGCGATCAACGAGGCGTTGCGCGACTGGGTCAGCAACGCCGACGACACGTTCTACTGCTTCGGCACCGCCGCGGGCCCGCACCCGTTCCCGCTGCTCGTTCGAGATTTCCAGCGCGTGATCGGCCTGGAAGCGCGCGAGCAGATCCAGCTTCCTGAGCAGGCGGGCAAGCTGCCCGATGCCGTCGTGGCCTGCGTCGGTGGTGGCTCCAACGCCATCGGCATCTTCCACGCCTTCATTCCCGACGCCGGTGTGCGCCTGGTCGGTTTCGAGGCGGCCGGTGACGGCGTCGAAACCGGACGCCACGCCGCCACCTTCACCGGTGGCACGCCCGGCGCGTTCCAGGGCGCCTACTCGTACCTGCTGCAGGACGAGGACGGCCAGACCATCGAATCGCATTCGATCTCGGCCGGTCTGGACTACCCGGGCGTCGGCCCCGAGCACGCCCACCTCAAGGACATCGGCCGCACCGAATACCGGCCGATCACCGACACCGAGGCGATGGACGCGCTGCTGCTGCTCTCGCGCACCGAGGGCATCATCCCGGCGATCGAGTCCGCGCACGCCGTGGCGGGCGCGCTGAAGCTGGGCTCCGAGCTCGGCGAGGGCGCGGTCATCCTGGTCAACCTGTCCGGTCGTGGTGACAAAGACATGGACACCGCGGGCCGCTGGTTCGGTCTGTTCGATGACGACGACGCCGCCGAGGAGAACAAGCAGTGAGTCAGCAGTCCCGCCTCGCGAACACCTTCGCCGCCGCGCGTAACGAAGGTCGGGCCGCCCTGATCGGCTACCTGCCCGCGGGCTATCCCGACCTCGCCGGATCCATCGCCGCCTGCCGCGCACTGGTCGAATCCGGTTGCGACATCGTCGAAGTGGGCGTCGCCTACTCCGATCCCGTGATGGACGGCCCGGTCATCCAGGCCGCCGCCGAGCAGGCGCTGCGCGGTGGGGTGCGCGTGCGCGACGTGTTCTCCGTCGTCGAGGCGATCTCCGACGCCGGTGGTCAGGCCGTGGTGATGAGCTACTGGAACCCGGTGCTCCAATACGGCGTCGACACCTTCGCCCGCGATCTGGCCGCGGCCGGTGGCGCCGGGATCATCACGCCGAACCTCATCCCCGACGAGGCCGACGACTGGTTCATCGCCTCGGCCACCCACAACCTGGATCGCATCTTCCTGGTGGCACCGTCCTCGACCGAAGAGCGTCTGGTCAAGACCCTCGAGGCCTCGCGCGGTTTCATCTACGCGGCCTCGACCATGGGTGTGACCGGTGCTCGCGAGGCGGTCTCCTCGGCCGCGCCTGCGCTGTGCTCGCGAATCCGCGCGCACTCCGACATCCCGATCGGCGTCGGCCTCGGCGTGCGCTCGGGCGCGCAGGCCGCCGAGATCGCCGCGTACGCCGACGGAGTCATCGTCGGATCGGCGCTGGTCTCGGCCGTGCCGGAGGGCCTCGACGCAGTCCGCGCGCTGACAGCCGAACTGGCTGAAGGTGTGCGTTCGGCGACCGTTCGCTCCTGACTGCACTCCCGCTCCCGGCACTGCCCGGGCTTCCCCATGACCGCATTCCCAGCCCCGCACCCGCGACCCTTAGGGAGCGGCGGCCACGAAGTGGCCGGGTCCGCGGCCGGGTCGCCGGTTAGACGCCGTTGCGTACGCGACGAAGGAGCA